>NZ_JBIWNI010000025.1:0-109325 GCF_044767145.1 Streptomyces sp. NPDC101490
GCCGTCCCCGTACGAGGACGGCCCCGGCCGGCAGCCCCCCGGCCCGCACGGCCCCCCCCCCCCCCCCCCCCCCCGGGCCCCCCCAACCCCCCCCCCGCCCCCCCCCCCGGGGGGCCCCCCCCCCCCCGGGGGGGGGGGGCCCCCCCCCCCCCCCCCCCCCCCCCTCCGGCGTACTGCCCCGAGAGGGAGGAGCGGCCCCAGGGGCCGCAGGGCGTCAACGCCGGGCGTCAACGCCGTTCCGCGCCGAACCACTTCGGCAGGTGCCCGGTCAGGTCCCGCTGGTCCTCGCCGACCCACGCCACATGGCCGTCCGGGCGCAGCAGCACCGCCCGCGCGTCCAGCTCTTCGCCCTCGCCGAGATCGTCCACGACGTGGTCGACCCGGTCCTCCCAGCCCGCGACGGACAGCAGCCCGGTCCGGTCCAGGAGCAGACCCCGCCCGGCGTGCGTCAGCCCGTACAGGTGGCCGTCCTCGAGCCGCAGGTCACGCAGGCGCCTGCCGAGCAGGTCATGGCCCCCGCCGAAGTCGTAGCGGACCGCGACGCCGGTGATCTTCTCGATCAGATACCGGTCCACCTCCTCGAAGCGCACCAGTTCGGCCAGCAGGCGGCGCACGGCCCGCGGACCGGGCTCCGTCGACATCAGCTGGATCTGCGCCCGGGTGTTGTCGAGGACGTCGGCGGCGACCGGGTGCCGCTCCGCGTGGTAGCTGTCGAGCAGCCCCTCGGGGGCCCAGCCCGCCACCTCGGCGGCCAGCTTCCAGCCCAGGTTGAAGGCGTCCTGGACCCCGAGGTTGAGCCCCTGTCCACCGGTCGGGGGATGGATGTGCGCCGCGTCGCCCGCGAGGAGGACCCGGCCGCTCCGGTAGCGGTCGGCGAGCCGGGTGGCGTCGCCGAAGCGGGAGAGCCAGCGCGGTGCGTGCGCGCCGAGGTCGGTGCCCGCGAACTTCCGCAGCTGGGTCCGGAACTCGTCGATTCCGGGAGTGGCGGTGCGGTCCTCCGCCACCCCCTCGGCGGGCACGATGACCCGGTACAGACCGTCGCCCAGCGGCATCGCGCCGAACCGCAGCTGGGTCCTGCGGACCTCGGCCGTCACGGCGGCGAGTTCCTCCGGGGAGACGTCCAGCGCCATCTCGCCCAGCAGCGTCTCGACCCGTGAGGGTTCGCCGGGGAAGCCGACGCCGAGGAGAGCGCGCACGGTGCTGCGACCGCCGTCGCAGCCGACCAGATGGCGGGCGCGCAGCCGGGCGCCGTCCGCCAGCTCCACCGTCACCCCCTCGGCGTCCTGCTCCAGTCCCACCAGTTCACGGCCGCGCCGGATCTCGGCGCCCGCCTCCACGGCGTGCTCGGCGAGCAGCCGCTCGGTGACGGCCTGCGGAATGGCCAGGACATAGGAATGCGCGGTGTCGAGGTGTTCGGGCCAGGAAGTGCTGAGACCCGCGAAGAAACCACCGGACCGGATTTCCCGGCCCTCCGCGAGAAAACGTCCGAGCAGCCCGCGCTGTTCCATCACTTCGATACTGCGCACATGCAGCCCCTGCGCCCTCGACTGGAGGGTCGGCTCCGTCTCCTTGTCGAGAACCAGCACGTCCACGCCGTGCAGCCGCAGTTCTCCGGCGAGCATCAGGCCGGTCGGACCGGCCCCGGCGATGATCACGTCGATCATGAGAAAAGCCCCGTTCGATAATTCCGGTGTTCCGTGGGGGCGGGTGATCCGTACGTCGTCGCATTGCGCCGTCCACGGCTTCGCCCGGAGATTGTGGACCACGACCTGGGCCTTGCGGCAAGGCCCCCCGTGCGCTATATCTTGAGAGTGGCGAGGAGTCCTTGGACTTCTCGCCTTTCCTGTTTCCCGCCCGCCGCGTGCCACCGGGAGCGGGGTTCACCGGGGTGGTTGACGAAAGGTCTGGACCAACCTACGGTCTGGTCGAACGCGCGCCATGCCCAGGACCATCCCCCACGACGTCCCCAGGAGCACGCATGCCACGCCCACGGATCGCCCGCGCCCTCGGAGCGGGAATCGCCACCCTGCTCGCGGCCGCGGCCCTCGCCGCCCCCACCGCCCAGGCCACCACCCCGGGACCGGCCGCCGCCCCCGGCACCACGTCCGCCGCCGCCCCCGGCGACACCTGCGCCCTCAAGTCCCGCCCCACCGGGAAGGTGCTCCAGGGCTACTGGGAGAACTGGGACGGCTCCGCCAACGGCGTCCACCCGCCCTTCGGCTGGGCCCCCATCGACGACCCCCGCTTCGCCGCCCACGGGTACAACGTCATCAACGCCGCCTTCCCCGTGATCCGTTCGGACGGCACGGTGCTCTGGCAGGACGGCATGGACAACACCGTCCGGGTCTCCACCCCGGCCGAGATGTGCCGCGCCAAGGCGGCGGGCGCCACCCTGCTCCTGTCGATCGGCGGCGCCACCGCGGGCATCGACCTCAGCTCCCGCGCCGTCGCGGACAAGTTCATCGCCACCGTCGTGCCGATCCTCCAGACCTACAACTTCGACGGCATCGACATCGACATCGAGACCGGACTCGTCGGCAGCGGCAACATCAACACCCTCTCCACCTCCCAGGCCAACCTGATCCACATCATCGACGGCGTCCTCGCCCGGATGCCCGCGGGCTTCGGACTGACCATGGCGCCCGAGACGGCCTACGTCACCGGCGGCAGCGTCGTCTACGGCTCGATCTGGGGCGCGTACCTCCCGATCATCAAGAAGTACGCCGACAACGGACGCCTGTGGTGGCTCAACATGCAGTACTACAACGGCAGCATGTACGGCTGTTCCGGCGACTCCTACTCCGCCGGGACCGTCGCCGGGTTCGCCGCCCAGACCGACTGCCTCAACCGGGGCCTGGTCATCCAGGGCACCACCATCCGCGTCCCGTACGACAAGCAGGTCCCCGGTCTGCCCGCCCAGCCCGGCGCGGGCGGCGGCTACATGTCGCCCTCCCTGGTCTCCCAGGCCTGGAACCGCTACAACGGCGCCCTCAAGGGCCTGATGACCTGGTCCGCCAACTGGGACGGCTCCAAGGGCTGGACCTTCGGCGACAACGTGAAGGCGCTCCAGGGCCGCTGAACCCCCGGGCCCTGATCAGGGGACACCCGACCGCCACGCGCACGACCACGCGTCCCCTGCCATCCCTGCCACGCACCCGGGCCCTGGCCGTCGGCCACGGCCGCGCCACCACGGCCCCCCGCCCCGGACCAGTGATCGAGAACCGACGATCACTGGCCCGGGGCACGGGTGGTGTGCTTTGCTGGCCCCATGACCCTGCTCGTGATGCGCCGACACGTGGACTACGTGCGCGTCACGACCACGTCCTGTTCCGGCTGACACCGAGGCACTCGTCCCGGCAGCCGGCCGTCGCACGCGCGACCACCGCGCCCCCCGTCACCCTCGACGCCGTCCTCCGGCGTGCCCTCCCGGGCCCGTCGCCGTCGGCACGAGCGCCTCCCGGTGCAGCGAACCCCGCCCGCGCCCGTCCCACCTGGAGGACCCATGAGTCTCGGGAACGACCCCGACTCCCGCACCGCGCCCGCCCGCCCCGGCACCGCCGACGGCGTCCCCGAGGACTTCGTCGCGGAGTGGGAGGCATGGCACCGCGACAAGGAGGCCCGGCTCTCCGCCGCGCACGGCTTCCTCGCCATCACCGGCCTGCACTGGCTCACCGACGAGCCGCAGAGCATCACCGACACCCCCGGAACCTGGACCACCGGACCGGAGGGAGTCGTCGTCGAACTCGCCGACGACGAGGAACTCGTCATCGACGGGACCACCGTCAAGGGCCGGTACGCCTTCGGGGACATCCCCGAGCGCGGCGGGGTCGACGCCGTCTGGGGGGACGTCGTCATCGAGGTCGCCCGGCGCGGCGGCCACGACGTCGTCCGGCCACGCCACCCCGCCCACCCGCTGCGGGTCGCCTTCACAGGGACACCCGCCTACGCGCCCCACCCGCGCTGGGCGGTCACCGGCCGGTACGTGCCCTTCGACGAGCCCAGGCCCACCACCGTCGGCGCCAGCGTCGAGGGCCTGCGGCACGTGTACGACGCGCCCGGCCGGATCGACTTCCGGCTCGACGGACAGGACCTGAGCCTCACCGCCTTCAACGGCTACACGCCCGGCGGCTTCACCGTCCTCTTCACCGACCGCACCTCGGGCGTCACCACCTACGCCGCCAACCGCAGCCTGCGGGTCGCCGCCCCGGCACCCGACGGCACCGTGCTCCTCGACTTCAACCGCGCGGGCAACCTGCCCTGCGCGTACACCGACTACGCGACCTGCCCGCTGCCCCCGACGGAGAACCGCCTCCCGGTCGCCGTCGAAGCGGGCGAGAAGATCCCCCGGGAGCGCGGACCCGTCACCACCTGACCGACCGGCCCCACCGACCGGGCCCGTCAACCGGCCCCACCGCCCGGCCCGTCCGGCCGGGCGGCGCGGTCGGCCGTCTCAGCCGAGGTCGAACCGGTCCAGGTTCATGACCTTGTCCCACGCCGACACGAAGTCCCGCACGAACTTCCCGCCCGCGTCCCGGGACGCGTAGACCTCGGACAGCGCCCGGAGCTCCGCGTGCGAGCCGAAGACGAGATCGACGGCGGTCGCCGTCCACCGGACCTCGCCCGTGGCCCGGTCGCTGCCCTCGTACACGTTCTCGTCCATGACCGACGGCCTCCACTCCGTGCCCATGTCCAGCAGGTTCACGAAGAAGTCCGTCGTCAGCGACTCCGGCCGGTCGGTGAACACCCCGTGCCGGGAGCCCGCGAAACCGGTGTCGAGGGCGCGCATCCCGCCGACCAGCACCGTCATCTCCGGCGCGGTCAGCGTCAGCAGGTTCGCACGGTCGAGGAGCAGGGTCTCCGGCGACAGCTTCTCGCCCGTCCCGAGGTAGTTGCGGAAGCCGTCCGCCCGGGGTTCGAGCACGGCGAACGACGCCACGTCGGTCTGCTCCTGCGCCGCGTCCGTACGGCCCGGCGCGAACGGCACGGCGACCTCGTGCCCGGCGTTCCGCGCGGCCTGCTCGACCGCCGCGCAGCCGCCGAGGACGATCAGGTCCGCCAGCGAGATCCGCACGCCGTCGGAGCGGCCCCCGTCGAACTCCCGCCGGATCCGGTCGAGCGTCTCCACCGTCCGTGCCACCTCGGGCCGGGCGTTGACCTCCCAGTCCTTCTGCGGCGCGAGCCGGATGCGGGCCCCGTTGGCACCGCCCCGCCGGTCGGTGCCGCGGAAGCTCGACGCGGCCGCCCAGGCGGTGCTGACCAACTGCGACAGGGCCAGGCCCGAGGCGAGGATCTCGCCCTTCAGAGCGGTGACGTCCACCTCCTCGACCAGCGGGTGATCCACCTCCGGGACCGGGTCCTGCCACAGCTGCGGCCCGGGGACCCAGGGACCCAGACAGCGCGAGACCGGCCCCATGTCACGGTGCAGCAGCTTGTACCAGGCGCGGCCGAAGACCTCCGCGAGCCGCTCCGGGTCCTCGTGGAAGGACCGGGCGATCGGGGCGTAGACCGGGTCCAGCTTCATCGAGAGGTCCGTCGTCAGCATCATGGGGGCGTGCCGCTTCGACGGGTCGTGCGCGTCGGGGACCGTGTCGCCCGCCGCCGGGTCCGTCGGCTTCCACTGACGGGCCCCGGCCGGACTCGTCGTCAGCTCCCACTCATAGCCGAACAGATGGTCGAGGTAGCCGTTGTCCCACGTGGTCGGCGCCGTGGTCCAGGCACCTTCGAGACCGCTGGTGAGGGCATCGGCGCCGACCCCCCTGCCACAGGTGTTCCGCCAGCCGAGTCCCTGCTGCTCCAGGGGCGCGGCCTCCGGCTCGGGACCGACGCACGAGGGGTCGACGGCGCCGTGACACTTGCCGAACGTGTGCCCGCCGATGATCAGCGCGGCCGTCTCCTCGTCGTCCATCGCCATCCGCCGGAACGTCTCGCGGATGTCCCGGGCCGCGGCGAGGGGGTCCGGATCGCCGTTGGGCCCCTCAGGATTGACGTAGATCAGGCCCATCTGCACGGCCCCGAGCGGGCCGGTCAGCTCCCGGTCGCCGCGGTAGCGCTCGTCACCCAGCCAGGTGTCCTCGGGACCCCAGAAGACCTCCTGCGGCTCCCAGACGTCCTCCCGGCCGAAGCTGAACCCGAGGGTCTCGAAGCCCATCGACTCCAGGGCGCAGTTCCCCGCGAAGACCAGGAGGTCCGCCCAGGAGATCTTCCGGCCGTACTTCTGCTTCACCGGCCACAGCAGCCGCCGGGCCTTGTCGAGGCTGGCGTTGTCGGGCCAGCTGTTGAGCGGGGCGAAGCGCTGGGCGCCGGAACCGCCGCCGCCCCGGCCGTCCTCGATGCGGTACGTCCCCGCCGAGTGCCAGCTCATCCGGATGAACAGCGGCCCGTAGTGGCCGTAGTCGGCGGGCCACCAGTCCTGCGACGCCGTCATCACCTCGAAGACGTCACGCTTCAGCGCCTCGACGTCCAGGCCCGCGAACTCCTTCGCGTAGTCGAAGTCCTCGTCCATCGGACCGGACCGCCGCGCGTGCTGGTGCAGCACCTGCAGATCCAGCTGGTTCGGCCACCAGTCCCGGTTGCTCATCGGCGGGGCGTCGGTGGGGGTGGGGGAGGGGATCGCCGGGTTCTCGCTCTCGGACACGTCGGTCCTTCCTGTCGCGGTGTCTCCGAATGCCGGCCGCGCACCCCGACGTCCCCCCCACTTCCGGTGCCGTGCACGCGACGCGGCGCGTCCGTATGGTCGCGCACGGCGGGCCGCGCAGCGCGGTGAACACGCGGGGCACCGGCACCGGGACCGGCCCGCCCCCCCTCGTACGGGACGGACCGGGAACGCGTCAGAGTCCGGCGACCCGGGAACTCGCCGACAGCTCGTACACCAGCGTGACCGCCCGGCGGGCCCCCGGCGCGAGAGCGACGTCCCAGCGGACGACGCCCTCGGCGTCCACCGCGTCGGGCACCGGCGAACACGCCTCCTCGCGCAGCCGCACCTCCACCGCCGACACCTCGGACACCGGAACGCGCTCGCGCACCACCACCGTCCGCTCCCCGCCCTCCCCGGGAGCGGAGAACCGGGACAGGTGCAGCCGGACCGTGCGCGTGACCACCGTCCGCTGGGTGAGCCCCGTGGTGTCCCGGCTCTCCTCCGTCGTACGGACCACCCGGTGGTCGTCGTCCCCGCCGAAGGCCAGCTCCACCGGCGCGCCGGGCGCGGTGAACTCCAGCGTGCCCCGGCCCACGAAACCGCCGCCCCTGACCAGGTCCACCGGACCGGCGAGCAGTGCGTGACCGGACCGGTTGTCGCCCCGCACCACCCGGGTGACCAGCGGGGACAGCTCGGGCGCACAGGCGTACTCGCTGCTCACGGGGGTGCTGAAGGACGACAGCGGCACCCGGTGGGCCCGCCCGTCCGAGCGCACCGACACCGGCGCGGGGGCGGGCAGGACACGGACCTCGCCGCCGTCGTCCACCCCGGGAAGACCGACCACCGCGGCGGCCGGACCCAGCGCACCGATCTCCTCCTCGCGCAGCTCCACGTCGACCGTGCGGCGCTCGGCCGCCGTTCGGTCCTTGAGGACGAGCCGGTCCTCGTCGAGCCGGGGCGGTTCGGCGGCCGTCGCCGACCGGGCCGTGGAGAGCGTGAGCCGCACCCCGGACCAGTCCTCGCCGGTCTGCTGCCACACCACGGCGTCCGTCTCCAGCGTCACGGCGTCCCCGTCGAGGACGGCACGGTAGGCGGGCCGCCACAGCGCGCACGGGACGAGGTGGCTCAGCCGCAGCCCGACCGGCCCCGCCGAGGCGGCCTCCACGGTCAGCTCGACGTGCCCGAGCAGTTCGGCGGGCTCCTCCTCGGCGAGCGCCCGGCCTTCCAGGACCTCGGCCAGTTCGGCGGCGACGGCCGTCAGCCGGGCGTCCACGGCACGGAGCCGCTCGCCGTACTCCTCGCGTCCGGCGTCCACCCGGTCGAGCTCCCGGGCCCAGCGGGGACCCTCGGCCTCCCCGTGCCCGACGCCCTCGCCGATCTCCCGCAGCAGATCGGCGGCGAGCCCGCCCAGCAGGTCCAGCCGGGTGCGCAGCCGGTCCCGGGACTGTTCGAGGCCGGTCCGCTCCTCCTCCAGGGCGTGCTCGCGGTGGCGCAGCGCGGAATCGTCCGCGCCCGGCGGGCGGGGGCCGCGCGGTGCCCAGGTACGGACGATCCGGGCGTCGAGCACCGTCGCCGGGGGCCCGGAGAGCGGCTCGGCGTGCAGGGTGCGGTCGACGGCGAGTGCGGAGACCGGGCCCAGGCGCAGCCGGTGGACGCCCGGCTCCAGCTCGACGAGCGCCTCGCGTTCGACGTGCGCGCGGTCCTCCAGACAGGTGACGGCGGTGACGGGGGCGGCGACGGTCTCGACGTCCGTGGACATGGTGTCTCAGCTCCTGCGGTTGCCGCCGACCAGGGCTCTGCCGGCCGGGATGCGGATCTCGTATCGGCCGTCGAGGGCCGTGGTGCCCCCGGCGGGCAGCTCGACCCGCCAGAGGCGGGTGCCGGGCGCGTGCCGTTCGGGACCGTCGTCCCCGGGGGCCGACCAGTCGGCGTGCTCCTCGATCCGGACGTCCGGGTCGGAGGAGACCGGCACCCGTTCGCGGACCTCGACGGTCACCGGCCGCGCGAGCCCGTTGGCGAGTTCCACCCGGACGCGGTGGTCCAGTACGGAGGTCTGGTTGCGCAGACCCGAGGTGGACTCGCGCAGGTGCGCGTTCCGGGAGACCCGCACGCCCTCCGCCGGGCCCAGCCCCATCCGGCTCGTGCCGCCCGGCGCGAGCGTCGGCAGGGCCGCCGTCCGCAGGAACTCCCCGTCGACGGTGACCTCGACCGGGCCCGCGAGGAGCGCCCGGTCGGAGGCGTTGGAGAGCACCAGGGTCGCGTACACGACCGGTTCCACGGACGGCACGGCGAGGTGTTCGGTGCGCAGACCGACCGCGAGTTCCATGACGGTGACGGTGTGCCAGGTGCCGTCCGAGGGGACGTCGGCGCGGGCGGCGGCGTCGAAGCGCTGGTCGAAGGAGCCTGCCGACTCGCGGGGGAGCACGGCGTGCGCGGGCAGCGGCAGGGAGGCCACCGCCTCGGCACGGCGCCGGTACTCGGTCGCCACCGCGTCGGACGACAGATCGGGGAACAGCCGCCCCCGGTGGTGGCCGGGCCCGTCGGGACCGCGCAGGACGAGGGCCGTGTAGTCGAGTTCGGCGGCGTCGGGGCGCGGCGGTCCGGGGACCGGCGCCGGGGACGGCGGCGACGCGCCGGGCGCGGGGGCGCCGGGAGCCGCCGCCGCCGGCGGGGCGGCGAACGCGGCGGGCGCCGCGCCGAAGGCCGCGCTCCCGGGGACGGCGGCGCGGGAGCGCGTACGGGCCGGTGCCGGGGCGTGCCGCTCGGCGGCGAAGGCGTCGCCCCCATAACCCTGGCTCCCGTACCCGTGGTCACCGTACCCCTGGCCGTCGAAGGCCTCGGGGGCGGATCCGGGACCGCCCGGGACCGGGAACCCGGCGACCGGGAGCGGGGACGGCGCGACACCGGCGGCGCCGGACACGGCGCTCCCGGCCCGGCCGAACGTCCCGGGCCGGGGGCCCGCCGCGTCGTACCCGGTGAACAGGTCGTCCAGCCCCGTGGGCGGCTCGCGCCAGCCGGACGCGGCGGGGGGTTCCTGGCGCCGTCCGATCCTGATCGAGCGGAGCTTCGGGAGATCGGTGCGGCGCCGGAGGTCGGCGGTGGCCAGGGCGACGCGCACCCCGGTCCAGTCCTCGCCGGTGCGCTGGGCGACGGAGGCGCGCAGCACCAGACGGCCGGTGTCCTCGCCCTGACGGTGGGACAGCCGGTACGCGGGCACCCAGACGGCACCCGGCACCCCGTACTCCACCTCGATCTCCACCGGCTCCGCACCCGCCCCGACGACGGTGAGGAGCGCCTGGACGGTGGTGTCCACGTGCCGGGACGGCGCGTCGGTGGAGGCGCGGTCCAGCCGGTCCGCGGCCAGCTCCAGCGCGTGCTCGGCGCGCAGCAGTTCCTCGTCGAGAGCGGTCAGCCGGGTGTGGAGACCGGTCAGCCGCCCGTCGACGAAGCCGGCCAGCTCCAGCCAGGCGTCGACCGGGGCGCGGCGGTGCTGGGGCTCGTCGCGCCTGCGGGGCGGCGCCACCGGACGCAGGGCGCCGACCTCCGCGACCAGGGCCCGCTGCCGGTCCCGGCGGGCCCGCGCGGCCTCCGCCTCGTCCCGCAGCCGCTCGACCTCGCGCCGCAGCGCGTCCCGTCCGTCGGGGACGGCGGCGCGGGGCTCCGCCCCGATCTCCACCCGCGCCTCGGTCACCCGGGAGCCGGGGGAGCCCAGGACCCGGGCCCGCAGCGAGCCGTGGTCGAGGGTGCGGGGCAGGCCCGTCACCCGTACCCGGCCGTCCGGCGGCACGACGCCCCGGGCCAGCCTGCGGCAGAGCGCGCCCCGCGCGTACACCACGACCGAGTCCAGGGCCGAGGCCCACCGTCCCGCCGTGTCCGCCGTCCGTTCCGTACCGGTTGTCATCGACCCGCCCCCACCCGGCTCCGCCCGACCGCTGTCCTCGGGGCGAAGCCTACGGGAGCGGCCCCCGGTCACCCCGGGCCGCTCCCGTGCGCCGGGGTGAGCCGTGTCTCACCCCGGCGCGCTCCCTTGCCTATGCAACGAGTTGCATAGAAGGATGGGGGTGTGGCGATCGAACACGCGATTCTGGTGTCCCTGCTGGAGAAGCCCGGGTCCGGCTATGAACTGGCCCGGCGCTTCGAGCGCTCCATCGGCTACTTCTGGACGGCCAGTCACCAGCAGATCTACCGCGTCCTCAAACGCATGGAGGGCGACGGCTGGGTGGATGTCAGGGACGTGCCCCAGCAGGGCCGTCCGGACAAGAAGGAGTACTCCGTCGCCGCCCCCGGACGCGCCGCCCTGACCGGCTGGCTGCGCGAGCCCGTCGAACCCGAGAGCCTCCGGCACGACCTCGCCGTGAAGATCCGGGGCGCGGCCTTCGACGACCCCGCCGCCCTGGTCCACGAGGTGGAACGGCACCGGCGGACGCACGCCGACCGGCTCGCCCACTACCTCGCCGGAGAGGAACGGGACTTCACCGGCCCCGACGCGCCCGGCACCGCCGGGGGACCCCTCGACCCCGGACGGGAACTCCAGCACGTCGTGCTGCGCGGCGGCATCGCGTACGAGCGGATGACGCTCGCCTGGCTCGACGACGTCCTCGCCACCCTCCACCGGCTCGCCGCCCCGCGCTGAAACCGCCCTGTCCGTACCCCGGCACCGGCCGTACCCCGCACAGGCCGCCCGGACCCCAGACCCCGGCCCCCGCACCGGCCGCCGGAACCCCGCCCCCCCCAGACCTCGTACCACTCGCAGCACCCGCCCCGCCCCTCCGGACCGAGAGACGAACACCATGGCCGAATCGCCGCTGTTCAACCCGCGCACCTACGATCCCGCGCACTTCGACCCCGAGACCCGCAGGCTGCTGCGCGCCACCGTCGACTGGTTCGAGGCGCGCGGCAAGCGGCGGCTGATCGAGGACTACCGCACCCGCGCCTGGCTCGGTGACTTCCTCGCCTTCGCCGCCGCCGAGGGCCTCTTCGCGACCTTCCTGACCCCCGCGTCGGAGGGCAAGGGGGACCGGCGCTGGGACACCGCCCGGATCGCCGCCCTCAACGAGATCCTCGGCTTCTACGGTCTCGACTACTGGTACGTCTGGCAGGTCACCGTCCTCGGTCTGGGCCCCGTCTGGCAGAGCGACAACGCCGCCGCCCGCCGCCGGGCCGCCGAACTCCTCGACCAGGGAGAGGTGTTCGCCTTCGGCCTGTCCGAGAAGACGCACGGCGCCGACATCTACTCCACCGACATGCTCCTCACCCCCGACGGCGACGGCGGGTTCCGCGCCACCGGCTCCAAGTACTACATCGGCAACGGCAACGCCGCCGGGCTCGTCTCCGTCTTCGGCCGCCGCACCGACGTCGAGGGCCCCGACGGCTACGTCTTCTTCGCCGCCGACAGCCGCCACCCGGCCTACCACCTCGTCAAGAACGTCGTCGACTCGTCGAAGTTCGTCAGCGAGTTCCGCCTGGAGGAGTACCCCGTCGCCGCCGGGGACGTCCTGCACACCGGCCGCGCCGCCTTCGACGCCGCCCTCAACACCGTCAACGTCGGCAAGTTCAACCTGTGCACCGCCTCCATCGGCATCTGCGAGCACGCGATGTACGAGGCCGTCACCCACGCCCACCACCGGGTCCTCTACGGCCGTCCCGTCACCGCCTTCCCGCACGTGCGGCGCGAACTGACCGACGCCTACGTCCGGCTCGTCGGCATGAAGCTCTTCAGCGACCGGGCCGTCGACTACTTCCGCTCGGCGGGCCCCGACGACCGCCGCTACCTCCTCTTCAACCCGATGACGAAGATGAAGGTGACCACCGAGGGCGAGAAGGTCGTCGACCTCCTGTGGGACGTCATCGCCGCCAAGGGCTTCGAGAAGGACAACTACTTCGCGCAGGCGGCCGTCGAGATCCGGGGCCTGCCGAAGCTGGAGGGCACCGTCCACGTCAACCTGGCGCTGATCCTCAAGTTCCTGCGCGGCCATCTCCTCGACCCGGTCGCGTACGAGCCCGTACCGACCCGCCTGGACCCGGCCGACGACGCCTTCCTCTTCCGGCAGGGTCCGGCCCGCGGCCTGGGCTCCGTGCGCTTCCACGACTGGCGGCCCGCGTTCGACGCCCACGCCCACCTGCCCAACGTCGTCCGCTTCCGCGAACAGGCCGACGCCCTCTGCGCGTTCGTCGCCACCGCCGCCCCCGACGAGGAGCAGAGCCGGGACCTCGATCTGCTGCTCGCGGTCGGCCAGCTCTTCGCGCTCGTCGTCCACGGCCAGCTGGTCCTGGAGCAGGCGGGCCTGACCGAGGTGGACGAGGACGTCCTCGACGAGCTGTTCGCGGTGCTCGTACGGGACTTCTCCGCGCACGCCGTCGAACTGCACGGCAAGGACTCGGCCACCGGGCAGCAGCAGGAGTGGGCGCTGGGCGCGGTGCGCCGCCCGGTCGTCGACCCGGCCCGCTCGGGCCGTGTCTGGAAGACGGTGGAGGCGCTGTCCGACGCGTACGAGATGGCGGACTGACCCGCCCCCGTCCGGCCCCGCCCCGTCCGGCCGCTCAGCCGCCGGGCGGCGGGGCCAGCCGGTCCAGGGCCGCGACCGTCAGGGCGTCGATCGCCGGCGGCAGGGCGGCCCGCACGTCGGGCGCGAAGCGCGGCGAGTGGTTGGGCGGGAGGCGGCCCCCGGCGACCGCCCACTGCCCGGCCCCTGCGGTGCCGGTCATCCAGTAGACCAGCGGCACCCCCTCCTCGCCGTGCAGGGCGGCGCCCGCGTCGCCGTAGAGGGGGAAGTCCTCCGAAGCCGGGGACGGCGGCCGGACGCCGACCCGCGCCGCGCCGAACAGGGCGGTGTGGGCGGCCCGTACCGCGGCCGTCGCCGCCGGGTCGCCCCACAGCGCGGGGGCGCGCGAGACCTGCCGGACCTCGGGCTCGCGCGGGCAGGCGGAGGCGGCGCACTCGGCCCGCACGATCCGCTCCACCGCCAGGACCGCCCGGTCGAGGGCGCCGTCCGTGGCCGCCCGTACGCCGATGCCCAGTTCGGCCGTGTCCGGGACGACGTTCACCGCCGTGCCCGCCCGTACGGTGCCGACGGTGACGACGACCCGGTCGTCCGGCGCGGACTCGCGGGAGACGACCGTCTGGAGCCGGGTGATCACCGCCGCCGCCGTCACCACCGGGTCCACGGTCAGGTGCGGGGTGCCCGCGTGCCCGCCCCGCCCGTGCACCACGACCTGGAGCGTGGCGCACGCGGAGGTCACCGGCGCGTACGGGGTGCCGTGCGCGACGGTGCCCGCGGGCAGCGGCGCCGCGTGCTGGGCGAGGACCGCGTCCGGCCTGCCGAACCGCTCGTACAGCCCGTCCGCCAGCATCGCGCGGGCCCCCGTCAGGGTCTCCTCGGCGGGCTGGCCCAGCACCACGAGGGTGCCCCGCCAGCGCCCGGCGGCCCGGACGAGGAGGTCCGCCGCACCGGTGGCGGCGGCGAGGTGCAGATCGTGTCCGCAGGCGTGCATGGCGCCGTTCCCGCTCGCGTACGGCAGCCCGGTCAGCTCCGTCAGCGGCAGGGCGTCCAGTTCGGCCCGCAGCCAGACGCGGGGGCCCGCGCCGTTGCGCAGCACCCCGACCACGCCGTGGCCGCCGACTCCCCGGGTGACATCGAAGCCCAGGGCGGTGAGCCGGTCGGCGAAGAGCTCTGCCGTGCGGGTCTCCTCGCCGGACAGCTCCGGCGTGCGGTGGACGTCCAGACAGAGCAGCAGGGCGGGGCGCAGCACCTCCCGCGCGGGGGCGAGCACCGCGCGGACGGCTTCGGCGGGACGGACGGGAGCGGGGCCGGACACCGGGTCGGAGGTGGGGCCGGGTGCGTCTTCGGCGGGACCGGGCGTGGCGGACCGGCCCGGTACGCCGGAGGAGGACGCGTCCGGGGCGGTGGTGGCCGCACCGCCCGGGTCGGGGAGGTTCACGAGGACTCCAGGGGACGGGGTGAGCGGACCGCTGGCGCCGGGTGCCAGCGATGTGCGCGCGCGAGACGTGCCGAACGGTGAGCGGGCGGCGGTGCAATGGACGGCGTAACCCCCGGTCGGTCCCCGCGCGGGGCCGTGGTCACAGGAGGCGCCATGAACAAGGACCTGAGCACCCTCGCCGACGAGATCCTCGAACTGGAGGCCGAGACCTTCGAGATCTCCGACTACTCGGACGCCAGCGAGGTCGTGCTCGCCGGTTCCACGAGCACCAGCTCGACCTCGACGTGCAGCTCCACCACCAGCACCACCTCCTGCTCCGCCTGACCGGACCAGGACGGACCGGCCACGGCCGGACGCGCGCCCGGTGACCTGTCCCCAGGCCACCGGGCGCGCCTCCGTTCCCGGGTCGGGACCGCCGGTCACGGGAACGGGTGCGGGACCATCCGGACCTCCTCGTCGGCCAGGTCCGTCGCCCGGTGACCGCCCCGGCGCAGCGCCGTGCGCAGCCGGGGCATCAGCGGCGCCCGCTGCCGGTTCCAGCCGAAGTCGATCGGCAGCAGCCCCGGCACGAGGGTGCTGACCGTGCGCAGGCCCATCCGCTCCTGCTCGGGGGTGGTCTGGTCGACGACGACCACGTCGTGCCCCGCCGCCGTCAGGTACCCCGTCACGGCCCGTACGTCGTCCGCGAGGTCGCCCGTGCGGGGCCGCACGGACGTCTCCCAGTCCCGGTACACCTCGTCGAAACCGCGTACCGCCCTCGGCTCCAGATATCCCCTGGCGTGCTCGGCCATGCGCGGGAGCCCGTACAGCTGGGCGTGGTCCTTGAGGTGGCGGACCCGGTCGAAGTCCTCGGCCATGGCCTCCAGTTCGGGCCTGCGCTCCTCGGTCTGGCGGGAGAGGTGCGGGATGTAGGTGAGCACCTCGGAGAGCGCGCCCTCGACGGCGGCGCGCGGGTCGAGGGAGGACGCCGCCGCGAAGGACAGGGTGCCGGGGCCGCCGTCCCGGCGTACGGCGACCGCCGTGACCACGGGCACCGGCAGGTCGATCCGGTTGTCCAGGACGTGGACGTCGTACCCCTGGAGCGCGGCGCGCGCGGCCATGGCGGCGGAGGCCCGGCCGCCGACCGTGGCGAGGTCGATGCCGGTGAGCCGGGCGCCGCCGTACCAGGCGTTGAGGAAGGCGTCGCGCTCGATCAGTTCCAGGAGCCCGCCGAGGACCGCCTCCTCCAGAGCGCCACCGATGGCGCAGCCGTTGGAGCACTCGAAGACGAAGTTGTCTGCGGCGAGACCGGCGCTGTAGTAGACGAGGCGCGAGGGGACCAGGACGGGGCGGGCGTCACGGAGGGACCAGCCCCACTCCCAGGGGATGGCCCGGTCCGGGTCGAAGGGGTCCACCAGCGGGTCGTCGCGGTAGGTCCGGGGGTCGTAGAAGCCGCAGACGGCGGGGTCCACGGCGTCCTCCCGCAGCGCGTTCCACGAGCCGACGACGGGGGTGCGGCGAGCGCGCCGGTGGGTGCCCGCGTACCGTTCGAGGCCCTCCAGGAAGGCCAGGGTGCGGCTGGTGGCGAAGGTGTTCTCCTGCCCGCTCCAGGTGACGTCGTGGAGACCGGCGTAACCGCGCACGAAGACGCTGCCCGCGACGGGCGCGGTCGTCGGCGAGGTGACGCCGAGCCACGTCCCGCCGCCGAGCGCCCCGCACACCGGGTTGGCGAGCGCCTCGCGGGGCAGCGGGTACACCGACGCGGGACGCAGCCGGTACGCGCCCGGGTCGGGCTTCGGACGCGCGACGAGGTCCAGTGGCCGGGGCCCCGCCGGGACGGGCGCCGGGCCGCAGTCCGGGCAGAGCGGATCGGCGAGCAGCGGGAACGTGCGGACCGCGAGCGTCACCAGGTCGACCCGGGTCACCTGGGGCAGCGCCCGGTCGGCGGCCTCCCGCGCGGGAGGCAGCGCGCCGGGGCCGTCGAGCAGTGCCTCGCAGAGCGCCGCGACCGTGTCGTGCGCATGAGCGGTGAGCACCGGCCAGGCTCCGGCGGGGCGGGGTCCGTCCGGGCCGCCGGTCTCCAGCGCGTCGCGTTCGCTGCGGCTGCGCAGCCGCTGCCAGCGCAGCGCGAGGCAGCGCCCGCAGGCGGGCGCGCTGCCGTCGCCGCCCCAGGGGCCGACGAGGACGGCGGAGGCGGTGAGGTGGACGCGGGCCCCGGCGCGTTCGGCGGCCCACGGGTCGGGGGCGCCCCGCCCGCCGGAGGGCGCGGCGGCGTCGGTGGCGCCGACCGGGACGACGGGGACGTCCCGGCCGAGGCGCCCGCAGAGCGCGGCCCGCAGCTCCGCCCGTGCCGTGTCCATGGGCGGCGGCAGCGGCCGGGTGGCGGTGCTCACGAGGACCTCGTCCAGCGGAAGGTCTTCACCGCGACGGCCCCGAAGAGCACGCCGAACACGAGGAGCCCGGCGCAGCCCACCCACACGTCGGAGGGCTCGCCACGGCCCGCGAGGGCGTGGGACACGGCGTCGTTGAGGTAGCGCAGCGGCATCGCCAGGGAGACCTTCCGCAGCCAGTCCGGCATCGAGTCCAGCGGGAAGAAGGAGCCGGAGAGGAACGCCATCGGCAGCATCAGGAAGTTGGCGACCGCCGCGACCGACTCGGGGGTGTTCGCGAAGGACCCGATGATCACCCCCAGGAGCAGGAAGGTGGTGATGCCGAGAACCAGTACCGGGATCAGCAGCGGCCAGCCGGACGCGGGTTCCAGGCCGAACACGGGCAGCATCGCGACCCCGACGAAGAGCAGCGACTGCACGGCCCCCACCACCAGGGCGAGGACGTACCGGGAGCCGATGACGGCCGACAGCGGCGCCGGGGACATCCGGATCAGCCGCAGGATGTCGTCCGTCCGCCACTGCATGAGGGTGAACGCGATGCCGAAGACGGCGGCGTTCGCCACGCCCCAGGACAGTACGCCCGCCGCCGTGTACGACAGATAGGACAGGCCGCTCTCCGTCACCTCCTGGCCCCGGAAGATCAGCCCGAAGACGACGAGGAAGAGGAGCGGGAAGGCGAACGTGAAGAAGAGGGTGGTCCTGTCCCGGACCTGGGCCCGGTATCCCGCCCGGGTCAGTGCGGCGTAGGCGCTCATGGTCACGGCTCCGTGGTCTCGGCGTGCGGATGGGCCGACCGGCCGGAACCGGCGAGCCGGGCGGTCAGGTCGAGATAGACGTCCTCCAGTCCCGCGGTCCTGGTCTGGACGCCGTCGAGCCCGGTGAGCCGGTCGACGGCGGCGAGGACCCGCCCGGTCTGATGGGTCTCCAGGACGAGCGAACCGCCCTCCACGGTGACCCGTTCGACGCCCTCGATGGCCGCCGCCGCCGTCTCGTCCAGGCGCCCCAGCGGAAGCAGCAGACGGCTCGGGGCGCGGGAGGCGCCCACCAGGTTGTGCGGCGAGTCGGTCACCGCGATCCGGCCGTCCACCAGGATCGCGATCCGGTCGCAGAGCGCCTCCGCCTCGTCGAGGTGGTGGGTGGTGTGGACGATCGTGCGGCCCCGCGCCTTCAGGCCGCGCAGCACCTCCCAGAGGGCGCGGCGGGCCTGTGGGTCGAGTGCCGCCGACGGCTCGTCCAGGAAGATCAGCTCGGGCCCGTGGACCAGGGCCGAGGCGATGGCGAGCCGCTGCCGCTGGCCCCCGGAGAGGTTCTCCACCTGGACGCGGCGCTGTTCGGTGAGGCCCACCGAGGCGAGCGTGGCGTCGACGGCGGCCGGGGGCGCCCCGTAGAGCGCGGCGACGGTCCGCAGGTGCTCGTGCGCGGTCTGCCGCACGAAGAACGCCGAACTCTGCGTCTGGACCCCCAGCCGGGGCAGCAGACCGGTGTTGCGCGGCCAGGGGGACTCCCCGAAGACGGCGACCGTGCCGCTGTCGGCCCTGCGCAGCCCCTCCATGATCTCGATCAGGGTGGACTTGCCCGCGCCGTTGGGGCCGAGCAGACCGAAGAACTCGCCCCGGTGGATCTCCAGGGAGACGTCGTCCACGGCCTGTCGGTCCCCGTACCGCTTGGAGACTCCCCGGACCTGGACGGCGGCGGTCGGTGAACCGCCCGCCGCGGATGTGGTTGACATGGCCTGTACCTCACTCGTGTGGTGCGTGGAACGTGGTCGTCGGGAATCGCGGTCGTGGGGAAACGTGATGGTCGGGAAACGCCGTTGTCGGGAAGCGATGGGGTCGTGAGCCGCGCGGGGGTCCGTGGCCGGTCAGCCGAGGGCGCCGAGCACGGCGAGGACGAAGGCGACGGTGCCCGCCACGACGAGGAGCACCAGGGCCGCCGCCCCGATCGCGTACGCCGTGTGGATCCGCCGGGCCCGCGCCGGATACGCCGCCAGCGCGGGGGACCCCCGCCCGCCCCGGCGTACCGTCAGATACGTCCTGGTCTCGGCGGCCAGCCGGGCGGTGCCCAGAACCTGCCCGAGCATCCGGTACCCGTCCAGCGGCGGCAGCGGTACGAGATTGCTCAGCCCCTGCACGGTGCCGAACACCAGCAGCCCGGCGAGCGCGGGGCGCTCCGGCGCTCCGGCGGGCAGCAGCAGCCACCAGACGGCGAAGGGCAGCAGGAGCACCATGTTGAGGTGCGCGCCCGCCCCGGCGATCACCAGTCCGGCCCGTCTGCCCGGCAAGAACAGGTAGTCGTCGACCGTGCAGTACAGCAGGGCGGCCGGGAGCCGCCAGCGCACTCCGATCTCGGCGACGTGCCCCCCGTAGTGCTGGGCGGCCACCCCGTGGGCCAGTTCGTGGAGGGTGATGCTCAGCCAGAGGAACAGGGCCGCGCCCAGGAGCGCGACGGGCCGCCGGACCAGCCAGGCCGCCCCGTCGATCAGCTCGGGCGCCCGTACGGCGAACAGCACAAGGAACGCCAGGACGGCGACGAGCAGCGGGTACTGGACGGCCGGGCGGAGCAGCGGACGCAGCACCCGGTGCAGCCGCGCCGTGGTCGCGTCGGCGTCCGCGACCAGCGGCCGGGTGCCGCGCCACACCGAGTTCGGCGGCTTCGGCCCGGTCGCGGGCGGCGCCGGGTCGGGAGCCCCGGCGAGCAGCCCCCGGGTGCCGAGGAGACCCAGCAGCCGGTACCAGTGGTCCTCGCCGAGACGGCGGCCGAACCGGTCCGCGTACACCGGCGCGAGGTCGTCCAGGTTCCGCGTCCCGTCGAGCCGGGCCATGAGGAAGTGCTCCTTGACGCCGACCTCGAAGGCCGCGCCGGTCACCGGGTGCCGGACCAGGTGCACGGTCCGGGGGCCGCGCAGCAGCGGCCCGCTCAGCAGGACCCCGGGCCGCAGGGCCGGACGGTGGGCCCGCGCGGCGGCGGACGTCACGAGCCCGCCGCCGTCCCGCGCCCGTCCCGCAGGACCTGCCCGAGGACGAAGGACAGATAGGCCTCGTCCCGGATCGTCACATGCAGCCGGTTGTTGGTCATGTGCATGTACGGGGAGAGCAGTCGGGGCAGCACCGAGGGCACATGGGTCAGCGGCTCCGGCGGGACCGTGTCCACCGGCTCCGCGCGCACCTGCCCGGTGTCCTCGCGGGCGGGCCCCTCGTACGGCGGGAACAGCAGCTCGCCCCGGACCGCGAGGTCCGCCGCGCGGGACCGCAGCTCCAGACAGTGCTCCGCCCAGCCCCGCAGGAACGACGGCAGCCGCCCCAGCTCCCCCGAGGCCACCGCCGCCCGCACGGCGGCGAACCGGCGGCCGAGCGCGGGCGCCATCTCCGCGTAGTTCCGCTCGTACTCCGCCGAGCCGATGAAACCGGTTCCGGGGAACGCCCGGTGCCAGAACGCGTAGTAGCCGTCCAGATAGTCGGCGAGCCGGTCCTCCTCCGGCAGGAAGCAGCTCGCCATCACCATCATCAGCTGCGCGGAGGTCCCGAGCAGCACCGTGCGCAGATGCAGGTTCATCGTGCGGAAGGCGTCCACGACCAGATCGCTGGAGTGCCGGAAGTGCCACTCGGCCAGCTCGACCCCGGCGGGCCCGCCGTACTTCGCGTACTCGGGGGCGTACGGCTCCTCGCTGAAGCTGTTGTTGGGCCGCAGCCGCATCCGGCCGTCCTCGCCCATGTACCGCCCCCGGTCCTCGCCGGGGAACTCGATGTCGAACAGGGCGTTGTAGAAGTCCTTCAGGAACCCCGAGTCGACCTCGTACAGCGCGGGTCTGCCCCGGAGGAACGCGGCCAGCGCCTCCTCGGCCCGCCGCCGCACCTCGGGTGCGGCCGACGGGCTCGTGGGACGCAGCCGCAGCCGGACGTGCGGACCCTCCAGCCAGTAGTTGAGGAAGAAGTACCCGTGCAGCAGGCCCTCTTCGGTGAGCCGGGCGACCAGCGGCCGGACACAGTCCACCAGCATCGGCCGGGGGCTGGCGGCGTAGAACACGTGCAGCGCGATCCACGCACCCGGCTCACCCCGCCCGGCCGGGTCGCGTGCCACAGCCGGTCCGGTCGCCCCGTCCGGCGCCGTCGGAACAGGGGCGGGCGCGGGTGTGTGCGTGGGCAGGGAGGAAGGAGCGTCGGCGTCGGTGCGGGAGAGGTCGGGGGAGGGGAGCGGGGCGATCAGTTCCGGCATGGGGGGCCGTCCTCGGTGCGGTGGCGGAAGGTGAAGGTCTCCACGGCCAGTTCGGCCACGTGCCGGCCCTCGTCGGACGTCACGTGCAGCGCGTCCTCGGCCGGGAGCATCTCGCGCAGGACGACCCCGGCGCCCGGCGCGCGGTCCACCAGGGCCTCGAAGGCGGTCAGCGACAGGGGGCTCTCGAAGTCCACGTACACGGGCTTGGCACCGAGCGCCCGACGGCCCCCGCGCAGCACCGTCGCGAAGACCCGGTCGGGCAGCCCGTGCGCCCGCTGCCAGCGCCGCCACCCCAGGTACCACCCGGCCTCGTCCGTGCCGGGCCCGCGCACCGGGAGGACCGCGGCGTCCGCCGTCCAGCTCCGGCGGGAGACCACGACGTCGCCGTGGGCGACGCGCGGACGGCGGGTCACCCCGTCCGCCGCCGGACCCGCCGGGACCCCGCCCCACACATCGGCCGGGGCCATCCCGCTCGGCGAGAGCAACAGCAGCGTGCGGGGGATCTCCGGCAGCGCCACCGGCACCAGATAGCCGAGGTAGACGGGCACCACCTCGCGGCCGAGCCGCCGCGACCGCAGCACCAGCCGGTCGGCCGCCTCGTCGTGCTCCAGATACAGGTCCTCCAGGTCGATCCGGGCCTCCGGCGGCACCGCCGCCGTCTCGCCCGGACACACGATCCGGTGGTCGGTCAGCCGCCCGTGCAGATTGAGGTTGCTGGTGACGGGACCGCCGGTCAGCTCCGCGAACACCGTCCCGGGCGGCTGCCGGTCCCGCAGCTCGGCCCGCAGCGCGTCCGACAGCCCGGACGCGGCGGGCCCGTCGTACACATGGGTGAAGCGGCTGAAGGGGAACGCGAGCCCGCCGTACGAACGGTTGAGGACCACCCGGGTCGCCCCGTCGCCTCCGGACGGGGGCCGCACCACCTGGAGATGATGACTCAGCGGAGTGAAGTCTCCCGTCAAAGGCTCCAGTTCGGCCGCGATGTCGGCCAGTAGCCCGGCGGGCAGCCGTAGTTCCTCCTCCATGCCGTGACGGTCCCACAGCTCACGCATCCCCGCCACGAACCGGCGGCGGGCGTCGTCGAGCCTCCGCAGCGCGCTCTGGCCCAGCCAGTTCTCCTCCGGGACGTACGCGCCGTCCGCGTCGAACGCCGAGCGCTTCGCCGTGAAGGACACGTACTGGTCGAAGAAGTCCTCGTGGAAGTCGTGTACGAGCCCCAGCAGGTCGTCGCAGCGCCCGCCCCGCCCGTACCGCGCCACGAAGAATCCCCGCAGGGAGACCCGGTGCGGGAGCGTCAGGTCGAACATCGGCAGCACGCCCTCGACCGCGCGCAGCGCCGCCGCCGTCCCGCCCGCGAGCAGTCCTGCGTCGGCGACCGGTCCGTCACCCGCGCCGACGTCCTCGTACAGCAGCGTCCGGGGCAGTGACGGCTCCTCGGCGCCCAGCCCCCGCTGCACGTCGAGGAGTTCGGAGCGCAGCGTCCGCAACAGGGCGCGCCGCTCGGCGAGCCCGGCGGCCGGGTACGCGGCGAGGCGGGCCGCCGGACCTCCGAGCCGGTCGGCGACCGCCTCGGCCCACGGCACCGCGAGGGCCCGCAGGGCCCGCCGGAACGCGTCCAGCGGATCGGCGGCGTGCACATCGGTGCGCAGACACGGCACCTGCACCATGCCGACCCGGAGCAGCGCGGCGGCGTACCGCTCGCACTCGGCGGGCTCGGCGCCGTGCTCGGCCCGGAGCCGTTCGACGAGATCGCGGTGTCGGAGCCCCGGGGAGCCGTCCAGGAACCCGAGCAGCCGTTCGAGGGTGCCGCTGCTCCGCAGGTAGAACAGCCGGTCGCGGACCGAGTCGAAGGTCACGGAGGCGTCGTCGTCGCCGCTCGTCACCCACTGCCGCACGTACCGGACGCGGTCCTCGTCGCGCCCCCAGCCCGGGGACAGGACCACGGGCAGGTCCTGGCGGAGCACCGGATCGGCCAGGATCAGATCGGCGATCCGGCCCAGCGCGACCACGTTGAGCCGCACATGACCGGTCCGCTCCGCGCCGAGACGCGGTCCCGGCCCGTCGTCCCCGGCGCCGTCCGGAACCGTACCGAAGACGGCGGACGCGACCGGGGTGAACGTACTGAAGGGGCTGGTCTTGCACGCCGTGCGGTAGAGGTACGTGAGCGCCGACCGCTCGACCTTCCGCATCCGTCCGCTCGACATCGAGCCGGAGCCGGAGCCGGAGCCGGGGGCGGGGGCGGAGGCGGTGCTCGTGCCGGAGCCGGTGTCGGGGGTGGGTATGGGACCGCCGTCGGAAACCGGATCGTGGTCAGCACCGGCACCGGCACCGGCACCAGCACCACCACCGGCACCGGAGCCCGCTCCCACGCCCGCGCCGGACGCCGTACCGACGCCCGCGCCCGCCGTCAGGTACCCGTCGAGCCTGCTGTCCAGCGTCGGTGACGCCAGGAGCAGACCGCGTCGGACCTCCTCGCGGGACAGCGCGGCGCGCAGCGCGCCCCGGGCCGTCGCCAGTTCCCCGGCCAGCAGTGCGGGACCCGCGTCGAGCAGGACGCCGTACCGCTCCCGGTCGTCCAGCCAGGCGGCGAGCCGCCCGCCCGCCGCCGCGTCGAGCCCGGTGACCAGGCGCACGGCCGCCCCCGGGTCGGCGGGCGCCCGGTTGTTGAAGACGCGGCGGCGCAGGGCGAGGAGCGCCCGCCGGGCCTCGTCGCCCGTGGCGTCGGCCGCCCCGAGCAGACCGTGCAGCAGGTCGCTGACGGCGGCGCCCTCGGCGGCCAGCCGCTCCTCCCGGGCGAGCACCTCGTCGGCCCAGGCACGGGTGAGGGGGCAGCGAAGCCCGCGCACGGTCTCCACGGGGAGCCCGGCGGCCCGGAGCAGGAAACGGCGGCCCACCTCCCAAGTGACGGGTCGGCGGGCGGCCGTGCCGGTGGTCGGACGTGTCATCGCGGTCTCACCTCAGGCGATCTCGTGGCGGAAGTCGGCAGGACCGGGCCGCTCGTTGCCGAGCGGCATGATGAGCAGCGGCGCCTCCTCGGTGCCCGCGAGGTCCAGCCGCTCGACGAACGACACGTTGTCGAAGCCGAGGGCCACTCCCGCGCCCAGGCCGAGGGCGGACGCCGTCAGGTAGAAGGTCTGCGCCACCGCGCCCGCCGTACCGACGGCCAGCCGGTAGCCCCGGTCGCCGACCGCGTCCAGGACGGCCGCCGTGCGGACCGTCGGCACCAGGACCGCGCCCGCCTGCTCCAGGTTGTAGTTGGCCAGGAAGTAGTTCTCCTGGAGGAAGCGCCCCTGCGGGCCGGGGACGACCAGGGACAGTTCGCCCGTGTCGGCGTCGTGGACGTACGCCCCGGGGGCGATGTCCTCGACGTGGTTGACGAAGGCGTAGAGCCGGACCTGGCGCGGGGTGCCCTCGGGGGCCGCGTCCCCGCCGAGAGAGGTCGCCGCGCAGGCCGCGAGCACCGTCGACAACTGCCCGGGGGTGACCGGGACGGCGGCGTCGAACCGCCCGAAGCTGCTGCGCCGGTTCCGCAGCACCCGCCGCACCGGCACCTCCGGCAGCTCGGGCGCGGGCAGGGCGATCCGGGTGCCGCCCCCGGGGACCGGCCGCGCCGCCGAGGCGTTGAGGGCCCCCGGCGCGGGCCGGTCGGTGGCCCCGGCCACCGTCGCCGCGTGCATCGCGAGGACGGTGGGGAACCGGACGACGGTACGGGACCGCTCGACGTCCCGGTGCCGCACGGCGGGATCGGGGCCGGGGCCGGTGCGACCGGAGGCGGTCCCGCCGTGACCGGCCCCACCGGGAGGGACCGCGTACCCGGCCCCACCGGGGCCCGGCGCGCGTCCGGCCGCACCGGGAGTATCCGCACGCGCGGCGCCGCCCTCCCAGCGTAGCGGGACGACCGCGAAGACGCTCTCCTCCTCGCCGTCGGCGCCGAGCAGCCCGTTCAGTCGGGGCTCGTCGAACCACAGGAGGGGCGCGACCAGGAGCCCGTGGGCGGCGGCCCAGACCCGCCAGGTCTGCACCAGGGTGCCCACATCGGTGCAGACCACGTGGTAGCCGAAACTGTTGTACTTGAACGCGGTCTGCCAGTACTTCACCCCGAGCAGCAGGTACTGGTCGGTGCCCAGGGCCCCGGCGGGCGCGTCCGTGCCCAGCGCCTCCCGGACCCGGTCCGTCACATCGCCGGTCAGCAGCCGTCGCACGGCGTGCCGGTGCACGTCGTAGTGGTGGACACCCGGGGTGAGCGGTCCGGAGGGCCCGGACACCCAGTGGACCGAAACCGGATAGAGGCCGCCGCCACCCGCCGTGCCGCGCGACCAGTTGGCGTGCGGGTAGAGCGGCAGCCCCGACAGGTCGCTGTTGGCCTGGACACCCAGACGGCGCCCGGTGAGCCCGTACGAGTCCTTGAGCATCGCGGACAGCAGCGGCAGGGTGAAGCCGGACCCGCCGGACCCGGTGGGGCCGCCGGGCGCGGGCAGCAGGCCGAGCCGGGCCGGTGCGTCGGCGAGGCCGTCGCCGTCGGGGAGCGCGTACGGCTCCGCGTCGGGATAGAACTTCCCCCGGCGCGGCCCGTCGGGCCAGTCGGGGACGAAGTCGGCGGGCTCCATCGGAACGCGGCCCCGGTACAGGACGGCGTCGGCGTACTCATGGGCGAACCCCATCGGGGTCGGCCTCCTTTCGGACGGCGGGCGGAACGGGCGGCGCACCGGACGGGCGAGCCGTGCGGGGCACGGGAACCGCACGGCGGGAGAGGGCTACGGGAAGGGGTGGGGCGCGGGATTGAGCCCCGAGCCGGCCAGCGCCCCGCGCATCCGGGGCATGTGCCGGGCCCGCTGCCGGGACCAGCCGAAGTCGATCGGCAGCAGACCGGGCACCAGCACCTTCACGGTGTGCAGCCCCACGGCCCGCTGCTCCGGCAGCGTCTGGTCGACCACCACCACGTCGAAACCGGCGTCCGCCACCGCGCCCACCGCCCACAGCAGGTCCTCGCGCACGTCCGGGGAGACGGCGGACGCCCCCACGGCCGGACCGCCGGGACCCGCCGCGCGCGACCGCGCCAGTTCGGCGACGGCCAGCGGCGGGGCGGGCTCCGGCTGCCGCAGCAGGAAGTCGGCGTGACGGCCCGTCTCGGGGACGCCGTACATCAGCGGATGGTCGTGAAGGGTGGTCACCAGCGAGAAGTCGTCGGCCATGGCCCGCAGCCGGACCTCGTCGCGCCGGGTCCTGCCGACCAGGTTCACGGAGTCGGTGGCGATCTCGCACAGCGCCGCGTCGAGCGCCGACTCGGGGTCGAGCCCCGCTCCCGCGCCGAAGCACATCCGGCCCACCCCGCCGTCGACCCGCTCGGCGCAGGCGGTGACGACCGGCACCGGCAGATCGTGCCGGGCGTCGAAGAGCCGGGCCCGGTAGCCGTACATCGCGAGCCGGTCCACCATGTGCCGGGTGCCCGCCCGGACGCTGGTCGACGGGTCGATCTCCCGCAGCGGGACCCGCCCGTACCAGGCGAGCAGGAAGGCGTCCCGCTCGACGACCTCCATCAGGCCGAAGTAGACGGCCTCCTCCGTACTGCCCCCCGAAGCACAGCCGTTGGAACTCTCCTGTACGAACCGGTGCTCAAGACCGGGCGCGTGGTAGTACGCCAGGACCTCGGGCACCGCCCGGGGGGCGCCGTCGCGCAACGACCAGCCCCACACCCAGGGGATGCGCCGGTCGGGGGCGAACGGCCGCACCCGGGGGTTGTCGCGGTGGAACTCCTCCGCGTACAGGCCGGTCACCCGCGGGTCCACGGCCGCCGGGCCCAGCTCGTCCAGCGAGGCCGTCAGCCGCGCCGTCCGGGTCCTGGCCCGCATCCCCGCGTACCGTTCGAGCCCTTCGAGCACCCCGACGCGCTGGCTGCGCGCGAAGGTGTCGGCGTGACCGCCCCAGAACGTCTCGCGCAGATACTCCCCGGAGCGCGACGAGAAGCAGCCGACGGTTGCCGACGTGGTGGTGGACGCCACGTCGCACACCACCGAGGAACCGATCGCCCCCCAGTGCGGATTGGCGAAGGCGTCCACCGGCAGCCCGTACTCCTCGATCCGGCGGACCCGGAAGACCCCCTCCCGGTACTTGGGCGCGGGCCGCAGCTCCAGGGCCGCGCCCCCGGCGGTGTCGGCCTCCGGCACCCCGCAGGACGGGCACTCCGGATCGGGCACCAGCGGATGGCTCCGTACGGTCCCCGCGTCCAGGTCGAGCAGATGGACCCGGGGGTACGGGCCCGGCGCCGGGCCCGCCGCCGCGAGCCCCGCCACCAGGGCGGCCACGGCGGTCGCGGCGAAGGGCACGCCGTACGGCCAGTCGCCCGCCCGCCGGGTCCCCGCACCGCGTTCGAGACCGTCGCGCAGCGGCACCGAGCGGACGCCCTGCCAGCGCCGGGCCAGACAGGTCGCGCAGCCGCGCCCCCGCCCGGAGGACGGCCAGGGGCCGACGAGCAGTTGACGCCCGTAGAGGTGCACGGGCAGCCGCCCCTCGGACGGCACCGCCCCGGCGTACGCGTCACCCGTACCGAGGGCACCGACCACCACCTCGGGCAGCGGCACACCCCCGGACTCCCACGCCCGCAACGCCGCCCGCAGTTCGTCCGCGAAGACGTCGTGGCACCGGACCGGCCGGGGCGGCACGCGCTTCGGCACGGCGTCCGGTACGGCCGTCCGAGGCGGGGCCGCCAGGGCGTCCGGTACGTCCGCCGGACCGCTCCCCGATGCCGTCGACGGTTCGGTTCTCATCGGGCCGCCGCCCGGGTGAGCAGCACCCGCACGGTGTGGATGCCCGCGCCCGGCAGGTCGGCGGCGTGCGTCGGGACGACCAGCGCGTCCCGGCCGGTGGCCGCGAGGCGCTCCAGGACATCGGCCCACTCCGGCGGCGCGCCCGCCGCCACCGTGTCCGTGTCCGTGTCCGGGGAGATCCGTATCAGCGAGGCGTCGAGGTCCCGCATCAGCGGGTCGCCCTCGTCGGCGACGCCGCCGTCCTCCTCGGCGGCGAACTGGGCCCGGCCCAGGAGGTCCCGCACCGCGTCGACGGCGGCCGAGGCCGTGTCCAGCGCCGCCCCGACGGCCCAACCGTCGCCTGCGGCAGGGCTGTTGGTTCTGGCCAGGATCACGGACACGCCGGAGTGAGCCCGTTCGCCGAGGTCGAGCAGTTCGACCGGAAGGTCCAGCAGCGCGGCCGAACGCAGCAGGAACGTCATCTCCGGGTCCTCGCCGAAGGCGTCCGCCGTGAGTACGGCGACGATCCCGCCGCCCGCGACGGCCCGGCGCAGCGCGTCATGGGAGAGTGCCGACAGCAGTCCCGCCGCCGATGCCCCCGGCAGGTCCTCCCCGGCCCCGGCCCCCGCACGCGTGGGCTCGAAGCGCCGGTCGGCGTTGTCCCGGCCGAAGGGACGGACGGCGCCCGAGGGCACCCGTACGACCTCCTTGGTGATCAGCGAGGTCGCGAGGGTCCAGACGGGCTCCCCGCCGGAGCCGCCCGTACCGGACGCGACGGTGAGCAGGTCCGGGTTCACCGCCGGGAGAGCGGCCGACCGCTCCGCCGGAACGGCGGACGGGACCACGTGCTCGGCGTAGACCGTCGCCGCCGCGTCCAGCGCCCGCAGTCGGGCGCCCGCCGTGTGGTGCACGTCGAAGGCGGTGACGGTACGGGTGCCCCGCGCGCCGAGCCCGAGGACGACCGAACCCACCTTCAGGGGCGTCTGCGTCAGCGGTTCGTCGGCGTACTCCCGGAACACCCCGGTGAACGGCCGGACGAGCGCCGAACGCCGTTCCAGCGCGGCGAGCGGCCCCCGCGCGGCCTCGTCGTCGGGGGCGGTGGCGACCGTCGGCAGGAACGCGGGGCGCGCCGGTGCCGCCGTCAGGTCGACCGGCTCGGGCGGTTCGGCGGGCGAGGAGCAGAACGGGCACCGGGGATGCGCGAGCAGCGGCTCCGAAGCGACGTCGAAGCTGGCCGTGGACTGGACGAGCACCCGGTCCCGGCTCTCGTCCGGGAGCGCCCCGGTGACCAGCCGGAACACCTCGTACCCCAACTGGTTCCCGAGCATCGCCGCGAGCGGTCCCGAGGGCCGGTCGCCGGGGGTGCCGGTGCCGAGCGCCAGACCGCTCCACAGCTCGGCCGCGTCCCCGGCGGCCGTACCGGCGGACGCGCCGAGCCGCAGGGCCGCGCACACCCAGCAGGAGGACGTGCCGGAGGCCATGGTGGGACCGATGACGGCGAGCCCCCCGAACGTCCACGCGGGGAGGAGGACACGGCCCTCCGGAACGCCCTCCCGCAGCAGCGGCAGCACCCGTTCGGGTACGTCGTCCCCGGCGGCGGCCACGACCACGTCGTACCCGTCGAAGGACGCCCAGCCTCCTCGCCCCGGCTCCTTCACCGGCCCTTCCAGGACGGCGAGTTCGACGGGGCACCCCTCCTCCGCGAGGGCGGCGGCCTCCGCGTGGACGGCCGCGAACTCCCCGGGCGCGACGCCTCCGGTGCCGTCCGCGAAGGCGGGCTCGACACCGATCGCGGCGCAGCCGTTCCGGATCAGGGAGAGCACGCACCAGCGGGCGGTCGGACCGTCGCCGAGCACGGCGACCCGGGTTCCCCGGAACCGGGCGAAGCGGGCCTCGGCGCCGTCCGCGTAGTGGTCGACGTAGCCGATCTGCGGGGCGAACCGGGCGGCCACGGCGGGCGGGTTGGCGGGGACGGCGGGCCCCTCCTCCGGCGCGGGCACGGGGCGGGCGAATCCCCGCGCGTAGAGCGCTTTGACCAGCTCGCCCACCATCGCCTTCTGGGCCTCGCCGAAGCCCCGGCAGATCTCCTCGACGCTCCTGGTGCCGTCCAGGTACGGCACCAGGAGCGTGGCGAAGCGGTAGCCGGACCTGGCGGTGAGCTGGAAGCCGCCGTCGGCGTTGTGGAAGATCACCCCGTCGGGGGTCTGGGTGAACAGGACGTCCCGACGGACCCGGGGCCGGGTTCCGGCGATCTCCGCGTAGGGCGTTGCGGTCATGCGTGCGTCACACCTCTCGTTGGGGCGGCGGTGGGGAGCCCGGGGCGACGGGCGGGCTGGTGCGGTGCGGGCGGGTCGGTGCCGCCGGGCCGGACGGCGGGTACGGGGACGACGGGGCCTCAGGCAGTGGTCGCCGTGGCGCGGGCGGCCTCCGGCCGTTCCGCCGACGGGAGTTCGCCGTACCGGGGTGGGCGGAGCAGGGCCGGTACGTGCCCGGAGGCGGTGCCCGCCGTCCTGCGCGCGTGGGCCCGTAACAGCTCGTGCGTCCAGAAGGCGCCGGGCTGGCCCTCCTCCAGGAACCCGGCGTCGAGCAGCCGCTCGACGACCTCCTCCGCCCTGTCCACCGGGAGGCCGAGAGCCTCCGCGCTCAGGGCGGCGGTGAGCGGTTCGTACGGCGAGGCGGCGAGACGCAGATGGGCCTCGGCGAGCCCCGGGGACAGCCGACCGAGGGCCTCGTCGAAGCGCTTCGGTACGGACATCCGGGCGTCGTCGGTGAGGCTGAGCCGTCCGACGGGGTCGTGCCGCAGCCATTCCGCGTAGTCGCCGGCGCGCATCCGGGGGCGGGTGAGCAGCCGGGCGGCGGCGATGCGCAGGGCGAGCGGGTGGTGTCCGCAGACGGCCGCGAGGGTCCGCGCGGCGGTGGGCTCGGCGGCGAACCTGGCAGGGCCGAGGACGGCGGTGAGCAGCGCCCGCGCCTGCTCGGGCTCCAGGGCGTCGAGCCGGTGCACGGTGCCGCCGTGCGTGGCGACGAGACCGGCGAGTCCCATGCGGCTGGTGACGAGCGAGGCGCCGCCCGCGTGGGCGGTCAGCAGCGGCCGGACCTGGTCGGGGTGGACGACGTCGTCCAGGACGAGCAGGGCGCGGCCGCGTTCCCCGTCGGCGCCCTGCGGCAGCGCGCGGCGGAGTTCGGCGGCGGCCTCGTCCGCCCGGCGCGGGGCTCCGTCCGGACCGGTCAGGCTCAACAGGACACAGCCATGATGGAAGTGACGGATCGTCCGGTGCGCGATGTGGAGCGCGAGGGCCGTCTTGCCGATGCCGGGGGCGCCGGACAGAACGGCGAGCGGGAGGCGCTCGGCGCCCTCGCTCGACCGTGCGGGCTCCAACAGGGCGAGCAGGGAGGCGACTTCGTCCTCGCGCCCGGTGAAGTGCGGGACCGTGGGGAGGGGGGCGGTGCGGTGCTCCCCGCGCGCGGTGGCCGTGACGGGGGAGTGGGGGGCGGGCGGCTGATCGTCGAGAGGCATGAAAGGACTGGGCGTCGAGGTGGTGGGGACCGGATCGGATGCCGGGTCCGGCGGTCGGGGTGAGGGGGTGTCCGTCGGGGCGATCGGGCCGGGGGCCGGCAGGGTCGGAGCCGACGCGAGGGCTGACGCGGGAGGCTGTGAGGGGAGCGGCGGAGGAGACGGCGGACAGGGCGAGGGTGGGGCCGTGAGCTGGTCCGTGAGGCGCATCGAAGGCGGTGCCGAGGTGTTCGAGGAGCGGATCGGTGGGGGGCCGGTCCACCGGCCGGTCGAGTCCGCCGAGTCCGCCGAGTCCGTGGAGCCTGTCGGGTGCGTCGAACCCGTCGAGCCTGTCGCCTCGACCGCCGACGAGCTGTGCGGCGAGGGGCTCGGCGGGGCCGTCTTCCGTGGCGGGGCGAGCGTCAGTGGACCGCGTTCCGCGTCCAGGGGGCCGAGGTCCTCGCCGCGCAGGATCGACATCTCCAGGCGCTGGAGCGCGGCCCGGGGGTCCACGCCGAGCCGCTCCCGCAGCTGGCCCTTGATCCTGCGGTACTCGGCCAGGGCCTCGGTCTGCCGGCCGGTCCGGTAGAGGGCGACCATCAACTGCTCGGCGAACCGCTCGTGGGCCGGGTATACGCGCGTAACCTCCCAAAGATCAACGAGTGCTTCCCGGTTCCGGTCGTGCTCCAGCTCGATGTCGCAGACGCGCTCCAGGACCCGCAGCCGTTCCTCCGCCAGGCGGGGTACCTCGTCGCGGTGGAGCAGTTCGGAGGGGACGTTCGACAGGAGCGCTCCCTGCCAGAGCCCGAGCGCGGTCCGCAGCGCGAACAGTTCGGCCCCGGCGTCCGACGCGGCGGCGCCCCCGACGAGGCGGCGGAAGTGGAGCAGGTCCAGGGTGTCGGCGTCGGCGTCGATGCGGTACCCGCCCGCCACCGCGACCACGGCCTGGTTCTCGATGCCGTACTTGGCGAACAGCCGCCGCAGCCGCAGCACACAGCTCTGGAGCGCGGTCTTGGCGGTCGGCGGGTGCTCCTCGCCCCAGACGAAACCGCGCAGCCGCTCGGCGGAGACGATGGAACCGGGGCGGACGAGCAGGGCGGCGAGCAGCGCCGTGGGCTTGGACGGCGGGAGCACCGCGACAGCCCGCCCATCGGTGATGCTGAGCGGTCCGAGCAGCTGGAAACGCACGGTTGCCCCCGGTCTGTGGGGTGGGGGCGGGGAGGGTGCAGCGGGCATGGCGAACCACCGTGGGAGGGCGGAGGAGAAAGGGGGAAGCGCTGAGCGGCTGAGGCCGTGGGGGCGGCCTGAACGAGGGGGAGCGAGCGGGCGTGACCCGGGTCGGCGGCGGGGTCAGGAGGAAGGTACAGGCGGCCGGGCGCCGAGGGGACGGGGCCGGGAACCTTCCGGCCAACCGGCCCCGTGTGGTTGACGGGCCGGGGTGGAGCGTGCCACTCCGTGGGGCGGAAGGGGGCCCGGAGGGGAAGGATGGCGAGGTCATGACACTTCCAGCCCCCGACGCGGGTACCTACTGGTGCGTACGGCAGGGCTTCCGGAAGCCTGGACGGTGGCGCGCTTCCGATGAGGAGAATGGCTACTTTCCGCTCGTGCGCCGAAAGCTCTTGCGGCCCCAAGTGGCTTGGACCGGAGGGTGGTTCGTCCGTCGTGAGCGTCACGGACGCCGCTGCCTGACCGCACATCCGGCTGTGACCAGGGTGAACAGTGCATCTCGGAGGAACATCGATCGCGCCAACACAGGGTGGGGCGGATGCCGGAACCGCACCGGACGATCGATCCGGAATCGGACGCGTGGCGGACCGTACGGGTTCCGGCCATCGGAGGGCCGGGCCGCCGTGACGGTCACCACAGGAGGGCACGGGACGGCCCGGGGAGGGGGCCTCGGGCCCGTCCCCGCCCGCCCCGCCGTGAGGACGTGGCCCGGGGTCCGAACGGTCGTCTCTCCGGGCGCACCCGGTCCGTTCTCCGGCGCCTCCGCTCCCGCCTGCCCCGCCGGTTCTCACCGTCAGACGAACGCGGGCTCCCTGCCGTGGCCTTCAGGCGAACGCGGGCTCTCTGCCATGGCCGTCGGGCGAACACGGGCTCTCTCCCCTTCGGCCGTCCGGCGAACGCGGGCTCTTCTCCTCGGCCGTCAGGAGAACGGCGGCTCCGCCCGGCCGTCCGGCGCACGCGTGCTCCCCGGCCGCCCGGCTGATACGGACTCCGGCGTCCGCGCGGTCAGGCGGAAGTGGCCTCCAGCGTCGACCCTTCGAAGGGCGGATAGGCCTCCGCCCCCATGCGCTCGGCCGCGTCGATGTAGACGCTCAGGGCCTCCCGGGACCGGGTGATCCGCTCCGCCTGCTCGTCCAGTCGCCGCAGTCGTGACCGCATCGCCGCCAGCAGGTCGGGACAGCCGACCAGTTCGGGCACCTCCCCCACGGCACAGGGCAGCAGGTAGGCGATGTCCTCGGAGGACAGCCCGGCGCCGAGCAGATGCCGGATCTGCCGTACCCGCAGGACGGCGCTCTCGTCGTAGGCGCGGTAGCCGTTGGCCCCGCGCTCGGCCTCCAGGAGGCCCTGGGCCTCGTAATAGCGCAACTGGTGGGTGTGAACGCCCGTCCGGCGACTGAGTTCCCCGATCCTCATGACATCCCTCGCTTGACCTTCATACCGGTATCAACGTTCACGATGCTGTCATGACCGACCGAACCACTTCCTCCGTCACCGTCCTCGGCCTCGGCCTGATGGGCCGTTCCCTCGCCGGTGCCTTCCTGAAGGCCGGACACCCCACCACCGTCTGGAACCGTACGGACTCCAAGGCCGCCTCCCTCGTCGCCGGGGGAGCCCGGCTCGCACCCACCCCGGCCGACGCGATCCGGCCGGACACCCTCACGATCCTCTGCCTCACCGACTACCGCGCCGTCCACGAGGTGCTCGGCGCGGAGGGCGTCGACCTGCGCGGCACCACCCTGATCAACCTCGGCTCCGGTTCCTCGGCGCAGGCCCGGGAGACCGCACGCTGGGCCGAGGAGCGCGGCGCCCGGTACCTGGACGGCGCCGTCATGGCCGTTCCGTCCTCGATCGGCACCCCGGAGGCGACGATCCTGCACAGCGGCCCCGTGGATCTCTTCGCCGCCCATGAGCCGACCCTCGCCGCCCTCGGCACGGTCACCCACCTCGGCGACGACCCGGGGCTCGCGTCGCTCTACGACGCGGCCGGTCTCACCATGATGTGGAGCGTCCTGAACGCCTGGCTGCAGGGCACCGCCCTCCTCCGGACGGCCGGCGTGGACGCCGCGACCTACGCGCCCTTCGCCCGGCGGATCGCGGCGGGCGTGGCCGACTGGCTGCCCGGGTACGCCGAGCAGATCGACAGCGGCACCTTCACCGCCGAGGTGTCGGCGCTGGAGACCGACGCGCGGGCCATGGCCCATCTGATCGAGGAGAGCGAGGCGCTCGGCGTCGACGCGGAACTGCCCAAGCTACTCAAGGCGATGGCCGACCGCGCGATCGCCGCCGGGCACGGCGGCGAGCAGTACCCGGTCCTGATCGAGGAGTTCACCCGGCCGGGCGGGCGCTGACCGGTCCCGGCGCGGCCCGGGAGCCGCGCCGGAGCCACGTCGGGGAGGTCCGGGGAGGTCCGGGGGCGACGAGGGAGCCGTGCCGGAGGCGGGCCGTGCCGGAGCCGAGTCGTGAGGGAGGCCGCGCCCGGCACGAGCCGGTCCCTGGGTTCGCGCCGGGCCGACCCCGTCCTACCTGACCCGACCCGACCCGACCGGACCCGGTCCCGACCGGACCTGTCCGGCCCCGCACGGGTCCCCCACACCGTCCGGCCCGATCCGGCTCCCGTCCGGCCCCGTACCCGGACATCCCCCCCGGTCCCCGGGTGCCCTTCCCCCTCGGGGGTGGGAAGGGCACCCGGTTTCCCCCGGTGGCCGCCGTCCTGGTGCGGGCTCCGCCGGGCCGGGTCACCATCGAAGGGACCTCGACGCCCCGGAGGAGACGGAGACGCCCATGGCGACCGGTTGGGAACCCCGCCCCTCGGACGACGTCGAGGGTGGTGAATGGCGGCCGGTCCTCGACGTGCCCCCACCGGGACCGCAGCGGCGCTGGACGGTCCTGCTGCGTTGGCTGCTGCTCCTGCCGCAGTTCGTCGTCGTGGTGGTGCTGTCCTTCCTTGCGTTCTTCGTGACGATCGCGGGCTGGTTCGCGGCCCTGGTCCTGGGCAGGCTGCCCGAGCCGATCGCCTCGTTCCTCGGGGCGGTCCTCGTCTACCAGACGCGGGTCACGGCGAGTGCCTTCCTGCTGGTGGACCGCTATCCGCCGTTCGCCTTCGAAGCCCCCGACCATCCGGTCCAGATCGAACTGCGGGCCACGCCGCTCAACCGGCTCGCGGTGCTCTTCCGGCTCTTCCTGATGATCCCGGCGGCGATCGTCAGCAACCTCGCCCAGACCGGCTGGTTCGCGATCGGCTGGGTGTTCTGGCTGATCGGCATCGCCCTGGGCCGTCTGCCCGAGCCGGTCTACGGCGCCACGGCGGCCGTGGTCCGCTACCGGATGCGCTTCTCCGCGTACGCCATGATGCTGACGCCCGTGTACCCGAAGGGCATCCTGGGCGACGTGCCCGGTCCGCTCGCGGAGCGGCCCGCGTCCGGCACCCGGCCGCTCGTCCTGGGCACGGCCGCGAAGGCACTGGTGTGGCTCTTCCTGCTGCTCGGGCTCGCGGGCCATGTCACGTCCAGCACGGTGACGACCGGCTCGGACGAGCACTACGAGCACGACGAGTCCGGTACGACCGCCCCCGCCACTCGCTGACCAGGAGGTTCCCGGAGGGGCGCACGGTCCCGACGCGGCCGACGCACCGTCAAGAGGGCGCCACCGGTCAGCACCGTCCCGGAACCGGACGTACCGCGCGACACGCCCGAACGGCCGAGGCGGTGCCTGGTAGGGATGGCTCTGTCGCAGACGACAAGCAGAAGCACACGATACGCAAGAGTGCCTCCGTCGTCCGCTCCGGCCATCCAAGCACCCGACCGAGGGACGCCCTTGAAGTTCTTACGCCAGGTCGCCGGACGCTCCGCCGTCCTCGCCACCGCCTTCGCCGCCACGCTCGCCACCACCCTGTTCGGCGCCTCCGCGTCGGCAGCGCCCGCCGCCGCGCCGCCCGCGGCCCCGGCGGCCGTCTCCGCCGTGGGACCCGTGAAGCTGTACATCAAGGGCTTCGGCAGCGGCCCGCGGAACGTGGCCGAGCAGTCCGCCCGCGCCACCGGCCTGGATGCCGCGGCCGCCCGTGGCTTCGACCCGTCGGAGTGCCGCGTCGCCGCAGGCCCGACCGTGGTCAACACGCTGCCCAACGGCTACGTCCAGGTCCACATCGAGTACCTGTGCACCGGCGAACCGAACGTCACCTCGCCGACCTTCGTCCTGTACCGCTACCACAAGTCCTCGGACACCCTCAGCACCCCCTGGGACGCCCCCGTCGGCTACCAGCTCCAGGGCCCGCTGGGCACCCTCCACACCTCGGCCGCCCCGGGCACCACGCCGCTCTACCTCTGCCAGGTGCGCGGTGACCACTTCACCAGCACGGACGTCAACTGCGAGGGCCAGGCGTACGTGACCCGCCTCGGCTGGCTCCACACCAGCCCGCCGCCGGGCGTCTCCACGTTGCCGCTGCTCAGGTGCCTGCGCAACGAGAACCGCCAGATCTTCGAGTCCCACCAGACCAATTGTGAGGGCCAGATCCACGGCGGCACGCTCGGTTACCTGCTGCCCTGACCGTACGAGGAGTGCCCGTCCCGGCGAGGAGGCCGGGGCGGGCGCCCCCGCGTGTCCGGTGCCCGGACCCCCCGGAGGGAACCACAGGGGCTCCGGGCACACTCTGCGTGGGAAGAAGCCCCGGGGAAGCCCCGACGGCATCCCGGCGAAACCCCGGCAGAAGGAAGGCACGCAGATGATCACGCTGACCAAGGAAGACGGACCCGCGGACCTGGACGGGGTGACCCGGCTGTCCATCGGGGTGTCCTGGGACCCCACGGCGGGCAGCAGCGGCGGCGTACTGGGCCGGCTGCGCCGCAAGACCGGCACCGACCTCGACCTGATAGCCGTCGCCATGCAGGGCGGCGACCCCGTGCGGCTCGCCGGGCTCGACTCCCTCGACCCGATGGGGAACGGCGCGCTGGTCCACAGCGGCGACAACCAGACCGGCCACGGCGACGGCGACGACGAGACCGTGACCGTCGAGTTCGACCGCCTTCCCGCACACATCACCGCCATCGTCTTCGTCGCCGCCGCCTACAAGAAGGGCAGCTCCTTCCAGAAGGCGCGCAACATCAGCTTCAAGGTGTACGACGCCACCGGCGGCAGCTCCCAGCAGGTCGCCGACATCTGGCCCAGCCTGCTCACCCAGGACAACGGCTGCGCCGTGGCCAAGGCGCTGCGGGTGGGCGGCGGCTGGAAGCTCGAAGTGATCAACACCACCGGGAAGATCAAGCAGGGCGACGAGCACGCCCTGATGCGCTTCGCGGTCAGCAAGTAGCGGACCTGCCGGGGCGGGGGCGGGGACGATGAGCGGGGTGCTCTACGGCGAACGGTCGCGCAATCCGTTCGCGCGGACGGTCGAACTGACCGGGGACCGGCTGCGCAGGGGCGGCACCAGCACGCCGCTGGACGTGCTGAACCTGGGGGCGATGGCGGAGGCGTACCTGCGTGGGCGATGGCTCGGCGGCGGCGGTTCGGAACGGACCCTGGACCGGCTGCCGGAAGGGCCCGGTGTCGTCCCGGTCACCCGGGTGACCGGGACGGCCACGGCGGTGAAGGTGCGTGACGCCGCCGCGTTCGCCCGTGAACTGGGCGAGCTTGCGGTGCGGCTGAGCGGAGGTCCGGCCGGGGTGGCGGCGCTCGCGGACCGGGCGGCGGCCGAAGGCGTGCCCCTCTGGATGGCACGGCGCCTCGCCGGAGGACCGGCCGGACCGGTGACCGTGGCGGTGGACCGGCGTCTGGTGCGCGTCGACGTGTGGGGGCCGCACGCCCCCGTCGTACGGATGCGGGCACCGTACGGCTTCCGGCCCGATGCGGCCGAGCCTTCCAGGGGGCTGAGCCTGACCGTCGGGGACGTCACGGCCGGCCTCGAACTCCACAAGAGGATGCGGAGGTCGAGGAGTTCGGTGGAGGTGACGCTGCCCGGACAGCGGTGGTCGCTGCGGCGGGGGAGCGCGACCAGCTCGTGGCTGCTGCGCGACGAGCACCACGTCGCCCTTCTGAGCCGCCCCGCCCGACGCCGGGCGGCCGGGCAGGACACGGTGCTCCTGCCGCTCGGACCCGTCCGGTACGAGAGCGACGAGCCGCAGGACGCCGTCATGGCGCAGTTCTTCTCCGTCGCGTTCGGGCTCGGGGACACCACGGGCCTGGCCCGGTTCCCGGCCCGACGGCGGACGAGGGACGGCGCGGAAGCGGTCGTCACCGACTCCGACTGGGACTGTTCCTGGTACAGCAACCTCGGTACCGGCGGCGAGGACTGCGAGGCGGGCGGCGGCGACGGCTGGGGCTCGGACGGCGGTGACGCCGGGAACTCCGGCGGTGGCTCGGACGGCGGCGGTGGCGGGGACGGCGGGGGAGGAGGCGGCGACTAGGGCGTGTTTCGAAAGTCCCGCCTGCCTGGCGGCGTCTGGCACGCACGCTCGCCGCGTTGTCGGGATCACCCCGATACCACCAGTATCGGGGCGACCCTCCGCCTTGCGATCGCACGCACCAGACGCCGCCAGGCCTGCCCTCCGGGCAGACGACGCCACTTTTGAAACACGCCCTAGGAGGAATCCGGGCGGCCTCCCGCTCCCCGCCGGTCCGGACGGCCATTCCCGGGCCTTCTGCCGTCCGGACGGCTATCCCTGGGCTTTCTGCCGTCCGGACGGCTCTTCTCTCGTCTGCTGTCGTCGGGACGACCTTCTCCCGTCCCTCCATCGGCCCTGTGACCTCCCGCTCCCGTTGTCCGGGTGGCGACCTTTCGCCGCCCCCGTCACCCACCTGCGCCGTCTTTCGGCCTTTCTTGGCCGAGATGCGGCGCGGGTGCTTCCGGAAGTGATCGACCGCGTATTTTCTACAGCTGTGTAGAGGCGCGGTGGTCGCGCCTGCTCGACGGCTGGAGGGCCTCATGGCTTCGATCGATCTCGACAAGGTGCTGGACAAGGCGTGGGCGGAGAAGAGCCTGCCCGAGATCCTCGCCGCCCCCGTCGCCGCGCTGAAGGGCGTCTCGGACCGGGACGGCGAGCTGCTCGATGAGGCGTTCGGTGTGAAGACCGTCGCCGACCTCGCGGACCTGAAGTTCGCCCGCTGGGCGCAGGCCCTCGCGGCCCTGGCCGCCGCCAAGTAACCCGCGCCGCCCGTGTCGCCGCCCCGCCCGCACGGGCCGGGCGGCCGACGGCGTTCCGGCCCGGTGGGCAGCCGTCGACGGAGGCCGCCCCGAACGGCGCGGGGCGGGGGTGTGGCACGTGGTCGACGGTGGGTCCTTCGGCGGGGCTCCGTATTCGCATCCGTACGGCCCGGCATCGTCCAGGGTGCTCACCCGCGCGAGGCGTCCGCGAGCGCCAGGCCCACGCGGCGGCGCCCACTTCGGCCGCCGCCGTGACCCGTAAACGGAGAGTCAACTCCGGTACGGGCGCGACCCGGCGGGGCTCTGAGTGGATCCGGCACGCACCGGCGGCCCCTATGCTTCTACAGGCATGTAGAGGGTCTCCGGTCTCCGGAGCCCCTCGTGCCGAACCACCCCACGTGACATGAAGGAGTGAACGCCAGATGGTGTTCAAGCGTCTGCTCGGCTCGCTCGGCGTCGGCGGCCCCTCGGTGGACACCGTGCTCGACCCCGGCGCGGTGACGCCGGGCGGTGTCCTGAGCGGGCAGGTCCATCTGAAGGGCGGCGGCGCCGACTTCACGATCGAGCACATCACCCTGGAACTCGTTGCCCGGGTCGAGGCGGAGCACGAGGACGGCGAGTCCGAGGGCCTCGTCGTCTTCCACCGGCACGTCGTCGCCGGGAACTTCCGGCTCGCGGAGGAGGAGCACCGCAGCGTCCCCTTCTCCTTCCCGCTGCCCTGGGAGACCCCGATCACCGAGCTGTACGGGCAGGGCCTCGGCATCGTGCTGGGCGTCCGCACCGAACTCGGCGTCGCGGGCGCCCGCGACAAGGGCGACACGGACCCGCTGGCCGTCCGCCCCCTGCCCGCGCAGGAAGCCGTCCTGGAGGCACTGGGCCAGCTCGGCCTCGGCTTCAAGTCGGCCGACCTGGAACTCGGTCACATCGGCGGCACCGGCCAGCAGTTGCCCTTCTACCAGGAGATCGAACTCTCCCCGTCCCCCCGGTACGCGCACCAGGTCAACGAGATCGAGGTGACCTTCCTCGCCGGTCCCGCCGGACTGGAGGTCGTCCTGGAGGCCGACAAGCGCGGCGGCTTCCGCTCCGAGGGACACGACGCCCTCACCCGCTTCACCGTCAGCCACCACGGCGTCGAGCGGATCGACTGGAACGCGGAGGTGGACGACTGGCTGCGCAGGCTGGTGGAGCACCACTCCTCGTACGGGAACCACGGCGCCTCAGGGCCCGGCGGCGCCCTCTTCGCCCAGGGCGGCCACGGCTCCCACGACGCGTACGGCCACGATCCGTACGGCGGCCACGCCCACAAGGGCGACCACGGTCACGGCCACCATGACGGCGGCCACCGCTCGGGGCCGGGCATGGGCACCGCCGTCGCCGCCGGTGCGGCGGGCCTGGCCGTGGGCGTCGTCGGCGGCATGGTGGCCGCCGAAGTCATCGATGAGGTGGGCGACTTCTTCGAGGGCGACGACGAGGGCGACGAGGGCGACGAGGGCTGAGCCCCGGGCTCCATGTCTCCGGGGTGCGGTGCGGAACACCCCGGAGACCTCCGGCGAGCAGTGCCGCCGCAGAACCCCACGGTTCCGGCGGGACGCGGCCGGAGCCTCGCCCGGAGCGTCACACCAGCGGTGTCGTCCCGCGCGGGCGGTGCCCCCGGGAACGCCTCCGGGGGCACCGAGCCACGCCCGCCGCCGCGCCCGCGCGCGGTGGGCGTCGGACATGCGTCCGGGGGAGGGCGGCCCGCCGGGCGAGGGCCCCGGCCGCAGGTCACATTTCCGGAGCGCCGATCGTCTCCAGCCTGCCGTCGGCGAGCCGCAGCCAGCGGTCCACCCCGATCTCGGCGAGGAACCGCTCGTCGTGACTGACCACCAGGAACGCGCCCCGGTACGACTGGAGCGCGCCCTCCAGCTGACCCACGCTGACGAGGTCGAGGTTGTTCGTCGGCTCGTCGAGGAGGAGCAGCTGCGGCGCCGGTTCGGCGCACAGGACACAGGCCAGGGTGGCCCGCAGCCGCTCGCCGCCGGACAGCACACCGACGGGGAGGTGCGCCCGGGCGCCCCGGAACAGGAACCGCGCGAGCAGGTTCATCCGCTCCGCGTCGGACCGCTCGGGCGCGAAGGCGGCGAAGTTCTCCGCCACGGTACGGTCCACGTCCAGCAGGTCCAGGCGCTGGGAGAGATGGGCGACCCGGCCGTCACCGCGCTTGACCAGCCCTCCGTCCGGCGCGAGTTCACCGCTGACCAGCCGCATCAGGGTGGTCTTCCCGGAGCCGTTGGGCCCGGTCAGCGCGATGCGCTCGGGTCCGCGCACGGAGAGATCGGCACCGTCCGGTGTGAACAGGTCGCGGCCGTCCCGCCGGACCCGCATTCCCTCACCGAGGAACAGGTCCCGACCGGTGGGCACCTGGGTCTCGGGCAGGTCGAGGGAGATGCGCTGCTCGTCACGGAGCGCCCGCCCGGCCTCGTCCAGCCGGGCCCTGGCCTCACCGACCCGGGACGTGTGCATCTGCCCGGCGCGCCCGGCGGACTCCTGCGCGCCGCGTTTCATGTTCCCCGCGAAGATCCGGGGCAGCCCGGCGCTCTTCAGATTCCGGGCGGCGTTGCTCGCGCGGCGATCGGCACGCTCACGGGCCTGCTGCAGCTCGCGCTTCTCACGCTTCAGGTCCTGTTCCGCGTTGCGCACGTTCTTCTCGGCCACCTCCTGCTCGGCGCGCACGGCCTCCTCGTAAGACGTGAAGTCGCCGCCGTGGAACCGCAGCCGGGAGGCGCCCAGTTCGGCGATGCCGTCCATGCGGTCGAGCAGGGCCCGGTCGTGGGCGACCACCAGGAGCAGCCCGTTGAAGTCGGCGAGCACGTCGTACAGCCGGTGCCGGGCGTCCCGGTCCAGGTTGTTGGTCGGCTCGTCGAGGAGCAGGACGTCGGGGCGGGCCAGGAGCCGCGCGGCGAGACCGAGGGAGACGATCTGGCCGCCGCTGAGGGTGTCGAGGCGGCGGTCGAGGGCCAGCCGCCCGAGCCCGAGGCGGTCGAGCTGGGCACGGGTCCGCTCCTCGATGTCCCAGTCGTCGCCGATGGTGGCGAAGTGCTCCTCGCCGACGTCACCGGACTCGACGGCGTCGAGGGCGCGGATCACCGGGGCGATGCCGAGGACCTCGGCCACCGTGAGGTCACCGCTCAGCGGCAGGGTCTGCGGGAGGTACCCGACGGTGCCGCCGACGGACACCGAACCGGCGGACGGCCGCAGCTCACCGGCGATCAGCCTGAGCAGGGTGCTCTTGCCGGAGCCGTTGGGCGCGACGAGCCCGGTACGGCCGGAGGCCAGGGCGAAGCTCAGGTCGTGGAAGACGGGGGTGTCGTCGGGCCAGGAGAAGGACAGGCCGGAGCAGACGACGGAGACGTCGGACATGGAAGGACCTCGGGTGGGCTGGGGGCGGAGAGAGCTCCGCCCCGGGCAGACATGCGGGAACGGGGTACGACGAGACGGGCCACTCCGCCTGCGCCCGGGGCGCCGCGGTGGCCGTCAGTTCCGGATCTCATCCGGAGATGTCGTCGTCACCCGACATGTCTGCCGCTCCTCGCTACACGGTCAACGTCTCTTCGACCCTAACAGCCGCCTTCTCGGCCCGCCGGGAATTTTCGCCGGGCCTGCCGTGCCCGGGCCTGCCGTGCCCGGGCCTGCCGTGCCCGGGCCGGTCGGGTCATGCCGGGCGGGATCGAGCCGGGCCGGGGCGGCGCGGTCCAGGCCGGGCGGGGTCGTCTCGGGTCCGCGACGGGCGGGTGCCGGGCAGGGGTGCCGGGCTTCCCTCCACAGGGACGGGGTCCGCCCCGGCGGTCCTATGCTGAGCCGATGCCGGACCACGACGAACCACCGCGCGCCGCGCGCACGGAAGAGACACGGACACCCGGCGCGGCGGGGGGACTGCCCAGGGCCCTGCGTGTCGCTGGGCTCGTACTGAGCCGTACGCCGAGCCCTCCGGATCTGGCCTGCTGGACCGGCTCCCGGCCGGAGCCGACGGGCGGCGGGTCGGCGGTGGTCAGCGTGGTGACCGAACCGGCCGCGCCGCCCGACGAGGCCACCCTCCGCCTCGCCCACGACGTGGTGGACCGGTTCGACGCACTCATCGCCGAGGCGCGACGGTACTGCCGCACCCGGCTCAGGGAGGAGCGCTTCGGACTCACCGCCGAGGAGGTCGGCCTGCTGGACCTGCCGGACCTTCCCCTGGCCGGTCCCGAGGCGACGGTGTGGGCCGACGGGTCCTGGGCCGTCCTCTTCACCGAGAGCCGCTTCCGGCTCGGTGACCCCTACGGGATCCTCGTGACCTTCGACGGGGCGAGCCCGGTCGACGTCGAGGGAGTCGACGACGCGGAATGAACCGGTACGCCCCGGCCCTCCCGCCACCGGAGGCTCCGGCCCCTTGCCGAGACAAGGCGCTCCGGTCTCACCGGGACCCGGAGCGATGGCCGCGCCGTGACCTGGGAGGGCGGTCTCCCTCACGTACCCAGGACGGCAACCCCCGTACCCGGGGCGGGGGTATCCCCACGGGGGACGGCGGCCTTCCCGGACCCGGGGCAGCGCCTGAGCCGCTCGGCTCCTGCCCGAGGATCCGGCCACCTCGGAGGAACTCGGCTCCATCACGCGACAGTTGAGGGCAAAGTCGCATATGTGTCCTTAATGGGGAGGCGCGAGGCGGCAGCGGGCATCTACCCTGCGGGGCATGATCGACTGGAACACCATCGAAGCCGCCGACTGTGCCGTGCCCGCCGACCGGGCCGTGGACGACCTCGTCGGCGAACTGTCCCGGGCCCTGGCGGACCCCGACCCGCTGGTCCGGGACGGCGCCCCCTACACCGTCCTGGCGACCTGGATAGACCGGGGGACGATCGGGGCGTCCCGGCGGCTCGAACTGGGCGACGAGATGGCCGCCCGGTTCGACGACCCGAGGACCGAGGCCCGTACCTTCGCGCCGCTCGTGCTCGACATGCTGGTGGCGGCGGGGGACCTGAGGGCCGGCTGGGTGGACGCGTTCGAGCGCTGGTATCCGGCGGAGCGGGATCTGCGCGGCCACGACGGGACGCTCGGCTGGCTGCACGCGGTGGCGCACGGCGCCGACCTGCTGTCCCGGCTCGGCCGCCACCCCGAGGTGGCGCCCGTGCGGATGCTGGAGCTGGCCGCCGCACGGCTGACGGCGCCCACGGACCACGTCTACGACCAGTTGGAGGACGACCGCCTGGCGCGGGCCGTCGCCCTGGTCCTCACCCGTACCGATCTGAGCGAAGCCGACTCGACCGGCTGGCTGGAGCCGATCGCGGAACGCTTCGGGTCCGAGCGCATCAGCACCCCGGTACCCGCCCACATCAGCAACTGCCTGCGCACCCTGCGGCTGCTCCACGTCCTCGCCGACCGGGGCGTGCGCCCCACCAGCGACCTGCCCGCCGAACCCGTGCACCACCGCGAGGCGGTCAAGTCCGCCGTCGCCGACACCCTCGACCGGATCGTCAGGCGCTGACCGAGGGCGCTCCCCGGCGGGCTCGCGCGCGCGGGACCTCAGGGCCGGTGCCCCCGCGCGGCCCGGTGGCTCCGACGGCCGCGGCGGCTCCGCCGGGGGCGCCTGCGGGCGCGGCCGACGGCGGCGATGACGAGACCCGCGCACAGACTGCCGAGGAACTCCGGCAGCGCGGAGAAGACGATGTCCACCATGTCGGTGATGCGGGCGCGCCGGAGGAGCCCGGTCGCGCGCCGACGTCCGTTCCTGGTCGTGGGGCTGGGCGAGGCACCCCCGGGCTCACGGGTGCGGTTGGCGTCAGGAGCGGTGCGTATCGGTGAGGAAGCCGGTCCAGCCGACGGGGGAGGGGCCGAGGGAGCCCGCCGGGAGGAGCAGCCCCGAAGGGCCGTGCCGGGACGTCGCCGCTCCTTCCTCCGGCCGCTCCGGCGCGTCGGCGGCGGGGAGCGCGGCGAGGAGCGTCAGCAGGATCAGGGCCGACTGCCCGGACAGGATCCGCGCGGCCTCGACGAGCCGTGGCGACCGGTCGGCGGGCAGGGACAGGGCGACGCAGGCGGGCTGCCCGTCGAGGGGCACCGGAACCGCCACGCACACCTCGCGCCGCGAGTACTCCAGGACGTCGAACTGGCTGGCGTGGGGGCCGTGGCCGTCCAGGGTGCGGAACAGCGCAGCGGGATCCGTGATGGTCCGCTCCGTCAGGGCGTACGGCCGGTACCGCGCCAGGTGGTCCATCCGGTCCTCGAAGTCGAGCTGGGCCATCAGGCTCTTGCCGTTCGCACTGGCGTGGGCGGCCTCCTTCAGGTCGACCCACTGGGTGATCGCCGGAGTGCCGGGACCGTCCGAGCAGTGCTGGATGTCGATCTCCCCGTCGGTGTACCGCGAGAAGTAGACGGCCGCGCCCGTGGCGTCCCGCAGATCGTCGAGCAGCCGGACGAGGGTGTCGTGGCGCAGGACCGGATCGCCCGCGGGGACGGGGGAGAAGAGCGGTCCGACGGTGTACGAGCCGTCGGGGAGGCGGCTGAGCAGGTGGTGCGCGCACAGCCAGGTGAGGAGCCGGCCGAGGTCGGTCCCGCCGAGCCCGGCCGCCGAGGCGATCCCGGCCGGGGCGAGGGGGGCGCGGGCGCCCCGGACGGCGTGCAGGACGTCCAGCACCCGCATCGCCTCCGTCCACCGGTCCGGTGCTTCGGGCACCTGCTGGGCGAGCGCGGTGAGGGTCGTGTGCCGCAGGGGCCGTGCGGAGAAGGCGGCGCTCCCGCCGGGCGGCGGGGCGTCCACGTCCGTGCGCGGCCCGCGCGCGGCGGGTCCTTCGGCCGTCCGGCCGCGTTCCTCCGCGCGCGGTGCCGCCATCGGGTGCGGGACCATCCAGTCCCCGGGGGCCGCCCGCCCGAGCCGGGGGGCCAGCGCGAAGACCTCCTTGGCGAGGCCCGGGGTGGCGAGCGGGACCGTGCCGAGGTCCTCGTGCTCGTACGGAACCGTCCACCGGCGGGCCCGCGCGAGCGTCTGCCGCAGCAGTGGGGACGGGGTGCGGGCCGGGTCGCCCGCGAGGGTGTGCGGGGTGCCGGTGTCGCCCCGACGGCGGGCCCACACGGCCGCGTCCTGGTACTCCCCGCGCCGGGAGTGGTCGAGGAACAGGCAGTGGACGGCCGGGTCGAGTTCGGCCCCGGCGGCCAACTGCCACCAGAAGGTGGCCCCTTCCCCGTCACCGGCGAGGTGCAGCACACAGGCGAAGACCAGTGCGCCGCCGGGATCGGCCGCCGCGTACTCGGCGAACGAGGCGAGCGAGGAACCTGCCGTACGGGACAGGACGACCGTGGCGCAGAGGGCGTCCAGTCGGCGCAGGGCCTCGTCGGCGTCGAGCGGATGCCGTCCGGTGTGACGGTCCGTGACGGTCCCGGTGGCCGGTCCGCAGGGCTCGGCGGCGGCTTCGGCGCCGGGTGCGGACGGCGGACCGGCGGCGTCCGCCAGGAGTCGCGCGCGGGAGGCCTCGACGCCGGGGCGCTGCCCGGGGACGTCGGACGAGGCCGCGGCGAGGATGTCCTCCACGGACCGGAAGACCTCACTGTGCTCGCTCATGAGCAGGCCCTTCGGTGCTCCGGGCGGCTGCCCGGCAGGTCGAGTGTCCGCCCGAGGCGGGGGAGCGCCCGGCTGATGTGCGACCGGACCGTGGCCTCGTTGATGCCCAGCACCTCGGCCACCACGGAGGTGGGCTGGTCCAGCAGGAAGTAGAGCGTGATCACGTCCCGCTGCCGCTCGGGAAGCCGGTGGACGGCGTTGCGCACGGAGATCCGCAGGGCCAGCGCGTCGAAGGCGTCGTGCGCCCCGGCGCGTTCGTCGAGCAGGCCCCACAGGATCGGGTCGTCCACCGGGAGGGCGGTCCTGTGGCGTCTGAGCCCCTGGTCGACGAGGCGTCTCTTCAGCACGGTCCACGCGTGGGCGGTCGGATTCTCCCGTGCCGCCACCTTCGGCCACCGGTACATCAGCTCCGCGAAGGTGGTGTCCACGGCCGCCTCCGCGAGCTCGTCGGACCGCAGGTCGTACCGTGCGAACCGGACGAACCTGTCGTACAGCCGGGCGTGGAACTCCCAGTATCCGGCGGGGCGCCCGTCCGTGGGGAGGGGCGGCCGGGGCGGTCCGGTGGCGCCCGGCTCCTCCGTGCCGACATCGCTCACGGGAGCACCTCTGCGTCCGTGTCGGTCCACCCGGGGCGGGCGGACCGCCCCACCGTGGCGGCGGATACGTCCTCCCGGGCCCGTGCGGTGTCTCCCCCCGCTGCCGCCTCCGCGGCGAGTCCGCCCCGCGACACCGTCGTGCCGTCCCGCATGCGGCCCCCTCCCGTCGATCCTGCGCACCGCCCGCCGCCCCCTCTCCGCGGTACCGGAGGCGATCGCCTCCACCGGTATCAGCGATCACGGCGGCCCAAACGTGCACAGGAAAATCAAAGAAAATAACAGAAAGTAATCGATCAGAATCGGTCTCCATTCGGCGGAGACGGGAGGAGGGAGGCAGGAGTCGGGTTGAACCTCGGGATCACGCCAAGTGGCCTGAAATTATTGACCGTTGCGTGGCCTGGCCGGGATTCCGGCGCGTCTTGGTATGTTGCGTACGCGCCAAATCTGAGACGGGAGCGACCGGTTCGCGCCGGGCTCCGCGCTCCTCTCTGAGGGCGGTGCCACACTCCCTGCGGCGTGCGCAAAGATCCTTCGCGGGGGCCTTCACACTTTCTCCCCACCGTCTTCACACAGGGAATACTTTCGGCCGTGGGGCGCGCGGGATTCCGCCTGCCGAGGGAGACGGCGGGCCCTCCCGGTGCCTAGCCTCCCGGACCATGCGATCACTCCTGACCCGACGCCTCGGTCTCACCGTCGTTCTCGCGCTCTGTATGGGCCTCTTCGGCCTGGCCCCGGCCGCGAACGCCGCCGCCCCGGCATCCGCGCAGCTGACCTTCTCCACCAGTGCCGCCACCACCACGCCCGGCGGCACCGTGAACCTCTCGATGACGCTCACGAACAACAAGAACTACGACATCTGGTTCGTCTACCAGACCATCGACCCGACCTGGCTGACCACCCAGCGCCCGGACCTCAAGTACGCGTTCACCGGCTGCACGCTCGCCGGCCCCTCGGGCAGCAGCTCCTGCTCCGGTACCGGTCCCGCCAACCTGGGCGCCAACTACGGCGCGACCATCCCGCCCGGCCAGAGCCGCACGGTCACGCTGACCCTCCAGGTCGCCCCCGACTCGGGCTGCAACGGCAACATAGGCTTCTACTCGTACTTCTACGCCGAGTTCAGCGACACCACCAGCGTCAACGGCGGCCCGGTCTACACCCCGGAGACCCGCGTCCTCTGCGCCTGAGACACCGGCGCCCGGGCGGACACTGTCTGAAAAGCGCCTTCAGGGGCCTCTTTTCTGGACAGGTCCACACCTATGGCGGTGCCACCGGCGGGCCCTCGGCCCGCCGGTGGTCCTCATTCCCGCCAATCAAGACCCGTAGGCCATCGGAAGGATCACCTCCGGTGCGGCGGCAGACCCCCTGAGCGCCCCGGAAGCACCACCACCGCCCCCGCGAGGACCGACGAATTCTCGCCACCTTGCGCAGTAACACCACAAGAACCTCACAGATACCTCACCATTTGACGCGACGGATGCGTGTACGACCGGCCTTCGAGGGGGACGCCGGCGTGGCACGAGGGGGTGCGTCCGCTCCACGGAGCCGTACCCACCCCTGCTCCGGGAGGAGAACACCACCGCATGAAGCGGATAGTCAGCACCACCCTGCTCGCCGCCGGCGCGCTCCTGGCGGGACTCGTCCTGCCCACCTCGACCGCCGGGGCGGTCGAGCCGCCGCCCCGGGTCGACCTACGGGTCCTGGTCGTCACCGACGGCGGGCCCGCCACCCAGGCCATCGCCGCCGAACTCCAGACCGCGGGAACGCCGTACACCGAGATCGACCTGAACCGCGCCGACCGGCCCGTCATCGACGCCGCCTATCTGGCCGACAGCGTCGGGGGCCGCGCCCGCGCCAAGTTCCAGGCCGTCGTCCTGCCGAACGACAACCCGTTCCCGGCGAACTCGTCCGAGATGGCCGCCCTCGTCGCCTACGAGCAGGCCTACGACATCCCGCAGGTCGACGCGTACACCTACGCCCGGCCCGAGGCCGGACTCCAGTACCCGGTCTACGGCGGCTACTCCGGCAGCCTCGACGGCGTCCAGGCCCAGGTCACCACGGCCGGCCGCAACGGACCCTTCGGCTACCTCGCCGGAGCGGTTCCCTTCGAGGACAACTCGCCCACCGTCGGAGAGAGTTACGCCTACCTCTCCACCCCGGTGGCGGGCGCCGACTTCACCCCGTACGTCGAGGCGACGATCCCCGGCACCACCAAGAAGGGCTCGCTGGTCGGCGAGTACCAGCACGACGGACGGCGCGAACTCGTCGTCACCTTCGTCTACAACCGCTACCAGCAGCAGTTCCGCCTGCTGGCCCGCGGCATCGTCGAATGGATGACCGACGGCGTCCACCTGGGCTCCTCCCGCAACTACTTCGCCGTCCACATCGACGACGTCCTCGCCGCCGACGACCGCTGGAACTCCACGCTCAACTGCACCCCCGGCGACGTCGACTGCACCGACCCCAACGCCGTCCCCGACCCCATCAGGATGACCCCCGCCGACGTCGACGCGGCCGTCACCTGGCAGAACAACCGGGGCTTCACGCTCGACCTCGCGTACAACGCCGCAGGCAGCGTGGACCACCGCGAGGACAACAACGGCGCCGACCCGCTCGCCGACCGACTGGTCAACCAGCGCAACCAGTTCCGCTGGATCAACCACACCTACACCCACGCCTTCCTCGGCTGCGAACAGGACACCTCCGTCGTGCCCTGGCGCTGCGCCACCCTGCCCAACGGCTCCGTGAAGTGGGTGAGCAGGGCCGCCGTCTCCGACGAGATCGCCCTCAACCGCGTCTGGGGCCAGACCGCCGGACTTCCCCTGGAGAACGGCGAACTCGTCACCGGGGAGCACTCCGGGCTGCGCGTCCTTCCCCAGCAGCCCACCGACAACCCCAACCTGGGCCTCGCCCTCGGCGACAACGCCATCACCTGGCTGGCCTCGGACAACTCCCGTGACCCCGGCCAGCGGCAGGTCGGCTCCGCGACCACCGTCCCGCGCTACCCGATGAACATCTTCTACAACGCGGGCCGGGCCGCCGAACAGGTCGACGAGTACAACTGGATCTACACCAGCCGCGCCCAGGGCGGCAGCGGCATCTGCGAGGACAACCCCGCGACCACCACCTGCCTGCCCGCCCCGCTCGACCCGGCCACCGGCTACGCGAACCACATCGTGCCGCTGGAGCGCCAGATCGCCCTCGGCCACGTCCTCGCCAACGACCCGAAGCCGCACTTCATCCACCAGTCGAACCTCGCCGAGGACCGCATCGCCTACCCCGTCCTCGACGGCGTACTCGACAGCTACCAGGCGCTCTTCGCGACCAGCACCCCCGTGGTCAACCTGCGGATGAAGGACATCGGCGGCGAGCTCAAGCGCCGCACGGCCTGGCAGACCGCCGTCAGCGCCGGACAGATCACCGCCTACCGCATCGGCAGCGCCGTGACCGTCCAGGGCCCGGCCGGACTGGCCGTCCCCGCCACCATGCCCGCGGGAACCCTGAGCGGCGGAACCGCCTTCGGCGAGGCCTACGCGGGCACCCGCTCCGGCTGGACCACCCTCACGACCACCCCGCTCACCCTCACCCTGTCCGCCCCGCCCGCCCCGGTCACCACGACCGGCGCCCCGGGCCCCGTCCCCGCGCCCGCCCCGGCCGCCCGCGTACCCCAGGGCGTCTCCGCCCGGGTCGCGCCCGGCACCGACGGCTGACCACAGCCACCCGGCACCGACGGCTGACCGCAGCACCGGCAGCGAAGGTCCCGGACACCCCTCGACAGGGGGGTCCGGGACCCGTACCACCACCCCACCACCGCCGTGGAGCACACACCCATGCACGTACCCCAGGGCGCCCGGCGCTCCGGCGCCCCGCGCGTCACCCTGCTCACCGAAGGCACCTACCCGCACAGCCACGGCGGGGTCAGCGTCTGGTGCGACCAGCTCGTCACCGGGATGCCCGACATACGCTTCGACGTCATAGCCGTCACCGGCACCGGACGCGAACCACTCGCGTGGGACCTGCCGGCCCACGTCACCGACGTCCTGTCCGTCCCCATGTGGGGCCCCGCCCCACCCGGCCGCGCCCCGCGCGGACGCACCGCGAGACGCCTCGCCGACACCTACGAGACCTTCCTCACCGCCCTGCTCGACCCCACCGCCGAAGCCGGTTTCGCCCCCGCCCTCCAGGGCCTCGCGCGCGCCGCCGCCGACGGGGTCCTCAGCCCCTTCCTCCGCGGCGACACGGCGATATCCGTCCTCACCTCCGTCTGGCTGCGACCGGGCGTCCCCGCAGCCGAGGCCGGGCCCACCGTCCACGACGCGCTCACCGCGACCGCCCTCCTCGAACACGCCCTGCGCCCCCTCGCCGCACCGGTCCCCGCCGACGGCGTCTCGCACGCCGTCAGCGGTGGCGTCGCCGTCCTGCCGGGACTCGCCGCCCTCGAACGCCACGGCGTCCCCCTGCTCCTCACCGAGCACGGCGTCTACCTGCGCGAGCGCTACCTCGGCTACCGCACCGCCCCCTACCGCTGGCCCGTCAAGGCCCTGATCCTCGGCTTCTTCCGGCTCCTCGCCGAGGAGACCTACCGCCGGGCCGCGCTCATCACCCCCGGCAACCGCTACAACCGGCTCTGGGAGGAGGAGGGCGGCGCCGACCCCGCCGCCATCCGCACCGTCTACAACGGCGTCGACCCCGCGGCCTTCCCGCCCGCCGGACCCGAACCCGAGGCACTCACCCTCAGCTGGGCCGGACGCGTCGACCCCATCAAGGACCTGGAGACCCTGATCCGCGCCTTCGCGCTCGTCCGCGAACGCCTCCCCGAGACCCGGCTGCGGCTCTTCGGCGGCACCCCGCGCGGCGGCGAGGCCTACCGGGAGCGCTGCGAGGCACTCGCCGCCGACCTCGGCCAGGGCGGACACGTCACCTTCGAAGGCCGCGTGGACGACATCAGGGACGCCTACGCGGCCGGCAACGTCGTCATGCTCTCCAGCATCAGCGAAGGCTTCCCCTTCACGCTCATCGAAGCCATGTCCTGCGGGCGCGCCACCGTCTCCACCGACGTCGGAGGCGTCCGCGAAGCCGTCGGCGACACCGGCCTCGTCGTCCCCCCGCGCGACCCCGAGGCCATGGCCGCCGCCGCCCTCCGGCTCCTCGGCGACCCCGCCCGGCGCCGCGCCATGGGCGCCGCAGCCCGCACCCGCGTCGTCGAACAGTTCACCCTCCGGCAGACCATCGACACCTTCCGCGCCATCTACCGCGAACTCGCCCGGGGCCCGGTCCCGGCGCCCGCCCGGATCGTCCTGCCCACCCCGGCGGTCAGCGGCACCGGAAGGTTCGCCGGATGAGCGGCCCCCTGTCCCTCGAACCCGGCGGCAGCGAACAGGACACCCTCGCCATCCGCCTCGCGGTGCCCCGGCCGCGCCGCTGGTCCGCCGACCCCGGCGACTCGCCGACCCTCGCGATCCGGATGCCCCGCAACGGCCCCGACGAGGAAGCCGTCAGCGAACTCGCCGCCGAACTCGCCGACCGCATCGGACCCGCCGTCCACCCCTACGAGGTGGCCGCGCTCCTCGAAGCCGACGGCCTCTCCGCCTCCATGATCAAGGAGCGGTACGGGCACCCCACCCTCTTCTCCCTCGCCGCGGCCCTCTACGAACGCGTCCCCCGGACCTTCCCCGAACCGCCCGCGGGCGCCGACCCCTGGCGGCCGGACACCCTGCGCTGCCTGCTGCGCGGAGCCCTCTTCGCCCTCCCCGCACTGGCCTACCTCCTCACCTCACCGCTCTGGGACGTCACCCGGCACGCCCCCGCGCTCATCGTCGCGGGCACCGTCTCCTGGGCCTGGGGCCAGGCCCTCGGACACCGCGCCCACCTCCGGCTCGTCACCGGCCGCAGAGAAGCCGGACGCTCCCTCGTCGGCGGCGCCGCACTCGGCGCGGCCGTCGCCACCGCACTCGCCGCCCTCCCCGCCGGAGGCGGACCCGTCACCGCCGTCGCGGGCCTCCAGTCGCTCTACCTGGGCGCGGCGGGCGTCCTCCTCGTCCTCGGCCGCGAACGCCTCCTGCTCCTCACCCTCACCCCGCTCGTCCTGGGCGCCGCCGTCCTGCCCTGGTGGGACCCCGGCGCCCTGATCCGGCTCACCCTGCCCCTGCTCGCCGTCCTCGCCACCCTCGCCGCCGCGGCCCGGGTCCTCGCCGAGTGCCTCGCCGAACCGGCCGCCGCCGACGCGGGCCCCCGCCCGCCGCTGCGCGCCTCCGTGCCGTACGGCCTGTTCGGGCTCGCCGCCGCCGTCCTCACCATGCTGGAAGGACGACGTGACCCGTACGCGGTCATCGCCCTCACCCTCAGCATGGGCCCCGCCGAATGGCTGCTCTACCGCTACCGGGGCTGGTCCGTCACGGCCCTGCGCCGCGCCACCACACCCGGCGGCTTCCTCCTGCGCTCCTGCGGCGTCCTCGCCCTCTGCCTCACCGGCTACCTGCTCCTCCTCCTGCCGCCCGCCCTGATCATCGGCACCGGACCCGCCGCCCTGCTGGCCCTCGCGGCCCTGCTCTGGACCGCGCTGCTGCTCCAGGCCTTCGGAGTGGCCTGGCCACCGGCCCTCGTCTGCCTGACCTCCGCCGCCGCGGCGGGCGCCGTCACCTGGGCGGCCGGACCACCCGGCCCCGCCGCGCTGCTCCCCGCCGTCTGCGGCGCCGCCGCGCTCTGCCTCGTCGGGGTGACCCTCGCCCTCCTCGGGCGGCCCTCCCCGCACGCCTGACGACCGGCCGGCGCCCACCCGCGCCGACCCGGCCGCACGGCACCCCCATGCCTTCCCCGTCCCACCCGGTCCCCGCGACCGCCCCGAAAGGAACCACACGTGACCTCCGCACCGCTCGCCGCCGTCACCGGCGCCGAAGGCTTCATCGGCTCGCACCTCACGGAGGCGCTCGTCGCCTCCGGCCACCGGGTGCGCGCCATGGCCCAGTACAACTCCTTCTCCTCCTACGGCTGGCTGGAGACCCTCGCGCCCGAGGTGCTCGACCAGGTGGAGATCGTGCTCGGCGACGTCCGCGACCCCGGCTCCGTCCGCGCCCTCCTCGACGGCGCCGACTGCGCCTACCACCTTGCCGCGCTCATCGCGATCCCGTACTCCTACCAGGCACCCCACAGCTATGTGGACACCAACGTCACCGGCACCCTCAACGTCCTGGAGGCGGTCCGCGCCCTCGGCACCCCCCGGCTCGTCCACACCTCCACCAGCGAGACCTACGGCACCGCGCAGACCGTGCCGATCACCGAGGACCACCCCATCAACACCCAGTCCCCGTACGCCGCTTCGAAGGCGGGCGGCGACCGGCTCGCCGACAGCTACCACGCCAGCTTCGACACCCCCGTGGTCACCCTGCGCCCCTTCAACACCTTCGGGCCCCGCCAGTCCATGCGGGCGGTCATCCCCACCGTCATCGCCCAGGTCGCCGCGGGGGAACGCACCCTGACCCTCGGGGACCTGCGCCCCACCCGTGACTTCACCTTCGTCGCCGACACCGCGCAGGCGTTCCTCGCCGTCGGCACCGCCCCCGCAGAACGGGTCGTCGGCCGCACCTTCAACGCGGGCACCGGCGGCGAGATCTCCGTCGGCGACCTGGTCGCCCTCATCGGCAAGGTCATGGACGCCCCCCTCGACGTCCGCGAGGACGCCGAACGGCTGCGGCCCGCCGCCTCCGAGGTCATGCGGCTCGTCGCCGACGCCTCCCGGCTCACCGACGCCACCGGCTGGAGCCCCGGCCACACGCTGGAGGAAGGGCTCGCCCGCACCGCCGACTGGTTCACCGACCCCGCCAACCTCTCCCGTTACAAGACCGGCATCTACAACATCTGAATCCGACGCCACGCACCCCGAAGGAGGTCCGCCATGCACGCTGTGATCCTGGCCGGAGGCAAGGGCGTCCGGCTCCGGCCGTACACCACCGCCCTGCCCAAGCCGCTCGTCCCGATCGGCGACGAACACGCCATCCTGGAGATAGTGCTGCGCCAGCTGTCCGGCGCGGGCTTCACCCACTGCACCCTGGCCATCGGCCACCTGGGCGAGATCATCCGCGCCTACGTCGGCGACGGCTCCCAGTGGGGCATGAAGATCGACTACGCCACCGAGGAGAGCCCGCTCGGCACGATGGGCCCCCTGCTCACCTTCAAGGACCGGCTCCCCGAGCACTTCCTCGTCATGAACGGGGACGTCCTCACCGACCTGGACTACGCCGACGTCCTGCGGCAGCACACCGCCGCGCGGGCCCCGCTCACCATCGCCACCTACGCCCGCAAGGTCCGCATCGACTTCGGCGTCCTCACCACCGACGACAGCCGGGTCGTCGCCTTCACCGAGAAGCCCAGCATCGACTACCGCGTCTCCATGGGCGTCTACGGCGTCTCCCGCGACACCCTGGAGACCTACACCCCGGGACTGCCGCTCGGCTTCGACGAACTCGTCCTCGACCTGCTCGCCGCCGGGACCCCGCCGCACGCCTACGCCTTCGACGGCTACTGGCTCGACATCGGCCGCCCCGACGACTACGACCGGGCCAACGCCGAGTTCACCAGCCGCAAGTCCCTCCTGCTCAAGGGAGCCTGAACCACCATGAGGATCCTCGTCCTCGGCGCCGGGGGGTACCTCGGCGGCCATGTCGTCGAGCGGCTCCGCGCCCGCCCCGGCACCCGGGTGCTCCTCGGCGGCCGTTCCCCGGCCGCCGACGTCACCGCCGACCTCGCCACCGTCCGTCCCACCGATCTCGCCCGGGCCCTCGCGGAGGCCGCCCCCGACGCCGTGGTCAACTGCGCGGGAGCCACCGGCGGCGACCCCGTCCAGCTCGCGGAGGTCAACGCCCGGGGCACCGCCGCGCTCTGCGCCGCCCTGCGCGAGGCGGCCCCCGCCGCCCGGCTCGTCCACCTCGGCTCCGCCGCCGAGTACGGCCCCGGGGAACCCGGCCACGCCGTCGCGGAATCCGCGCCCTGCGCCCCGGCCGGACCCTACGGCGCCACCAAACTGGCCGGCACCGTCACCGTGACCACCTCCGGCCTCGACGCGGTCGTGCTCCGCGTCGGCAACCCGGTGGGTGCCGGAGCCCCGCCGGAGGGGCTGCCCGGCCGGGTCGCCGCCCTTCTCGCCGGGGCGTCGGCCGAACCGGGCGCCGAACTCCGGCTCGGCGACCTCTCCGCGTACCGGGACTTCGTCGACGCCCGTGACGTCGCACGGGCCGCCGAACTCGCCGCCACCGTCACGGGCCCGCTCCCGCCGGTCCTCAACATCAGTGGCGGGGAGGCCCGTTCCGTACGCGAACTGGTCCACGGGCTCGCCGACGCGGCCGGGTTCCCCGGCCGGATCGTCGAGGCCGACGGCGGTTCCGCCCGCTCCGCGAACGTCTCCTGGCAGTGCTCCGACATCACCGCCGCCCGCCGGAACCTGGGCTGGCGCCCCGTCCACTCCTTCAGCTCCTCCCTCACGGACCTGTGGGCCGCCCACCGGCCCGCCCGCGTCCCCGAACGGGTGGCGGCACCGTGAGCCTGCTCGTCCCGCTGTACGTGCACCCGGCCGAGGACCCGGACGCCTGGCGGCGCCTGATCACGGCCGGCGACCGCACCTACGGCGTCGTCATCAACCCGGCGAACGGCCCCGGGGAGGCACCCGACCCCGCCTTCACGGCCGCCGTCGACGCCCTGCGCACGGCGGGCGCCCGGCTGCTCGGCTACGTCGACACCGACTACGGCGTCCGCACCCCCGCCGAGGTGACCGCCGACTGGGACCGCCACCGGGCCTGGTACGGCGTGGACGGCTGCTTCCTCGACCGGACGACCGCCCGGCAGGAAGCCCTGGCCGACTGCAAGCGCCTGGTACGGAGCCTGCGCCGGGCCGGGGCCGGCACCGTGGTCCTCAACCCCGGCGTCCACCCGGCCCCCGGCTACGCCCGGCTCGCCGACCTGACCGTCACCTTCGAAGGCTCCTGGAGCACCTACGTATCGGGGTTCAGCCGCCCCGCGTGGACGGCGCGACTCCCCGCGGAAAAACTGTGCCACCTGGTCTACGGGGTGCCCCTGCCCCTGGTGCCGCTCGCCGTCAGGACCGCCCGCGAACGCGGGGCGACGGTCTGCGGCCCGGTGACCGGGGAACTCCCCAACCCCTGGGCCGCCCTGACCCCGGCACTCACGGAGTCGGACCGGTGAACCACCGCACCGGGGCGGGGACGGCCACCGTGCTGCTGCTCCTGCTCGCCGTGCTCACCGCCTGCTCCGGCACGGCTCCCCCCGACGGCGCCGCGGGCGCGGACCGCACCGCACCCGTGCGGACCACCGATCCCCCCGCCACCCCCGACCGCACGGAGCCGCCGGCCGGGACACGGACCCCCACGCACACGGTCCGGCCGGAACCGACCGGACCGATCCGGACGCCCGGCACCCCCGCCCGCCGATGGCAGCCACGACCCGGACTGACCTGGCAGTGGCAGCTCAACGGCACGATCGACCGGTCGGTCGACGTGGCCGTCTACGACATCGACGCGTTCGAGAACACCGCCGAGGACGTGGCGGCGCTGCACCGGGCCGGACGGAAGGTCATCTGCTACGTCAACGTCGGCGCCTGGGAGAGCTACCGTCCCGACCGCGGCGACTTCCCCGAGTCCGTCCTCGGCGGACCCAACGGCTGGCACGGGGAGCGGTGGCTCGACATCCGGCAGCTGTCCGTGCTGCGGCCCCTCATGGAACGCCGCTTCGACATGTGCCGCGACAAGGGTTTCGACGCCGTCGAACCCGACCTCGTGGAGGGGTACGCCGCCGACACCGGCTTCCCCCTGACGGCACGCGACCAGCTCCGGTACAACCGCATGATCGCCGAGATCGCGCACGCCCGGGGCCTGGCCGTCGGACTCAAGAACGACCTGGCCCAGATCCCGCAGCTCATCGACCACTTCGACTTCGCGGTCAACGAGGAGTGCGCGCAGTTCGACGAGTGCGCGCTGCTGGCCCCCTTCGTCGCCGCGGGCAAGGCGGTCTTCCACGTGGAGTACGAGGAACCCGCGCACGCGTTCTGCCCGGAGTCACGGAAACTGCGGCTCTCCTCGATGCGCAAGCGCCTCCCGCTCGACGCGTGGCGCGACCCCTGCTGAGGAGGAGGGGACGGAGGAGGACGGGAAGGGCCCGGCCACGGGGAAGGGCCGGGACCGACGTACAGGCCCGGTCACAAGGAAGGGCCCGCTGGTGGGGAAGGGCCCGGCGTCACCACCCACATGGTGACGCCGGGCCCGGTAGGGGACGTTCAGCCGAGGCGGACCCGCGTCACTTGCCGAGCCACGCGTTGTGGATCGTCACCGTCGACACATTGCCCTGCTTGTCCGTGACCTTGGCGGAGAGGGAGACACCGGCGTCCTTGGCCGGGCTCCGCACGACGACCAGACCGCTGTGGGACTTGACCGGCTTCCAGGTCTTCCCGCCGTCGTAGCTCACCGACACCGCGAGCGAGGCCAGGTTGCCACCGGCCGCCGCGCCCTGCACCGTCAGCGGCACGGCGACCGGGATGTCGGCGGCGATGCGCGAAGCGAGGTCGACCGGGGCGGCGAACCGCACCGTGGACACCGGCAGCGCCGTGGTGGCCGCGACCTGCTTCGACCGGAACGTGAAGTCCGTCTCGATCCGGGTGGACACGGCGGTGACGCCCACCGGGCGCTCCACCGAGGTCGCCAGCCGGTAGGTGGCGTCGTCGGAACCGACGCTGACCGGCCGCGAACCGCTCAGCGGGTCGGCGATCTCAGCGATCTTCACGCCGTCGCGGTACAGCGTCGTCATGGCCGAGGAGTACCGGACGGAGCCCACGTGACCCTGGCCGTCCGAGAACAGAGGCACGGCGCCGACGATGTGCTGCACACCCGTCACCGGGTCGGGAGCGGTGCGGAAGACACCGGCGTCCTTGTTCAGGAGCGGACCGAAGACGCCGGTGTTGAAGGTCTCCCGGTACGTCCGGCCGGCCTGGTAGCGCTTCGGCTCGGCCGTGTCCTGGTCGCCCTCCCACGCCGGGAAGCCCCACTGGTCGGGAGCGCCCGTCTGGGCCGTGCTCGTCAGCCACGTGACGTCGTCGGCGGTGGAGACGTAGAAGGTGCGGACGCCGGGTGCGGGCTGCCGCGCGTACAAGCCGCTGCCCGCGGGTGCGCCCGGCAGCTGTGCGTACGGGTAGGCGAGGAAAGTCTTCCCGGGCGCGGAGGCTCCGACGCCGACCTTCAGCGTGGCCAGCTCGCTCGCCTTCACGTGCTTGGTGTAGCCGGTGGCGACGGTGTCGGTCCTGCCGCCGAAGGCCACCGAGTACTGGCTGGTGGCGTCCTTGAGGAAGTGCGCGTCCCAGGTCTGCAGGAGCGAGCCGTCGGTGACGGCCGGGCCCAGGTGCGCGGTGCGGAAGCCGGCCATGCCCCGGAGGAGCCAGCCGTTTCCGGCGAAGCCGTTCGCGGTCCTGCGCTCGTAGTACGTACCGGCCAGGTCCGACTGGTCGATGCCCGGCACGGTGAGGTCGACGGGCTTCGTGGTGCGCGCGTCGGCGACGATCGTGGCGTCCCCGGTGACCTCCAGCTTCGGCTGGGCGATCCAGTCGGTGCCCTTGGTGGAGTCCGACGGATCCGTGTACACGGCCGTGCTGAAGATGTACGAGCCCTTCGGCACCCGGACCGTACGGCTGCCCGACTCGTTGTCGACGGAGGTGCCGAAGTTCGCGGCGGGACCGTCGACACCGTCGAGGGTGCTGGAGAAGAAGGTGGCGTCGGCGCCGTCCCGGCCGAGGGCCCGGACCGTCAGCTCGTACGACTCCACCTCGCGCACGGCCACCGCGGCCGTGCGGACCGACTGGCCGCCCGCCGTCGCGGTGACGTATCCGAAGAAGGCGCCGTCGACGTCACCGACGCGGGTGTCGGCGGTCAGGTCCACGTCGGCGGTGCCGCCCGCGGGGACGGTCACCTTCGACGCGCCGAGGGAGAAGAATCCGGCCGCCGCGGGCCTGCCTGCCGCGTCCAGGGTGTTCACCGACAGGTCGAGGGTCACGTCGGCGGTGCCGAGGTTGCGGTACGTGACCTTCTTGGTGACCGGCTTGTCGTCCTGGTGCGGCCACAGCGCCGTGCCGTAGTTCAGCGACACCTGCTCGGCGATCACGCTCTGGTCGAGCGCCTTGTCGAGCTGGACGCGGCCCGAGCCCTGCTGGAACGCGGTGTACGCGCCGCCCTTGGCGGACCCGGTCAGCGCGCCCTTCAGCTCGGCCGACCTCCACTGGGGGTGGCGCTGCTTCAGGATCGCGGCGGCGCCCGCGACGTGCGGGGTCGCCATGGAGGTGCCGTCGATCTGGAGGTAGCCGGGCGCCGGGTGCGGAACGCCGGGATCGGCGTCCAGGACGCTGCCGGGGGCCGCCGCCGCCGTGATGGCCGCGCCGGGCGCGGTCACGTCCGGCTTGACGGCGCCGTCGCCCAGGCGCGGTCCGGTGCTGGAGAACGGCGCGAGCCTGTCGTCCTTGTCGACGGCGCCGACGGTCAGCGCGGCGTCCGCGCTGCCGGGGGAGCCGACCGTGGAGGAACCACCCCTGCCGTTGTTTCCGGCGGCGACGGCGAAGAGGATGCCCTTCTGGGCGGACAACTGGTCGATGGTCGCCTCCAGCGGGTCGACACCGGGGCTGTCGGGGCCGCCGAGGCTGAGGTTGACGACATCGGCGCCCTCGGCGGCGGCCCACTCGATGCCCGCGATGACGGCGGAGTCGTTTCCGTAGCCCTCGTCGTCCAGCACCTTGCCGCTGATGACCTTGGCGCCGGGCGCCACGCCCTTGTACAGCCCGCCGGACCTGGCACCGGTGCCGACGGCGATGGACGCGACGTGGGTGCCGTGGCCGTCCCGGTCCACCGCGTCGGGGGAGGTGGAGAAGTTCTTCTCGCCGACGACCTGGGTCTTGAGGTCGTCGTGGGTCTTGTCGACACCGGTGTCGAGGACGGCGATCTTGACGCCCGTGCCGTCGAACCCGGACTCCCACGCCTTGTCGGCGCCGATCTGCCGGGTGCTGCGGTCGAGCCGCGCCGAGCGGACGCCGTCCAGCCAGACGGTGGAGATGCCCGCGGCGGCGGTGCGGGCACCGGCCCCGCCCCGGTCGGTGAGCGCCTCCCAGACCCGGGTGAGGTCGTCCTGGGAGGCGGTGACCGCGTCGGCGTTCAGCGTCGGGAAGGTGCGCCGCAGCTCGGTCTCACCGGCGGCGCGGACCTCGGCCCGTGCGGCGGCGGCACCTCCCGCGTACCGCACGATCAGCTTCAGTCCTGAGCCGTGGCTCTCGCGCAGCCGGGGGTCGGTGAGGACGCCGAGGTCGAAGAGACGCTGGTCCAGCCTGCCCGAGGCGATCAGCTGCCGGGCGTCGGCGGGCACCACGAGGGTGCGGGCGCCGGTGCGCCGCACCTGTACGGGTATGTGTTCACGGCCGGGGGCGGGCTCGAAGCCCACCATCCGGCCCTTGGCGTTCACCACGACGCGGTCGCCGGTGACGAGCGGGACGCGCCGGTCTCCGGTGACGCTCCGGACGTCGGATGCGGCCGTCGCGTGGGCGTCGACCGCCGTCGCGGGGCCGGTCATGCCTGCCGCCAGGGCCACCGATGTGGCCGCTGCGACGGTGAAGGCGCCTGCTCTCTTCACATGTGCGCGCAAGTCTCCCCCAGGAGAGTGGAATTGGGGTGGGAGTGGTCGGTTCCGGCCGGGGGCACAAGGGGTCGCCCGCCGTCGGTCAGCGCAGTATGTGAGGTCGGCGGGAGGGCCAACAACGCGGACCGGGGCCCGGACGCCCAGGTCATAGGGTTTCCGGCCACCGCGGGGCCGCGCAGTGCGATGGGACCACGACGGGTGTGTGACCGGACGACGACACCGGTGCGATGCCTGTGCGACCGCCGCGTCGGCGGGGTGCCCGGTACCGCGCTCCCGGGCCGGTCCCGGGGCGGTGCCCGGGTCCGGACCCGCAAGATCTCGGCCCGTAAGCCAACTTGGCTGTAATCCGGTCCCGTGCACGCGATTCGGCACCGCCCGCCATGGGGTGGGGATTCCGGGCGGATCGGTAGGGGACGCACCGACGTGTCCCTACGGCAATTCACCGGGTTCCGTTCCCAGTGAACGCGAAAGGGGTATTCCGCCGCCTCTCGGGGAACCGCGCCAACGAGGCGGAGCGGCCCGTCCCCTCGTGCTCGTAAATCTCCTGAAGCTCTTCCGTCGTGGCCTTCCCCGTCTCGTCGATCCGCTGTCCGCACGGGAGTTGCCGAGGGAAAGCAGCGGGGCTCAGGGGGTCTTGTCGGCGCGCTTTCTCCGCCGCCCGCCAGGCGGTCTGCCTGCGGCTCCGCGCGCGGGGAGTTCGATGGAGTCCGCCCGCCCCCGTGAAGCAGACGGTTTTGAGTCAGGCGGCCGAAGCGCGGTCAAACGCCGCAGGAATGCGGCTGGTTGACGCCAAGTCAGTAAGCGTGACGGTTGCGCGGGGTAAAGGCCTGAATGTCCCGCCGCCTGGATTTCGAGGAACCTGATGGTGTATAAGCAGGACGATCTCCCTTCGAACGAAAGAGCGACCATGTCAGCCACGGAAGGCCCCCCGGTCCCGGAAAGGCCCGGAAGAACCGGGACCGTCCCGGAATTCCGGAAGCGCGCCCGCCGTCCCGTGACAACGGCCGCCTTCGCCGGCGGCCCGCCCGGCCCGCAGGACGGCCGCCGCGCCGGCCACGGCGCCATCGGCGCGGGCCGCCACGTCCGGAGCTCCACCACCGCGGGCGCCCCCGGAGGAGACGCCCGCGCGCACACCGACACCTCCACCCGTACCGAACCACGAGGAAATCCGTGACCCCGAAGCCCCTCCGCAGGACCGCCCGCGCCGCCACCGTCGCCGCCCTCACCACGGTCGTCCTGACCACCACCGGTCTGGCCGCCCCCGCCGCCATCTCCGTGCCCGCCCCCGCGCCCACCGCCGACGCCACGGGCAAGGGACTGCGCAGCATCGTCCTCGGCGGCACGGACCCCTCGTACCGAGCCCTCGCCGCCCGCCGTACCGCGCCCTTCAGCATGATCGGGCTCACCTGGGCCGACCCCCGTGCCGAGCTCGGCGGCACCGCCCAGGTCCGCACCCGCGACCACCTCACCGGCGTCTGGTCCGGCTGGCAGACCCTCGACCTGGACGTCCGGACCCCGGAGACCGCCCGCGAAGCCGGTGCCCGCGCGGGCACCCAGCCGCTCTGGACCGGCCCCGCCGACGGCGTCCAGGTCCGGGTCACCGGCGAGAGGAAGCTGCCCCAGGGCCTGCGCGTGGAACTCGTCGACCCGACCGCGACCGGCGCCGCCACCCCGGCCCGGACCGCGACCAGAGCCGTGGTGCCCTCGGAGGCCCGCACCGCCACGGCCGCGACGACGACCGCCACCCAGCCCGCCATCACGCCGAGGTCCGGCTGGGGCGCCGACGAGTCCCTGGTCCTGAACCCGCCGACGTACACCGCCCAGACCAAGGCCGTGTTCGTCCACCACACCGCCGGGAGCAACGACTACACCTGCGACCAGTCGGCCGCCGTCATCCGCGGCATCTTCCTCTACCACGTGCAGGGACAGGGCTGGAACGACATCGGCTACCAGTTCCTCGTCGACAAGTGCGGCACCGTCTTCGAGGGCCGCAAGGGCGGCATCGACAAGCCGGTCCTCGGCGCCCAGACCTACGGCTTCAACACCGACACCACCGGCATCGCCGTCCTCGGCAACTACAACGACGCCGTCTCCACCCCGCCGCTGCTCGACGCCATCGCGGGCGTGGCCGCCTGGAAGCTCGGCCTGTACGGCTACGACCCGGCGAGCACCGTCAACCTCGTGGCGGCGGCGGACAACGGCCTGTACAAGAAGGGCCAGGTCGTCGCCATGCAGCGGATCTCCGGCCACCGTGACGGCTTCCCGACGGAGTGCCCCGGCGCGAACCTGTACGCGGACCTGCCGCTGATCCGCCAGCTCGCGGTGAGCCCGACTCCGGTCCCGGTCCCGGTCCCGGCGGGCCAGGTCGGCTGACGGACCGCCGACGACGGGGCGGCACCCCCGGGCCCGCCCCGTCGTCACGTCCCGCCGTCCGGCCGTCCGGCCCGGGAGATCAGAGCATGAGCAGCAGACGCGTGTTGGTCACCAGCTTCCGGTTCACACTGGTGCTCTGCACGAAGATCGTGAAGTCGTCGTTCTGGTCGGGCTTGACGCGGGCCTCCGCGTCGGGCAGACCGAGCAGCGCACGCGCTTCCGGCCCCGAGTACACCCGGTCCGTCTTCTTCTCCAGCACCGCGATCCGCTTCCCCGCCTGGACCTTCTCCGCCTTGCTCAGCTGGTAGAACGCGCCCCCCGAGCGGTACGTGTGACCGGACTCGACGACCCACTCCCGGATGGCGACGTCACGGGTCACCGGGATCAGCGCGTACGCCTCCCGCTCGACCGGGGTCAGCCCCGCGGCCTCGATGGTCCTGCTGTTGACCGCGTCCGCACCGGTGGAGAACACCGCCCGCGACCCCCGGATGCCCTTGGTGCGCCCGATCATGAACTTCTCGGTGGCCTCCTGGATGACCTGACCGGCCTCCTCCAGACCCCGGGTGCTCGTGGCGTCCCAGACCGCGACGTTGTCCTGGGGGAAGCCGCACCGCACGGCCTCCCGCCTGCCCGCCTGGTCCGGCACCAGGACGGCCAGCGTCCAGTTGTCCCCCTGCCGCTCGATCATCGAGGCGACGGCCCCGGCCAGCGCGCCCGGCCGTCCGGACGGGACGTCCGCGCAGCGGTGGCTCGCGTTCTCCTGGCCGTCGGTCAGGACGAAGGTGAGGAAGCTGTGGTCACCGTACAACTGGGCCGTCCGCGCCAGCTCGTCCTGCGACTTCAGGGTCGCGGCGAGGAGCGCCGTCATGCCGCCGACCCGGTACAGCTCCTTCAGGGACGGCATCCGCAGCACGTCCTTGTCGTAGATGACGCACTCCACCTCGTCCGCGAAGACGTACACCGTGACACGGGTCTCCTGGTCCAGCTCCTGGGACCGGCGGGCCAGATAGGCGATCTGCTGGTCGGCGACCTGGACGACCTTCCGGCTCAGGGCGGACATGGAGGAACTCGCGTCCAGGACGAGCGCGACGTGGTTGATGTAGTTCTGGGTTCCGGACATGGCGGGGCCCCCTCGGTTCCGTCTGGATGATGCTTCCAGCCTGTCACCCGGCACTGACAGTCCACCGGGCGCCGGGGCCGGCCCCGGCCCCGGTCAGGGGCGGGGGAAACCGCCCGCCTCGGTCAGCGGCCTTAAACCGCCCAGGAGTTGTGCCCCGAAGAGGACTGTCTGTCGCGTCCCGATGTCGGATACCAATACTGCGGCGCCTGGTGAGGCCCGCCGAAGGCCGGCGGCAGGTCCAGCGCGCCGGGAGGAAGCCCCGTGTTCCGTGTCCGTCACGCCGCCGCGATCGTCACCGCCACCGCCGCCGTCCTCGCGCTCTCCACCGGACCCGCGTCCGCCGCGCCCGGCGACACCGTCAACATGTGCGCCAGCGCGCTGACCCCGGGCGGCTGGGTGGACGTCCAGTGGTGGAACAGCAGCGGCTGCGGCTCCGGCTTCACGCCCAACAGCAAGCAGATCAAGGACCTGCGCGGCTACCCGGTCGGCACCCAGGTCAACGCCTGCGGTTCCACCTGGCCGCCCGCCGGATGGACCATCGTCAGCACCTTCTACTCCAGTTCCTGCCGCTACTCCGCCGTCCCGAGCCTCGACCCCAACACCTGGTCGCTGAAGCGCACTTCCTGAGCCCCGCCCTCCGTCCTCCCGCCCGGTCACCGGGGCGGGAGGACGGCGGGTCCCCGGTCACTCCGGACGGCTGAAGCGGCGGGTGGCCCACCACAGGGCGAGCGCGCCACCGGCCAGGAGCAGCCCCGCCTCCAGGAGCAGCGGCGGCTGCCAGCCGCCATACGCGATCCCGCCGACCGCCTCCTGGCCCGGCACCCGCAGCCCGATGCTCCGGCGCAGCAGGTCCACCCCGTACGCGATCGGGTTGACGGCGGCCAGGGAGTGCGCCCAGCCCGGCATGTTCTCCAGCGGGAAGAACCCTCCGGAGAGGAAGAGCAGTGGCATCATCACCACTCCGAGCAGCGTGTGGAACGTCTCCGGCCTGCGCAGACCCACGGCGAGGGCCAGGGCGAGCGCGGTGATGGTGAACGAGGCCAGGAGCATCCCGCCGAGGAGCGTCAGCAGCAGCACCGGGTCGTACGGCAGGCCGACCGCGCCGGACAGGGCGAGGATCACGGCTCCCTGGACGGTCGCCACCAGAGTGCCGCCGAGACAGCTCCCGAGGAGCAGGGTCGAGCGGCTCACCGGGGCCATCAGCAGTTCCCGGAGGTAGCCGCTCTGCCGGTCGGTGATCAGTCTGATGCCGACCATGATGGCCGGGGTCTGCACCGTCATCATCAGCATGCCGGGGAAGAGGTAGGTCTGATAGCCCACGCCCAGCGTCGCGTTGGGGATCAGGGCGGCCATTCCGCCGCCGAGGATGAACAGATAGAGCACCGGCTGGAGCAGCATCAGCGCCGTGTGGGCGCGCTGGCAGGCCAGCCGCAGCATGTCCCGGTGGACCAGGGCGTGGATCGCGCGCAGCTCGTGCCGCAGCCGGGGCAGCCGCTCCCCGGCCGTGGTGTCCGGGGAGCCGGGGGTGTCCAGGGTGAGCGTGCTCATCGGCCGCCGCCGTTCTCCGCCGGGGTCCGGACCGGAGCGGGAGTGAGGGGCGCGCGCCCGGACTGCGCGGCGTGGATGCTGCGGCCGGTGTGGTGGAAGAACACGTCGTCGAGGGTGGGCGGGGTCGCGGAGGCGGCGTGCACCGAGACCCCGTGGGCCTCCAGGGTCGCGCACAGCCGGGGGATCCAGGCGCTGCCGTCCGGCACGCGCAGCCAGACCCCGTCGGCGTCCACGGAGACGGCCCGGTCCGGCGGTACGGCCCGCCGGACGACCCGCCGGGCCTGGGTGTCGTCGCTGGTCCGCAGCACCACCCGGTCGTCCCCGATGGCCGCCTTCAGCGCGTGGGGAGTGCCCTGGGCCACCAGCCGCCCGTGGTCGATGATGGCGATGCGGTCGCAGTTCTCCGCCTCGTCCAGATAGTGGCTGGTGACGAAGAGGGTGCTGCCGTGCCTCTCCCGCAGGGCGCGCAGATGCTGCCAGATCTGGGCGCGGGCATGGGGGTCGAGGCCGGTGGTCGGCTCGTCCAGGAAGAGCACGCTGGGGGAGTGCAGCAGCTGACGGGAGATCTCCAGGCGCCGCCGCATCCCCCCGGAGAGGGTACGGACCAGGGAGCGGCGCCGGTCGGTCAGCTCGGCGGTCTCCAGCACCTCGGCGGTGCGGCGGCGTGCGGTGCGGCGGCGCAGCCCGTAGAGACGGGCGTGGATGTAGAGGTTCTGTTCGGCCGTCAGGTCCGGGTCCAGGGCGCTGTGCTGGAAGAGGATGCCGACCTGCTGCCGCACCCGGTCGGGCTCCGTCAGCACATCGGCGCCCGCCACCGTGGCGTGGCCGCCGGTGGGACGGGCGAGGGCGCACAGGAGCGCGATGGTGGTGGACTTCCCGGCGCCGTTGGGGCCGAGGAACGCGAAGGTCTCGCCCTGCCGCACGTCCAGGTCCAGACCGCGTACGGCCAGGGTGGTGGTGCCGTCGGGGCCCGGGTAGCTCTTGACCAGGCCGCGCGTGCTGATGGCGAGGGCGGGTGCCGGAGGGTCGTGGCCGGGCTCCGGACCGGAGACGGCCGTGGTCAGGAGGCCCGCTGGGGCGAGATCGTCGTCACCGGCGTGAAGCTGCATGTCGTCTGGTCCTCGTCCTGGGAGACTTCGGCGGCTGTCCCGCTTGGGGTGCGGAGCCGTCGCCGCTGAGGGGCGCTCCCGGGAAACGGCCGTCGGCCGACGGCTGCCCGGGACAGCCGTCGGCCGGATGGTGCTGCCTGAGGATCAGGCGCAGCTGATGCCGATACAGATGGTGTTCAGGAGCGTCAGAAGCCCGACGCAGCTGCAGGTGCCGCTGAACGAGTCACCGTCGGCCCCGACCGGGTCGGTCTCCGGAAGAGCGTGGAGGGCGGCCAGCAGTTCGAGGTCGTTGTTCTCCATGGTGTGTCTCCTTCTCTGTGATGTGACGGCGGACGGTGTGCCCGCTAGACCGGCTGCTGGACCATCCAGTGCCGGGGGTATGTGTGGTCGGTCCGCAGGAGGAAGGCCAGGATTCCCGCGGAGCCGTCGCTCCAACCGGTCGAGGTCTCCCCGTACTCGTTGGGGAAGACCACGTGACCGTGGCGCCGGGCCCGTTCGGCGACGATGAGCCGGGCCAGCTCCTCGGCCATGGCGCGATAGGCGGGATCGCCCGTCGTCTCGGCCAGGTCGAGCAGGTAGTCGCCGTTCCCCGCGAGCCCGTGACACTGTGTCAGGGCCGCGCGGGAGGCGCGTTCCGTCACGGCGCCCGCGCCGCGCCGGGCGAGGTCGCCGTACCGGTCGTCCCCGGTGGCCCGCCACAGGCGCATCAGGAAGGTGCCGATGCCCGCCGAGCCGTGGCACCAGTACGGGGCCGTGGGCACGTCCGAGGCCTGGGCGGGCCACTGGGCGGTCTCCCCGACGCGTACGGTGTGGGCCACGAGCAGGTCACCGGCCGCCACCGCGAGGTCGCGGTGCTCGGCGCGCCCCGTCACCTCCGACGCGGCCAGCAGGAACGCGCCGATGCCGGAGCTGCCGTGGGCGAAGCCCAGGTACCGTTTGCCGCGCTCCTCGGAGCCCACTTCGGCGGGCACCGCCCAGCCGGCCCCGGCGTCCTCGTGGAGCGCGGCGGCGACCAGCCGGTCGGCCGCGTCGGAGGCCAGCTCCGCGAAGCGCGGATCACCGGTGCGGTGCCACAGGTGGAGGGCGGCCATGCCGCTGCCCGCGGCCCCGTGGGTGATGTCGTGGCTGAGCGTGGCCTCCTGCGGCGCCAGGGCCAGGGCCAGGGCGTGGTCCGTCAGCTTGCGGTCGTCGAGGGCCCGTCCGGCGTCGAACAGGGCCCACGCCGTCCCTCGGCCCCCGAAGTGCAGTCCGGGGCGCGTGGGTCGGGTGACGGGGGCGCGGTCCGCGATCCAGCGTCCGGCGGTGGAGAGCACCTCGGGGAGCCGGGGGTCCTGGGTGAGTTCGTAGTACCGGGTGAGGACGGCGAGGACACCGGCCGCGCCCTGCTGGACGGTACAGGGGTCGGTCTCCCCGGCCATGGTGGACACCGGCCACAGGTGCAGGTCGTCCGCCGGGTTGAGGGAGTCGACGAGGTGGTCCACGATCCCGGCCACGGTGGTGTGCCGTTCGTCGGTGGCCGTGGCCTGTGCGACGGCCGGGACGCCCTGCCGCGCGGGGTGCGTGCCGCGGAGCGCCTCCCGGGCCTCGGCGGGGTCCCAGCGTGCGGCGGGGTCGTCCCGCATCAGGCCGAGGATCATCTCCGTGAGGCCGTCGGGAAGCCCCGCCGGTGCGGCGCAGGCGGCCAGCCAGTCGGCGAGCCGCTGTTCGGCGGGCCGGTCGGCGGGCTCCTCCGCCAGCATGTTCGGCACCTTGCCCGCCATGACGAAGCAGACGGTGGCACCGAGGCTGTAGTAGTCGGCGGTCGGGGAGACGGGTGCGTCCATGAGCCGCTCGGGGGCGCTGAACCCCGGGGTGCCCACCCGGGTCGGCAGCGGATCGTCCTCGGTGAGGACGGCCAGTTCCAGGTCGATGAGGCGGAGTTCGCCGTCGGGACGGACCATCACGTTGGCCGGGGTGAAGTCCCGCAGCACACAGCCGTGCGCATGGGCGGCGGCGACCAGGTCCACGAGCCGCGCGACCTGCTCCAGCGCGTCGGCGCGGTACCGCTCGCTCCCCATGTCACGGAAGTGCTCGGCGACCCAGTTGCGCAGGGGGAGGCCCGGCACCTCCTCCTGGGCCAGGAACAGATGGCCGCCGTGGGTGAACATCGTCAGTGCCTCGGGCGCGAGACCCGTGCCCTTGAGCTTCTCCAGCGCCCGGGCCTCGGCCCGCAGCCAGTCGCGGACGTCGTTCCCCGAGGAGTCGGCCTCCACATGGGGCCGGGTCTCCTTGATCACCACGGGGGCGCCCGTGGTGACGTCGGTGCCCCGGTAGACACCGCCCTTGTTGGTGTGCCGGATCGCCTCCCGCACCGAGAAGCGGCCGCCGAGCAGCACCGGCTTGTTCGCCGCCCCCTCCTTGCGCGGCGGCGCGGGCACCGAGGCGGGGAAGGGGGACACCGCCCAGGACGGCGGGGCGTACTGACCCGTGCGCTTGTCCTCGACCTGATTGCCGTCGGGGTCCTCGATGAACCACACCAGCAGGCCCTCTTCCGAGAGCCGACGCCGGCCGACGAACGCACCGTACCGGTAGTGCACCAGACTGTTCGCCGCGTACGGCTGGTCCGACAGGATCCGGGGGCCGGTGAGCCCCGCCGTGGCGCGGTGCAGCTCCCGGGCGATCCGGGCGGCGTCCTCGTCGGAACGCGGGTACACGGTGATGAACTTGCCCGAGTTCCCGCGCGGGGTGGCACGGGAGTTCAGCGCGCTCACCTGGTCCAGCGACCGGGCGAACTTGAACGTCGACTCCTCCCGCAGCAGCACGTCCAGTGCCTTCGCGAGGACCGCCGGGGCGGAGGCGGCGCTGGCCGACACGTGCAGCTTCCAACCCTGCGTGCGCTGTGCCCCCGAGGGGCTCGAGACCCGGCACCACATGTCGTTGGTGTCGGTCGTCCAGCGTGCTCCGCTACCGGTCGCGTCCAGCGCCCGATCGAGGAGGCTTTCGAACTCGGCTTCAATTGCGTGGCTCGTCATGTGTCCCTCTCAACGGTGAGAACCGCTGGTCGGAACGTTGCCCGAACGCGTTGGGCATACCAACACACCAGACAGCTTTTCACTTGATGCGGCGAGCGCACAGCGCAGTACGCGCCGGTTCACGCGCGCGGGGGCGCATTCGAATACGCCGGTGCGCACGCCGGGCAGGCGGGGAAATGCCGGGAGGGAAGAGGAGAAAGCCCAGGTGACGAAGGGTCACGAGGGGGGAGTGCGCGACGGACCGAACCAGGGAAGTCGCGCGCCCCCCTCCCGTCTTCCGAAGTACCACGAGCCCGCCCGGCCCGCTCGGGGGTACCGGCGGGAATCCCTGGGTGAGCGGCACTTCGGCCTCGGGGGACATCGGTTGTGTCCGGTGTGCCGGGAGGTGTGACCGGCAGCTCGGGGGCGGGGGCGGGATGGCGGGTGCGTCCGCTCAGGCGGTGTCCTCGGCCGGGCGGGGCCAGGCGGCTTCGCGCAGCAGGCGCAGTCCGTTGAGGCCGACGATGACGGTGGAGCCCTCGTGTCCGGCGACGCCGAGCGGCAGGGGGAGGGTGGCGATCAGGTCCCAGGCGACCAGGACGGTGACGAACGCGCCCGCGACGACCAGGTTCTGGACGACCAGGCGGCGCGCGGTGCGGGAGAGCCGGACGACGGACGGGACGGTGGCGAGTTCGTCGCGGACGACGACGGCGTCGGCGGTCTCCAGGGCGAGGTCGGAACCGGCCTTGCCCATGGCGATCCCGGTGTACGCGGCGGCCAGGGCGGGGGCGTCGTTGACGCCGTCGCCGACCATGAGCACCCGGCGGCCTTCGGCCTCCCACTCCTTGACGGCGGCGGCCTTGTCCTGGGGCAGCAGTCCCGCGCGGACGTCGGTGATGCCGACCTCGGCGGCCAGGTGCCGGGCGGCGCGCTCGTTGTCGCCCGTGAGCAGGACCGGGGTGCGCCCGGTCAGGTGGGTGAGGGCGGCGACGGTGGCCGCCGCGTCGGGCCGGAGCCGGTCGGCGAGGCCGAGCACGCCCACCGGCTCCCCGTCGCGCGCGACCACGACGACGGTGCGTCCGGCCTCCTCCAGTGCCATGACGACCGCCCGGTGGGCGCCGTGGCCGGAGTGGTCCGGCAGCCGGGCGGGCGAGCGGACGGCGATGACGCGGCCGTCGACGGTGGCGGTGACACCCCGGCCGGGAGCGGCCGTGAAGTCCCGGGCGTCGGACAGGGGCAGGTTCCTCTCGCGGGCGGCGGCGACCACGGCGCGGGCGAGGGGGTGCTCGCTGGGGTGCTCGGCTGCGGCGGCCAGCGCCAGCAGGCTGTCTTCGTCCAGGCCGCTTCCCGTCAGTGGCCGGATGTCGGTGACGCGGGGAGTGCCCTCGGTGAGGGTTCCGGTCTTGTCCAGGGCGACGGTGTCGATCCGGCCGAGGCGTTCCATGACGACGGCGGACTTGGCCAGCACGCCGTGCCGTCCCGCGTTGGCGATGGCGGACAGCAGCGGAGGCATCGTGGAGAGGACGACCGCGCACGGCGAGGCCACGATCATGAACGTCATCGCCCGCAGCAGGGAGGACTGGAGCGTGGCGCCCAGGGCCAGGGGCACGGTGAAGACGGCGAGGGTCGCGACGACCATGCCGATCGAGTAGCGCTGTTCGATCCGCTCGATGAAGAGCTGGGTGGGGGCCTTGGTCTCGGAGGCCTCCTCGACCATCTTCACGATCCGGGCGAGCACCGAGTCCGACGGGTCCCGCTCGACGCGCACGCGTAGGGCGCCGGTGCCGTTGACGGTGCCGGCGAACACCTTGTCCCCGGCCTGTTTGGCCACCGGCAGCGGCTCACCGGTGATGGTGGCCTGGTCCACGTCACTCGCTCCGTCCACCACCCGGCCGTCCGCGCCGACCCGCTCGCCGGGGCGGACGAGGACCGTGTCGCCGACCACCAGGTCCTCGGTGTCCACCGTCTCCTCCCCGCCGCCGGGCGGCAGGCGGGTCGCGGTGGTGGGCGCGAGATCGAGCAGGCCGCGCACGGAGTCCGCCGTCCGTGCGGTGGCGACGGCCTCCAGGGCGCCGGAGGTCGCGAAGATGACGATCAGCAGCGCCCCGTCGAGGACCTGACCGATCGCGGCGGCCCCGAGCGCGGCCACCACCATCAGGAGGTCCACGTCGAGCGTCCTGTCCTTGAGGGCCTTCAGCCCCTCCCAGCCCGGCTCCCACCCGCCGCTGACGTACGTCGCGGCGAACAGCGCACCCCACAGCCATCCCGGGCCGTCCGTCAGGTGGACGGCCAGCGCGAGGAGGAACAGCACCAGGGAGGCGAGCGCCCAGCGGGCCTCGGGCAGCGCCAGCAGACGGGTGCGGCGCCGGTGCGGCGCCGGGCGCGGGCCGTCGGCGGGCGGCGCGGACCGCTGGTCCAGGACGGAAGGCATGACGGAACGACCCTTCACGGGCGGGACGGGGGCAACACATCCACCATACAGGAATATGTGAACAGGTCTTCATGTGTCATCGGTATGATGGAGCGCATGGGCCACGGACGCCAGACCACCAGCAGTGCCAGTACCCGCGAGCGCCTCGACGCGGTCGGCACCGCTGACGTCGCCGCCACCCTCCAGGCCCTGGCCACCCCCTCCCGGCTCTACATCCTCGCCCGCCTCCAGGAGGGCCCCTGCTCGGTCGGTGAGCTCGCCGGGGCCGTCGGCATGGAGAACTCGGCCTGCTCCCACCAGCTCCGCCTGCTGCGCAACCTCGGCCTGGTCACCGGTGAACGCCAGGGCCGCAGCATCGTCTACTCGCTCTACGACGACCATGTCGCCGAACTCCTCGACCAGGCCCTGTACCACGTCGAGCACCTGCGCCTCGGGGTCCACGACGCCCCGGCCCGCGAACCCGCCCCGGCCACCGCCACCCGCTGAGCGGAGCCCCCACGGCCCGCTGATCGAGCCGCGCCCGCCGTCGGCGTGACCTTCGGCCGGACGACGGCGGCGTCGAAGCGCCGCGTGGTCCACGGCGTGATGACATCGAGGGCCGGGGCGGGCGCGCCGGTCCTCATACCGTCCCGTTACCCCTGGTCTTGACGCCGGGGTTCGCGGACCGCCGGAACCGCTGGTCGTCCAGGGCCCGCGAAGGCGCGTCACGGCCACGCCGACGAGACCGCCGACCTCTGCCGTACGCCGAACTCCTCCGGCGCGCCTCGGAGTGTCGGGACCCTAGGGCCCGTCTGACAATTCCCGCCTGCCTCACGACGCCATGCACGCACTCTCGGCGCACCGGCCCCAGACCCACGTACGTCCAGTACGAGGGCCTGGGGCCAGCACGCCGAGAGCACGCACCTGACGCCGCGCGGCCGCCCTGCGGGCGACGACGGGAATGGTCAGACAGGCCCTAGGAGGTCGATCCTCCGCGCCGGGGGCGGGCCGTGTGGACCGTGTCCGGCTCGGACGGCAGTGGGCGGTCCGGGTGGAAGCGCGGCAGATCGTAGGAGGGTATGAGGAAGCTGCGGTATCCGGCGGGGCCGGAGCTCTCCGCCCAGAACACGCCCCCGGCCACTACATGGCCGTCGCCGCCGGACCCGGTCTCCAGGACGAACGCGCGCCAGTCGTGCCAACGCCGTCCGTCCGCGGCCCGCAGCCGCTCCTCCTCCGTCTCGGAAGCCAGTCGTACGGTCAGGGACGGGTAGTGGTCGCGGATCGAGAGCGCGCCGACATCCGTGAACAGGAGTTCCACCGTGGTGGCCAGCCCGGCCTCGGTGTCCCGCTCACCACGGAACAGGAGCTGGCTGTGTCCGACGACGTACGCGAAGAGACGCAGGGGCCGCTCGAAGGAGACCGGCAGATCCACCGGCTCCGTCTTCCGTCCCGCCATGAGAACCCTCCACCTCCGCCGCCGCCCGGCCGGTCGTCTCCGCCGTCTCCACCGTGTGGGAGAGAGGGCGTCACTGTACCCGTGGGCGGGCGGTCACTGCCCGGGGCGCCGTCCGAGTGATCCCGTACGCCGTGTGCCGCGCCCGGTCCGTTGGCTAGGGTGAGGCCCGAGGGCCGCCCGGCCCCGGCGCGCCGAGGGAACGCACCCTGACGCCGCGCGGCCGCCCTACGGGCGACGACGGGAATGGTCGGACAGGCCCTTGCCCCGAGGGGCAGTTGAGGCCGTCGGACAGCGGCCGGACACGACGAGGGGGCTTCGTTGGACCGCCTGATCACCACCGCCACCACCACCGCGGAACCGGGCGGGACCGGTCGGCCGACACCCCCGGTACTGCCACCCGCGCTGCGGGCGACGCTGGGACCGGCGGCCGTCCTCGCCGCCCTCGTGGTCCTCCTGCTCGGCGTCCTGTACGGCGGCCGTGGCGGGCCCGGCGCCGTGGACGAGCGGATCGCGGCGGCCCTGGACGGCGTCCGGCCGCCGTGGCGGACGCTCGCCCTGGCCGTCGACTTCCTGGGGGAACCCGCCGGAGCGGCGGCGCTGATCGCGGTCGCCGTGGCGGGCTGCCTGCTGCTCCGCCGTCCCCGCGCGGCCGTGTTCGTCGTCCTCGGCACCGGTGTGCCCGTGGTGGCGACGACCCTGCTCAAGCACGTCGTGGGCCGGACCATCAATGGCGGCCACCTGTCCTACCCGAGCGGGCACACCGCCTTCCTCACCGCCCTCGCCCTCGTGGCGGGAGTGCTCGTGGCCGGACGCCTCGGCCTCGCCAGGGTTCCCGGGGCGCTGCTGGTGCTCACCGGGGCCCTGGTCGCCGGGGGCGCCATGGGCTGGGCGCAGGTCGCCCTGGACGCGCACTACCCGACCGACACCGTCGGCGGCTGGTGCACCGCGCTCGCGCTCGTACCGGCCCTCGCCCGGCTGATCGACCGGACGGCCGACCGGCGGGCCGCGCGGACGGCCGCCACCGGCCGCCCCGCACGGCCCTGACGTCAGGTCACGCCAGACGGCGGAACACGGGCTTCACCGGCCGTCCCGCCAGCCACGGGGTCGGGTCCCCGGCGTCCAGCGCCTTGCGGTACAGCGTGCACGCCTCGGCCACCACCTCCACGGTGTGGTCGATGTCGGCCTCGTCGAGCGCGCTGCTCACCACGAACGACGGGGCGAGCACCCCGCCCGTGAGCAGGGCGCGCAGGAACAGGGTGCGGTACTCCTGCGAGGGCCGCCCGGCCCCGTCGAGGGTGGCGAACACCAGATTGCTGGCCCGGCCCCGGACGAGGAGGTGCTCGCCGACGCCCGCTCCGGCCGCCGCCGCGCGGACCCCGGCGGCCAGCCGCTCGCCGAGGGCGTGCAGCCGCGCGGTGATCCCCTCCTCGGCATAGGTGGTGAGGACGGCCGTCGCGGCGGCCAGCGAGTGGGTCTCCGCGCCGTGCGTGGTGGACAGCAGGAACACCCGGTCGCCGGAGTGCCGCAGCCCGCCCCGCTCCATCAGCTCGCGGCGCCCGGCGAGCGCGGAGACGGCGAAGCCGTTGCCCAGCGCCTTGCCGAACGTGGAGAGGTCGGGGACGACGCCGTACAGGCCCTGGGCGCCCGCCTCCGACCAGCGGAGACCGGTGATCATCTCGTCGAAGACCAGCACGCATCCGTGCCGGTCGGCCAGTTCGCGCAGACCCGCGAGGTAGCCGGGCGGCGGCTCGCTGTGCCCCGCGGGCTCCAGGATCAGACAGGCGACCTCGTCCGGGTGGCGGGAGAGCAGTTCCTCCGTGGCGGCCAGGTCCCCGTACGGGAAGGCCAGGGTGAGTTCGGTGGTCGCCGCCGGAATGCCCGCGGGCATCGGCGTGGTGCCGATGAACCAGTCGTCGGTGGAGAAGAACGGCTGGTCGCCGCAGACGGCCACCCGGGGGCGCCCGGTGACGGCGCGGGCCAGGCGCACCGCCGCGGTCGTGACGTCGGAGCCGTTCTTCGCGAACTTCACCATCTCGGCGGTCGGCACCGTGGCCAGGAACCGCTCGGCGGCCTCGACCTCCAGGATGGACGGCCGGACGAAGTTGCCGCCCCGGTCCAGCTCCCGCCGTACCGCCTCGGTGACGCGCGGATGGACATGGCCGAGACTGACCGACCGCAGACCGGAGCCGTACTCGATGTAGCGGTTGCCGTCCACGTCCCACACATGGGCGCCCCGCCCGTGGCTGATGACCGGGGCCAGGTCCTCGGGGTACTGGTCGTCGCCCTTGGCGTAGGTGTGCGCGCCGCCCGGGATCAGGGCGTGCAGCCGCTCGTTCGCCCGCCGCGAGCGGGGGAGGGAGAAGTCTTCGGTGTTCACGCTGATCTCAGTTCTCCTCGTGCTTCAGAGCCTCGGCGTGCTTCAGAGCCTCGGCGAGACTCGGCGCCTCCCGGTCCCGCAGGGACACCGAAGCGACCGGCAGCGGCCACGGAATGCCGAGCTCTGGGTCGTCGAAGGCGATCGTCACGTCCTCGGCCGGATCGTGCGGCCGGTCGATGCGGTACGCGATGTCGGCGGTCTCGGTGAGCGCCTGGAAGCCGTGCGCGCACCCCGCCGGGATGTAGAGGGTCCGCTGCGTCTCGCCGGAGAGGTCGAAGAAGGCCGTGTTGCGGTACGTCGGGGAGCCCGCCCGCAGATCGACGACGACGTCGAAGATCCTCCCGTACGAGCACCGTACGAGTTTGGCCTCCCCGGCGCCCGCGCGCAGGTGCAGACCGCGCAGCACGCCCCGGACTGACCGGGACAGGCTGTCCTGGACGAAGGCGTCCGGGTCGAGGCCGACCGAGCGGACCACCTCGGCGTCGAAGGTGCGGCAGAAGAAGCCGCGCTCGTCGGCGTAGGGCGTCGGCTCGAACAGGTAGGCCCCGTCGATCTCCGGGACCGGGGTCGCTCTCATGTGTTCTCCCGCAGGGCGTGGGTGTGGGCAGGACCGGTCCTCGGGAAGAGGGCCGAGGTCAGGGCGGCGAACTGGTGGTCGAGGCGCCGGGCCGCGGTCCGGTTGCGTTCGGCGAGGACGCTCCGCAGTTCCACCGAGCGCCGTTCGAGCTCCCGGAACTGTTCGAGCAGCCGGTCGGCGTCCACCTCGCGCGCCGGATGGCGGTACGCGCCGAGGCCCATCTCGGCCATCAGCGCGTCGCTCTTCGCCGCGTAGCTGAGCGCGAGCGTGGGCGTGCCGACCTTCAGCGCGCAGACCAGATTGTGGTAACGGGTCGCCACCACCGTGTCGGCGGCGGCCATCTCCTTCATCAGATCGCCGAGCGAGGCCGCCTCCGAGGCGGTGACCAGCGGAGAGTCCACCGCTTCGAGGATCGCGGCCACCACCGGCGCGTCGCACGCGTCCCCGGTGACCAGCCGGACCGGCCGTCCGTCCTCGGCCAGCGCACGGACGAACCGGGTCGTCCCGTCGAGATAGCGCCGGTGGATCTCCTCGGCGCGGTCGCGGTCGTCGTTGCCCCCGTGGAAGGCCATGACACCGACACAGACCGGGCCCGGCGACCCGGGAGGCGTGCCCGGCGACGGAGCCGGGAGGGCGAACGCGAGGTCCGGATACACCTCGTCGCGCGAGGTGTCCACGCCCATCGCCCGCATCGCGTCCCGCGACAGGGTGTCGCGGTACGACCGGTACGCGGCCAGCCGCGCCGACCAGCGCACCAGCGCCCGGGTCGGCCGCTCGCGGATCGTGTCGGCGCCGACCCCGGCCAGCGCGACCCGGGTGCCGAACAGCCGCCCGGTCGCGCAGAGCAGGAACAGCGCGTACGGGAAACCCCACGGCCGCAGCGGCAGCGTGGCCTCCAGGACCCCCATGCCCGGCACGATCACCACATCGTGGCGGCGCACCCAGACGGCCGTCCGCACGGCGTCGACGAGCTTGCCCAGGCCCTTGCCCGCGACCGCGCCCGCCCGCGACGCCGTCCGGTACTCCCCGCCGTACCAGTGCAGCCGGGTCGCGGGGACGCCGTACCGGGCGGTGACCGCCTCGGGCCCGCCGCACAGCGCGTCCACCACCGCTCCCGGATGCTCCGCGCGGAGGTAGCCGAGGACCGCTTCGAGTGAACCGTCGTTGCCCAGGTTGCCGGAGCCCAGCAGCCCGAACACCCCGACGCGCGCCGCGCCCCGCCGGGCGGAGCTCACGCCTTCCTCCCCTCGCGCCCGGCGACCAGGTCGTCTAGGGAGACCGTGGTCCGGCGCGGGTCGACCGGAGCACGGTCCTCGACCCGCTCACCGGCACCCGGCCGGACCCGGCTGGTCGCCCACGCGACCAGATGTCCGTAGCAGGCGCGCCGGTCCGCCGTGGACAGCGGCGCCCGCCGGATCGCCGACACGAAGCCCGCCACGTACTCGGCGAGCAGCCGGGGCGTCGGATGCAGCGGACCGGCCCGGCGCGGGTCCAGGTTGACGCACCGGGAACGCTTGGACGGATTGGCCCGCTCGGCCCGGGTCGGGTGGTCGCGGCGGAAGTACAGCAGCTCCGGCACCTGGTGGAACGGCCCGTGCAGACCGATCTCGGAGACGAACGTGCGGTCCGCGTGGTGGTAGCTGTCGTGCGGCTTCACCCGGCGCAGCACATCGGCCCGCATCACCCCGTAGAAGTCGTCGCCGCCGGGCTCGAACAGCATGCTGCGAAAACGCGTCGGCGCGTGCGGGGAGTCGGTGGCGAGACCGTACGCGTACGGCACCTTCACCCGGCCCTCGCCGTCGATGACCGCCTGCCCGCTGTGCGCCAGGATCACCTCCGGCCGCTCGTCCAGCGCCTCCACACAGGCCCGCAGCAGGTCCCGGGCGTACAGGTCGTCGTGCGAGGCCCACTTGAACAGCTCGCCCCGGCACTCGGTGAACACGTAGTTGTGGTTCGGCGCGGCGCCGATGTTCCGGGGCAGCCGGATGTACCGGACGCGCGAGTCCCGCTCGGCGTAGCGGCGGCAGATGTCCCGGGTCCCGTCGGTCGACGCGTTGTCGGAGACGACCAGCTCGAAGTCCTCGTACGTCTGGCCGAGCAGGGCCTCGAACGCCTCGGCGAGGTACTCCTCGCCGTTGTACACGGGCAGTCCGACGCTCAGCCGGGGAGGGGTGGTCATGTGGTCCTCACTTCACGGATGGTGTGGTGATCGTGCGCGCGCAGGGCCGACCGCAGCTCCAGCCACCACACGGCGGAACTCACCGCCGTCGCTCCGGCGACGCCCCAGGCGGAGCCGACGGTCCCGCCGACGAGCGCCCCGCCGAGCCCGCCGCAGACGTAGAGGGTGGAGGCGATCAGCTGACAGCGCAGACTGCGCCGGGCGGCGGCGAGCGCGCGCAGCCCGGACGCCGCGCCGGTGCCCAGGCTCGCGCCCGCGACACCGAGCGTGGCCGGCACGATGAGCTGCGAGGCGGCGTACCAGACACCGCCGAGCACGAACTCACCGAACCGGTCCGGTACGAAGAGCAGCGCCGCGCCCCAGAGCAGCGCGGCGACGGCCTGCCCGCCGCCGAGCAGCAGACAGAACACGCGCAGCCGGTGCGGGGCCTGCCGCAGGACCCGCGCCGCCTCCGCGACGGTGACGAGCGAGAGGCCCATCAGGACCGCGAGGAACGGGCCGAGCAGCAGCTCGGAACCCCGGACGACGCCGACCGCGCTGACCCCGACGATCGCGCCGAGCCCGTAGGCGCGCAGCTGGCCCGCCCCGCTGACGCCGACGTTCTCGACGAGGTACCGGTAGCCGAGGTCGCGCTGTTCGCGCAGCCAGGCGCGCGCCTCGGTCACCCGGGGCCGGATGCCGGACTGGTAGCAGCCGTACGCCGCCGGAACGGCGGCGGCGGCTCCCCAGGCGAGCACGAACCCGGCGACGCTGCCCACCCGGGCCGCGACCACCATGGCGGGGACCAGCGCCAGACCGCCCAGGAGGTCGTTGGTGAAGGCCTTCCGCCCGGTGCCCGCGGCGAAGAAGGAGAACCGCCAGGCGTCCTGGAGCAGCAGCGCGGGCAGGACGGCGCCGAGGCAGGCGAACGCGTGCCCCACCCGGCCGCCGATGCCGAGCCCGGCCGCCAGGCACACGGTTCCGATGACGGCGGCGACACAGAGCGCGGTCCCGGTCGACCGGGCCGCCGCCGGGCGCCAGACCCCCGTCGGCACCCCGCTGAAGCGCACCATCAGCGGGTCGGTGGCCAGCCCCCGGGAGACCCCGAGCACCACCCCGTAGGTCACCCAGACCAGGCTGAACACGCCGAACGCGGCCAGCCCGAGCGACCGTGCGACATAGACCCCCACGACGAAGTTGGTCATGCTGCAGACCGCCTGGTCGGCCAGCCCCCAGGACAGCCGCCCGGCGATGGTCCGCAGGGCGGTGGGCCGGGCCGGGGGCACCGCCGTCCTCTCGCTTCCGGTGCTCATCGGGTCACGCCTTGATCAGTCCGGCGTCACGCAGGGCGTCGGCCGCGTCGGCGACCGTGTCGAACGGCAGGCCCGAGCGCTCGGCGACGTCCAGCAGATCGTGCTCGCCGTCCGACATGCTGAGCACCCAGAGCATGGCCATCTGCGCCTGTTTCGCGTCGCTGCGCCCGCCGAGCGAGTCGTACAGCCCGCGTCGGCCCAACTGCGGTTCCCCGTAAGGGCTGAGGTTCTGGTACCGCCGGTTGCGGTCCAGCACCGCGAACACCTCGCGGCAGACGGCGAGCGTGTCAGCCATCGCCTCCGGGGAGACGAAATCCGGATTGTCCGCCGAGGTGTGGTACTCCGGATAGGCCGCGTACGGGGTGCGGCTGAGCGAGCCCACACCGAGATTGAAACCGGGGGAGCAGTACTGCCGTTCGTCGTAGCCGTACGGCGTGAACTCGTCGATCCGGTGCGGCCGTTCCGAGGCCGTCAGCACATGCCGCACCACCCGGTCGATGTCCGCGTCGCCGCGCCTGCTCCGCTTGTACGTCAGCCGGCCCGGGTCCCCGGCGCAGGCCAGCACCAGACCGTGCTCGACCCGTTGCACCCGCTCCGCGTTGCGGGCCAGCCAGGTGATCGCCCCGATGGTCCCCGGCGCGAAGACGAACCGGTAGGTGTAGTACGGCGTCCGCTCGGCCAGCTCCTTGGCCAGGAACGCCGCCACCGCGACACCGGCCATGTTGTCGTTGGCCAGCGAGGGGTGGCAGATGTGACAGGAGACGATCACCTCCTCCGGCACCTGCCCCGGCACCACGTGCTCCGCGTAGGTGAGGTGGCCGTCCGCGAGGGTGGAGTCGATCCGCACCTCGTAGTCGCCGTCCGGCATCGCGTCCAGGGTCTCCTGGGACAGGCAGAACCCCCACTCCGGCGTGTAGTAGCTGGTCCGGTACGGCACCCAGGAAGGCCGGTCCGGCAGGGTGTGCAGATGGTCCCGCAGTTCCGCCAGCGGCATGGTCGCCGCCACTGGCACGCTGTAGCCGAGCACGTGCAGACTGGAGGCGGCGAAGTCGACGACCCGTCTGCCGCTCGCGTCGGCGATGTACGCGTCCCGGATGTTCCACTCCTGCGGCACCGTCCAGTCGAGCACCCGCGTCCCGGTCGGCACCTCGTGCACCTGGAGCGGGAGGTGTTCGCCCACGATGTCCAGGGTGGCGCGCACCCCGTCGCCCGTGATGCTCCGGCAGAGCGGGTACAGCCGCTCCACCAGGGCGTGCATCTCCTCGCCGACCGTCGTCATCGGCGCCACCGCAGGGTGCCGTCGACCGCGCCGCTCTCGGACCCCGCGCGCAGCACGGCGAGCCGGGTGAACCGGCGCTCGAAGTCCTCCCTGGTCAGCCCGTGCTCCCGGTAGGCGTCGGCGAGTTCGAGAGCGCCCCGCTTCACCGTCCACTCGCAGTCGAAGCCGGGGATCGCCGCGCGGAACCGGGAGAAGTCCACCCGGTACGAGCGGGGGTCGGCGCCGTTCTCCCCGGTGATGCGGACCTTCGCGCCGGAGACCGCCTCGGCGACCTGTTCGGCGATCTCGGCGACGGTGACGTTGTTGGCCTCGCCGCCGATGTTGAACGCCCGGTCGTGCACCGCCTCGCGGGGCGCCTCCAGCGCGGCGGTGAAGGCACGCGCGATGTCGGCGGCGTGCACCAGCGGCCGCCACGGCGTGCCGTCGGAGAGCACCAGGACCTCGCCGGACAGCAGGGCGTGGCCCACCAGGTTGTTCAGGACGATGTCGGCGCGCAGCCGGGGCGAGTACCCGAAGGCGGTGGCGTTGCGCATGTACACCGGGGTGAAGTCGCCGTCGGCCAGCGCGTGCAGATCGTCCTCCACCCGCACCTTGGACTCCGCGTACGGCGTCACCGGACGCAGCGGGGCCTCCTCGGAGACCAGCTCGTCGCCCCCGGCGGCGCCGTAGACGGAGCAGGTCGACGCGTACAGGAAACGGCGCACCCCGGCCTCGCGGGCGAGCCGGGCCAGCCGCACGGAGGCGTGGTGGTTGATGTCGTAGGTCAGGTCCGGCGCCAGCGAGCCCAACGGGTCGTTGGAGAGCGCGGCCAGATGGATCACGGCGTCCACCCCGGCCACGTGCTCGGCCGTGACGTCCCGGAGGTCCACCCGGTGGCCCGCCGGGTCCTCCGGCCGGGGGCCGAGGACACAGTCCGCGAACAGGCCCGAGTCGAGGCCGACGACCTCGTGCCCGGCGGCGGCGAGGACCGGGGCCATCACGGTGCCCAGATAGCCCTGGTGTCCGGTCAGCAGTACGCGCAAGGTTCATTCCCCCAGGTCGAGAGTGAGTTTGGTGACGGCGAACGCCTCGGCGTAGCGCTCGTGGCATTCGATGCCCCGGATCCGCGCGAGGCCGAGGAAGGCCTCCCGGTCGTACCAGGGCCGGTGCCGCTGCGAGGGGTAGTGCTCCTGCAGCAGCCGCACCTTCCGCTCGGCGGTCTCCGGCGACAGCGGCTGATAGGCGGAGGGACGGCCCAGGTCGCCGTCCCACTTGACGATCTCGTAACCGAGCACCAGATGGTCACGGAATCCCGTGGTCATCAGCTTCGCCAGGCCCCGGTGGTCCTGGTGCGCGTCGTCGGTGCGCGGCGCGAGGACCAGGTCGGGATCGGTCCGGGCGCGCAGCTCCTCCACCGCGGCCTTGGCCTCGTCCCAGTGCGCGGGCAGCCGTCCGTCGGGCAGCTTCAGCACGGTCAGCCGCAGATCGGCGTCCGGGCAGAAGGCGGCGAGCGCGGCCCGCTCCTCGTCCTCCCGGTCGCCGCCACCGCCGGAGAGCACCAGCGCGTCGACCCGGACGCCCGGCCGGGCGAGACACACCGTCAGCAGGGTGCCGCCCGCGCCGATCGCGATGTCGTCGCAGTGCGCGCCCACCGCGACGATCCGGTCCAGGCCCCCGGCCCCGAGACGTATCACGCGGTCCCCACCCCGCCCGCGGTCGCGCCGTCCCGCTCCCACACGGCCCACGGGCGGTCGCCCCGGGCGTACCCGGCGTCGAGCGCGGCGCGTTCCTTCACGGTGTCGGTCGGCTTCCAGAAGCCCCGGTGCTGGTGCGCCACGAGCCGCCCGCTCTTGGCCAGGCCCGCGCAGCCGTCCGCGACCAGGTCCCCGTTCTCCGGTATGTGGTCGAAGACCTCCTGCCGGAGCACGAAGTAGCCGCCGTTCTCCCACAACGGCAGTTCGCTCACGGCGGTGATGCCGCCGACCAGGCCGTCCTCGGCGAGTTCCACGCAGTGGAACGAGGACTGCGGCGGCACCACCATCATCGACGCCCCGGCGTCCCGCCGGGAGAACCGGTCGATCATCTCCGGCAGCGGGGCGTCGGTGAGCACGTCGGCGTAGTTGGCGAGGAACATCTCGTCGCCTTCCAGATGGTGCCGCACCCGGCGCAGCCGCTCCCCGATCGGCGACTCCACCCCGGTCTGCGCGAACGTGATCGTCCAGTCGGAGATGTCCGTGGACAGCAGCTCCGTACGGCCCCGGCGCAGCACGAAGTCGTTGGACGTCGTCTCCTCGTAGCGGAGGAAGAAGTCCTTGATGTGATGGGCCCCGTACCCCAGGCACAGGATGAACTCCTTGTGCCCGAAGTGCGCGTAGTAGCGCATGACGTGCCAGATCAGCGGCCGGGGACCGACCATCGCCATCGGCTTGGGCACGTCGTCGGCGGTTCCGTTGCGCATCCGCATCCCGTAACCGCCGCAGAACAGCACGACCTTCATGACTTCACCTCGACGACGCTCAGTTCCGGGATGGGGAAGACCAGCCGGCCGCCCCACTCGTGGACGAAGGACAACTGCTCGACCAGCTCGTCCCGCAGGTTCCACGGCAGGACCAGGACGTAGTCCGGCCGGTCGGCGGCTATCCGCTCCGGCGGAAGGATCGGGATGCGGGTGCCCGGAGTGAACCTGCCGTGCTTGTACGGGTTGCGGTCCACCGTGTACGCCAGCAGGTCCGGCCGCACACCGCAGTGGTTGAGCAGGGTGTTGCCCTTGCCCGGCGCGCCGTAGCCGACGACCGTCTCACCGCGCTCGGCCGCCTCGACGAGGAACTTCAGGAGGTCCCTGCGCACCTTCGCCACCCGGGCCGAGAAGTCCGTGTACCCGGACAGCTCCTGCAGCCCGGCGGCCTTCTCCCGGGCCAGCACGTCCGCCACCCTCGGCGTCGGCTCCCCGGCTGCCTCCGACGGCCGGGCCCACAGCCGGATCGAACCGCCGTGCGTGGGCAGCAGCTCGACGTCCACCAGGGTCAGCCCACCGCTCGCGAGCGCCCGGATCGCGGACGCGACCGTGTAGTACTGGAAGTGCTCGTGGTAGATCGTGTCGTACTGGTTCTCCTCGATCAGGGTCAGCAGGTGCTGCACCTCGATGGAGACCCAGCCGTCGTCGGCGACCAGCGAACGCAGCCCCTGGGTGAAGCCGACCACGTCGGGGATGTGCGCGTACACGTTGTTGGCGACGACCAGGTCCGCCGGACCGTGCTCGGCCCGGACGGCCGAACCGGTCTCCGGGGACAGGAACGCGGTGAGCGTGGGCACGCCCGCCTCCCGCGCGGCGGCGCCCACGTTCACCGAGGGCTCCACCCCGAGGCAGCGCATCCCCCGGTCCACCACGTGCCGCAGCAGATAGCCGTCGTTGCTCGCGACCTCGACAACGAAGGCGTCCGGGCCCAGACCCGCCCGCCCCACGGCGTCCTCGACGAACACCCGGGCGTGCTCCACCCAGGACGTCGAGTACGACGAGAAGTACGCGTACTGCGTGAACGTCTCCTCCGGCGTGATCAGCGGAGGTATCTGCGCGAGCCAGCAGTCGGTGCAGACCCGCAGGTGCAGCGGGTACGTCGGTTCCGGCCGGTCCAGCTCCTCGGCGGCCAGAAAGCTCTCGCACGGCGGAGTCGCCCCCAGATCGACGACGCTGACCAGCGCCTCCGAACCGCAGAGTCGGCATCCTGTCATCTACTTCCCCCATCCCTGCCCGCGCGGTCGTCCCGCCGCGGGCCCGTGTTCCCGTTGCCTGTCGGCGGCGCGCCGTGCCCGCCGCCGGACCGCCCCGCCATCGCGGCGCGGTACCCCTCCACCAGACGTTCCAGGCCGACGGCGGGGCTGAAGCCCCGCTCGTAACGGCGCCGGGCCGCCCGGCCCATCTCCTGGTTGCGGTCCGGATCGGCCGTGACCTCCCGCACCCGGGACGCCAGCGAACCGGGCTCGCCCGGCCGGTGCAGCAGCCCCGTCACCCCTTCCTCGACGAGCTCGACGAAAGCGCCGTGACCGGCGGCGACGGCCGGAACCCCGGCCGCCATCGCCTCCGCGACCACCAGACCGAAGGTCTCCAGAGCCATCGAGGGAGCCAGCACGGCCACCGAACGGGCGACCGCCTTGCGGCACTCCGCCGGATCCAGCAGCCCCGCGTACCGCACGTCCTCCCGGCCCGCCGCCCACGCGGTCACCTCCGGCTCCAGCGGGCCCGCCCCGGCGATGACCAGCGGCACGCCCACCCCGCCCCCGGCGGCCAGCTCGTCCCACGCGGCCATCAGGAGCCGTATCCCCTTGGCCTCCGCGAGCCGCCCCAGGAACAGCAGGTGCTCCCCGGGGCCCTCCCGGCGGTCCGCCGGATCGGGCACGAAGTTGTGCTTCACCGCCAGCCGCTCCGACGGCATCCCGGACCGCACCAGCACGTCGCGCTGCGCCTGCGAGATGCAGAAGAACCGCTCCACGCCGGACCACCACCGCCGCCGGTTGACCGACAGACCGACCGCGATCGGAACCGTCGCGAGCCGGGAGTCGCGGTAACAGCCGTGCCGGACGGCGGGCAGCGCCCACGCCGTCCCCACGCACTCCGTGCACGACCGGCCCTCCCGGTGCAGCGTGCCGGGCGGGCACACCTGGGTGTAGTTGTGCAGCGTGGCGACGACGGGCACACCGACGTCGGCGCAGGCGGCCAGCACCGAGGGCGACAGCAGCGGAAAGACGTTGTGGACGTGCACCACGTCCGGCCGGTCGGCCCTGAGCCGGGCGGCGAGCTCCTTGCGGACCCCCGGGTTCCACGGCACGAGCAGCGGCACGGCCACCTTGCCCGCCAGCGACCGGCCGGCGATGTCGTCACTGCGCCGCTCGAACAGCTCGACCCGGTGGCCGCCCGCCCGCAGCAGCTCCACCTCCTCGTCGACGACCCTGTTCTCCCCGCTCGGCTGCGCCGAGGAGTATCGGTTGTGGACCACCAGGACATACATCTCAGGTCACCTCCGGGCCCATCGCGGGACACGTCGTCGGGGCATGTGGGGTGTCGGAAGGGGCTCGGCCGCGACGGGGGCCGCGAGCAGCGAGGCGGCCAGGGCCAGATGCAGGAGGTACGCGGAGGCGTCCCCGAGCCCCACCTCGGTGTACGAGGAGATCGCGCAGTAGCTGATCAGGAAGATTGCGCAGGCCCTCGGCAGCGACGGCGGCCGGAGCAGCGCGACACCCCCCAGCACGATGATCATCGACGCGACGAGCGCGACCCCGATCAGCCCCTGCTCGTGATAGACGGCCAGCCAGCTGTTGTCGATCGGCAGGCCGTCGAACGACTTGTCGCCCAGGCCGGTACCGAACGCCTGCTCCCCGAGCGTGCGGGGCATGGACAGGAGCGAGTCCCACACCACGGCCCGGCCCGTGAGGTTGGCGAAGTTCTCCTGGCTCTGCCCGCGCAGGAACCACGCCTGCATCGCGGAGCTGAACGCCACCGCCGCCACCGCGCCGCACACCACCGCCCAGGCGAAGAACCGGCGGGCGGCGGCGCTGGTCAGGACGAGCGAGCCGATCGCGAGGGACAGCCCGGCCAGCAGACCGAGCGTGGCCGTCCGGGTGTGCGTCATCGCGAGCAGGACCGCCGACAGCACGATGACCGCCGCCGCGTTGGCCCCACTGGTCCGACGGCCGATCAGCAGGAGCACCGTCAGCCCGATGATCACCGCGGAGTACTGCCCGATCTGCGGCGGGGTCAACGGCCACAGCGCGCCGACGAGCCGCCCCCCGTAGTACTCGGGCATCGCCGTCCCCGGCGCGACCGCCAGCCCGACGGCCACCAGCACGAGCACCGCGAAGTACATCCGGACGTGGTACCGGACGAACGTCAGACCACCGTCCCACCAGCGACTGAGCAGCCACAGCGTGCCGACGAACAGCGACAGCCGGGCACAGCGGAACAACGCGCCGAACCCGACCTCCAACTGCACACTGGCGATCAGACTCGGCACCAGCAGCAGCGTGAGCAGGAACACGAAGGCACTGGGCCGCACGCGCAGCCGGGGATTGAGCACCAGCGCCAGGGCGAACGCGGTGACCAGCGCGCCCATGGTGGCCATCTGTATCAAGGAGCGCGGGATCGCCACGACGGTCTTCGCCCCGGCCGAGCCCAGCGTGTTGAGACCGAGCAGCGCCCAGACGACGCCGACGGCCTTCGGCGTCCCGACGAGACGCGCCACGGCCCCGGGCTGTTCCTCGGACGCACCGGACGCACCGGACGCGCCCGACGCCACGGCGCCGGTCCGCGCCTCCGGCCCGCCCGTCCCGTCCCGTTCCGAACCCCTGGGGTCCTCGCTCATCTCAGCCCCCCGACCGCGCGGTGAAGGTGCTGCCCGCGTCCTGGAGGTACGGCGCCCGCCGCCACTGCCCCGAGTCGAGTCGCCGGCTCGGATCGTTGGCCACGAAGGTCCACGGCCCCCGGTAGACGTTGTCGTGCCAGCGGTTGTGCTGTTCCAGGGTGATCGCCCGCGCCACCCGGTCGCCCTGGTAAGGCGACCAGTCCGGGTAGGTGCCGTAGTTGGCCACCACCGCCATCCGGCCGCACCCCGCCGTGCACGCGAGGACGGACGGGTCGAGCAGGAACCGGTTGTCGTGGATGTCCACCCGCTGGGTCCGCCACCGGCAGTCCGCGTAGAGCGGAGCCCCGGCGATCGCCGGACGCGCGCAGCGCCCGGTGTCCTTCACCAGCAGCGTGCAGTATCCGGTGGAGGTGTTGGCCGGACTGTTGCAGAACCGGTCCGCGTTCTCCCACAGGGTGATCCCGTTCCAGTTGTCCTCCAGCACGTTCCGGTAGATCTCGATCTTGTCCGTGCGGGCCGGGACCCGTGGCTCGCCGCCGGACTCGGAGACGTAGACCGTCGCGTACGGGAAGTCGTCGCCGCCGTCGGCGGACGCGCGGCCCTCGACCCAGTTGTTCCGCCGGATCGTGTTGTTCCGGATGACCGCGTTGTAGCTGGTCTCGTACACCAGCGCGGCACCGTCATTGGCCTCGATGACGTTGTCCTCGATACGGAAGTCGTTGTTGTTGTTGTCCGCCCACAGCCCGGTGCCCCGGTTGTCGTGCACCCAGTTGCCCCGCACGTCGGCACCGTCGACCGCCCAGAACTTGATGCCCCCGCTGCATCCGCAGCCCGGGTCCCGCCGCTCCCAGTCGTCGGTGTTGTTCCCCACGACCTCGTTGCCCTCGACCACCAGACCACGGATGGAGTCGCCCGTCTTGTACGCGTTCATCCCGTACTGCCCGTTGGCGCGGAGGCAACTGCCCGTGAGCCGCTGACGCGCACCGGCCATCAGCCCGGCGCCGGAGTTGTGCTGGATCGTCATGTGCTCGATCACCCAGCCGTCGGCCATGTCGTGGTTGACCACGCCCTCGTTGTTCGGCGCGACGAAACGCTGCACCGTCAGATGGCCGAGCGTGACGCCCCGGGCGGTACCACCGAACGCGTACTGGTTGACCTTCCCGCCGTCCAGGACGGAGCCCGGCGCCCCCAGGTAGCGGTTCCCCTCCTTCGGCACGACCTGCGCGTACCGGTCCCCGTCCAGCCAGTGGGTGCCCGGACGCAGCCAGAACGTGGTGCCCGGGGGGCTGCCCGCGGTCTTCGCCGCCAGATCACCGACCACCGAGGGATCGACCGTCACCGCGCCCGCCGGGGCGGACGATGGCCCCGGCGCGGTCCCGTCGCACACCCGGGCCACGGACACGTCGGACGCCCCGGACGCGCTGGGCGCGCCCGTCGGAGCCACCGGGGCGCCCGACGCGCCCGTACAACCGGCCGCCACCGGCAGGACGAGCGCGAGCACCGCCACCGGCAACGCCCAGCGCCGCCTCCTGAACACCACGCCCCCTCCCAGAAACATGTCCCGCCGATCCGTACCGGGCTCGCGGGGCCCGGCCTCCCGTGTCGTCCCCACCCACGCGAGGGGCGCTAGGGCGTGTTTCGAAAGTCCCGCCTGCCTGGCGACGCCTGGCACGCACGCTCGCCGCGTTGTCGGGATCACCCCGATACATCAAGTATCGGGGCGACCCTCCGCCTTGCGATCGCACGCACCAGACGCCGCCAGGCCTGCCCTCCGGGCAGACGACGCCACTTTTGAAACCCTCCCTAGCCGTGGAACGTGAGCACCGTGACGAACCCCTCCGCGCCCTCCGCCAGACCGGTGCCGGTACCGACCAGCGTGGTGGCGGGCTCCTTGCGCCCGAAGCCCGCGGAGTACCAGCCGAGCGGCGGCTCCGCCTCACCCCGGTGCGCCCGCCAGGACAACTGGCCCGGGAGGTCGAGCACCGCCGAACGGTCCTCGCCGTCCCGGCTCCAGGTGAGCACCGCCCGGTTCCCCGACAGGTCCGCGCCGATCGCCGGACCGAGATGGAACGCCAGGCGCACGGGCCGGTCCCCACGGATCTCGTCGACCACCCGCACCTCCCGCTCGGCGCCGGTCAGCTCCACCCGGCGGCGGTGCGTGGCCGGCTGGTAGCCGTCGTGCTCGGCGCACCAGCGGGCCACCCCGTCGGTGCCGGGGTCCGCGACCAGCACCCGGGTACGGGCCTGCCGGGTCCACAGGAACGGGCCGCCGGAGGCGGACTGGTCGGCGCCGTCCCACTCCAGGGTGTTGTGACCGATGGTCGAGCGGAAGTACCGCCGCCACTCGGGCTGCCCGTGATAGCAGAACGTCCCCGGGTCGGCGAGCACGTCCACCCCGTCGTGCCGCACCTCCACCGACAGCGCGTCCGCGTGGGCGTGCGCCGCGATCGACAGGAACCCGTGCGGACCGCCGTCGCAGCGGCACCAGATCCCCCCGGGACCGCGCAGGACGGTCATGCCCGCGTCGGCGAAGTGGGCCGGACGCTCCGCCGGACGGGTCACGGCCGGAGCCGTGGGCCGCACGAGCGCCGCCAGCAGCGGGGTGCGCACATCGGTACCGGTCACCTCCGGCCACCAGTCGAGACGCCCGAACACGGCGTCCCCGGTGGCCAGCAGGGACCCCCACCGGTCGGTGCCCGTGCCGTCCACCACCAGACCGTGACCGTCGTCGGCGTCCCCCTGGCGCGGCGGCCGCAGCCGGTCGTCCACGACGGCCGCGAGCGCGTCGGTCATCCGCAAGAGCACCAGCCGCACCGTCGGGGGCACCGGCGCCCCGACGGCGTCCGCCTCCGCCACCGCCGCGAGCCCCAGCTCCAGCACCAGACCGTGATACTCGGAGGCCAGCTCACGGTTGAGGCCGGAGAGGAAGGTGTTGCTCCGCAGATGGCGGCCGAGCGAGCGCATCGCGTCGGCCCGCCACTGCCGCGAGCTGGGGAACCAGCCGAACGCGCAGGCCGCCGCGAGCTGCCCGGCCGCCTCGGCGATCACATGGTTGTTCGCCGAGGAGCCCCGGCTGGGGAAGGCGGCCAGCCACCGCTGGTGGTGCCAGATCTGGTTCACCGCCACCGGGTTGTCCTCGAAGAGACCGGCCGCGCCCGGCCAGCCGTCGAGCAGCCGCCGGATCCACACCCAGGACAGCAGCCGGATGCCCAGCTCGATGCCGCTGATCCAGTGCACCCCGCGCAGCGGAGCGTTCCCCGCCCACCACGACCGCAGGTGCTCGGCCACCCGCTCCGCGTACCGCTCGTCCCCGGTGACCGCGTAGGCGGCGGCGAGCACGGTCAGGTACTGGTGCCGGGACGGCTCCCAGATCTGCTTGATGTCCCCGACGGCCTCCTCGTCCCGGTACGGCACGTCGAATGCGTACCCCCACGGAGCCCGGCGCCCGGTCTTCGGGTCGTACCACCAGTCCGGGGCGACCAGGTCGTCGCGCTCCACCCCGAAGAACTCGCCGTGCCCGGCCATCAGCCGGTCCGCGTCCGCGACCAGCCGCTTCGCCGCGTCCGGCGGCACCGAGGCGAGCGCCCCGGCGGGCAGCACCGAGGTGAAGCGGGCACCGGTCACCCGGGGGCAGTGCGGCGGCGCCGACCGCCACCGCCGCCTGCGCACCGCGTCGCCCACCCGGCCGCCGACCTCACCCGGCTCCATCCGGGACAGCCGCCGCAGGTACCAGCCCGCGCTCATGGTCATCGCGGCCCCGCCAGCGTCACCGGCGCGCCACCGGCCAGGCTCGCCCCCACGGCGAGGGTCGCCGCCGTCGTGGCGACCAGCGACTCCAGCGGCACCGGCATCGGCCCGCCGGTCCGCACGGCCCGCACGAACGAGGCCAGCTCGGCGGACTGGCCCTTGTCCCGGGCCTTGGGCAGCCGCGAACTGACCCACCGCTTGCGGCCGTACACCGAGGCGCGCACGAAGTCGTCGAGCCGCAGCACCCTGCCGTCCGCCAGGAGGTCCAGTGTCTCCTTGGGGAAGCCCGAGGCGCCGGTGGTGACGTAACTGATGGTGGCGGTCGACCCGTCCGGGTAGCCCAGCACGACCTGGAGGTCCTCGTTGCCGGGCGTGGTGACCGCGTACACCGAGACCGGGTCGGCCCCGAGCAGCCAGCTCGCCGTGTCGATGAAGTGCCCGCCCTCGCCGACGAACCGCGAGCCCTCGCTGCCCTGCCGGAGGTACCAGCTGCCGTGTTCGAGTCGGCCCGCGTTGACCAGGTAGCGCAGGCTCGCCGGGCCGGTGCGGTCGCCGAACTGCTTCCTGGCGTGCTGGAGCAGCGGGGCGAACCGGCGGTTGAAGCCCACCTGGAGCCGGTCGTTGCCGGACTCCTCCACCGCCGCCAGCACCCCCGCCAGCTCGTCCCCGGTGAGCGCCAGCGGCTTCTCCACGAACACCGTCTTGCCCGCGAGCAACGCCTTGCGGGTCAGCTCGGCGTGCGAGCTGTGCCGGGTGACCACGAACACCGCGTCGACGGACGCGTCACCGAGGACGGCGTCGAGATCGGTGGTCGCGCGGGCGAACCCGAACTTCCGCTGCGCGTTGGCCCCGGACAGCGCCGTGGTGGTGACGACCGTGGACAGCTCGACGCCCTCCCGCCCGGCCAGGTGCGGAAGCAGCATCGACGTCGCGTAGTTCCCCGCGCCGACGAACGCGAGCCGCACCGGCTTCCCGGCGGACCGGGCCTTGGCGGGCGCCCGGTCGCCGCGCGACACCACGGGCACGGTCACCGACGGGGCCGCCTCCCGCTCCGGGGACTCCTCCGGATACCGGAACAGCACGGCCACGGCCTTCAGCTCGCCGTCCTTCAGCCGCCGGTAGGTGTCGACGGCGTCGTCGAAGTCGGCGATGTGCGAGACGAGCGGCTCCACGTCCACGCTTCCCCGCCCGAGGAGGTCGAGGAAGCAGGCAAGATTGCGGCGCTCGGTCCAGCGGACGTAGCCGATCGGATAGTCCCGCCCCTCCAGCTCGTACTCCGGGTCGTACCGCCCGGGGCCGTAGCTCCGGGAGAACCGGACGTCCAGCTCCTTCTCGTAGTACGCGTTCCACGGCAGGTCCAGACGGCACTTGCCGATGTCGACGACCCGGCCCCGGTCCCGGCACAGCCGGGCCGCCAGCTCGACGGGCTGGTTGCTGTCGCCGCCCGCCGCCAGATACACCTGGTCCACGCCGTGACCGTCGGTCAGCTCGGCGACGGCTGCCTCCACGGCCGCCGACGAGGGATCGCCGCAGGCCACGGCGCCGAGCTGCTCCGCCAGCTCGCACCGCGCCGGATCGGGATCGACCCCGACGACCCGGACGCCCGAGGCGGTGAGCAGCTGCACCACCAGCTGTCCGATCAGTCCCAGACCGATGACCAGCGCCGACTCACCGAGCTGCGGCTCGCCCTGACGGACGCCCTGGAGTGCGATCGACCCGACCGTGCCGAAGGCCGCGTGCCGGGGCGCGAGCCCGTCCGGCACCCGGGCGTACAGGTTCTTCGGCACCCAGTTCAGCTCGGCGTGCAGCGCGTGCTCGTTCCCCGCGCAGGCCACCAGGTCGCCGACCTTCACATCGTCGACCCCGGGGCCGACCTGCTCCACCACCCCGCACAGCGAGTAGCCCAGCGGCGTGTACGAGTCCAGCTTGCCCATCACCTTGCGGTAGGTCGCGGGCACTCCGTTGACGGCCACGCTCTGCATGACCTTGGCCACCTGGTCGGGGCGGGAGCGGGCCTTGCCCAGCATCGACATCCCGGCCTCGGACACCTTCATCAGCTCGGTCCCGGTGGAAATCAGCGAATAGGCGGTACGGACCAGTACCCCGCCCGGCTTGCACCCCGGCACCGGCACGTCGAGCACCGTCAGCTCACCGCTCTTGTAGTTCTGCACGACCTGTTTCACCGAAGTCCCCTTGCTCCTACGCCGTCGGGCGTGCGTTCTCGCCGGACCCGGAGGTCGCGGCGCGGTACCAGTACTCGAGGGTCAGCACATGCCACAGATGTTTGGAGAAGTCCCGCTGTCCGGCGGCGTCCTCGGCGACCATCCGGGCCAGCGCGTCCCGGCGCAGGAACCCGGAACGGACGAGGACGCCGTCGTTCACCACCTCGCGCACCAGCGGCGCCAGGTCCCGGCTCATCCAGGCCCGCAGCGGGGCGCTGAACAGGCCCTTGGGCCGGTACACGATCTCCCGGGGCAGGATCGAGGTGGCCGCCTCCTTGAGGACGGCCTTGCCCTGCCGGCCGACGATCTTCCGGTCGCCGGGCACGGCGAACGCCGCCCTGACCACCTCGACGTCCACGTACGGCACCCGGACCTCGGTCGAGGCGGCCATGCTCGACCGGTCCGTGTACGTGAGGTTGAGACCCGGCAGGAACATCCGGGTGTCGCCCAGGCACATGCGGTTGACGAAGTCGTCGAGGTCGTTGTCCCGGTAGACGTCCGCGTGCTCGGTCAGCACGTCGTCGACCGTCCCCGCCAGGTCCGGATCGACCAGGTCCAGCAGCTCGCCCCGGTCGTACATGGTGTAGCTCCGGCGGAACGCGGTCTCCTCCGGCAGATCGGCGAAGGACAGGAACCGCTTCGCGAACCGCACCGACCGGTACCCCCGGCGGGCCGAGGCCACCGGCAGCCGGTCCACCGCCGCGGACAGACCGCGCCGCACCGGCCGGGGCACCCGCTGGTAGCGCAGCGCGATCAGGTTCGCCAGGTGCTTGCGGTACCCGGCGAACAGTTCGTCGGCGCCCATCCCCGAGAGCATCACCTTGACCCCGGCCTCCCGGGCGGCCGAGCAGATCAGGAAGGTGTTGATTGCGGCCGGGTCGCCGATCGGCTCGTCCAGGGTCCGCGTCATCTGCGGCAGCAGGTCGAGCACGTCCGGGGCGATCTCGATCTCGTGCAGGTCGACGCCGAACCGTCCGGCCACCTGACGGGCGTAGCGCAGGTCGTCCGGCATCGCCTCGAACTTGGCGTCCTCGGCGCGGAACCCGATCGTGTAGGCGGAGATGCCGGGCAGCTCACGGGAGGCGAGCGCGGTCAGATAGCTGGAGTCGAGGCCGCCGGAGAGGAAGGTCGCCACGGGGACGTCGGAGAGCAGATGACGCCGGGTCGACTCCTCGACGACGGCGGCGATGTCCGGCACGTCCCCCGAGAGGGCCCGCTCCCGGCCCTCCGCGGCGACTTCCCGGAGGTTCCAGAAGCGCCCCCGCTCCACCCGGCCGTCCGGGCGGCACCGCAGCCAGGTCCCCGGCGGCAGCTTCTCCGCCTCGCGGTACGCGCACCGGGTGTCCGGCACCCAGTAGTAGAGCAGCGAGGCCACCAGGGCCGCGTGGTCCACCTCCAGCGCACCGCCGGTGGCGGCGGCCAGCGCCTTCAGCTCGGAGGCGAACACCAGACCCCCGCCGCGCCGCAGCAGGAACAGCGGTTTGACACCGAGCTGGTCGCGGGCGAGCACCAGCTCACCGGTCCGCTCGTCGAAGATCCCGAACGCGAACATGCCGCGCAGCCGGGGCAGACAGTCCGTGCCCCAGCGCCGCCAGGCCTCCAGGAGCACCTCGGTGTCGGAGGTGCCCCGGAAGCGCACCCCGGCGGCCGTCAGCTCGGCGCGCAGCTCGGGCGCGTTGTACAGCTCGCCGTTGTACGTCAGGACGAGGCCGTCCGAGACCATCGGCTGGGCGCCGGTCTCCGACAGGTCGACGATGGCCAGCCGACGATGACCGAGCTGTACCTCGCCGTCACCCACGGGATGGCCGTACCGGCCCGACCCGTCCGGCCCCCGGTGGGCGATGATGTCGGTGAGCCGGTCGGTCACGGCCTTCCCGTCCGGCCATCGGTAAGTCCCTGCGATGCCACACATGTGCTAGCGCGCCTCCTGGTCGCTGTCCGGGACCCGTGCCGCCCACATGGGCAGCCGTTCCGTCCGATGCCGTCCCGTACCGTTCTGTCCCGCCGTCCTGTCTCGCCGACCGCGCAGCGCGGTGTCGAGCCCGTCCCACAGCGTGCCGTCGGTACGGTCGCGCGGATCGGGGTCGATCAGCACCACACCGATCACCGGAATGTGCTGGTCCGCCAGCTGCCGTGCCACGGTGTGCAGCCAGGCGGCACTGCCGTGCCCCGCCCGTACGACCAGGACGGTCTGCGCACCGAGGTGCTGGAGGTCGGTCCACGCGGTGCCGGGCGCCACCGTGCCCACCCCGATCCGTAGTTCCTGGCCGGGTACGGCCGGGGCGCCCTCGTCCCTGACCACGGTCGGGCCGCCCTGCTCGGCGCGCCGGTCGGCGAGCCGTCGGCGGGGCAGGGCGTCGACGACGACCACGGGTCCCTCCGCCCCCAGGGCCCCGGCGAGGTCCAGGGCGATCGTGCCGGTGGCGCCCGCGCAGCCCAGTTCGAGGAGCGACACCGGTTCGGTGGTGCGGCGCAGGGTGCGCGCCAGGGACGAGGTGAGCCGTTCCCGTGCCTCCCGGTCCCGTCGGCGGCCCCACAGCCGGGGCGCACTGCGCGGGAGTTCGGCGATGACGGAGGCGCCGAGGTGCGCGGCGACGTCCCGGCGCAGCACGGGGCGGTCCGCCACCACCGCGCCGACCGAGGCCACCGCGAGCCCGAGCGCGAGCCCCAGGGCGAGCCCGACCGCCGCGTTGGTGGCGGCGGTCCTGGGCAGGGAGTGCCGCACCACGCGCGGGGCGTCCACGATCTGCGTCCCGGCGACGAGCCGGGGCGTGCCGATCCCCGCACTGGCCGCCCGCTGGGCGAAGTCCGCGATCTGGGAGCTGAGTTCGGCCCGGCGGGCGAACAGCGACTCCATGTCCGCCGAGGCCTTCGTCCCGTTCGTCGCCGTTCCCTCGCCGATCGCCTTGTTGACCTGGGCGAGGTCCTTCCGCAGCCGGTCGCGCTGGTCGAGGAAGGCCTTGGCCTCGGCGTTCGAGACCTCCCGTATGCGCCGTACGTGGTCCACCACGAACGCGTCGGCCAGTGCCCGCGTCCGGGCCACGGCCTCCGCGTCGGTCGCGCCCGTCACCGTGATCTGGAGGACGTTGTTGGTCAGCCCCGCGCCCTCGTAGTCCCGCATGAAGTCCTCCGGTTCCTCGCTGGACCCGAGGGACCGCAGGGCCGCACCGGCGATGCGTGTGGTGTGCAGCAGGGCGACATCGGTACGGATGAGTGTTCCGGGGTCGTTCGGCTGGTCCTCCTGGTGGGCGACCAGCACCTTGGCCGTGGCGGTGGGCGGCGGCGGCAGCAGGACCGCGAGGGCCGCTCCGGCGAGCAGCCCGAGCAGCGCCACGGCGGACCAGAGGCGTCGCCGCCTCCGTACGGCCACCACCAGGCTCTGGAGGTCGAGGAGCGGGGTGGGGGCGGTGGGTTCCTGGGCCGGGCTCGTCGTCACTCGGCACCTCCAGCGGGCCGCGCGTCGGCCGAGGGCGCCGGGGCGGCGCCCTTCTTCCGGGAGCGGTCGGCGGACCGTGCCGAAGCGGCCCGGACCGTGCAGGCGACGACGACGCCCACGACGCCGTGCCCGGCGTCCGCGCACGCCTCGCCGATGCCGGACAGCTCCCCGGCCGTCCAGCTGCCCGCGCTGAGCACCACCACCGCCCCCGACTCGTCGTCGCGGTCCCGCACCATCGGCTGGGACACCGACACCTCCACCACCCGGTGCTCCCGGTGCACGCCCCCCGGAGCACCGGCGGCGGTCTCGGCGGCGAGCTCCGCGGCGGCCCTGCGCGCGGGCTCGTCACCCTCCGGGACGACGACCAGGAGCCGCAGCGGGGCCGGGACCTGCTCCCGGAGACGGGCGCCCACCCGCCGGTAGCGGATCCGGCCGCTGGCCTCGTCACCGGTCAGCGGGGTGGGCAGGTCCCATCGGACGTCGATGCCGAGGAGCCGACGCGCCAGCACCCGGGGGCCGGCGCCCTTCGTCCGGTCCGCCCGCCGCTCACCGGGCACCTCGACGGTGCCGAGGCTCGGCGCGCCGAGCGCCGCGGCGATCTCGGGCTCGGTGCGCAGACGACGGCCCAGCCGCGCGGTGGCGAGATGACCGAGGACCGCGACCAGGAAGAACAGGACCGCTCCGACGCCGACCAGCTGCGTCTTCGTCGGCGGCGCCTCCCCGGTCGGCCGGGTCGACGGCCCCATGACGACCATGTTCGCCTTGACGGCGGGCTGGTCGGCCCGGTTGAGCTTGTCCACGGCGTCCTGGAGCGCCGTCCGGAGCTTCGCCAGCTCCGTACGGGTCTGCACGCTCTCCACCGACTGCCCCTTCCCGGCGCCGTCGGCCAGTTCCGTGATGCGGAGGCTGGTCCGCTCCACCAGCTTCCGCAGCGCCTCGGGGCGCGTGGCGGCCTCGGGGTCGGTGTCGGCACCCACGACCTGGGCGGCGTACGTGACGAACTGCTGGGCCGCCTGGTCGGAGAGCCGCTGGGCACCCTCCGGGGTGTCCGCCGTGCCGGAGATCCTGATGATGTTGCCGTCGGCGACTCCGGCGCCCACCCGGTCGCGCAGCTCCTCGCCGTCGACCCCGGGCAGGCCGAGGGCGGTGGCCGTGCGGTCGAGCACCACCGAACTGATGGCGATCTGCGCCTGGGTCATCAGTTCGCGCTCCTCCCAGGCGCCCGGCAGCAGCACCGACGCGGAAGTCGTGTACCGGGGCGGGAGCAGCCAGGAGGTGCCGTAGCCGACGAGCGCGCCGACCACGGCGAGGGTGATGAGGAACCGTCGGCGCCGACGGATAATCCGCCCGATGGTGACCAGGCGTATCGTGTCATCGCTCAACGGCGGTGCCTTTTTCCCTTTCGTACCGGGCCGCCCGCCGAGACCGGGACCTGGTCACGGCAGGCGGCGGCGTACGCGGCGAGCAGCGCACGCTGGGAGTTGCGCCAGGCCAGCGGGCCACTGATCCGCTCCTGGCCGATCTTGCCCATCCGGGCCCGCTCCTCCGGGTCGTCCAGCAGCCGCGCGACGAGCCGAGCGAACTCGCCCTCGTCGTCGTCGGCGGCGTAGACGGCCGCCTCACCTGCGGACACCCGGGCCTCGCGGAGGTCGAACGAGACGATCGGCCGGCCCATCACCATGTACTCCAGGACCTTGTTCATGGTCGACACGTCGTTGAGCGGATTGCGCGGATCGGGGGAGAGGCACACGTCCGCCGTGGACAGGTACCGCACGAGCTCGGCGTCCGGTACGCGCCCGGTGAACCGCACGTGCTCCGTGAGCCCCAGCCGCCGGGACAGCTCCACCATCGCGTCGAAGGCGTCGCCGCCGCCGACGAACACCGCGTGCCAGTCGGTCCTTCCGAGCTCGTCGCGCAGCTTCGCCAGGGCCCGCAGCGCGTAGTCGACCCCGTCCTGGGGGCCCATCACACCGAGGTAGCACAGCAGATGCGGCTTGCCGTTCTTCAGCTCGGGCTCGGGCGGCACCGGATGGAAGCGGTCGATGTCGGGCGCGCTGCGCACCACGAACACGTCCTCCGGCCGTCGCCCGCCACGGCGCAGCGCGACGTCCCGGTAGCTCTCGTTCGTGGCGAGCACGATGTCCGCCGCCCGGTACGTCCGCCGTTCGAGGGCGCACACGGCCCGGTAGAGCAGGTCCTCGCCGCGGTCGAACCGGGAGAGGTACAGCTCGGGCACCAGGTCGTGCTGGTCGAAGACGAACCGTGCCCCGTGCCGCTTCAGCCACAGCGCGGGCAGGAACAGCAGGTCCGGCGGATTGCAGGCGTGCACCACGTCGACCGGGCCGACCCGGCGGGCCAGCCGGAGCGTGTGCCACAGTGCCGAGCCGTACTCCCGCAGGTACCCGGCCGGTCCTCCGGTGGCCGCGCGCAGCGGATAGCGGTGGATGTGTACGCCGTCGATCACCGCCTCCGGTTCCGTGTCCCGTTTCTCCCCCCGGGGGCAGATGACGTGCACCTCCCACCCGGCGTCACGGAGCGTCGTGCACTCCTGCCACACCCGCCGGTCGAACGGCACCGACAGGTTCTCCACCAGGATCAGCGCGCGACGGCCCTGCCCGTCGCCGCTCGTGTCACCAGGCAAGGCCCATGTACCCCGGTTCGGCCCGGCGCGCCTCGGCGTCGGGAAGGCGGACGAGATCGACGATCACCGGACCGTCGCCGTGGGGGAGCGCCGCGTGCACGGCCGGATCGGTGGTCCCGACGAGGCACACCTCGGCGTGGTCGAGGACCTCGTCGACGGAGTCCGCGAGCAGTTGCGCCAGATGCGGCAGCCGGGTCTCGATGTACTCGCGGTTCGCGCCGAGCAGCCGGGACAGGTTGACGTTGGGATCGTAGATCCGCAGGTCGTACCCCTTGCCGAAGAGCCGCTCGGCCAGCTCGACGAGCGGGCTCTCGCGGAGGTCGTCGGTGCCGGGTTTGAAGGACAGGCCGAACATGCCCACCCGCCGTTTCCCGGTGCGCTCGACCAGTTCGACCGCGCGCTGCAGGTGATCGGAGTTGGAGGGCAGGACATGGGCGAGGATGGGCACCGAGACGTCGGCCCGCTGGGCCGCGTGGACCAGGCTGCGCAGGTCCTTGGGCAGGCAGGAGCCGCCGAAGGCGAAGCCGGGCCGCAGATAGGCGGGGCTGATGTTCAGCTTGCGGTCCGCCAGGAAGACGTCCATCACCTGGTGCGAGTCCACCCCGAGCGCCTGGCACACCGCGCCCAGCTCGTTGGCGAAGCCGATCTTGAGGCCGTGGAAGGCGTTGTCCGCGTACTTGATCGCCTCGGCCGTCGGGACCGGGACCCGGAACACCTCGCCGGGCAGCCCCTCGTACAGCGCCGCCACGGTGTCGCCGCTCGCCGCGTCGAGTTCGCCGATCACCGTCTTGGGCGGGTCGAAGAAGTCCCGGACGCTGGTGCCCTCGCGGAGGAACTCCGGGTTGACCGCGACCCCGAAGTCGACTCCGGCGGTGCCGCCGGCGTACTTCTCCAGGATCGGCACGAGCAGGTTCAGACAGGTGCCCGGAAGCATGGTGCTGCGGAACACGACGGTCTGCCGCCCGCCCCGCTCGGCCACGGCGGCACCGATCTCCTCGGTGACCCGCTCCAGAAAGGTGGTGCACAGACTGCCGTTGGCTTCCGACGGCGTGCCCACGCAGATCAGGGACACCTCACTGTTCGCTATCGCCTCGTGGACGTCAGCGGTGGCGCGTAACGCCCCCGCCTCCACGACCTCGGCGATCAGTTCGCCGATCCGTTCCTCCACGACCGGCGCCTTGCCGTCGTTGACCAGGTCGACCTTCACCTGGCTGACGTCCACTCCGATGACCTCGTGCCCGAGGCTGGCCAGGCACGCGGCCGACACACAACCCACATAGCCGAGCCCGAAGACGCTGACCCTCATGTTCCGTTCCTCCCCCAGGGCAGACCCTTGTGGCCCGCCGTGCGCGCACTGACTGACGACGCCCCCCCGTGCGTCAATAAGCTCCCTGCCCGTAGAACACCGCCCGCATCGTCTTCCAGAGGATCACCGCGTCCAGGGCGAGCGACCAGTCCTCCACGTACCGCAGGTCCAGCCGCACGGCCTCCTCCCACGGCAGGTCGCTGCGTCCGCTGATCTGCCACAGACCGGTGAGCCCGGGTTTCACCAGCAGCCGCCGCCGGATGTCCGGGGCGTACGCGGCGGACTCCTCCGGCAGCGGGGGCCGGGGGCCGACCAGCGACATCGACCCCGTGAGCACGTTGAACAGCTGCGGGAGTTCGTCTATCGAGTACCGGCGCAGCACCGCCCCCACCCGGGTCACCCGGGGATCCCTGCGGAGCTTGAACAGCAGACCCGCGCCCTCGTTGCGGTCCGCAAGCGCGGCCCGCGCCCGGTCGGCCCCGGAGACCATGGTGCGGAACTTCAGGATGGTGAACTCGCGCCCGTCCTTGCCGACCCTGCGCTGGCGGTAGACCGCCCCGCCCCGGCTGTCCGCCAGGACGAGCAGCCCGACGAGCAGCATCAGCGGGGAGAACAGCATCAGCAGGACCGCCGCGCCCAGCCGGTCGACGACCTCCTTGACGGCCCGGTGGCCCCCGGTGAAGGCCGGCATGCTGACCCGCAGCAGCGGTATCCCGAGCACCGCGTCGACGTGCAGCCGGGGTCCGGCCACCTCCATGAGCACCGGCGCCACGACCATCTCGGCGTCGCTGCCCTCCAGGTTCCAGGCCAGCCGCTGGAGCCGGTCCGGCGACCAGTGCGGGTCCGGGGTGACCGCGACGACCCGGTAGCCGTCGCGCCGGACGTGCCCCGCGACATCGCCCAGCCTGCCGACGACCGGCACGCCGTCCAGCTGGTCGCCTTCGAGCGAGGGACTGCCCGCGGTGCACACCGCCTCGACCCGCCAGCCCAGGTGCGGGAACTTACGGGTCCGCGATATCAGGTCCCGCACGGTGGCCAGGCTCCCGGCCGCGAGCACGGGCCGCAGGCACCGCCCCTCTTTCCGCTGCTTGTGCAGCCAGAGACGGAGGAGATACCGCTCGGTCATGGTCACGAGTGCGATCGCGGGAATCGCCACGAAGATCCACAGTTTGATATTCCGCGAGGTGAGGGCTATTCCCCCCAGCGACAGTACGACGGTCGCCGTGAACAGTGAGCGTCCGAGACGCCGGAATTCCTCGGCGCCCTGGCCGAGAACGGCCGGAGCCCACGATCTCGTCACCGCGAGCGCGCCCAGCACCAGCAGTTCGGTGCCGAATGCGAGAATTCCCCACTTCTCGTGCCAGTTGGCCGCGTCCCGGGCCCCGAAGAAGTTCCCTATGGCCGCCACGACGAAGGCGGTCGCCGCGGTGTCACTGAGGATCACCGCACGGCGGTACCGCTGCTCCCAGTCGCTCGCGGGCTGTCTGACCGCCCGGTTGATCGGCCCGTTCTCCAGCGGTCCGCGCGCCGATGGAAACGGGCTGACTAACTCCCCCTGCTGCACGGACCCCCCCAGGGTTCCAGTGGATTCGACGTGTTGGCTCCACACGGTTCTTCTCCCCCCACGGAGGCCCCCGCCTCCCGCACGATCCTCCCCTCGGGAGGCCCCCGCCCCCCGTGCCGCGCCGTTCCTCCGCGCGGGAGGTCATCGGCCTCCGCGCATGACGTGCTGATTACCGCAGTGCGTCATGGACACCCCGGCCGGCGGCGCACTGGTACGGCCGCCGGATAAAGGAGGTGTGCCGGATTCCGTCGAAACCCCGGGTGCTCCCCGCACCCGAGACCTCACCCGGTCTCCGGGAATTGATCGCCCCTATGTGTGGCGCAAGGGGCGTTGTCGCTGGTATTCCGAGGCGCAGGGCCTGTAGATCATCTTTTGTCGCCTCGTGTCCGATCATCTGAAGCACGGTCAATCTAGACCATCGAGGCCCCTCTGGAGGGTGGATGAGTGGAATTCGTGGTCAACCTTTGAAGGTTGATCCACCGCCGTCCGACCGCCCGATGACACCCAGGGGACGGCCATATGCCCCGTGACCTGTGGTGACGACGTTTCTGCGGACCGTAGGCGACCGAGGTGGCGACGTATCGCGCCACCACAGGTTGGCCTGTGTTGAGTGGATGTGTCTGAGCCACCTGTCCGACGCGTCCACACCTATCCGGAACCGGGTGCCGGTCCCGGGCGGATCCCGGTGCCCCGGACCGGACCATCGCCGTCGAGCCGCTCCGCGCGCCCGGCGGCCGGCGCGCCCGAGACGTGTCCCGGCGGCTTCGCCCGTACCGCCGGGCGACGCCGTCCCGCGCCCCGGGGCCGACGACCACAGGGCGTACGCGGCCGAGCCTCGCCGACGCGACCCCTCCAGCGCATTCCGTGGATAAAGGACCAAAGTCCTGATTAGCGACTGAAGCATTGAAAAGCGGATGATCCGCTGATTATTGTCGGCCGCACTCAGCAGGGAGGGGGCAGGGATGCGAGAACCGGTCCCGGTGCCGCGCCCGCCCCACTCCATGAGGGGGCGCCCCGATCCCCCGGAGGAGAGATGAACGCCCCACGACGCCAGGTCCTCGGTCTCGTCGACGGCTACGGAGTCGGCGCGGTCATGGCCGTGGCACTGCTCGACGCGACGGCCATGGACGAGGTCAGACTCCCTCCCGCCTACGCCATCGGCCCCGCGGTCGCCGCCGTCCGCAACCGTGCGGCCGCCGTGCTCGGCACCGGGGCCGTCGCCCTCCTCGCGGCGCTGCTGCTCGCCCACCACGACGGCGTGCCCCCCACGAGCCGGGGAGTCATGGGCCTGGTGACCATCGCGCTCGTCACCCTCTTCTGCGCCCTGGCCGCCCGGGTCAAGCAGCGCCACACCCGCCGCCTGGAGGTCGTCACCGAGGTCGCGCACGCCGCACAGGAGGCCATCCTGCCCACCGTCCCCGCCTCCCGCGAAGGGGCGGTGCGCATCGCCGCCTCCTACCGGTCCGCGGCGGACGAGGCGAGCATCGGCGGTGACTTCCACGACGTCGTGCCCGTCCGGGACGGGGTCCGCGTCCTCATGGGCGACGTCCAGGGCAAGGGGCTGGAGGCGGCCGGTGCCGCCGCCGCGCTGCTCGCCGCGTTCCGGGAGAGCGCGGCCGTCTCCCAGGACCTCGACGAGGTGGGGCTGAGACTGTCCTGCGCCCTCGCGCGCCGCGCCGGGGACGACCGGTTCGCCACCGCCGTACTCGCCCAGGTGACCGGCGACGGCCGGATCACCACCCTGAACTACGGCCACCCGGCACCCCTGCTGCTCCGCGCCTCCGGCGGCACCCAGCGGGCGGAACCCCGGGACCCTGGCCTGCCCCTGGGCCTCGGACACCTGGACGGGCTGCGACCGGGCCGCCACGAGGACACCCTCGGGCCGGGCGACCGGATCCTCTTCCACACCGACGGACTGACCGAGGCCCGGGACGTGTCCGGGGCCTTCTACCCCCTCGACGAGCGCACCGACCGGCTCAGGCACGGCACTCCGGCCCAGGCCCTGAGCCTCCTGGGCGAGGACGTGCGCGCGCACACGGCGTCGGCGCGGGCGGGCGCGGACGACGACTCGGCCCTGCTCCTCCTCCAGTACGACGGAAGCCGGGGCGTCCCCGTACCGCCCCGCGCCCCTGACCTCCTCACCCGGAGCGAGCTGGGCTGTGACGTGTGCGCGGTGAAGTCCTGCCCGGTCGCCGCCGAGCTCCCGTCGGATTCCGGGGTACGGGAATGACAGCGCCTCCCGTGGACGGGAGCGCGGGCCCGGCTACGACCGGCCGTCGACCCGGCTCACCCGGTGGGCGTACGGTACCCGCCGACAGTGGCTCGTGGTCCGTGGTCCGTGGTCCGTGGTCCGTGGTCCGTGGTCCGTGGTCCGTGGTGTGTGGCCCGGGCCGACGGCGGCCCGGTCCGAGGCGCGGTCTCCCTCCGACGTCGGAGGGTGGGAGGAGACGGGGTGCGCAGCGGGCCCGTGCGGCGTCCGAGGAAGAGACCCTCGGAGACCCGGACGGTCTTGACACCCCGGACGGTCTGGACGGCCTGGCTCGTGCCGGATCGGTCGGCTGTCGCTCCGCCGGTGGCGCGAGCGGTCGAAGGGCTCGTCCGAGAGCTGCCCTCGGGTGCTCCGCATCATGCGCCTGGGGCCGGTGACGGCGGCTGTGGCATGGTGGCGATCATGGGTAATTCAACGGCGTATCCCCTGTTCAGGAGTACCGGCGCAGCGGACGCGCTCGCGTTGGCACGGCGTCTGTGCTCGCTGATGGAGAGGCGGGATCCGGTTGTCGAGCTGACCGCTGAGCTGCAAACGGCCGAGGACGTGTGGCGGATGCTGGATGTTCTGCCCGAGGCCGTCTACATCGCAGAAGGCCTGCCGTTCGACTCGTACCAGTGGACTCATGAGTACCGGGCGGACACATTGCCCAGGGATTCGTACGGGCTTGTCACGTTGCTGCCGTTCCGCGTGGACGTCGAGACGCAGGTGAATGACGAGCTGGAGGATCTTTTCGTTCGGACCTTGGGGGGTGGCCCCGCCTCGATCTACTGGGACGGCAGCTGGCCGGACGTACCGGAGCTCGATCTCCAGGCGTACGCGAAGTACGAGGCGGTCCAAGTCGTGTTCAACAGCCTCGATCTCGACGGGGAACTTCCCGCCGATGAACACACGGTGTTCGTGCACCTTTCCAAGTTCGGGGATCTCCCCCGGGCGGAGTGGCTGGCGCGACAGGTCGGTGGGGAGGTGCTCGGGGAGTCCGTGCCCGGCAGGTGACCGAGGCGATGGACTGCCGGGTCGTGGCCGACTGCCAGGAGCCGACACTCGTGAATCGCCTCCGCCCGCGAGTGCGAGGGTGTGCGGCCGGGCGATGCCGTAGTCCTCGGACTGCTCGGCGACCGCGTTGGTCGTGGGTGAGGACAAGGGTGCCGTGCACGATGAGCACGGCACCCTTCGCGGATCTCCGTCGGAGCTGGAGCGTGAGCGGGGGACCTGGATGGTGGACGACGCGGTCTGCGACTGATGCGGATACCGCGAGCAGCGGCTACGGGACGATCCTCAGATGAAGTTCTTGTCGATCAGGAGGTCGAGGATGTCGGTGCGGTAGTTGGGGAAGTCCATCGGCACCATGCCGAAGCGGGCTCGCTGATTCCTCCGGGGGTCCAGGTAGGCGTAGACGCTGGGGAAGATCTTCTTGGCCCCGATGGAGGGATCGGGGATGGGGCCCTTGGCGGTGCTGGTGAAGTTGATGAACATCTTGGACGTGCCCTGGTCGTAGAAGGCCGCGTCGAACTGCGCGACGATCGCCTTCCTCTTAGCGTCGTCGGGGACGTTGTACTGGTCCTGGATGTCGCAGTGGTCGCTCCACCTGAGGGTGGCCCAATCGTGGGTGAAGTCGGTGAGGAGCACGACCTTCCCGCGAGCCTGTCCCAGGGTGGGCCACGACGGGTTGGTCCAGAAGAGCGGACGGAAGCCCATGGACGGGTCGTCCAGGTACCAGTTGAAACGGCGCTTGAATTCCTCCGAGTCGAGCTTGTTGCCGCCCGCGTACTCGTTCTTGATCCGCATGACGATCACCTCTCCCGGATTGCCGCGGAGGAAGTAGTCGCAGTCGTTGAGGACGTCCTGGTAACGCTTCTTCATGTAGATGTCGCTGTGGTAGAGGCCCATCTCGTTCCTGGTCCCCGCCAGGCCGTTCAGGCGGATGTCGAGAAACCGGATGCCGTTGCCGAGCTGGGTCAGCAGGTCCCAGTCCTGACACTTGGCTGCGGGTATCCCGCTGGTGGAGCAGGTGTTGTGGGTGCCGGGGATCGTCAGGCCGGTGAGGGGCAGGCCGCTGGAGAGCGAGCCCATCCAGGACCGGTAGGCCCAGCTCGCGGCCCCGGCCGTACTCGGGATGCCGAGCACCGCGGCGGTGGCGAGGCCACCGGCACCGGCTCCCCACTTCAGAACGTCACGACGGGTAGGGCGCATGCGCACACTCCAGTTCGCAGGAGAATCACCGCGTTCACCGGGAGCGTACGGTCATTGCCGAGGAGCCATATCCCGATCTGGAGAATACGCCAATTTGACGCCCCGTCAGGCATGGCTCCATATTCTTGCCGTTTGATCCTGTCTTGGGCAATTCAGAACTGGATTCCTCGGTTCAGGAATTCCGGAACCGAGGATACTGCGATATTCCGGGCGAACGGGGGAGCGGGCTGCCGCGCGCCGAACTGAGACCGCGTTTGAGATCTGCCATGGGACGATCGGTCGGTGACTCGACTCGTGGACCGTGACCGCTCCCTTGAGGAGCTTGAGTGTGACCGC
>NZ_JBIWNI010000026.1:0-108415 GCF_044767145.1 Streptomyces sp. NPDC101490
GACAGCACAACCCACTCTTCGTCCGAGAGCTCATGCCGCCGCACCATGCACCACATGATGCCCCATCAAGGAGTCTTTGAAGACACGCCCTAGGGCCTGTCTGACAATTCGCGGCGTCGCCCGCAGGGCGGCCGCGCGGCGTCAGGCGGGAATTGTCAGACACGCCCTAGGACGTGTGGTGAAGGTCCCGCCTACCCGGACCGTGCCGCCCGGCTCCCCCCACACGGGCGGTGCGGTCCGATAATCGGAAGCGCTCTTCCCGTGGACTCGTTACCGTCCGTGTCATGAGTACGCCATCACCCCGCGCCGAACTCCGCCTGGAGAAGGTCACCCCCGCGAACATCGACGCCGCCGTCGCCCTGCGCGTCCACCCCCACCAGGAGCGGAACGTCGCCCCCGTCGTGACGTCCCTCGCCGAGGCGTACGCCTTCGGGGAGGCCGCCTGGCCGCGGCTGATCTTCGACGGCGACCGGCTCGTCGGCTTCCTCATGGCCTTCCTCGACCTCCCCTGGAACGAGGAGAAGACCCCCGGTGACCGCCGCAGCGGCCTGTGGCGGCTCAATATCTCGGCCGACGCCCAGGGCAGGGGGTACGGCAGCTTCGCCGTCGCCGCCGTCCGCGACGAACTGCGCCGACGCGGCACCTCCCGGCTGTACGTCACCTGGGCACCCGGCGAGGACGGCCCTGGCGCCTTCTACGAGCGGCTCGGCTTCCGCACCACCGGAGAGCTCAGCGGCACCCAGACCGTCGCCGTACTCGACATATGAGCATCCTGGACATGAGCGTCCCGGCGTAGACCCACGGCCGTCTCGGCCCAACCCCAGCCCCAGCCCCGCAGAGCGTCTCGACGCGGCAGTACGGGCGTCCCGGCGTGACCGCAGACGTGCGGGAACTCCCTCGCAGACGTACGGGCGGCTCCCGCGCGCCGGCGCGGACGCGGCGGTTTACCGCAGTAAACCCGAGCGCTGCCGAGCCCGACGCGCGCACGGGCGCGGACGCGGCCAGAGCCGTACGACCACCCCGCCCTACGGACCGGACCCGTCGACGCGGTGAAGGGGCGGGGCACCGGCGGAACCGCCGCGCCCCGCCCCTCCCTCCCGGTCGTCAGGGTCAGCCGGAGCAGCCGCCGCACTGGCACGGCGAGCCCGACTGGCAGCCGCAGCCGCAGCCCGAGCCGCAGCCGCAGGCGCCCAGGACGGGCAGGTGCGCCACCTCGCGCGGCGCCGCTGCCTCGGACTCGGTCGGTGTGGGGGAATCGGCCATGGGGGTCCCTCCCTTTCGAGGCGCGCATCGCCTCCCCCCATCTCATGCCCACGGGGACCGGCGCATCAACGGCGCATCGGTGCCCGCGCTCCTAGGGGTGTTTCGGAAGGAGCCGCCGTCTGCCCGGAGGGGCAGGCCGGGCAGGCGGGACCTTCGCAACACGCCCTACGCGCCCTCCACCGGCGCGTCCGCCGCCTGGAGCTCGTCCGCGTGCTCGCCCGTCACCAGGTAGACCACGCGCTTCGCCACCGACACCGCGTGGTCGGCGAACCGCTCGTAGTACCGGCCCAGCAGCGTCACGTCGACGGCGGTCTCTATGCCGTGCTTCCAGCGGTCGTCCATCAGGTGCTGGAACAGCGCCCGGTGCAGCAGGTCCATCTCGTCGTCGTCCTGCTCCAGCTGGAGCGCCAGGTCGACGTCCTTCGTGATGATGACCTCCGCCGCCTTCGCCATCAGGCGCTGCGCCAGCTGCCCCATCTCCAGGATGGTCGCGTGCAGGTCCCGGGGCACCGCCGTGTCCGGGAACCGCAGCCGCGCCAGCTTCGCCACGTGCTGCGCCAGGTCGCCCGAGCGCTCCAGGTCGGCGCTCATCCGCAGCGAGGTCACCACGATCCGCAGATCGGTCGCCACCGGCTGCTGCCGCGCGAGCAGCGCGATGGCCCGTGCCTCCAGGTCGTGCTGGAGGTCGTCGACCTTCTGGTCCGCGGCGATCACGCTCTCCGCGAGCTTCAGGTCCGCGTCGAGCATCGCCGTCGTGGCGCGCCCGATCGCCGACCCGACGAGCCGGGCCATCTCGACCAGGCCCTCGCCGATCGAGTCAAGTTCCTCGTGGTACGCGTCCCGCATGGTGTCCCTCTCTAGGCGGTGCTCCGGGGGTCCGGGTGGGGCTCAGGACCCCCACGCTCCCACGTTCGGCCCTGTACGCGTCCGGTTCCACCCCCGCACGTGAACCGTCACTTTCACCGAGGTGAACTCTGGGCGACACGCGCCACCGTCCGCGTCGGGGCAAGTGAACCGGCCAGGTCGTCACGGTGAACTCTGAGCGACGAGTGTTCGAGCAGCCACTCGGACGGCTGGGAGAGTGTCGCCGGGCACGCATAACCTTGAGCCATGGACGTGAACGCGGCGGTCGCCGCATTGGCCGCTATCGCCGGAGTGTGCACCGGCGTGATCGCCATGCTGGCGTTCCGCTGGAGCGAGCGCGACCAGGCGAGACCCACTCGTAGTTCCCTGCACACCGATGCCGTGCTGCCGCCCGGCGTCGACACGGTGCTCTCGGTGCTGCGCTCCTCCGCGGTCGTTCTCGACGAGAGCGACTCGGTGGTGAAGGCCAGCTCGGCGGCGTACGCGCTCGGCCTGGTCCGTGGCGGGAAACTGGCCGTCGAGCCCATGCTCAACATGGCCCGTGACACCCGCCGCGACGGAGAGATACGGCAGGTGGAGCTGGACCTGCCGAGGCGCGGCACCGGACGGGTCGAGGCCCTCGCGGTCTCCGCCCGGGTCGCTCCGCTCGGGTCCCGGCTGGTGCTGCTGCTCGTCGAGGACCTCACCGAGGCCCGCCGCATCGAAGCCGTACGGCGCGACTTCGTCGCCAATGTGAGCCATGAGCTGAAGACGCCCACGGGGGCGCTCTCGCTGCTCTCCGAGGCGGTCATGGACGCCTCGGACGACCCCGAGGCGGTCACCCGCTTCGCGGGCCGGATGCAGATCGAGGCGACCCGCCTCACCAATCTGGTGCAGGAGCTGATCGACCTCTCGCGGGTGCAGAACGACGACCCGCTGGAGGACTCCGAACCGGTGTCCGTGGACGAGCTGGTCGCCGAGGCGGTCGACCGCTCCCGGCACACCGCCTCCACCAAGCAGATCACCATGGTCTCCGGCGGCGCGGCCGACCTGCACGTGTGGGGCAGCCGGGGCCAGCTCGCCGCGGCCCTCGGCAACCTCGTGGAGAACGCGGTGAACTACTCCCCGGCCCGTACGAGGGTGGGCATCGCCGCCCGCCACATCGCGGCGCCGGGCGGGGACCTCATCGAGATAGCCGTGACCGACCAGGGCATCGGCATCTCGGAGCGGGACCGCGAGCGGATCTTCGAGCGCTTCTACCGGGTCGACCCGGCCCGCTCCCGAGCCACCGGCGGTACGGGCCTCGGCCTGGCCATCGTCAAGCACGTGGCCGCCTCCCACGGCGGGGAGGTCACCGTCTGGAGCACCGAGGGCCAGGGCTCCACGTTCACCCTGCGGCTGCCCGAGGCGGGCTCCGTACGGGACCGCCGGCCCGCCTTGTCCGCCACCCCCGATCTCATGACCGAACCGCTTCCAGCCCCGGAGGTCCTTCCGTGACCCGAGTGCTCGTCGTCGAGGATGAGGAATCCTTCAGCGACGCCCTGTCCTACATGCTTCGCAAGGAGGGTTTCGAGGTCGCCGTCGCGGCGACCGGGCCCGACGGTCTCGACGAGTTCGAGCGCAACGGGGCCGACCTCGTCCTTCTCGACCTGATGCTTCCGGGGCTCCCCGGTACCGAGGTGTGCCGTCAGCTGCGCGGCCGCTCGAACGTCCCGGTCATCATGGTGACCGCCAAGGACAGCGAGATCGACAAGGTCGTCGGCCTGGAGATAGGAGCCGACGACTACGTGACCAAGCCGTTCTCCTCGCGGGAGCTGGTGGCCCGGATCCGCGCGGTGCTGCGGCGCCGCGGTGAGCCGGAGGAGGTCACTCCGGCGGCCCTGGAGGCGGGTCCGGTCCGGATGGACGTCGACCGGCACGTGGTGACGGTCGCGGGCGGCAAGGTCGATCTGCCGCTGAAGGAGTTCGACCTCCTGGAGATGCTCCTGCGCAACGCGGGCCGGGTCCTGACCCGGATGCAGCTCATCGACCGGGTCTGGGGCGCGGACTACGTCGGCGACACCAAGACCCTCGACGTCCACGTCAAGCGGCTGCGGGCGAAGATCGAACCGGACCCGGGGGCCCCGCGCTATCTGGTGACGGTCCGGGGCCTCGGCTACAAGTTCGAGCCGTAGGCCGTGCCGTAGCGGATGCCACACACGCGCGAAGGGCGCTTCTCCCGGCCGGGGAGAAGCGCCCTTCGCGCGTGTGGCGGGACGGACCCGCGCAGGGGACCGGGCCCGCGTACGGGTGACTCAGTGACCGGCGGGCGCGCTGGCCTCGCCCGACGGCGTCCCGCCGTGCTCCGCGCCGCCCGAGGCGGTGGCGGTCGGCGTGGCGGCCGGGGGAGCCGGCACGATGGACGGGCCGAAGTCCTTGAAGTAGCTGTTGGCCGGGACGACGAAGGCCTCCAGGCCGACGTCACCGGTCCGGCTGAGCTTGAAGACGACTTCCTGGGCGTCGCCGACGCGGGCCGCCTCGGTGCCGTTCTCGATCACGGCGGAGGCGTTGCCCGCGCCGCCGATGACGACGGAGCCGTTGGCCGGGACGATGATCGGGCCGACGCCCTTGGCGGACTTCAGCGTCACGGTGGCGCTGCTGCCGGGCAGGCTGATCGACTCCAGCACCTGCGGAGCCCGCCCGTTGTTGAAGAGGGTGGCCGCGACGGCGGCAGGTCCCTTCACACCGCGCTCGGGCTGAGTGATCACCACCGCGTTCTGGATCTTGAGGTCGTCCACGGTGACGGCGGCGTTGTCCGGCTGGACGCCGAGCGTCTGCGCGTTGTTGCCCGCTCCACAGGCGGACAGCGCGGCGATGGAGAACACGATGGCGGTGGCGGCGAGGGCGCCGCGTCGAAGGTTGCGGCTCACGGCGGCGGCATCTCCTTGGACGTACGGACGGGCGGGGGACCAGAGGCCAACTAAAGGTCTGTCAGCGCGCTCAGGTTACCGAGCCGCACTCTTCGTCCCGCACCCGACCCGCCCCTAACCGGTCACGGGCGTCGCGGGGCCGTCCGGCGGCCACCGGAGGAGCGTCCCCGGGCGGACCCCGGGACCTCCCGGGGTCCGCCATCGCGAACGTCCCGGCGGGCACCCCGGCGAGGGCCCCGGGGACGGCTCTTCCGGGGTGCCCGCGCGAGGCCCCGGCCCCGTCCCACCGGCCATAGGTGTGGCTGGATCTCGACGCATTGACCTGTTGTTCACATAACCGCCTTGATCAATTCGAGGGGTGCCGCGCATTACCCGGAGCCACGCCTCCGGAAAACCCCGGACCCGCCCGCGCTGATCAATTACGGAATCACCCGGCGGTACCTCCGTACGGGTGGACGATCCTCGAACGGAGTACGTTGAGAAGGTCACTCCGAACCCGACAAAACGGGGCATCACTCCATCTTGAAGGGGCTCCGGGCAGGTGTGACGTGCGCGTTTCTCTCCGTCCGCACAGCTGCTCCGACCTGCGAATACCGCCTTCCGGAAGCCCCGCGCAGCACGTCCGTGATGCTGTTGTCAAGCCCCGAGATATGCCCTGACCTGCGAAAACGCCATTCAGAAGAAGCTGTATCCGTGTTACCCTGGATAGCCACGGAAGGGGTACCTGTCACATGACGTTCAAGGTTGGCGACACCGTGGTCTATCCCCATCACGGGGCCGCGCTGATCGAGGCCATCGAAACTCGCCAGATCAAAGGCGTGGACAAGACCTACTTGGTGCTCAAGGTCGCGCAGGGCGACCTGACGGTCCGCGTGCCTGCGGACAACGCGGAGTTCGTAGGTGTCCGCGACGTTGTCGGTCAGGACGGGCTGGACCGGGTCTTCGAGGTGCTGCGCGCGCCGTACGCCGAAGAGCCGACGAACTGGTCCCGTCGCTACAAGGCGAATCTCGAGAAGCTCGCCTCCGGCGATGTCATCAAGGTCGCCGAAGTAGTCCGCGACCTGTGGAGGCGTGAGCGCGAGCGCGGTCTCTCCGCCGGTGAGAAGCGGATGCTCGCCAAGGCCCGGCAGATCCTGGTCAGCGAGCTGGCCCTCGCGGAGAACACGAACGAGGACAAGGCCGAGGCTCTCCTCGACGAGGTCCTCGCGTCCTGAGCGTGCTCTGAATCCTCCGAGCGCGCTACCAAGTGAAGCGATGCCGTGGTGCCCGTTGGCGTGCTGTGATCCACACAGTGCTGCCGTCGGGCGCTGCGGCATGTCCGCGTATGCCTGCGGAGCGTACGCGTGCCCGTACGCGCACCCGATGAACGCGTGTGCGCACCACTGAGAAAGTCCCCGCACCCCCGTTACGTCCGAGCCCCTGTGCACGGGCGACAACGCCTCGACCTTCGTCACGGAAAGGGCCCGGTCAAGGCGGAGCGTCCGGCACGGTGAGGCCATACCCATGTCGGCCGCGGAAACAAACCTGCCGGAGTGCAACCGATGTCAGACGATGCGCGTCCTTCTCGTACCGCCGTGGTGATCCCGGCGGCCGGACGGGGCGTACGCCTCGGGCCGGGCGCCCCCAAAGCGCTTCGCGCGCTGAGCGGCACCCCCATGCTCATCCACGCCGTCCGAGCGATGGCCGCCTCCCGCGCGGTCTCGCTCGTCGTCGTGGTCGCACCTCCCGAAGACGCCGCCGAGGTCAAGAACCTCCTCGACGCCCACGCCCTCCCCGAGCGGACCGACTACCTCGTCGTCCCCGGCGGAGAGACCCGCCAGGAGTCCGTCCGCCGCGGACTCGAAGCGCTCCCCGAGGGCATCGCCACCGTCCTCGTCCACGACGCCGCCCGCCCGCTCGTCCCCGTGGACACCGTGGACGCCGTCATCGAGGCCGTCCGGAACGGGGCCGTCGCCGTCGTCCCCGCGATGCCCGTCACGGACACCGTCAAGGAGGTCGAACCGGCCGGAAGGCCGGGTGACCCCGAACAGGTCGTCGCCACCCCCGTCCGGGCCCGGCTCCGCGCCGTCCAGACCCCGCAGGGCTTCGACCACGACACCCTCGTCGACGCCCACGCCACCGTCGCCCTCGCCGGTGAGGGCGCCACCGACGACGCGGGCATGGTCGAACGGCTCGGCGCGCCCGTCGTCGTCGTGCCCGGCCACGAAGAGGCCTTCAAGGTGACCCGCCCCCTCGACCTCGTCCTCGCCGAGGCCGTACTCGCCCGCAGGAGGGCCAACGATGGCTTCTGAGCCGACCCCGACCATTCCGCCCACCGCCATTCCGAGCCCCACCACTCCGGCTGCCGCCGTTCCGGCCGCCACCCCGTCGGACGCGGCCACTCCCGACGCGGCCGCGGCGGCCGGAGCCGCTCCGGCGGCCCCCCGCCCGGTGATCCCGCTCGTCGGCATCGGCACCGACGTCCACGCCTTTGAACAGGGCCGTGAGCTCTGGTGCGCGGGCCTCCTCTGGGAGGACTCCGAGGGGTACGGCCTCGCCGGGCACTCCGACGGCGACGTCGCCGCCCACGCCGCCTGCGACGCGCTGTTCTCGGCCGCCGGGATCGGCGACCTCGGCGCCCACTTCGGCACCTCGCGGCCCGAGTGGTCCGGCGCCTCCGGCGTCACCCTGCTCGCCGAGGCGGCCCGGATCGTCCGTGCCGAGGGGTACGAGATCGGCAACATCGCCGTCCAGGTCGTCGGCGTCCGCCCGAAGGTCGGCAAGCGGCGCGCCGAGGCGCAGAAGGTGCTCAGCGAGGCGGCCGGAGCACCGGTCTCCGTCTCCGGCACGACGACGGACGGGCTCGGTCTGACCGGCCGCGCGGAGGGTCTCGCGGCCCTCGCCACGGCCCTGGTGCACCGGGTCGCCCCGGCCTGACACCCCGCCGGAACGGGCCCGGTGCCGGAGCGGACCGGGCCCGCCGCCGACGTGCGCACCGGGGCGCCGGACCGCGCCGGGCGCGCGTGGCGGCTCCGGCCCGGCGCCGGAGCCCACCGGTGCCGGTGAAAAACGTCATCCGGGACCGCGATCGGGTATCGGGGCACTACCACACGCCCACTACCCTGGAGTGGTGACTATTCGCCTGTACGACACCAGCGCCCGGCAGATCCGTGACTTCACCCCGCTCACGCCGGGCTGCGTCTCGATCTACCTCTGTGGCGCCACCGTCCAGGCGGCCCCGCACATCGGGCACATCCGGTCGGGGCTGAACTTCGACATCATGCGCCGCTGGTTCGCGTACCGGGGCTACGACGTCACGTTCATCCGCAACGTCACCGACATCGACGACAAGATCATCACCAAGGGCGCGGACCAGGGCCGTCCCTGGTGGTCCATCGGCTACGAGAACGAGCGCGCGTTCAACTCGGGCTACGAGGCGCTGGGTTGCCTGCCGCCCAGCTACGAGCCGCGCGCCACCGGGCACGTCCCCGAGATGATCGAGATGATGCGCGGTCTCATCGAGCGCGGCCACGCCTACGAGGCGGACGGCAGCGTCTACTTCGACGTGCGCTCCTTCCCGGGCTATCTGGAGCTGTCCAACCAGGACATCGACGACCTGCGGCAGCCCACCGAGGACGGCATCACCGGCAAGCGCGACCCGCGCGACTTCGCGATGTGGAAGGCGACCAAGCCGGGCGAGCCCGACTGGGACACCCCGTGGGGCCGCGGCCGCCCCGGCTGGCACCTGGAGTGCTCGGCCATGGCCCACAAGTACCTGGGCCCCGCCTTCGACATCCACGGCGGCGGCCTCGACCTGATCTTCCCGCACCACGAGAACGAGATCGCCCAGGCCAAGGCCTTCGGCGACACCTTCGCGCGGTACTGGGTGCACAACGCCTGGGTCACCATGAGCGGCGAGAAGATGTCGAAGTCGCTCGGCAACAGCGTGCTGGTGTCCGAGATGGTGAAGAACTGGCGCCCGATCGTCCTGCGCTACTACCTGGGCACCCCGCACTACCGCTCGATGATCGAGTACAGCGAGGAGTCCCTGCGCGAGGCGGAGGCGGCGTTCGCCCGTATCGAGGGCTTCGTCCAGCGTGCCACCGAGAAGGCCGGGACGCCCGTCGCCCCCGCCGCCGAGGTGCCGCCGGCCTTCGCCGAGGCGATGGACGACGACCTGGGCGTCCCGCACGCGCTGGCGATCATCCACACGACCGTCCGCCAGGGCAACAGCGCCCTCGCGGCGGACGACAAGGACGAGGCCATCGCCCGTCTGGCCGAGGTCCATGCCATGCTCGGCGTACTCGGTCTCGACCCGCTCGACCCGCACTGGGCCGAGGAGGCCGGGGGCGGCGAAGAGCTCCACGGGGTCGTCGACACCCTCGTACGGCTCGTGCTCCAGCAGCGGGAATCGGCCCGCGAGCGGAAGGACTGGGCGACCGCGGACGCGATCCGCGACCAGCTCAGCCAGTCCGGACTCGCCGTCGAGGACGGGCCCGACGGTCCCCGCTGGACACTGGGCAACCGTTAGAAGACGTGCCGCTCGGGCCTCCGGGCGGCACACTTCAGTCACAGACCTATGCACGCAACACCGAGGATTAGGTAGTCATGGCCGGGAACAGCCAGCGCAGGAACCGTCGCACGTCCAACAAGAAGGGTGCGACGATCGGCAGCGGTGGCCAGCGGCGCAAGGGCCTGGAGGGCAAGGGCCCGACCCCGCCCGCCTCCGCCCGCAAGGGACACAAGAAGAACCGCGTCGCCAACGCCCAGGCCAGGCAGGTCCAGCGCCGCCCCGTCGTCCGGCGCGGCGGCAAGGGCCAGTCGGAGATGGTCGTCGGCCGCAACCCGGTCTTCGAGGCCCTGCGCGACGGGGTGCCCGCCACGACCCTGTACGTGCAGCAGTTCATCGACAACGACGAGCGCGTGCGCGAGGCCCTGAACCTCGCCACCGGCCGCGGCAACATCCACATCATGGAGGCGCCGCGCCCCGAGCTGGACCGGATGACGAACGGCCTGAACCACCAGGGCCTCGTCCTCCAGGTCCCGCCGTACGAGTACGCGTTCCCCGAGGACCTCGCCACGGCCGCCTACGACAACCACGAGGAGCCGCTGATCGTCGCCCTCGACGGGATCACCGACCCCCGTAACCTCGGCGCCGTCGTCCGTTCCGTCGCCGCCTTCGGCGGGCACGGCGTCGTCGTGCCCGAGCGGCGCGCGGCGGGCATGACGGCCGGTGCGTGGAAGACCTCGGCGGGCACTGCGGCCCGTACGCCGGTCGCCCGCGCCACCAATCTGACGCGCTGCCTGGAGGCGTACCAGAAGGCCGGGCTCACGGTCGTCGGCCTCGCCGCCGACGGCGACCGCGAGGTGCACGAGCTGGAGGAGCTGGGCGGTCCGGTCGTCATCGTCGTGGGCTCCGAGGGCAAGGGCCTGTCCCGTCTCGTCGGCGAGACCTGCGACTTCCTCGTGCGCATCCCGATGCCGGGCGGCGCCGAGTCGCTGAACGCCGGTGTCGCCGCGGGCGTCGTGCTCTACGAGGCCGCTCGCCGCCGTATGGGCTGACTTCAGCCACTCCCGCACCACCGGTCCCGGCCGTGGCGTGATCTTGACGGGTCTCGGACATTTGCGAGCTGTCAAGGCAGTGTCCTAAACCCAGATCACTCGGTTAGATGAGTGTGGACACCAGAACGCCCCGGCCGGGGTTCGACGATCAGCCCGCGTTGAGCATGGTCAAGGTGGATTCCGATCCCGCCCAGGTGATCGTGAACCACGCCAGCTTCCGTGTGCGGCTCGCCCCGGCCCCGCAGCCGAAGTTCGGCGCCCGCGCCGCCGCCCTCTCGGGGGCCGCGGCCGGAGCGGGCGGCCCGCGCCGCCGCCCCGTCGTGTGGAGCGGGAAGTCGACGCCGGGCGCCACCGGTCTCCTCCAGGCCGTGCGCGAGTCCTCCGTCTCCACCCTCGACCCGGTCCTCGGGCGCGGGGGACTGGACGCGGGCTCCACCCAGGCCATCCCGCGCGTCGACGACACCATGCCCACCCCCGTGGTGCCCGGCGGCCCCCTGCTGCCCCCGATGCGCCGCGCCGAGGGGGCGTACGACGACCTGTACGAGCTGCGGCCCGGGACGGGCCCCGAGGCGTACGAGGACGACCCGCACGACCGGAGCCCCCAGCGGCACGGCCAGGACACCGTCCGGCACGCCTACTACCCGGGCCGCCGGATGAACCTCGGCGTCGTCCTCCTCCCCCTCCGTGTCTTCCTCGGCCTCATCTCCGTCTACGCGGGCATGGGCAAGCTCTGCGACCCCGTCTACTTCGACGGCGGCGAGCGCGGCTCCATGGTGAAGTGGCTCAACTCGCTCCACCCGTGGGCCCTCGCCGAGCCCCTCCGCGACTTCGCCCTCCAGCACCCCGTCGGCGCCGGACTCACCGTCGCCTTCCTCCAGGTCGTCGTCGGTGTCCTCACCGTCCTCGGCCTCTGGCAGCGCGCCGCAGCCGTCGTCGGCGCCCTGCTCTCCGCCGCGCTGATCCTCACCGTCAGCTGGAAGACCGTCCCGGTCTACGACGCGCCCGACATCATCTACCTGGCCGCCTGGTCACCGCTGATCATCGCCGGTGCCCCGGTCTACTCGATCGACGGGCGCCTCGCCGGGGAGGCCTGGCGCAAGCTCGGCCCGCGCGCCGAACTCTGGGAGCTGCGCCGCCGGGTGATGCGCCGCAGCACCCTCGTCGCCTCCGTCGTCGTCGGTCTGACCCTGCTCATCGGCTCCGTCCTCGGCGGCGCCGTCCGCTCCACCGAGCTGGTCACCGTGCCGGGTCCGAACGACGACCCGGTCAACCACCTCCCCGGCCGTCCGCTGGCCACCGAGCCGGCCCGCCGCGCGCCCTCCCAGGCCCCGTCCACCGCTCCGAGGCCCGCCGCGACCACCGAGGCGCCGAAGAAGCGCGAGGAGGCCCCGAAGGCCGAGCGGCCCACCGAGCCGAGCCGTGAGTCCGCCCGGACCCAGGAGCGGCGTCCGACGTCCACGGAGGGCGCGGGCACCGGCGGCGGCAGCCGTACGCCGACCCAGTCCAGGCCCGCGCCGCCGCCGTCCACGAGCGACGCGCCGAGCGGCTCGGGCGGTTCCTCGGGCGGCGGCTCCGGCGGTTCCACCGGGGGCGCCTCGGAGACCCCGTCGGAGAGCGGTTCGACGTCGGGCGGGGCGAAGAACCCGATCGGCGGACTGCTGGGCTGAGAGCCGGTCCCCGGGGATACTGAGGGCCGCCCCGGGGATACGGACGACCGGCCCGGGGGCACGAGAGGGCGGTACCGCCGACCGGCGGTACCGCCCTCTCCGTACCCGCCCACCGGCCGGTGGCCGTCAGCCCCGCTGCACGGCGAGTTCCCGGGCGGCCTCGGTGAGGTCCTTGGCGGTGTCGATGGCCCGCCAGTACGCCCCCTGGGGCAGCGGGAAGCCCGCCAGGCGCCGCTCGCGGGCGAGGCGGGGGAAGGTGGTGCGCTCGTGGTCGCCCAGATCGGGCAGGAGCGCGGTGAACTCGGCGGAGAAGACGTACACGCCCGCGTTGATGAGGAACGGCGACGGCGGCGCTTCCACGAAGTCGGTGATGTGCCCGAAGGTGTCCGTCTCGACGGCGCCCCAGGGGATGCGGGGGCGGGCCAGGGCGAGCGTCGCCAGGGCGTCGCGCTCGGCGTGGAAGGCGGCCATCTCACGGAGCGAGAAGCGGGTCCAGATGTCGCCATTGGTGGCGTACCAGGGCCGGTCCGGCGCGGGCAGGTGCGCGGCGGCGTACTTGAGGCCGCCGCCCCGGCCCAGCGGTTCGGTCTCGACGACCGTGGTGACCTTCAGGGGGAGGTCGGCGTCAGCGAGCCACTCCTGGAGCACCTCGGCGAGGTGGCCGCAGGACACGACGGCGTCGGTCACGCCCTCGGCGGCCAGCCAGGAAAGCTGATGGCCGATGATCGGGGTCCCGGTGCCCGGGATCTCGACCATCGGCTTGGGGCGGTCGTCGGTGTACGGGCGGAGCCGTGAGCCCTGGCCGCCCGCCAGGACCACGGCCTGCGTCGGAGAGGTGTGCATACGGGGAACGATAGGCGTCGCCCCGTGGGCCCGGCGGCCGGACGCGCGTCGGCGCTCAGCCGGCGCGCATCACGCCGGTCGCGTACGAGGTGTCGCAGACCGGGCGGGAGAAGGACTGGGCACGGGAGGGGCCGTACTGGTCGACGGCGGCGCGGCCGAGGGAGCGGGCGATGGACATGCAGTGCCTGGCGAGCGACGGCCGCTTCTCCACTTCGCGCTGGAGGCGGGTGAGGGCCACGCCCGGGTCCTTCTCCTGGAGCTCGGCGAGGAGCTGGTCGCGCAGCACGTCCTGCGGGGCGCGGGGCTTGGCGCGGACGGAGACGTCGGACGAGGACGCCGTGAGCTGGGTGGCGGCGTCCTGGCCGGCCCACGGAACCGCGGACACCGCGAGCGTTCCCGAGAGCACCAGGACGACGGGCAGGACGAGGGCGAGAGAGCGGCCGATTCGGCGGGCAGTGTGCGTCACGCAGGCGAGCGTAGCGGTCGGTAGTGAATTGGCGACATTTAGTCACTCTCGCGGGGGATGGTTCGAGGTGTCTTTTCGAATCGCATGTTGACGCGAGGGGTGGGTGCAGGCCCGGAATGCCGGGGTTTCCGGGGCTAAACCACCTACTGAGACGAACGGCCCCGTGTCCGGGAGGACACGGGGCCGTTCGGCCAGGTTCGGCGGTGGATCTCCGCCGCCCGGGTCAGTCGCTGAGGCGGGCGCCCGTCGAGGTGGAGAAGACGTGCAGCTCGTCGGCGCGCGGCACGACGTGCAGCGTGGTGCCCTTGGAGGGGACGTCACGGCCGCCGACGCGGACGACCAGCTCCTTGTCCTCGCCGCCGACGCGGGTGGAGCCGTAGACGAAGCCGTCGGAGCCGAGCTCCTCGACCACGTTGACGGTGACGGCCAGGCCGTCCTTGCCGGTCGGGCCCTGCACGTCGAAGTGCTCGGGGCGGACGCCGACGGTGACGGTGGTGTCGCCGTTGGCCGCGGCGGCGGCGATGGCGTCACGGGAGACCGGGACGACGCTGTTGCCGAACTTCACGCCGCCGTCGGTGATCGGGACCTCGACCAGGTTCATGGCCGGGGAGCCGATGAATCCGGCGACGAAGAGGTTGGCGGGCCGGTCGTACATGTTGCGCGGGGAGTCGACCTGCTGGAGCAGACCGTCCTTGAGGACCGCGACCCGGTCGCCCATGGTGAGGGCCTCGGTCTGGTCGTGGGTGACGTAGACCGTGGTGATGCCCAGACGGCGCTGGAGACCGGCGATCTGCGTACGGGTCGAGACGCGGAGCTTGGCGTCGAGGTTCGACAGCGGCTCGTCCATGAGGAAGACCTGCGGCTCGCGGACGATGGCGCGGCCCATGGCGACGCGCTGGCGCTGACCGCCGGAGAGCGCCTTCGGCTTGCGGTCCAGGTACTCGGTGAGGTCCAGGATCTTCGCGGCCTCTTCGACCTTGGCGCGGATCTCGGCCTTGTTGACCCCGGCGATCTTCAGGGCGAAGCCCATGTTGTCGGCGACGGTCATGTGCGGGTACAGCGCGTAGTTCTGGAACACCATCGCGATGTCCCGGTCCTTGGGCGGCAGGTGCGTGACGTCGCGGTCGCCGATGCGGATGGAACCGGCGTTGACGTCCTCAAGACCCGCGAGCATGCGCAGGGAGGTCGACTTGCCGCAGCCGGAGGGACCGACGAGGACGAGGAACTCGCCGTCGGCGATCTCGATGTCGAGCTGGTCGACGGAGGGCTTGGTGGCACCGGGGTAGACCCGGGTGGCCTTGTCGAACGTTACGGAAGCCATGGTGATGTGCCCCTTCACCGGCAGGAACGTGCCGGACGATCCGAGTAAAGGAAGGATGTGCGGTCTAGTCCACCTGGGTGAACCGCAAGTGACGCTACCCGCCGATGCCCGATCTGTCAGCACTCGGACCCCGGTGAGATTTCCGACCGCCGCCGGGTCGTCGTTGGATACACTGCACTGGCTGCCTCCTTAGCTCAGCTGGCCAGAGCACCGCTCTTGTAAAGCGGGGGTCGTCGGTTCGAACCCGACAGGGGGCTCCCAGGTCAGGGGCCTGCCGTCTTCGCTACGGCAGGCCCCTGACGACTTTTCCTGACGACAACCGCTACCTGGGACCCCGTTTCGGAGCGAGCAGACCGTCCATCTTGGCCATGGCCTCACGCTGCGACTGGTCGACCACATGGGTGTAGACGTTCATGGTCACGGCGATCTGGGAGTGTCCCAGGATCGCCATGACCACGCGCGGTGGAACGTTGTCGGCGGCGAGCAGCGTCGCGGTGCCGTGCCGTACATCGTGCAGACGGATCGTGGGCAGACCAGCCTCGCCGACGAGCCGGGCGAAGGTCCGGGTGTAGTTCCGCGGCTCGACCGGCCGACCCGACCTTGTCGTGAACACGTAGCCCTGGGTGTCTGCCCAGTCGGCTCCCGCAGCCTCCCGCTGGGCGGCCTGCCGCAGTCGCTGCCAGCGCAGCGGGGCGGCGCAGAATCGTGGGAGCGGGATGGTACGAATCTTGCGGTTCTTCGTTGTGTCCTCGTAGAGCCGACCGGCGGCCCGCTGAAGCTGAGCCCGCGTGGTCAGGGTGCTGGCCGCGAAGTCGATGTCGCTCCACCGCAGCCCCAGCACCTCGCCACGCCGGAGCCCCAAGGCGGCCGAGAGGACGAGTGCGGCGTAGAGCGGGTCCCGGCCCTTGCGTGCGTGCGCCAGGAACGCAACCGTCTGGTTCGCCGTCCAGGGCCGCGTCTGGCGCGCCTTGACCGGCGGGGGCGGTACGAGGCTGGCGACATTGCGGGCGATCAACTCGTCTCGCTGAGCAGCCGCAAGAGCAGTCCTGAGTACCCGGTGTGCCTCCTTGGCCGTCGCGGCCGACGATGCCCCTGTCACCTGTCCGACCATCCTGCGCACGTCCGCCGTGCTGAGCGTCTCCAGCTTCTTCGTCCCCAGCCTGGGGACAAGGTAGAGGCGGACGTGCATCTCGTACTTCGCGATGGTCGTCTGCTTGCGGTACGGGCGGATGTGCGTGTCGAGCCACACGGGCAGCCACTCAGACAACCGTGCCGACTTCGTGGGCGTGGGGATGTGCTGGCGAGCGCGCCGGACCAAGTCCAACCGCTTCTCGTCGCACTCCTCCCAGGTCTTGCCGTAGACGCCCTTCCGGGCCCGGGTGCCGTCCGGTTGCGGGACGTACACCTTGGCCTCGTACCGGCCGTCCTTGCGCAGGCTGATGGTGCCCGCGCCGTTCGGGTTCTTCCTCGCCATCAGGCGGCACTCTCCAGTTCGGTATCGATGAAGCGACGCAGGGCGTCAGCGGGGATGCGTCGGGCGCGGCCGATGGTGATGCTGGGCAGCCGCTTGGAGCGGATCAGGTCGTAGACGGACCATCGGCCGAGCCTGAGCAGCGCCATGACTTCGGGGACGGTCAGGAGCAGGGGTGCGGGCGGCGTGGACACGGCGGGTCCCTTCGGTGGGGTGCGTGCTGTCCGAAGCGGGGATTTCTGCGTCATCGCGTCACGTGCGTCAATCAGGGTTCTGACCTGCAGGTTTCGGTGACGCGGCTGGGCGGGGCCTGTGTCATCCGTGACACGGGCTGACGTCACGGATGACGTAGGTGACGGTGGATGACGCTGGTTTCGCCGTCTGCGTCACCTGGTGTCGTCGCTGGTCAGGGGCCGTGTGTCGGGCCGTTGGTGACGTAGTGACGCAGGTCTTCCCTTCTTAGGACAAAAAGAGGGGGGTGGTGTCTGTGGTCTTGTGCGCCTCAGGGCGTGAAGAACGGGCCGCTTCGCGGCGCGACCCTTGCCGGGCGGCGGGGCCGCCGGAACAGCAAGAGGAGCACCCGGGCGGGGGTGCTCCTCTTGCTTGTCCATGCGGTGAGGGGGTCAGAACGCGGGCTGCTGCTCGTGTTCCGGGGTGGGGGCCTGGCGGGTGATCTCGATGTAGCGGGCGGCGCTGGTGCGGCCCCATTCGACCAGGACGCCCCGGGCGGCGAGGGTGGGCTGGATGCGGCGGAGGCGGTCGGACAGGACCTTGCCGGTGGTCGGCCAGCCCTTGGGCAGGGGGCGGCACTCCTCGCCGCTGTAGAGCTGGGTCAGGGCGTGGAGCCACTCCGCCGACGTCATCCGCACGTCCTGCCCCGGGGCGAGACCGCCAGCGTGCTTGAGGACCGTCTGCGCGAGCAGATCGCCCTCGATGACGTCGTCGTTGAGGTCATCCAGACTGGCCCGGTAGGCGGCCAGTGTCCCGAATCCGGTGGCCGCGTCGAGCTGGGCGCACAGGTGGGCGAAGTCGGCCATCCGCAGGTCGGTCGGCGTCTGGACCTGGATCGCCCGGACCTTGACGGTCAGGTCGAGCAGGGAGCCGAGGACGACCGGCAGGATCTCGGCGTACTCCGCCCACAGTTCGGCCTCGGTCCTGCGTACGCGGGGGCGTTCCAGGCGCAGGGTCAGGAGCCGTTCGGCGAGGTCGGGGCGGATGACGCCAACGTCGATGCCGGTCATCAGCATGGGGCGGCGGTAGCGGGAGCGGACGACGTCGCCGTCGGTGAACAGGGCCCGCTTGATGCTCTCGGCTCCGGTGATGACGCAGCACATCAGGTCGGACAGGTCCGGGGGCAGGTGGGAGAGGTTGTCCAGGGCGGTGATCCACCCAGCGGCCACCGCCGTGATCATGTTCTCCTCGTCGCGGGGTGCCCGCCGGAGGTCTCCGGTCATGCCCTCGATGACCCGCAGGAGCATCCGTCCGGCGGTGGACTTGCCCGCGCCCTGGGGGCCGGTCAGGAACGGCGCGGGCACGGGCGCGTCCGGCCCCAGGCAGCCGATCAGCCACGCGATGGCCAGGGCCTCGGTCTTGGCGTCGGCGAAGTTGCACAGGCCCAGCAGCTGCTCCAGGCCCTTGCCGTTGGTGTTCTCGGCCGGGACGGGGAGCTCGCCGGTGAGCTGGGTGCGGCGCCAGCACACTTCCTCGGGGTCGGGCACGCGGATGTCCCACCCGGTGGGGTGGATCCGCACGGACTGCCCGTCGGCGCGGCCCAGGTCCAGCCACGTCGCGCCGTCGAATCCGGGGGCGACGCGGATGTGGGTCTGCTGGACAAGCTGGTTGAGAGCGAGTGCTTCGATCAAGTCGAGTGACTCCTTGAGTGAGGTTCCGTTGAAGACGCCGAGTCCGTCGCGGAAGAGGCCGACCATGAGTTCCTGGCGGTGGCTCCCGCTGGTGCCCTGGGAGCGGATCGGGCGGGCCACGGGGTGGCCGATGCGCTGGGCGTAGACGGTGCCGTCGATGGTCCGGAAGTACCGGAAATGGGACTGCGCGTAGTCCGTGATGATCTGCCGCGCCGGAGCCTTGTCGTCCTCGGACACGACCCTCACAACCCCAGCGCGGTGCGGGCGTTGGTCCACGCGTCGGTGCAGTGCCTGGGGGACTCGCCCCGGGCCTGCGCGACGGCGAACAACCGGCCCACGTGCGTCTCGGTGAGGCAGCCGCACCGGCCGTGCGCGGACAGCACCGCCAGGAACGTGGCATAGACCGTGTGGTGGATCGCGGCCTGCGCGCCGGTGATCCGCTGCTCCGCCATGACGATCCCGCGCTCCAGGTAGGACGGCGTCCGGTGACGACACACCCCGCCCCCAGCGGGGACCGGGACGGCCACGGCGCGCGGCCGGGACCGGACGGCCGGCGCTTTCTCGGCGAGGGCCCGGACGCTGGTCGGGAGGTCCGCCATCACTCCGGCACCCGGGCCCAGCCAACGGGCGTACGACATGGTCGACTTGATGTCGATGCCGTCGCGGACGCCGTTGGAGGAGCCCATGGTGCCCCGGTAGATCCAGTGCTCCCCGCGCGTCGTTTCCACGGTGGTGGTGGGCGGGAGGGTGGTGCGGGCCCAGGTGACGGCGTCGGCGTGGTCGAGGTCGACCACGGTCACTCCGGCGGCGCCGGGGTGGTAGCCGATCGCGCGGGCCCGTCGCCATGCGGCGGCCCAGTGCGGGGACGCGACGGCGGCCGGGTTCGTGGTGGCGGCGGCCCAGCCGTGGCACGGCCACGGGCACACGCACGGCCCCGGCACCCGCATGTTCGGGCGCCCGCCGCACGCCAGGTCCTCGCATGAGCGGCAGTTCCCGAAGGGCCGCTTGTCGGCCCGCAGCGGAAGGACCGGCAGCCCGCCCTTGGCCAGGGCGACGGCGGTGGTGGGGATGCTGTTCACGCGGCCACCCCCGCGCGGTCTCGTCGGATCGGGGTGTGATGGGTCATGCTGGATTCCTCCAGGTCGTCTCGAGCGGGCTGGAACGAGGGCGGCCCCGGATCTGGCGAGATGGGGGGCCGCCCTCGGTGTTTCCGGGTGGGGGCGGGGTGGGTCTAGTAGCGGCGGTTGGCGGCGCGGCGGCCCGCGCGCTGTCCGGCCTCCCACGCGTTTCCGGCGCTGAGGTAGCGGGCCCGGCTCAGCTCCTCGCGCATCGTGTGGACGTCGGCGAGCGCGGCCCGGACGTCGGCTGCGGTCTGCTGGGCGTCGGCGGGGGTCGGCAGCGGCCCGCCGTCCGCCGCCTGCGTGTAGGCGGTCAGGAGGGTGTCCAGGAGCGCGTCTAGCCGGTCGAGCCGGGGATCGATCGTGGTCTCGGGCTTGGGCTTCGGGCAGCGGGCTTCGAGCTGGGCTTCGAAGTCGTCACTGTCGCCCGCGCGGCGGTAGCTGGGGACGGGGGCACGGTGGGGGGCTCGGTGGTCGACCATGTCGAGGGCCGCCATGCCGAGCGTGCCGCTGTACGGGAGGACGGAGTCGAGCAGGGGGACGGCGGGCTGCCCGTCCAGGCTGGCCCACCAGCCGGTCTCCTCGGTCCAGTCGAGCACGAGCTGGGCGTCCCTGCGGGTGACGGTGAAACGGGCCGACCGTACGGGGGTGTCGGACACCTCGCGGGCCGTCACCGTGAGGTTGTACGTCGACAGCCCCAGGACGACGTCGTCGAGGTAGGGGCGGGGGTCGGTGGTCATGTGTCTCCCTTGCGGCAGCGGTTCAGTGGGTGGTGGGGGTGATGGCGAGGACGATGGCGGTGGCGTCGTCGCGGTAGCCCTCGGCGTCGGGGCCCGCTGCGGCGACGAGCGCGTCCGCGAGGAGCTGGGGGGCGCCCGAGAACAGGCTGACGAGTGCTTCCATCTGGGCGTGGGTGGTCTGGGTGTGGACCCCGTCTGAGGTGAGGATGATCAGCCGGTCGGTGATGTGGCAGTACGGAACGCTGGCGATCGAGCAGCGGCCGAGGGCGGCGCGGGCGAGGTCGTCCAGCACGGCGGCAGCGGTCCCGGTGTCGACGGTCTCGTCGGCGCTGTCGTCCCGGTGGAGGGTCACGCCGGTACCGCCCCACACCCGCAACCAGGTGCCCATGGTCTGGGTGGTCGAGCGCTGGACGAGCTGAGTCCCGGTCCAGCCGTAGATGTGCGCGTCGCCCGTCCACGCGATCGAGGTCGTGCCTGACTCCTCGCTGGCGACGGCGAGGACGGCGACACCGTCCTCGACCCGGACCCCGGGAGGCGCGGCGGCCATCTCGGCCGCCGCGAGAATCCCCAGGAGCGCGCCCCGGCGGGCACCGACGCGCGCGGCGACCTGAGCGGCGACCGTGGAGAACTCGACGGCATCGGCCGTGTTGCCGATGCCGTCGACGAGCGCGGCGGCGACCATCGGGGTGCCGGGCAGACGGTGAACTGTGGCGGTGTCGGCGTTGCGGGGGCGGGTGCCCCGGCGGGACGCGGTCGCGGTGATCACGGGGGCCATCTGGCGGTTCTCCTCAGGGGTGGTTGATGGTGCCGTTGGCGCGGCCGAACATGCCGCTGGCGGTGATGTTCTGCGTGATGTGCGTCGTCGACCCGTCCGCTCCGGGGCCTGCGCCGGGGGTGCGGCGGGCGGTGCGCAGGAGGACGGGGACGGCGACGATCGCGGCGACGACGAGGGCGGCGGCGGACCACAGGGCGTGGCTCATAGCGATCAGTCCCGGGGCGGCGTAGGAGAGCCCGATCCCGGCGGCGGCGGTCCCGCCGCCGACGGTGGGGGCGAGCAGGGCGGTGGTCCGGGCCCACGCGGGGATGGGCTGCGGCGCCGGAAGCGGAACCGGTACCGGTGCGGTGGGGTGGGTGTAGGCGAGGGTGCGGACACCGTTCGGGAGGGTGACCCATTCGACGCCGGGCGGGATGTCGGCTGGCAGGACCACCGGCCGCATAACGGGCGCCGGAGACGGGCTCCAGGGGCGGGCGGTGGCGATCTCGTAGGGGGTCGGCTCGTACACAATGCGGTCCCTTCGACGGCGGCGGGCGGCGCCTCGTGGTGAGGTGCCGCCCGCCGGGCTGGGTGACGCTGTGTGGGTCTACTGGTTAGTGGATAGTGGCTACTGGATAGTGGAATCTGCCCTGTTCAAAGCCCCTGGTTGCCAGTAGGCGGGCTCTCTACTGGTTAGTGGCAAGTTTCCAGTAGCCACTAACCAGTAGCTCTCTGTGGCTGGCCTCAGGCGTGGTCGGGGTGGACATAGACGGAGTGCGGGCCCCGGTCGCGGTAGACGAGTTCACCGCGCTCGACCGCCGCCTTGAGCCCGGCCCGGGTGGCCTGACGACTCAGCCCGACCGCGTCCGCGACGGCCGAGGGCTTCATGCCTTCGGGTCCGGCGGTCTTGATCGCGTCGATGGCGGCGGGCAGCCAGTCGGGGCCTTCCGGGCCGCCGGACGGCTCGTTGCGGAATGCGGTCAGGTTCAGTCCGCGCGGCCGGTCGTCGTCCTCGGCGGGGTTGGCGGCGGGTTCGGTGGTGGTGCCGAACTGGGCGTCGATCTGGGCCATGAACTCGGCGGCGAGCGTGTCCTCGTCCGGCCCGCCCGCCGCCGGAGTCGCCGGGGTGGGGGTGGTGTTGCGGAGGGCGGAGAGGTTGAGCCCGCTGCCTGTTCGGCCGGGGGTCTCGCGGGCGGGCGGGTCGGCGGGCTGCTCGCTGGTGGTGGGGGTGGTGGTGCGCATCCAGGCGGTGCGGGTGGTGTCCCAGCGGCGGGCGTAGGCGGGTCCGGCGGCGGTCGCGGACGCCTCGTCGAGCCGGGGGTGGAGCGCGGACGTCGCCCGGACGATGTCCGCGATCTGGTGCGGCGTGATCCGCCACGACTTGAACAGGCCCGGGGCCTGCTCGGGGGTGCCGATGAACCCGGCGCCCTTGTACGGCGCCTGGTCCGGCCGCAAACCCCGCGTGCCGGGGAAGACCTTGGACAGGTCCATGCCTTCGACCTCTCCGCCGGTCAGGCAGACGCGGGCTTTGGCTTCGCGGCGGATCATGAGGTTTCCGAGGACGGAGCTGGTGGCTCCGAGCGCGGTCAGGACCGTGCGGACGCCCATCGACCGCAGCAGCCGGATGACCTCCAGGATGCGCTCGGCGAGCTTGCGCATCTGGGGGTCGGAGCTGGCGAGGATCTCCGCGCCCTCGTCGATCAGGATCATGACCTGCGGGATCTGCGCGGAGACGGGCAGCAGGTCGGTGTTCGCGCGGGCCATGAGGTCCTGGTAGAAGACCTTGCGGTGCTTGCCGAGGCGCAGGGCCGCGTCGAGCATGAGCATGGCCTCGTCGTAGGTGGAGGCGAGCCAGTCGATCCCGGGGCGGGTCTCCCGGCCGGGGGTGCCGTCGCCGTCGAGGGCGGGCCGGACCCAGGGGAGCCCGGCGGAGCCCGCGTTGAGGTCGATGACCCAGCTCAGGATGTCGTCGGCCCGGGAGAACCCGGCGAGGACGTCATGGACCATGTTGGTCTTGCCGGAGCCGGTGGGGCCGACGATGAGCGCGCACTGCTCGCGGAGGTAGACCATGACGTCCCGGCCGTCGCCACGGACGCCCCAGGGGAGGCCGGTGTGGATGGACAGGGGGCTGTAGTCGGCGGGGTAGGGGATCTCGTTGACCAGGACGTTGACGGTGGCGACGTCGATCAGGACGCGCCCTTGGTGGATGCCGGGGGTGGCGGCGACGGTGCAGCCGTGCGGGAGCTGGGCGTCCGCCGACAGGCGGGCGGATTCCTTGGCGACCTGGTCGTAGGTCGTACCGCCGGGCAGCTCCGCGTCGATCGTGAACCCCGTGCCCGTGGGCCACTTCTCGATCGCAAGGACCGTCACCGTGATGCCCGCGACCCGCTGGATCCGCTCGACCCATTCCGCGGCGACGGTGCGGCGTTCGGCGGACAGCTCGGCGGCGACCTGCCGGTCCGCGATCGCGATCAGCTCCAGCTCGCGGCCGTCCTCGAACAGGGCCGCGCTGCGGGCGGCGGTGCCGATGCCGACGCCGAGGACGGCGAGGGACCCGATCGCGCCCCAGGACAGCGGCCCCGTCGCGACCGCCCACGTCGTCCATCCCGCGCCCAGGAGCCAGGACGAGGCGCGCAGGGCGACGGTGCGGGCGGAGAGCCGTTCGCGGAGGGTGGAGACGGTGTGGCCGATGGCCCCGGCCGCGCCGACCGCGAGCGCCCAGGTGGGCGGCATGCCGGTGGCGGCGCCGGTGGTGGCCAGGGCGAACGCGCCGGTGGTGGCGGACAGGGCGCCGGTCACAGGTCCGTGACCGGCCGCCCAGTCCCACACCGGCCCCGACGCGGTGGTGTCCTTCGGGGTCGTGGTCATCAGACGTTCCAGCCCTTCTCGGCCTCGGGGCCGTTGCGGGGGTCGGTGTGACGGGCGATGTCGTGCTCGTGGACCTGCCGGAACAGCGGCCCCAGATCGGCGGAGGACTCCACCGCCCGCATCAGCGCCCCGTAGATCTCATCGAACGACCCCGCGATGGCCTTCTCCAGCGGGAACTCACCGTCCGACCGCTCGGCCAGGATGCGGAACGTCTGCGCCACGCAGTTCAGAGCCTCGGGGAGGTTCTCGACCATGTGGAGGATCTCCATGGCGCCCTCGGGCTCGTAGGTACGGGCCGCGTTCTCCATCTCGGCGGCGGCTTCTTCGAATCGGAATCCGGACACGTTCACGACCTCCAGCGGAGACGACGGGGTGGCGGGGAGAAGGTGGGCGGGGCGTTCGACGGTGTCGCTGATCTGCTGCTCGCCGGTCAGGTCGGCGTCGATGGCGGCCTCGGTGGCGGCCCGCCGCTCACGGATCGCCGCGTCCCGGACCGCCCGCTGTTCCTCGGCGGTGCGCATCAGGCGCCGGTAGAAGCGGCGCCCGGGGTGCTGCAGTGCCTTGATGCCGAGCTTCCGGCCGAACGGCGTGGTCACCATCCCCAGGACGCCGACCGGCGCCGCGAGCAGCGCGGCGAGCAGACGGCGCCCCTGCGTGCGGGCCGCCGAGCGCCACAGGTCCCGCCGGGCCCGCTTGCGTACCGCCTTCTTCATGGCGCGCTTCTGGCGGGCGGTGACGGCCGTGCGGGTCTTGTCCCGGGCACCGTCGACCGCCTTCGCGGCGGCCCGGTCCCGGGCCGTACGGGCCCGCTGGACAGCCGTGTCACGAACCGCCCCCACCCGCACCCCCAGACCCGAACCAGGCTTCTTATTAGGGGAGTTGGAGCCACCTGCCCGGTGGTCGCGGGCGGGGGTGTGGGTGCGGGGGGCCTGGCGGGGTGCGGGTGCGGGGGTGGTGCGGCGGTTGTCGGCGTTCTGACGGCGTGCCTGGGTCTGGGCGGTCCGGCGGTCGGCTCGTGTCGCGCCCCCGGCCGTCGAGCGGGCCGACTGACGCAGGTCCCGGACCTGACCGATCCTGCCCTTCGGCTGCTGCCGGGGCGCCGCCGACGCCGATGTCCCCGTCGAGCCGGTACGACCCCGGGACGCCCCGCCCGGAAAAGTGCCGGCGGAGCGCTGCCCGCCCGCGCGGGGCGAGCTGTTCGGCTGCCGGGACGGGCTCGGCTTCGGGGCCGGGCTCGGCTTCGGGGCCGGGGTCGGGACCTTGGCACCGGCCCGCTGCGTGGTCTTGGTCTTGGCGGTGCGCTGGCGGATGGCTCGGTGGGCCAGGACGGCGCCGCCGACAAGGGCCGCCCCGGCGAGGGCGAGCGCGGCCCCGGCCGGGCCGCCCGCGAGCGTCGCCGCGGCGACCGTGCCCACGCTGGTGTTGACGCTGGTGGTGGCCAGCGGAACCACCGGCCACCCACCCGCCGTATGCGCGACCCCGGCCGGACCCTGCTTCGCTTTCCCCTGCTCCGGAGCCGGAGTGGGGGAAGGGGGCGGGATCGTCGGCGGAGCGGGCGGCGGGGTGACGCCCACTACCGGCTCGGTACTGATGTCCGTCATCCTTGCTACCTCCTCAGTGGAGATCAGGGGCCCGGCCGGGACTTTGGCGAGAAGCGGCCGGGCCCCGCCTGATGTGCGGGTCAGAGGGTGTTTCGGTCGAGGGAGAAGAACAGGACGACGGCGTCGTCCAGCCCCCGGTGGGAGCGGGCGGCGTCCGTCCGGAGCTGCATGAGGATGTCGAAGCGGGTCTCACCCACGCGCGGGGTGTGGGTGCCCTGGAGGGTGCACACGCCACCGTCCGGACCGCCCTGGAGGGTGATCACGTAGGCGTGGGTGCCCTGCCTCTGGCTGCGGAGTGCCATCAAATCCCCTTCACAGGGCCGGAGTTGGTGGTGATCGTCGGGGTCTTGCGCTGTGCCTCGCGGACGATGTCCGTGTGGTCGAACGCCAGCAGGCCGGGGGCGTTGAGGGGGACCCAGCGGACGGCGGTGGCGTCGTCTCCGGCCCGCGCCTCGGTTCCGGCGGGGACGGTGACGAGGTAGGCGGCGGTGATGTACCGGCCGCGCGGGTCGCGGTCCGGGGCGTCGTAGATGCCGACCAGGGCCAGGGCGTCCTCGGACACCCGGATCCCGGTCTCCTCCTCCAGCTCGCGGGCGGCGGCGGTCCGGGCGGTCTCGCCGGGGTCGACGTGCCCGCCGGGCAGAGCGAGACGTCCCTGGAACGGCGGCCAGCCCCGCTCGAGCGAGTCAGGCGGTCTCTTCCTGGGACATCAGGGCGCCCCAGGCGGCCCGGACGCGGGCCTCGGCCCCGACGAATCCGCGCTCGCGGAAGAGAGCCGCGGCCTGCCGGTAGGACAGCGGCGGGTCGGCCGAGTACCGCAGGAACCGCAGCACCACTACCAGCTGCTCGTCGGTCAGCGGGACGGACGGGACGGGGACCGTCACGCCCGTGACGGCGGCGACCTCCCCGAGCGTCACCGGCGGCTCCGACGCGGGCTCGTCGGCGGTGTCCGTGACGGGTGCCGTCACGGGCGTCACGGGGCTGGCCGGAAGAGGCGTCACGGGCGTGACCCTCCCGGGCTCTGAGGGCGTCTCCTCGGCCGTGACCTGCGTGTCCTCGGCGTCACGGGCCGGGACGGGAGCGTCGAGAGCGAGCCGCTGCGGGCGGTCGAGCACCGGGGGCGTCACGACCCGCGTCACGGGCCGCGTCACGGTGAACATGTCGGCAAGGGCCGCGTGGGCGCCGTCGGTGAGCCTGTCGCGCTGGGCGTCGACCAGTCGGGTACCCAGGACGATGTCCCCCGCCCCGACCTTCTTCCCGAGCCTCCAGTACTCCAGCTCCGCCTCCTTGCGGACCTCCGGATCGGGGTGCCGCTCGGACATGGCCCGCTGGTAGGCCAAGGCCTGCACCAGCTCCGCCGCGTGCGCTTCGGCATCCGCGTCCCGGCCGTCGCGGTAGACGACGATCCGGCGGGCGAGGAACGCGGCGCCCTCGGCCGACGCGGTCATGCCCATGGGGGTCAGCGCGTAGATGACCATCTCGCCCAGGGTCTTCGCGGCGGTGGCCGACATGGCTGCTGCGGCTGTGGGCAGGGCCCACAGCCCGACCCGGATTACGCGCGGGGAGGACTGGCCCAGCAGGGTCAGCCCGAGGAGGACGACCGCCAGGACGGCGGTGGCGCCCTCACCGGCTGCGACCGCGCCGACGGCGGTGCCGGAGCCGTAGGCGGCCTTGATGTTGGTGTAGGTGCCGTACCCGCCCGCGCCGCCGGTCGCCAGCATCGGCACGAACGCCGCCCCCAGCACGATCCGCTGGAGCCGGGACAGCTCCCTGCCCTCGGGGGTCATGCGTCCTCCCCCGTCCGGCGGTCGGAGAAGGGGGTGTAGGTGACCGGGTACTCGGCGGTCCGCTCGCGGATGTACCGGGCGGTGTCCTCCAGGTCCCCGGAGCAGGGGTGGCCCAGCAGGACCGACAGGGCAATCCGCACCCCCGCCGCCCGCTCGTCCAGGACGGCGTGGCGAGCGGCCTCGTCGCTGTCCTCGATCGACGGCAGCGGGATATCCAGGGCCGCCACGATCACCGTCAGCAGATGAGTGACCTCACCGGGGAGGTCGGTGAGCCGGGTCACGCGACACCCCCCACGGTGGCGAGGAGCCCGGCGGCCACGAACAGGCCCACCGCGATGTAGGTGAGGTCGACGGCCCGCTGGATCCGGGCGAACTTCGCCACGGCGACGCGGGACAGACCCGCGATGTCCTCGGCCCGCAGGTCCTGCGCGAACCGCTCACGCAGCTGCTCCGGCGTGAGCAGGGCCCACTTCGGGAAGCCGTCCCCGCCCTGCAGGTTCGGGCGGACCGCCCGCAGCAGCAGCACGATCACGGCCAGGAGCACCGCCGTCCCGGCGCCGCCGGTCACCATCGCGGCCGGAGGCAGATGGAGGGTGCTCGCGACCGACCACACGGCCGCCAGCGCCGCCCCGGTTAAGGCGAGCAGCAGGCTCGCCTTCGTGTCCGTGCGTGCCAGTTCCGCCTTCACCTCGGCATGCGCGGCCGTCAGCGCGATGTCGGTGGGCGTCATGCCGCACCACCCGACAGCATCGTGGCGGTGCGGTTGGCCAGGTCCCGGCGGGCCGCCAGCACCCGGCGGCGGGCCCGCCGGATCCGCAGCGCGTCCAGCTCCGCCACCGGCCGGTCCAGCGCCATGATCTCCGCGTCGAGCAGATCGGCCTCCGCCAGGATCAGCGGCAGCTCGCACTCGATCGCGTCCAGCTCCGCGTCCGACGGCTCGCCGTCGAATGCCAGGCCCCCGGACGACGCCGGGAGTGTGATGATGGATTTCATGGGTCTTCCTTCCACAGAGGAACGGCCCTACGAACCCCCGGGGTAGCCGCCCCGGGGGTTCAGCCGTTGGAGCACTCCGGCTCCCCTCAACCCCGCCCGTACGAGCCCCGGTGGAGGGGCCGGACGGGCAGGGGAGGCAACCGGCCGCAGCACAGAGGCTGCGAATCAACTCGCCCTAGGTATGGGCTACTTGCGGCATTGCCCCGGCCGGGAGTCGAACCCGACCTCAGACCATCGGGGCTGAACATCAAAGAGCGGTCGCGGCGCTGCCCACGAGCCGGTCGGCCGCATCGATCGCGGCCATGCGGCTCGCGTCGAGAACCTCGGCAGTCGCCGACCGGCGCAGCCCGTACGAGGCGCGGGCGGCCAGCTCGGCCTGCTCCGCGAGAGCCGGAACGAGGATCCGCACCGCCGTCAGCGGAGCGGTGATCGCGGCCCGGGTCGCGTGGCTCTCGGCCCGCGCCTGCTCGTACGCGGCCTCAGCCGCACCGCTCAGCCGCAGATCCTCACGCACCCACATCGCCCGCCGGTGCTCCGCGAGCGCCGCCACCAGAGCGGTCACAGCGGCCAGCCGCTCACGACGCAGCTCACTGGCCTGCACCGCCGTCCGCTCCCGGCGGGCCATCCGGTGCTGAAGCAGCCCGGCGACAACCGCACCCAGCAGCGTCCCAAGCACCGCGATAACGCTGGCAACAACAGCTTCCATGGTGAACCCCCAGGTAGATCTCAGTGGCCAATCCGGCTCCCCTCGACCCCGCCCGTACGACACCCCGCGAGGGGCCCGGACGGGCAGAGGAGGCAACCGGCCGCAGCGACGCTGCGGGGATCAGGTGACGCGGTAGGCGCGGCCAGCTCCGCCGGTCCAGCGGGGCGGCGCCTCGGGTCTTCGTCGGAACATCAGGACCTCCTCGGCATCGGTGAACAGGGATGGAGCACTGCAAGGGGGACCGTGTCCCCACTCTCCGGCCGTTGCTCGCGGTCACCGGGCCACCTCGCCAGTCGGGCCGAAGCCCATTGCGTCCTACCTGGCCTTTAGCGGGATTGCAGCGTCCCCGCCCTGAACTGGTGACGACACTCCCCACCTGTGGGAATACCGCCGCAAACGGGCATACTTGATGGTGATGCACCGCTTGCTCAACTTGTTGGTACAAGCTGATGCAGTGATGTTGCACCCACGGACAGTGAGTCGTCAAGCGATTGGGGCCCGCATGTACCAACAAGTTGAGCGAGTGAGTCATCATGGGCGCATGAACAAGCAGCCGAAGTACCGGCAGGTCGCTGACGCGCTGCGCCGCGACATCGACAACGTGGTCTACAAGCCTGGCTCTCGCCTGCCATCCGAGAGCGAGCTGAGTGAGCGCTTCGGCGCCTCCCGGAACACGGTTCGCTCCGGTCTTTCCCTGCTGGTCGGTGAGGGTTTGATCTCGTCCAGCCAGGGCCTGGGCTACGAGGTTCGCAAGCACGAGGTCTTCGAGCTCAATGCCTCCCGCTTCGAGAACCTGACGTTTCCGCAGAACGGCGATGCCTACAACACCGACGTCACGGCCGCTGGCCGTCGACCCACGCAGACGTTCCGCGTCGAGGTGACCCCGGCGACCGAGTACGTTGCCGAGCGGCTCAAGGTGGGACGGGGTTCCACGACGGTCCTCCGGTTCTGTCGCCGCTTCGTGGACGACGTGCCCTGGTCGACCCAGGCCACCTACTACCCGGACTGGCTGGTCAAGGAGGCCCCCCGACTCGCGGAGCCGGGCGACATCGAGGAGGGGACCACCCGCTATCTCGCGGGAGTCGGCGTCGAACAGGTCGGGTACTTCGATGAGATCGCGGCCCGGATGCCCACCCCCGAAGAGGCGCGACTGCTGGAGGTGTCCGCTGGCGTCCCCGTCATGCTCTGGACGAGGACGGGCTACTCGGACACCAAGCCGATCCGATGCACGATCACGACCTTCCGGGGCGACCTCAACCGCATGAACTACGAGATCGGGAGTCTTTCGGCCCGCGAGGGAGACATGTAGCTGTGATCATCGAGACTGCCACCCCCGACGACCTCCCCAAGCTGGTGGCCTTCAGGCAGGAAGCGGCCGGATGGCTGACCGATCTGGGCACGGACCAGTGGCAGCGGCCGTACCCGGCGGACAAGCTTCTCGCCACGATCCGGCAGGGTGTCGTCTTCATGGTCCGCGACGGGGCTGCTACGGCGGCCACCATCACTCTGACTCCTGACGCCGAAGACGGACTGTGGAGCGATCGTGAACTCGCGGAGCCGTCGATGTTCATCAACAAGCTGATGGTCGCTCGCACTCACGCGGGACGGGACCTCGGCGGGCGACTGCTCGACTGGGCGGGGGACCGGGCGTCCCTCTCCGGTGCCGCCTGGCTCCGTTTGGACGCATGGACGACGAACACGAAGCTCCAGGGCTACTACCTTCAGCACGGCTTCTCACACGTCCGGACCGTCACCGAGGGCGGAGCCATCAACGGTGGGCCGCGCGTATCGGGGTGGCTCGCCCAGCGTCCGGCCGCTCTTTGTGGGACGCACGCACTCACTGACCAAGCCGATCGGCTGCCTGCGGTCTGACGACCGATTCTGACGACAACCCCGGCGAACGACAGCGGCCGAACTCGACTGTGGAGGGACCCAGAAGCAGCAGGCTGGTCCCGCTAGTCGGGCGTGGGCCGAACTTGTAAAGCGGGGGTCGTCGGTTCGAACCCGACAGGGGGCTCCAGGCAGGACACGCGAAGCCCCCCCGGCCGATCTTGGTCGGGGGTCTTCGCGTGTCCAGGGGTGACGTCGGCGGCGACGGTCAGGGGCGGTCGGGCCGGGGACGCCGTCGCGTGATGAGCCGCTCCACGGATGAGCTCAGCGGTCATTCCGTGGCGTTCACCTACTCCGCGATCCGGGAGGCCGCCGTCTCCCATGGGGTCGGTCCTGCCACGTCTTCATGTTCATCGGCGTCTTCCCGGTACCACCCTGTTCCGGCGAGCCAGGTCTCCAGCCACTCGGCCAGGCTCCCCGCGTCGACGAACCAGGCGGCGGATCCGTCGTCCGCCATGGCGTTCGGCTCGAAGAGGAGGACCGTGGCGGTCTCGCTGTGGCAGTCCACAGCGGCGTACATGCCGCAGCCCCAGTCGAGGATCGGCAGCACGCCCGCAGGCCAGTACGGCGTCTCTCCCTCGGCCGAGGCGGATCGTTCGGACTGGTACGCGCTCAGGACCGTATGTCCTGCCCCGATCAGCGGAAGCAGCTGGTAATCGGGGCCGTAGCCACCGTTGGCCACCTCCCGGTACAGACTCGCCAGCAGTGGCGGGAGTGCGAAGCCCAGAACCGCCTCTGCTTCGGCAACCTCCTCGGCGCTGGCGGCGGGAGGCAAGGTCGTCGAGGTGGCCTGGGCCTTCGCCGCTATGCAGGGAACGAGATCTTCGATGGCTGTCACGTCCGGGATCCTGCCAGGCACCTATGACAGAGAGCGTCGTCCCGGCAATCGGCTTGGCGGTTGTGGTGGTCTTCTTCTCTCAACTGGAGGGAAAGCACCGGACGTCGGGAAGCTGAAGGACTCCAGCCGCCTCGTGCCCGACGCCAGCCGGGACCGGTACTGGCCGCTGGGGCCGGTTCGGGTTCTGGAGTGGCGGGAGCACGTGCCGGGCTGAGGGGCGGGCCGGTGTGTGGTCGTGTCAGGTGCGTGATGGTGTACGGGCGGTGCTCGCGCGGCTTCGGTGGTGTAGTCATGGCGGGGGTGTCTCTTGGGGAGGGGTGTGGTCGATGAGTCGGCGTTCCGGTGGGCTGATCGGGGTGTGGGCCGAGCAGCAGCGGGTGGCGCAGCGGCAGCGCGAGGGGCAGCAGCAGGCCGTGCTGCGGCAGCGGCGGGACGCCGAGCGGGCCCAGCGGGCGTACGAGCGGGACGTGGCCCGGATGCAGCGGGAGCAGAAGGCCGCGTACCGGCAGCAGCGGGACGCGGACGCCCTGCGCCGCACCCGGGAGCTGGACGAACGGGTCGCCGTCCTGGAGGGGCTCCTCGCCGCCGGGTGCCGGGGGCCCGCCTTCGCGGTGGCGTCCCTGCGCCGGGACGAGGACATCGAGCCGTTCTCGCCGGGACCGCTCGGCGAGCCCGTCCCCATGCCCGACCAGCGGCTCTACCAGCCGCAGTCCGCCTGGACCGCATCCGGGCGCGCCCAGGCCGAGCGGGACGCCCGCGCCCGGTTCGAGCACGACTGGTACGCGGCCCAGGCCGCCCAGGCGCGCCGGACCGAGCAACTGGCCGCCTACCGGCGCGAGTACGACAGCTGGGCCGCCGCCCGCCTCGCCGAGATACGGGCGCACAACGCGGGTGTCGCCGGGACCGTGGCCGCCCTCGGCGACGGTGACGCCGAGACCGTCGTCGACTTCTTCTCCGCCGTCCTCTTCGCCTCCACCGCCTGGCCCGAGGGCTTCCCCCGCGAGGTCTCCGCCGCGTACGACCGGGGCGCCCGCGCCCTCGTCCTCGACTGGGACCTGCCCGGCTACGACGTCGTCCCCGGGGCCAAGGGCGTCAAGTACCTGCCCGGCACCGACCAGGAGAAGGAGGTCCCCCGGCCGGTGACCCAGCGCCGGGCGCTCTACCGGGACGTCCTCGCCCAGAGCGCGCTGCTCGCCGTACGCGAACTGTTCGCCGCCGACCGGTCCGGCGCCCTGCGGAAGGTCGTCCTCAACGGGTACGTCGACGGGGTCGACCCCGCCACCGGGCTCGCCGCCCGGATCTGTCTGGCCTCCGTGGCCGTCGGGCGGCCCGCCTTCGACGCGCTCAACCTGGAACTCGTCAGCGCCGTCGACTGCCTGACCGGCGCGCTCGCCGGACGGCTCTCCGCCAAGCCCGACGAGCGGACCCCCGTCGTGCCGCTGCTCACCCCCGACCAGGTCGGCACCGATGTCGTCGTCCAGGGCGACGGCGAGGAACCCGACCTGCTCGCCATGGACCCGATCGCCTTCGAGGGGCTCGTCGCCGAACTGTTCCGGGCCCGGGGGCTCCAGGCCGTCACCACCCGCCGTTCCAACGACGGCGGCGTCGACGTCGAGGCCCTCGACCCTGACCCCATCAGCGGCGGATCGATCGTCGTCCAGGTCAAGCGATACCGGAACACCGTCCCCCCGACGGCCGTACGGGATCTGTTCGGCACCGTGCAGGGCGCCGGGGCCAACAAGGGCGTCCTCGTCACCACCTCCAGGTTCGGGCCCGGCTCGTACACCTTCGCCAACGGCAAGCCCCTCACCCTGATCTCCGGGACCGAACTCGTCGACCTGCTCCACCAGCACGGGCTGCGCGGGCGCCTCGGTCCCGGCACGCCGTCCGCGCCCGCCGGTTCCGTCGGCTCCCTCGGGCCGGCCGATCCCGTCGGAACCGCGCCCGCCGACGCCGACGACGCCTTCAACCTGCTCGGCATGGTCTGGTCCGGAGCCGTCGCGCTCGACGTCTGCGCCCTGGTCTGCGCCGGGAACCGGGTCCTCGGCGACGAGTGGTTCGTCTTCTTCAACAACCCCGCCACCCCGGACGGTTCCGTCGCCATGGTGTCCGCCGCGCCCGGTGACCGGGCCGCCGTCCGGGTCGGTTTCGACGCGCTCCCGGCCCGTGCCGACCGGCTCGTCCTGGTCGCCGCCGTCGACCCCGAGGCCAACCCCGACGCGGACCTCGGGGGGTTCCTGGACGCGGGCATCCGGCTCCGCGACGACTCCGGGGCCGAACTCGACCAGCTCGTCGTGTCCGACGGGCGGTCCGGCGAGACCGCCCTCGTCCTCGGCTCGTTCCGGCGGCGTTCCGGCGGCGACTGGGACTTCGTCCTCGGCGGGAAGGGCTACCGGGGTGGCCTTGAGGAACTGGTGGGGGACTTCGGGATCGACGTGGAGTGAGGGTGAGGGCTGCTGGGGGGTGGCGGCCCTGAGGAGGGGGGTTCGGGGCCCCCTGGGTGCCCAGGGGCACCCTGAGGGGGTACACCCTGAGGGGGTGCCCTGATGGGGTGTCCCTGGGGCAGGTCGCGTCTGACGGGGTGCCCCACCAGGGGTGTCCCTGACAGGGCGACCCCTCAGCTCCCCCTCAGGCCCGTCAGGGCTTCCCTCAGCGGCCGCTCAGCCGGTTCGCGATCCTCGCCACGCGGTCCGTCGTCGCCGTGATGCCCGTGAGTTCACGCCGGTCGGCGCCCCGGAAGGCCGCGTACATCGTCTGCACGCCCAGCCAGCGCAGCGGCTCCGGCTCCCACTTGCGGACCTTGTGGCCGACCCATGGGAGGGCCGTCAGGTCCGTGGCGCCCGACTGGCCCGAGTCCTGCTGCACGAGGTCCCGCAGGGTGCGGCCCGCGAGGTTCGCGGTGGCGACGCCCGAGCCGACGTAGCCGCCCGCCCAGCCCAGGCCGGTGGAGCGGTCCAGGGTGGCCGTGGCGCACCAGTCGCGCGGTACGCCGAGCACCCCGGACCAGGCGTGTTCGATGCGCACCCCGGCGAGCTGGGGGAAGAAGCGGACCAGGATCTCGCGCAGCGCCTCGATCGTCTGCGGCTGGGTGCGCCCGTCGTTGTCGGTCTTCGAGCCGAAGCGGTACGGGACGCCCCGGCCGCCGAGCGCGATGCGGCCGTCGGCGGTGCGCTGGGCGTACATGTAGGCGTGCGCCATGTCGCCGAGCGTCTCGCGGCCCTCCCAGCCGAGCGACGCCCACTGCTCCTCGCTGAGCGGCTCGGTGGCGATCATCGAGGAGTTCATGGGCAGCCAGGTACGGCGCTGGCCCGCGAGGGAGGCGGTGAAGCCCTCGGTGCAGCGCAGCACGTAGGGGGCACGGACCGTCCCGTAGGGGGTGACCGCGTGCTTCGGCCGGATCTCGGTGACCGGCGTCGACTCGTGGATCGTGACCCCGAGCGCCTCCACGGCCGCCGCGAGGCCCTTCACCAGTTTCACGGGGTGCAGCCGTGCCCCGTGCGGGGTCCAGGAGGAGCCGACGGCGCCGGTGACCCGGATGCGGTCGGCGGTCTCGCGGGCCCCGTACAGCTCGCGGTCGGTCTCGCCGAAGGCGGCCTCGGCGGCGTGGAAGTCCTTGAGCCGGGCGAGCTGGGCGGGGGAGAGGGCGACTTCGAGGACGCCTCCCCGGTGCACGTCGGCGTCGATCTCCTCCCGTTCGCAGACGTCGACGACCTCGGTGACGGTGTCGTTCATGGCCCGCTGGAGGCGGACGGCGGCGTCCTGGCCGTGCAGCCGCGCGTAGCGGTCCCGTCCGGCGATGCCGTTGTAGAGCCAGCCGCCGTTGCGCCCGGAGGCGCCGTACCCGCAGAACTTCGCCTCCAGGACGGTGATGTTCAGGAAGGGCGCGGCCTTCTTGAGGTAGTACGCGGTCCAGAGGCCCGTGTAGCCGCCGCCGACGACGCAGACGTCGGCGGCGGTGTCGCCGGGGAGCGGCTCGCGGGGGGCGGGGGCGCCCTCCTGCGCGTACCAGAACGAAATGCCGCCGTTGACCGTGCTCATGTGTATCCCTCTTCCGGGTGCGTGGGCGGGACGTTACCCGGGGCCTTGGGCCCCTGGATACGGGTCCTTCGGCGGCGCTTCCCGTAGGGGTTCCGCCCTAGGTTCGAGGGTGTGTGTCAGGTGCGGATTCCGTTGCTCCGGAAGGACTCTCCCATGCCCGTACGCAGGACCCGGCGCGTGGTCGCCGCGGCGGTCTCGGCAGGTCTCATCGGCCTTGCCGCAGGCGGGTGTTCGGACGGCGGGGCAGCCGCGGCGGCGGCCGTGACGGTGGTCGCGCCGGAGCACACGAAGGCGCTCACGGGGCTGCCGGCGGCCGTGGAAGGTACGAAGATCGTCGTCGGAGATCCGTCGGCCCCGCACACCGTCACGGTGTACGTGGACCCGAGGTGCGGCTACTGCGCGAAGTTCGAGGCGAGCGGCGGACCGGTCCTCGCGGAGCTGGCCGGGGCGGGGACCGTGCGGGTCGAGTACGTCGTCGCCTCCTTCCTCGACGCCCGCACCGGCGATACGGCCTCGGCGCGGGCCGCGAACGCGCTGCGAGCGTCGGTGGAGGCTGGTCCCGGGAAGTTCGCCGCGTTCCAGGCGGGGCTGTTCGCCTCCCAGCCGGACGGCGAGACGAAGGACGGTTTCTCCGTCGGCCATCTGCTGCGGATCGCGGACGGGGTGGACGGGCTGCGGAGCCCCGCCTTCGACCGGGCCGTACGGGAGAACACCTACGGGACCTGGGTCGCCGACTCCGAGCGTGCCTTCGAGGAGTCCGGGGTGGGCGGCACCCCGACCGTCCTCGTCGACGGCACCCCGCTGCCGGGCGGGAACGCGCTGTACGACACGGCACAGTTCAGGGAGGCGCTGCGCGAGGCCGGGGTCTAGGTCGTCCCGGTGGCCCGGTGGCTTGGTCGTCCGGTCGTTCTGGCCCGGAGGGCGGACACGCGGACACGCGGACACGCGGGCGCGGGGGCGCGGGGGCGCGGGGGCGCGGGGAAAATTCCGGGCGGGACCTGGTCGGCGCCCCTAGGGTCGGAGGGTGATTCACGTACCCGAGGAACTGGTCGCGTCGCAGACGAAGTACAACGGGGAGGCCGGGCGGGCGTTCGTCGCCGGGCTTCCCGCGCGGGCCGAGGAGTTCCTCGACCGGTGGGGGCTGCGGACCACCGGCCCCTCCATGTACGGCATGGCCTCCCTCGTCCTGCCCGTGCTGCGGGTCTCGGACGGCACTCCCGCCGCGCTCAAGATGCAGATCCTCGACGAGGAGACCGAGGGCGAGCCGCTCGGCCTGCGCGTGTGGGACGGGGCCGGTGCGGTACGGCTCCTCGACCACGACGCCGCCACCGGCACGATGCTCCTGGAGCGGCTCGACGAGTCCCGGCCGCTGACCTCCCTCCCCGACACCCGGGCCGCCCTCGGTGTCGTCGCCGGGCTGCTCGCCCGCCTCGTGGCGATCCCGGCGCCGGACGGGCTGCGGGCCCTCGGGGACATCGCCGCCGCCATGCTTGCGGAGGTCCCGGCGGCCGCCGGACGGCTGGGCCCGCAGGACGCGGCGGTCCTGAGGGACTGCGCTGCGGCCGTACGGGAGGTGGTCGCGGAGCCGGGGGACCGGCTCCTCCACTGGGACCTGCACCTGGGGAACGTCCTCGCGGGCGAGCGGGAGCCGTGGCTGTCGATCGACCCGAAGCCGCTCGCCGGTGACCCGGGTTTCGACCTGCTCCCGGCCCTCACGGACCGTTTCGACCCCGACCCCGACGAGATCCTGTGGCGGTTCGACCTGCTCGCGGAGGTCGTCGGAGACCGGGACCGCGCGGTGGCGTGGACGCTGGGCCGGGTCCTGCAGAACGGTCTGTGGGACGTGGAGGACGGCGAACCGGCCCTCGACCGGGAACAGATCACGATCGCCCGGGTCCTGAGGGAGCGACGGGGGTAGGGGGCTCGGGGGCCTCGGGACCGGGTGTCCCCGGAGGACCGGGGACACCCGGGGGTCGGAGAGCCCCGGAAGCCCCGGGCGCGCCCGGCCCGCCCGTATCCACCGGGTGGAACTCGCTGGCCAGGAGTCCGGGCGGCCGGGCAGGCTGGGGGCATGATCCGTACTGTCACCCCCGCCGACGTTCCCGTCGTCCACGCCATGATCCGTGACCTCGCCGCGTACGAGAAGGCCCTCCACGAGGTCCGTACCACCCCCGAGCAGCTCCACGAGGCGCTCTTCGGCGAACGACCCGCCGCCTACGCGCACATCGCCGAGAACGACGAGGGCGAGACCGTCGGCTTCGCCCTCTGGTTCCTCAACTTCTCCACCTGGCGCGGGGTCCACGGCATCTACCTGGAGGACCTGTACGTGCGCCCCGAGGCGCGCGGCGGCGGCCACGGCAAGGCGCTCCTCGGCGCGCTGGCCGGGATCTGCGTCGAGCGCGGCTACGAGCGCCTGGAGTGGGCCGTCCTCGACTGGAACAAGCCCGCCGTCGACTTCTACGAGTCCCTCGGCGCCCGCCCCCAGGACGAGTGGACGGTCTACCGCCTGGCCGACGGGCCCCTGGCGGCCCTGGGCGCGGGCGGGTCCGGCGCCGCGAGGGTGTAGGAAGGTGCCATGGACATGGACATCGAGCAGCGCTTCCGGCGGATCACCGCCTTCATCGAGGCGCGGCTGACCCCCCTCTTCGACCCCGCCAACGGCAGCGACCACGGTTTCGGCATGGACGACACCTCACGGGCCCTGCGCGCCACCCGCTACACCGTGCAGGCCGCGGCGGCCGTCAACGGGCTCGTGGAGAAGCGGGAGTCGGCGCCGGAACTGCGCCAGGTCGTGGACCAGGCCCTGGAGCACAACTGGGACGTGCTGCGGTCCGTCGCCCGGATGTGGGAGGACCACCCGGACTTCCTCAAGGAGTTCAAGGCGCACTCCTGGGACGTGGTCGGGGTCTGACCCCACCCGGCCCCGACCACGCGTCCCCTCGTCCCCTACGGGATGAGGACCACCTTGCCCGTCGTGCCCCGGGTCTCCAGGGCACGATGGGCGCCGGCCGCGTCCGCGAGGGGGAAGCGGTGGACCGCCGGGCGGAGCGTCCCGTCGGCCGCGGCGGCGAGGGCGGCGAGTTCCAGGACGCGGATGTCGCCGCCCGCCTTCTCGATCATGACGGGGCCGAGGACGGACTCCGAGGTGATGCCCCGCGCGGCCAGTTCCGCGGGGGTGAAGGTGAGCGGCCCGCCGTCGTGCGGGCCCTTGCCCGCCCAGCCGAAGACGAGGTGCGCGCCGCCCTTCCCGAGGAGGTCCACCGCCGCCCGGCCGGTGTCGCCGCCGACCGAGTCGAAGACGACCGTCGCGTGCCGTCCGGCCAACTGCGCGCGGACCTCCTCCGGCCAGTCGGGCCGGGTGTAGTCGACGGCCACGTCGGCGCCGTTCTCCCGGACCAGGGCGACCTTCGCGGGGCCGCCCGCCAGGCCCACGACGGTGGCCCCGGCGTTCTTCGCGTACTGCACGAGCAGGGTGCCGATGCCGCCCGCCGCCGCCGGGACGATCGCCACCGAGTCCGGTCCGAGCACGGTGAACCCCAGGATTCCCAGGGTGGTGCGGCCGGTGCCGATCATCGCCACGGCCTCCGCCTCGCCCAGGTGGTCGGGCAGGGCGTGCAGACGGCTCGCGTCGGTGACGGCGAGTTCGGCGTAGCCGCCGGGCACCATGCCGAGGTGGGCGACGACCCGTCGGCCGAGCCAGGACGGGTCGGTGCCCTCGCCGAGGGCGTCGACCGTGCCCGCGACCTCGCGTCCGGGGACGGTGGGCAGGTCCACGGGGGCCGGGTACGGGCCGGTCATGCCCTGGCGGAGGGCGGTGTCGAGGAGGTGCACCCCGGCCGCCGCGACCGCGATCCGGACCTGGCCGGGACCGGGTACGGGGTCGGGCGTCTCCTCGTGGATCAGGTTCTCGGCGGGGCCGAAGGCGTGGAGGCGGACGGCGTGCATGGCGTTCCCCGTTCGGGTCGTGGTGGCGGTGTCACCGGTGCGGCGCGGGCGGCGGCCCTCTGCCGTAGGGAAACGGTCTTCCGTACGGGGCCAGGGCGGCCCGGCGGTCCGGCGGTCCGGTGCGCTGGTAGGTCGGCGCGTGATGCGTGATGCGTGATCTCTGGCGTGTGGCGTGTGGCGTGTGGCGTGTGGCGTGTGGCGTGAGGTGTGAGGTGTGGTGCGTAGGGCGTGCGGGGGGTGAAGTGGTGAGCGGTGTCGTGCGGCTTCCACCTTCCGACCTCAAGCGGACTTGAGGTCAAGGCGTTCCGCGCGGAGGGCCAGGGACACCGCCTCCACCGCGCTCGTGAACGACACTTCGGACAGCACGCCCGGCGCCGCCACCTGGTCGCCCGCCAGGTACACCCCGTCGCCCCGGTCGACGGCCGGCCGGTCGCGCCAGGTCGTTCCGGGGCCGTCCACCGCCCCCGTACGCCCGAGGCACACCGACTCCCGCCGCCACACCGTCCGGTCCCGCCAGCCGGGGAAGCCGAGGTCGAGGAGCCGTTCTGCGTGGGCTACCCCGTCGGCCTTCGTCCCGCCGGGCCCGATGGGCAACTGCGCCTGGATCAGCTGCTGTCCGGACGGGGCCAGTGACGGGTCCTGGGCCGTGAACCGCTCGATCCAGCCCGGCGCGTCCAGGTCCGAGATCACGAACGGATCTCCCTCACGGGTCCGCAGCGCCAGGTCGAACAGGACCGTGCGGCCGCTGTCCCAGGTCAGCGAGGGGTCGCCGAGGAGCCGGGCGGCGGCGGGCAGGGAGGTGGCGACGATCACCGGCCCCTCGCCGCGCGGCACGGCGTCGACGCGCGAGGAGGTCTCGATCCGTACGCCCGCCTCACGCGCGCGCGTGGCCATGCGCTCGATGAGGCGGCCCCAGCCACCGCGCACGTACTGGGCCTCCGGCGGCAGCGTGGTGGCGCGGTGCAGCCGTTCCTGCACGAAGCGGGCGGAGAGCGCGCCGGGGTCGTGGTGGAAGAGCGCGACCGCCGCGTAGGCGGCGGCCTCGCGCGCCGTCCGCTCGCCCGCGAGCCGGGTGGCCCAGGTGCGGAAGTCGAGGTCGACGGGGGCCTGTCCGCCGGTGCGGAGGGAGTGGCGCAGCAGTCCGGGCGGCGGGGTGCGGCGCAGGGCGCCCGCGCGGTGGAAACGGAACCGGAGGATCTCGGCGGGCGGCAGCGGGGCGAGCGGCCCGAGGAGTCCGCGCTGCCGGAGCCAGGTGTGGTGGGGGCCGCGCCGGTAGAGGGCGTGCGGTCCGTCGTTGGTGCGGTACGGGCCGTCGCCGGTGCGGGCCCGGCCGCCGAGGGTGTTGTGTGCCTCGTGCAGGGTCACCGCGAGGCCCGCCTCGGCCGCGGTGAGGGCGGCGGTGAGTCCGGCGAAGCCGCCGCCGATGACCGTGAGCTTCCGCATGTCGTCCCCTTCGGGTCGGTCCGGCGGCGAGGGTGCCGCGGGTCCTGTGGAGGCGACGGCGGGAGGGGGCCGGTTCGTGACATCGGGGGCGTTGTCAGTGGCGTACGTCACCATGTGGGCATGGCGACGACTCGGAAGAAGAAGGTGGCGGGGGCGCGGCGGCCGGAGGTGCGGCTTCCTCCGCTGGAGGAGTACCGGGGAGGGCTCGAACCGGACGGGGACTACGACGGGCTGGAGTTGGACGGGCTCGATCTGGCGGGCCAGTCGGGGGAGGGCGCGCGGTTCCTGGACTGCGCGCTGCGCGACTGCAGCCTCGACGAGGCGCGGCTGACGGGTGCCCGTTTCCTCGACTCGGTGCTCACGGGGGTACGGGGGGTGGGCACGGTCCTGGCGGGGGCGCAGTTGCGGGACGTGGAGGTGGTGGACGCGCGGCTCGGCGGGGCGCAGTTGCACGGGGCGGTGCTCGAGCGGGTCGTGGTGCGGGGCGGGAAGAGCGACTATCTGAACCTGCGGGCGGCGAAGCTGAAGGACGTCGTCTTCGAGGGGTGCGTGCTGAGCGAGCCCGACTTCGGGGGTGCGGTGCTCGAACGGGTGGAGTTCGTGGACTGCGTGCTCGCCGGTGTGGACTTCGGCGGGGCGCGGCTGAAGGACGTGGACCTGAGAGGGGTGCAGCGCCTGGAGATCGCGCGCGGGGTGGACTCGCTGGCGGGCGCGGTCATCTCGACGACCCAGCTCCTGGACCTGGCCCCGGTGCTCGCGGCGCAGTGGGGGCTGCGGGTGGAGGACTGAGGGGCCGTACGGCCGGGGGTCAGGGCAGGCGGGGGAAGCGGGCCTGGAGGGACCAGATCGCCGGGTTGTCCGCGAGGCCCTCATGCATGTCCGTGAGGTCGGCGATCAGGTCGTGCAGGAAGTCGCGGGCCTCGCGGCGCAGCACCGTGTGGCCGAAGGTGACCGGCGGTTCGTCGCCCGGCATCCAGTCGGCCTCGACGTCCACCCAGCCGAAGCGGCGCTCGAAGAGCATCCGGTCCGAGGACTCGGTGAAGTCCAGCTCCGCGTACTGGGGTTGTGCGGCACGGCTGCCGCGCGGGTCCTGGTCGAGCTGCTCGACGATGTCACACAGGGCCCACGCGAAGTCGAGGACCGGCACCCATCCCCAGGCTGTGGACACCTCGCGGTCCGTCTCGGTGTCGGCGAGGTACACGTCGCCGCAGAACAGGTCGTGGCGCAGGGCGTGGACGTCCGCGTGGCGGTAGTCGGTCTGCGGGGGGTCGGGGAAGCGACGCGAGAGGGAGTAGCCGATGTCGAGCACGGGACCGATGGTGTCACGGGGGCGGCCGGTCCCGTACCCGAGGACCGGCCGCCCGGCCCTCACGGGCCTGCGGCCGGGTGTCAGCGGCGGCCGTGGACCGCGCGGGCCACCCTCGGGCCGAGCCAGCGCTTGAGGCGGCGCAGCGGCTCCAGCTGCTCGGCGGCCCGGTCGATCCGGTAGTACAGCTGCGGCGGGACGTGCGGGAGCAGCGGGGAGTGCCGCTGGCCGAGGAGCGCGAACATCTTGGCGGGCTCCAGACGCATGTAGCGGGGGAGGTTCTCGTACCACTGGGCGCTGTAGCGGGCGGCGCTCTGCGCGGAGACGAGTTCGGCGCGGCGGCGCTTCCCGTACGTGGTGAGGGCCGTCTCCAGGTCGGTGGAGGTCCGCAGGGAGTCCGCGAGGACGAGGGCGTCCTCCAGGGCCAGGGTGGTGCCCGCGCCGATCGAGTAGTGGGTGGTGTGGGCGGCGTCGCCGAGGAGGACGAGCCGGTCGCGGTGCCAGACCCGGTTGGTGAGGGTGCGGAAGGTGAGCCACTGGGTGGTGTCGTCGGCCCGGTCCCGGCCGATCAGCTCGTGCCCGTCGAGCAGGTCGTCGAACAGCTTCTCCAGGAGCCGCAGGCTGTCCGTCTCCCCGAGGGTGTCCAGGCCGAGTCCGGCCCAGGTCTCCGGGGCGCACTCGACGACGCAGGTGGAGCGTTCGCCGCTGAACCCGTACGCGTAGCACCAGATCCAGCCGTGCGCGGTCTCCTTGAAGGCGAAGCTGAAGGAGTCGAAGACCTTGGTGGTGCCGAGCCAGACGTACGGGTTGCGGCCACTGGTGACCGTGCTGCCGAAGTGGTCGGTGTGCGCCTCGCGGAGCACGCTGTTGACGCCGTCGGCTGCGACGACCAGGTCCGTGTAGGCGAGTTCGGGCGCGTCGGGCCCGGGGACGTCGTGCTCGAACCTGACCCGTACGCCGAGTCCCGCCGCCCGGTCGGCGAGCAGCGCGAGCATCCGGCGCCGTCCGATGCCGAAGCCCGCGTCGCCGCGGTGGACGGTCCGCTCGTCGCGGACGATCGCGAGGCCGTCGGTCCAGGTCACCGAGGCGGCCTCGATCGCCGCCGCCGACTCCGGGTCGCCCTCGCGCAGCTTGTCGAGGAGCCCGGCCCAGTACGTCACGCCCCAGCCGTACGTGGAACCCTCAGGGTTCCGCTCGTGGACCGTGATGTCGTGGGACGGGTCCTGCCGCTTCAGCAGGATCGAGAGGTAGAGGCCGGCGGGACCGCCGCCGACGATCGCGAGCTTCACGTGCGCTCCCACGGTGCTGACTGCAACGAACGGCGCGACATGACACCGCGCGGTCGGACGGCAACGCACAGTAGCAGCGGCGGATGGGGTGGTCCCGGAGACGCCCCGTACCGCGCGGGCCGTACCCGTCCCCGAGGGGGGCCGTACCCGTGTCCGCTCGTCCCCGAGGGGGCCGTACCCGTGTCCCCGTAAGGGTTTCTCGCAGCCCTACGGGGACACCCCACGGCCACTCCGCAGAGGTCTCGGCCCGCTCTGGGGCCGCCTCCGGGGCGCCCCGGAGGTGCCCCGGACACGCGCCCGGACTTCGGGCCGCGCGCCCCGGACACGGCCCCGTGCCGCCCCCTAGGGCAGCAGGCGTCGTTCCTTCGCCACCGACACCGCGCCCGCGCGCGTGTCGACGCCGAGCTTCGCGTAGATCCGGCCGAGGTGCGTCTTCACCGTCGCCTCGCTGATGAACAGCGCCCGTGCGATCTCCCGGTTGCCGAGGCCCCGCCCCAACTGGCCCAGGATGTCCCGCTCCCGGTCCGTGAGGCTCGGGCCCGCCGCGCCCCGCATCCGGTCCATCACCCGGCTCGCGACCGGCGGGGACAGGGCCGTACGGCCCTGCGCCGCCGCGTGGATCGCGGCGAACAGCTCCTCGGGCCTCTCGGCCTTCAGCAGATAGCCGGTGGCGCCCGCCTCGATCGCCCGCGTGATGTCCGCGTCCGTGTCGTAGGTGGTGAGGACGAGGACGTGGACGCCCGTCGGCGCGATCCGCCGGGTCGCCTCCACCCCGTCGATGCCCGCCCCGAGCTGGAGGTCCATCAGGACGACGTCCGGCCGCAGCTTCGCCGCCATGGCCACGGCCTCTTCGCCGCTGCCCGCCTCGCCGACGACCTCGATGTCGGGGGTGCTGCCGAGCAGCGCCAGCAGCCCGGCGCGGACGACGGCGTGGTCGTCGCAGAGGAGGATGCGTACGGACATCAGGACTCCAGGGAGAGCGGGATCGCGGCCGAGAGCACCGTGCCCTCGCCCGGGGTGGACTCGACGGTCAGGGTGCCGCCGAGCTGCCGCGCGCGCACGCGCATCGCGGGCAGTCCGTGGCCGCGCACCCCGCCCGGTTTCTGCGCCGGGTCGAAGCCGAGACCGTCGTCGGCGATGTCCAGGACGACCTGGTCGTCGAGGTACGTCAGGGTGAGCGCGGCGGAGTCGGCGGCGGCGTGCTCGCGGATGTTGGCGAGGGCGCCCTGGGCGATCCGCAGCAGCGCCGACTGCACCCGCTCGGGGAGCGGGACGGCCGTCCCGTCGACCCGGAACGCGGCCGACTCGCGTGCCGCGAGCCCCCGCAGCGCCTCTTCCAGACCGCCGCCCCCGGCGAGGTCGGCGGGTGCCAGGTCGTGGACGAAACGGCGGGCCTCGGCGAGGTTGCGCTCGGCGACGGACTGGGCCGTACGGACATGGCGGCGGGCCGTGGCCGGGTCGCCGTCCCAGGTGCGGTCGGCCGCCTGGAGCAGCATCTGCTGGCTGGACAGGCCCTGCGCCAGGGTGTCGTGGATCTCCATGGACAGCCGCTGCCGCTCGGCGAGGGTGCCCTCGCGGCGCTCGGTCGCGGCGAGTTCGCGGCGGGTGCGGATCAGGTCGTCGATGAGGGCCCGCTGCCGGGCCGCCTGCCGGTCGGAGTACACGAACACGCCGGTCGCGATGGCGGCGACGGCGGGCGGCGCGACGATCAGGTTCGGGTCCCAGCCGCCGTGCGCGAGCTGCACCTGCGCGAAGACCACGAACGCGGTGAGCAGCAGCACCAGGCCGAGCGCGGCGCGCGCGGGGAGGGTGCGCAGCCCGGTGTAGAAGAGCGGGACCGCGCACCAGGCGAAGCTGGGGGCGAGGACGACGAGCAGCATCCAGACGGCGACGACCGTGCACAGCCAGGCGATCCGCCGGGGCGCGGCGCGGGTCCCGACGACGGGCCCGAGGAGGTACAGGGAGGCGAGGGCGCCGGAGAGGGCGACGATCCAGGGGCTGCGGTCCTCCCAGGGGTGGCGCAGCAGGAACCGGGCGAGGGAGGCGCCGAGGAGCAGGAAGAACGCGATGTGCATGACGCGCGCGAGCCAGGGCGCGTCGGGGTCGTGCTCGGCGCCGGGGTCCCGCGCTCCGGTCGTACGGGTCCCCTGCCCGGGGGTGGTGTCGGGGTCGGCGTCGGGGCCATGCGGTCCGCCCGTACGGGGGCCCCGTACGGGGCCAGGGCCGGGGCCGGGGCCGGGCTGGGTTTCCGGGCCTGCCTCGGGGCCCTGCCCGGTATCGGGGCGGCCCCCCTCCTCGTGCCCGCGCCCCGCATCAGGGTGGTTCCGAGGGCTCGGCTCCGGGTCGGAGCCGCTGACCGCCGGGGTTCCCGGCTCCGTCTCGAAGGTGCTGCCTGCCGGGGTCCTCGGCTCCGTCTCGAAGCTGCTGCCTCTCGGGGTCCTCGGCCCCGCCTCGGGCTCGGGGTCCGTCCGGATCTCCCGCTCCGTCCCGGAGCCCCGCCCCGTCCCCGTCCCCGTCCCCGTGTCCGGTGGTCCGGCCGGTGCGTGGCGTTCGCCGTCCGGTGTCTTCGGCTCTGTCACGTTCCTGCCTTCCTGACCCTCTGACCTGGGGATATCACTCCATCCTGGCCCGGACGGACCAGGACGGCATCAGCCGATCGGCTGACCCGGCCGTCCTCCAGTGTGCGCGAGGAGGGCAGCCGGACCGTGGACCGAGAGGCCCCGGGCCCGGCCACAGGATGGAGTGCAGAGCGAAGGGGCGACACACCGCACCGACGCCCGGACGACCGCCTCCTCCCGTATCCCACCCTCACGGAGCTCCTCATGAAGAAGATCCTCTTCGGCGCCACCGCCGCCGCCGTCCTCGCCGCCGGTACCTTCGGCGCGGTCTCCGCGAACGCCTCCGCTCCGGCCGCCGCCCCCGCCGCCGCCGTCCGTGCCGACGCGGGCAACGGCAACCTCCAGCAGTCGACGCATCTGACGGTCGAGGCGGCGACCAAGGCGGCGCAGGCGACCCTGAAGGCCGCCGAGAGGGAGAACCAGCGCGTCTCCGTCGCCGTCGTCGACCGCAACGGCAACACCCTCGTCACCCTCCGCGGCGACGGCGCGGGCCCCCAGTCCTACGAGTCCGCCGTGAAGAAGGCCTTCACCGCCGTCTCCTGGAACGCCCCCACCTCCGTCCTCGCCGGACGCCTCGCCAGCACCCCCAACCTCAAGGACATCCCCGGCACCCTCTTCCTCGCCGGAGGCGCCCCCGTCACCGCCAAGGGCGCCCCCATCGCCGGCATCGGCGTCGCCGGAGCCCCCTCCGGCGACCTCGACGAGAAGTTCGCCCAGGCAGGCATCGCCACCCTCACCCGATAACCACCCGCCCGCCCAGGCAGGCGACGGCGCCCGGCTCCCCCCGCCGGGCGCCGTCGCCGTCGCTGTCGCCGCCTTCTCGGAGACCCAGTACTCGGGGACCCCGTAGGGGCGGCCCGTCCCGTACGGGAACCCGTAAGGCCGGACCGTCCCGTACGGGGATTCGCGGCGGCCCGTCCCGTACGGGGATTCCCGGCAGGGCGTCCCGTAGGGGACTCCCCGGCACTGCCTTCCCTACGGGCTTTCCCGGCAGGGCGTTCCGTGCGGGATCACCCCTCCGTCCTGTTTAGGATCGGTACGTGACCCAGCGCCACCGGACCGGAGCCGCCGCGGGCGGGCTCGCCGCCGCCCTCACCGCCCTCGCACTGCTCGCCGGGGGCTGTACGGAGGCCGGTGGCGGTGTCCGGGGCACCCCCGGCGCGGCCGGACTGCGCGACCCGTACTTCCCGAAGCTCGGCAACGGCGGCTACGACGTACGGCACTACGCCCTGACCCTCGCGTACGACCCGGCGTCCGGGCGGCTCTCCGGCACCGCCGACATCACGGCCCGCGCCACCCAGGACCTGAGCGCCTTCAACCTCGACCTGGCCGGGCTCACCGTCGGCACCACCACCGTCGACGGCGTGCCCGCCGCCGCCAACCGGGCGGGCAACGAACTGACGCTCCGGCCACGCGAGGACATCCGGAAGGGCGCCGAGTTCCGTGCGGTCGTCGCGTACGAGGGCGTGCCCGAGCCGCTCACCGACCCGGACGGCGCCCGGGAGGGCTGGCTGCGGACCGCCGACGGGGCCGTCGCGGTCGGCGAACCCGCCGGGTCCATGACCTGGTTCCCCGGCAACCACCACCCCTCCGACAAGGCCGCGTACGACATCACGATCACCGTCCCGGCCGGGCTCGAAGCCCTGGCGAACGGGGTCAGGACCGCCCGCAGGACAGCGCCCGACGGCCGTGTCACCAGCGTCTGGCACACCCCCGAGCCCATGGCGAGCTATCTGGCGACGATCACGATCGGCCACTACGAGACGACGGCGGAGCGCCCGGCCGGAGCGGTGAGCACCCCGCCCGCCGAGGACACCCCGGACACCCCTACAGGAAGCCCCGTGGGCCCCGGCCCCGCGACGCCCGCACGCCCCTCACAGGCGTCCCCGACGTCCCCTGCCTCCCTGACACCCCCCGACTCCCCGACATCCCCCGCATCCCCTACGGGAAGTCCCGGGCCCTCCGTCCTCACCGCCGCCGAGCGGCCCCTCGCCGCGCGTACGGCCGCACTGCGCGCCGAGGTGCCCGGCATCGTGGCCCGGCAGGAACGGCTCTTCGGCCCGTACCCCTTCGCCGCCGCCGGGGCGACCGTCGTCGCCGACGGCACCCTCGACTACGCCCTGGAGACCCAGACCCGGCCCGTCTTCCCCCTCGCCTCCTTCGACCGGACGACCCTCGTCCACGAACTGGCCCACCAGTGGTTCGGGAACTCGGTGACGCCCGTGAGCTGGCGGGACCTGTGGCTGAACGAGGGTTTCGCGACCTACGCCGAATGGCTGTACGGGGAGGCGTACGAGCACGTCCCGGCGCGGAAGCGCTTCGAGACGGCCTTCGCGCAGGAGGCCAACTGGGCCTTCCCCCCGGCGGAGCCGCCCACCGCCGACAACCTCTTCGACGCGCCCGTGTACCAGCGGGGAGCCATGGTCCTGCACAAGCTCCGCGAGACCGTGGGGGACCGGACCTTCGACGAGATCCTGCGCGGCTGGCTCGCGAAGTACCGCCACGCCAACGCCACCACGGCCGACTTCACCGGGTACGCCGAGAGCGTCGCCGGGCGGGACCTCGGCGCGCTGTGGGCCGTCTGGCTCTACGGCGAGGACAGGCCGTCCGCCCCCTGAGCGGCCAGCGGTTTCCGCAGGACCAGACACGGCCGTCCGTGCGCGAGGTCCGGGCGGCGGGCGATCTCCTCGTATCCGAGCGAGGTCCAGAAGGCCAGCGCCTTCGGGTTGTCCTCCAGGACGGCGAGCCGCAGCCCGGTCCGCCCCCGGGCCCGGAAACGGTCCTCGACGTACGCGGCGAGGCGCCGCCCGTGACCGGTGCGCCGTACGTCCCCGTGGACCATCAGGAGACCGAGCCAGGGATCGGGGTCCGCCGGGTCGGGATGGTGGCCGAGGGTCACCGCGACGGCGACGAGCCGGCCCTCGGAACGGGCCAGCAGCACCTCCGCCGAGGGCTGTGCGAACTCCTCGGCGAGCGCGGCGGCGACCTGCTCGGGGCGGATGTCGGACGGGTCCGGGAAGTCCCCGCTGAGCTGCTGGAACTCCTGGTCGGACGCGTACAGCGCGGTGAGTTCGGTGAGCAGCGGGCCGGGGAGGGCCGCGCCGTCCTCCAGGGCCTTGGGCACGAGGGCTTCGACGATCACGCGGAAAGGGTAGAGCCCCGGCGGGGTTCCCCGCCGGGGCTCTACCGGTGTCCCTCACCGGTGCGCCCCAGGGGGGTCGTGCCGGTGCCGGGACGATGTCAGATGTTGACGCCGAAGTCGCGGGCGATGCCCTCCAGGCCCGAGGCGTAGCCCTGGCCGACGGCGCGGAACTTCCACTCGGCGCCGTTGCGGTACAGCTCGCCGAAGACCATGGCGGTCTCGGTCGCGGCGTCCTCGGAGAGGTCGTAGCGGGCCAGCTCGGCGCCGCCCGCCTGGTTGACGATGCGGATGTACGCGTTGCGCACCTGGCCGAAGTTCTGCGAGCGGTTGACCGCGTCGTAGATGGAGACCGGGAAGACGATCTTCTCGACGGTCGCCGGGAGGCCCGCCAGGTTCACGTTGATCTGCTCGTCGTCGCCGCCGCCCTCGCCGGTGCGGTTGTCACCGGTGTGGACGATGGTCTGGTCCGGCGTCGACTTGTTGTTGAAGAAGACGAAGTGGGCGTCGGAGGCGACCTTGCCCGCTGCGTCCACGCCGATCGCGGAGGCGTCGAGGTCGAAGTCGGTGCCGGTGGTCGTGCGGACGTCCCAGCCGAGGCCCACGGTGACGGCGGCGAGGCCGGGGGCCTCCTTGGTCAGAGAGACGTTGCCGCCCTTGGACAGGCTCACAGCCATGGAAAGTCCCTTTCATCGTGGTGTCTTCGTCTGGAGGAACGCACGGGTGCCGTCGACGGTTCCCGAGGGCGCTCCGCCGTCGGCATACGGGTGAAGGGCACAGGGGGAGAAGGGCACGGAGGGCAGGGAGGGGAGGGCATGAGAGGGCGGAAGAGGGAGGAAGAGGGAGGAAAGGGCGGGCGAGGGGACGACAGGGGGGCGGCAGAGGGGATGAGGGAGGGCGACGAGGAGGAATTCGGGGGGAAATCCGGGTGACTCCGACGGCCCCGCACGGGGAACATGGGGGCATGTCCGGTCCCTATCCCATCCGTGGCTCCGTCTCGCTGCCCGAGGCCGAGCTCCAGTGGCGTTTCTCGCGTTCGTCGGGTCCGGGCGGACAGCATGTGAACACCAGCGACTCGCAGGTCGAGCTGCGGTTCGACCTGGCCGCCACGGAGGCACTGCCCGAGGTCTGGAAGGCGCGGGCGCTGGAGCGCCTCGCGGGCCGTCTGGTCGGCGGCGTCGTGTCCGTACGGGCCTCGGAGCACCGCTCCCAGTGGCGCAACCGCGAGACGGCGGCGGTCCGCCTGGCCGCTCTCCTCGCCGAGGCGACCGCCCCGCCGCCGAAGCCCCGCAGGGCGACGAAGATCCCGCGCGGAATCAACGAGCGGCGGCTGCGCGAGAAGAAGCAGCGCTCCGAGACCAAGCGGACCCGCACCTCCCGCGACTGGAGCTGAGCCGGTCCTGTACGGGGTCCCGTACGGTCCCCTCCCTTGTCCCCTACGGGCTCTTCCGGTCCCGCCGCGTCCCGTACGGGTCCCGCCTTGTCCCCTACGGGCTCCCCGCGTCCCACCGTGTCCCTTACGGGCTTCCCCTCGTCCCCGTACCGGCTCCCTCGGGTCCCACCGTGTCCCCCACGGGTCCCCTCGGGCCCCTACGGGCCTCCGGCCGCCCCTCACAGGGGCGCACCCGATCCCTCGCGCGGCCCTCAGGACAGCTGTCGGTACTTCCCCTGGAAGTAGGTCAGCGGGCCGCCCGCCGTGGTGCGGGTGGCCGCCGTCAGGACCCGGCCCACCACGAGCGTGTGGTCACCAGCCACCACCCGGCTCTCCGTACGGCACTCCAGGACCGCGAGCGCGCCGCCCATCAGCGGGGCGCCGCTCTCCTCGCCCCGGACGTACGGCAGGTCCGCGAAGAGGAGCCGGTCGCTGACCCGGTTCTTCATCGCGAAGCGCCCCGCGATCTGCCGCTGGTCCTCCGCGAGCAGCGACACCGCCCACACCGGCACCTCGGCGAGCAGGTCGTCCATGCGGGAGCCGTTGCGGAGGCTCACCAGGACCAGCGGCGGGTCGAGGGAGACCGACACGAAGGCGGTGGCCGTCATGCCGACGTCCTCGCCGCGCGGCCCGTCGTCGGGATCGTGCGCGGTCACCAGGACCACGCCCGCCGCGAGGCGGGACATCGCCGCCCGGAACTCGTCGTCGCTCACCCCTCCAGCATGAGGGACGGCCAGATCGGACACGGGGGGCGGGGCGGGAGTCTTCTGCAGCACACCCGCACGCTAGCCCCGGCGCTCCGGCGGGCGCATCGGGCGGGAGGACCAGCCGGGCACCCCCACCGGTCCTAGGACCCCCCGCCCCAGGGCCCCCGGTCACCAGGGCCCCTCGGTCACCAGGCCCCTCGGTCACCGGGACCCACCGGCTCTCGTCCCCGTCGGCCCTCCACCCCCGTCACCCCCACCAGCCCCACCACACCTTCCGGACACTACCGGCCCCCGGACCCCACCACTCCCCGCCGCTCACCAGGGCCCCAGCGGCCTCCCGCCCCACCACTCCCCAGGCCCGTCGGTCCCGCGTCCCCGACCCGTCCCAGGACCCCCCGTCTCCCCGGTCCGGCGCGACCCGCCACGACCGCTTGTGACTTGAGTCACAGAGGCCAGTAATTGCTGACCCTGTGTACCGGGTGTGAAGCTCGCTGTGATTCAGTGGCGATGACAGTGCACATTGAATGGTGAACGTGTGACACGAAGCCGATGAGAAGCCTGGAGTTTGCTGTCGAGGTCTCGGGGAGAGCGAACGATGGAGACCGAGTCGGAGCCGTACGTCCGTCTCTCGACCCTGCGGCAGCTGCACCGGGTCGTGGCGGACCTCAACACCGCGCGCAGCCTTGCGGACACCCTGCAGACCGTCGCCGACGGCGTGGTCGCCGGTCTCAACTACGAGCTGGCCTGCGTCAACCTCGTACGCCCCGACGGTGATCTCGTCGTCGCCGCCTTCGCCGGGAGTTCCGCCGCCGAAGCCCTGATCACCGGCCGGGTCGGCTCCCGCGCCTCCTGGGAGCGGCGCCTGTCCATGGGCTGTTCCTGGGGCGAGCTGCGGTTCATACCGCACACCGAGGGCTGGGTGCTGATGGACGACGACGTGCCCCAGTGGCACACCGACGGGCCCGCGCCCCGCTTCGAGGACGAGTGGCACCCCCACGACCGCCTCTACGCCCCCATGTACGCGCCCACGCTGGGCTCCGCACGCACCGGAGGGGTCCCCTCCGGCTCCGGCAGGGAACTCCTCGGGGTCATATCCGTCGACCGCCCGCGCAACGGCCGCCACCCCGGGCCCTGGGGCCAGGAAGCGCTCCAGATGTACGCCTCCCAGTCGGCCATCGCCATCAGCAACGCACGCCTCCGCTCCAACATGCAGCGCGCCCTGGTCCGCCTGGAGCGCGAGCAGCAGGCCCTGCGCGCCAGCGAGGAGTCCTTCCGGCAGGCCTTCGAATACGCCCCCTCCGGCATGGCCATCGCCGAGATGGGCGGCGACCAGCACGGCCGGCTGCTCCGTACGAACGACGCCCTGTGCAGGCTCCTCGGCCGCCCCGCCTCCGTGATGCGGCGCTACTCCTTCGCCGACCTCGTCCACCCCGGGGACATCGGGACCCTGCTGCGGACCTCCGCCGAGGGCGGCAGGGCCGAACTGCGGCTCGGGCGGCGCGACGGCACCTACGTCTGGGTGTCCCTGCGCAACTCGGTGGTCGCCGACACCGCCGACGGCCCCCGCTTCCTCCTCACCCACGTCGAGGACATCGAGGAGCGCAAGCGGCACGAGCTCCAGCTCGCCCACCGTGCCTCGCACGACGCCCTCACCGGTCTCCCCAACAGCGCCGAGCTGCGCTCCCGGCTCTCCGCCCGGATCTGCGAGCGTCCGGCGGCGTACGCGGGGGCCGAGCAGGGCGCCGGATACGGCGGCGGCTTCGGCTACGGGACGGAGCCCCCGGGCTACGAATCCCCGGGGCACGGGCCCGCCGGGTACGAGGGGCCCGCCGGGTACGAGGTGTACGACTCCGGCGGCACCGACCCGGCCGGTTCCGAGCCCTCCCCGCACCCGGGGTACGACTCGCCGTACGAGCACGAACACGAGCACGGCTTCGGTTTCGAGCCCGCGGGGGCGGGCCCGTACGACCACCACGTCCATGTCGTCGCCCCCTCCGACGGCGGCGAGACCGACGACGGCAGCAAAGGGCTCGCGGTGCTCTTCTGCGACCTCGACGGCTTCAAGTCGATCAACGACCGCTTCGGGCACCACACCGGGGACGCCGTCCTCATCGAGGTGGCCCGCCGCCTCACCACCGGCGTCCGCGACGGGGACACCGTCGCCCGGCTCGGCGGTGACGAGTTCGTCGTCCTCGCCGACGGGCTCGGCACGGCCGACGCCGCCGATCTGGCGGTGCGCCTGCGCAACGCGATCATCCCGCCGATCCGGGTGGACGGGCGGGCGGTGCGTGTCGGGGCCAGTTTCGGCATCGGCTGGGCGGAGTGCGGGATGACCGCCGAAGAGGTTCTGAACTCCGCTGACCAGCGGATGTACGTGGAGAAGCGCTCGCGGGCCAAGGCCCACCGCCGGGCCGGGTGACGCGCCGGACGCGACCGGGTGAACTTCGGGGGCTGAGCCGTTCGGGGTAGGCTCGCCCGGTCGGCGACGGCTGGCGAGCATGGAGAGGAACCCGGATGGCTGCCGGTAACGACGGCGCGAACACGCCCGAGAACGACGACCCGTTCGGCTACCTGTACGCGGACGGTCAGGCGGCGGGCGCCCAGCCCCCGCAGGGCGGCGGCTACGGCTACCCCGGCCCCGCCCCCGCGCAGCCGGGCGTCCCCCGCACCTCGTACAACCAGGTCAGGACCGTCGGCGAGCGCCAGTACGGCCAGCCGCAGCAGCCCTACGTGCCGCCGCAGCAGCAGGGCCCGTACGGCCAGCCGCAGGCGCAGTACGCCGCGCCCGAGATGTACGGCGGTCCGCCGACCCGGCAGACCCCGCTGCCGCAGCAGCGCGGCGGCGGCTCCGGCCGTGGCCCCAACACCCGGGGCCTGCTGATCGGCGCGGTCGCGGTCGTCGCGGTCGTCGTCATCGGTATCGCCGCCGCCGTGATCAGCAACTCCGGCAAGGAGGACAAGAACGGGCAGCCGGGCGGCACCACCCCGACGGCCCCGACGACGGTCTCGCAGGAGCCCAGCGGCGAACCCAGCACGGAGAGCACCCCGGGCGAACTCCCGAAGCAGGACGCGGCGACCCTCAAACTGGGCGGCTCCGCCGCCCTCGCGAAGGACGTGAAGGGTGCCGAGGGCTCGGACGGGACGTACGTCGCGGGCTTCGAGCAGGTCGGCTCCTCGGTGACCTGGAAGGCGAAGATGCCGGTGGACGGCAACTACCGGCTGACCGTCCGCTACGCCATCCCCGCCGTCGACGCCTTCGCGACCCTGACCGTCAACGGGCAGCCGAACTCGCAGCCCATAGGGCTGAAGAACTTCATCAGGTCCTCGGACCCGAACCTGGAGAAGAACTGGCAGACCACCTGGGCGCCGGTCACCCTCCAGAAGGGCGAGAACGAGATCAAGATCTCCTGCGAGACCGGCAACCAGTGCAACGTGCTGCTCGACTGGCTGGAAGTCACCCGCATCCCGGGCTGACCCCCAGGTCCGTGACGGGCACCCCGTGTCCGACCCTGGTGTCCGTGACCGGCACCCGGCCCCGGCACCCGGCCCCGGCGACCGTCAGACCGGCTCGTTCGTGACCGTCACCCGCGCGAGGAGTTCCGTGTAGGCCGGGGCGTCGAATTCGCCTGCCACCGGGGAGAGGACCGTCGCCGCCGACAGGGCCACCGCTCTTCTCAGGCGTTCCGGCCAGGGGGCGCCCTCGGCCAGGGCCGACAGGAGGCCCGCGACCGCCGAGTCGCCCGCGCCGGTGGGATTGCCCTTCACGACGGCGGGCGGGACCGCCCGCCACAGGCCCTCCGGGGTCGCCGCGAGCAGGCCCTCGGGGCCGAGCGAGGCGACGACCGCGCGGGCGCCCCGGCCCCGGGCCTCGTGGGTCGCGCGCAGCGGATCGCGGGAGCCGGTGAGCTGCGCCAGCTCGTCCGCGTTCGGTTTGACCAGGTCGGGGCGGGCCGCGATGCCCCGCCGCAGGGGTTCGCCGCTGGTGTCCAGGAGGACGGGCACCCCGGCGGTGCGGGCCAGCCGGACGAGTTCCGCGTACGCCCCCACGTGGACGCCCGGCGGGAGGCTGCCGCAGAGGGCGACCGCCGCCGCCCCGTCGAGGAGCGCGGTGAAGCGGGTCCGGAAGGCGGCCCATTCGGCGGGGGTGACGGTCGGCCCGGGTTCGTTGAGCTGGGTGGTGTCCCCGGAGGCCGCGTCGACGACGGCGACGGTGCGCCGGGTGGGGCCGCCGGTCTCGACGAGTTCGTCCAGGACCGGGGTCGCGGCGAGCCGGGCCCGCAGGTCGGCGCCGGTGGGGCCGCCCGCGAAACCGGTGGCGACCGTCCGGTGGCCGAGGGCGGCGAGCACCCGGGCCACGTTGAGGCCCTTGCCGCCGGGGCGTTCGATGACCTGGGTGACGCGGTGGGAGGCGTGCGGGGTGAGCGCGGGGACCCGGTACGTCAGGTCCAGCGCCGTGTTGAGGGTGACCGTGAGAATCACCTGACCGACCCCCGTACTCCGTGTGACGTCCTGTGGAACGTACGCTCCGACGGGCACCGATCATGCCAAACGAAAGGCGGCAGGCCCAGACCCCCGGCCCACCGCCCTTCGGTATGACTCCTGATCAGACGGCCGTGGCCGCCGTCGGGTCGACGATCCACTCGCCCTTGCGCATGACGCCCTTGAGCTCGAACTCCGCGTCGAGGACGACGATGTCGGCGTCCTTGCCGGGCTCCAGGGAGCCGACCCGGTCGTACACGCCGAGCAGTCGCGCCGGGTTGGCGGAGATGGCCCGGACGACCGCATCGACGGGGAGCCCGTCGATGGTGGCGGCGCGCTTGAACGCGCGGTCCAGGGTGAGGGTGGACCCGGCGATGGAGCCGCCCTCGACGAGCCGGGCGACGCTGTCCTTGACCTCGACCTCCAGCGGGCCGAGCATGTAGCGGCCGTCGCCGAACCCGGCGGCGTCCATGGCGTCGGTGATGAAGGCGACCCGCCCGGGACCCGCGTGGTGGAAGGCCAGTTCCAGAGCGGCCGGGTGCAGATGGGTGCCGTCGTTGATGAGCTCGACGGTGATCCGCTCGTCCTCCAGGAGGGCGGCGATCGGGCCGGGCGCGCGGTGGCCGAGGGCGGGCATCGCGTTGTAGAGGTGGGTGGCGACGGTGGCGCCCGCGTCGATCGCGGCGACGGTCTGCTCGTAGCTGGCGTCGGTGTGGCCGATCGCGGCGATCACCCCGTGCTCGGCCAGCAGCCGTACGGAGTCCAGGCCGCCGGGAAGCTCGGTGGCGAGGGTGACCATCTTGGCCTGGCCCCGGGCGGCGTCGATCAGCTTGCGGACCTCGGCCGGGTCCGGGTCGCGCAGCAGCGTCTCGTCGTGGGCGCCCTTGCGGCACGGGGAGATGAACGGGCCCTCGAAGTGCAGACCGGCCAGCTCGCCCTGCTCGGCCAGCTCGGAGAGCAGTCCGGCCCGCTGGACGAGGAAGTCCATCTCGCCAGTGACGAAGGAGGCGACGACGGTGGTGGTGCCGTGCAGCCGGTGGGTGTGGATGCCCTTGAGCACCTCGTCGACGGTGCCGGAGGTGAAGGAGGCGCCGCCGCCGCCGTGGTTGTGCATGTCCACGAAGCCGGGGACGAGCCAGTGGCCGCTCAGGTCGACGGTCGGGGCGCCCTCGGGGGAGCTGCCCGCGATGCGGTCGCCGTCGACGATCACGCGTCCGTTCTCGACGATCCCGGTGGGCAGCACGACGTGTGCGCCGGCGAGAACCTTGTGATCGGCCATCAGGCGGAAACCTCCGAGTCGGTGGGGCGCTGTGCGGCGAGAAGGTCCCAGGCGAGGAGGCCCGCGCCCAGACATCCGGCGGTGTCCCCGAGGGCCGCCGGGACGATCGCGGGCAGCTTCTGGAACGTGACTCGCTCCTCCACCGCGGCCCGAAGTGGTGTGAACAAGGTTTCCCCGGCCTCGGCGAGTCCGCCACCGATGATGAGCGTGCGGGGGTCCAGCAGGGTGAGCGCGGTGACCAGACCGTCGGCGAGGGCGTCGACGGCGTCCTGCCAGACCTTGAGGGCCTTGGCGTCGCCGGACTCGACGGCCTTGGCGCAGTCGGCCGCGTCGGCCTCGGGGTCGCCGCTGGCCTTGGCCCACGCCTGGGAGACGGCGGAGGCGGAGGCGTACCGCTCCAGACAGCCGCGCTGGCCGCAGCCGCAGTCGGTGCCGCCGGGGCGGACGACGATGTGGCCGATCTCGCCCGCGTAGCCGTGGGCGCCCGCCTCGATGCGGTCGCCGATCCCGATGGCTCCGGCGATGCCGGTGCCGAGGGGGACGAAGAGGAAGCGGTCGGCGCCGTTGCCCGCGCCGATCCGGCCTTCGGCGAGGCCGCCGGTGCGCACGTCGTGGCCGAGGGCGACGGGGATGCCGTCGAGCCTGCGGCTGAGGAGTTCGCGCATGGGGACGTCGCGCCAGCCGAGGTTGGCGGCGTAGACGGCGACGCCGTTCTCCGCGTCGACGATTCCGGGGACGGCTACTCCGGCGGCTGCGGCGGGCTGTCCGTACCGCTCGGTACCGAGGGCGCGGAGCTCCTCGGCGAAGCCGAGGATCGTCTCCACGACGGCCTCGGGGCCACGGCGGCGGCCGGTGGCGCGGCGGGCTTCGTGGAGCAGCGTGCCGTCCGCCCCGACGAGGGCGGCTTTCATACCGGTGCCGCCCACATCCAGGGCGATGACATGTCTCACGGAGGACAGTTTGGCGCGCGAAGACCCAAAAGGTCTAGTCCACTGCGGAGGATTGTTGCGTACGGATACAAATTCGGGACCGGCCATGGGCTCATGGTCCCGACTGTGTTGCGGAAGTGATACCCGGGTGGTGTAGACCTCATACCCGCTCCAGGGGGAGACTTGCGGCCCTGCTCTGGGCGAACGTGCGGCTCGATGCAGCTCAACGACGAGCAAAAGGTGGACGAATCCGTGCAGCGGCGACGATTCCTTGGACTGACCGCGGCCGCTGCCGCCCTCGGGCTGACCGCCACGGTCGCCGGCTGCGGCGCACTCGGGGGTGGATCCGGCGACGTGACCCTCCGCCTGGTCGCCCCCGAATACGGCTCCGGCGGCAGTGACACCAGCAAGAAGTACTGGGACGGCCTGGTCACCGCCTTCGAGGCCAAGAACCCCGGCGTCAAGGTCGAGGTGCGGATCGAGTCCTGGGACGACATCGACCGCAAGGTCGCCGAGATGGTCAAGGCGGACAAGGCCCCCGACATCGCGCAGATCGGCGCCTACGCCGACTACGCCGCCGCCGGGGAGCTGTACTCCGCCGACGATCTCCTCTCCATCCCCGTCCAGGCCAACTTCCTCCCCCCGCTGGCCGCCGCGGGGGAGTACAAGCGCACCCAGTACGGGCTGCCGTTCGTCGCCTCCACCCGGCCCCTCTTCTACAACAAGGCGCTCTTCGAGGAGGCCGGGGCGAAGCCGCCCACCACCTGGGACGAGCTGGCCGAGGCGGCCGGGAAGCTCAAGGAGAACGGCGTCCGCACCCCCTTCGCGCTGCCCCTCGGACCGGAGGAGGCGCAGCTCGAGGCGATGATGTGGATGGTCAGCGGCGGCGGCGGCTGGACCGACGGCACCGACCACTACGACGTGGACTCCGACGCCAACGTCAAGACCTTTGAATGGCTCAAGAAGGAGCTCGTCGGCAAGGGCCTGACCGGTCCCGTCGCGCCCGGCAAGCTCAACCGCAAGGCCGCGTTCGCCGCGTTCGCGAGCGGCGAGGTCGGGATGCTCAACGGCCACCCCTCGCTCCTGAAGCAGGCGGCCGAGAAGGGCATCGAGGTCGGCCAGGTCGCGCTGCCCGGCAACGACGGCCCGGCGAAGACCGCGATGGGTGTCGCCGACTGGATCATGGGCTTCAAGCAGAACGGGAACCGCAAGGAGATCGGCGACTTCCTCAACTTCGTCTTCAGCGACGAGAACGTGCTGAAGTTCGCCGGGGACCACGGCCTCCTGCCCGTCACCGTCACCGCCTCCACCCGCATGGAGACCGACGCCCAGCACGCCGACCTCCGCGTCTTCCTCAAGACGCTCCCGGGCAGCCAGCTCCCCCCGGTCGGCAAGACCTCCTGGGCGAAGGTCAGCGAGACCGTCAAGCAGAACATCGGCAAGGCGGTGACCCCGTCCGGGAATCCTTCCCAGGTCCTGGCCTCGATCGGCCGGGTGGCGACGGCGGCGGAGAACGCGGAGTAATAGGTTGGTCGTATGACCGAGGAGGAACGGGCCGCGAGGGCGGACGCCACCGGAGACGGGGACGGGCCGCCCGGCGCCGCCGGCGACACGGGCCCGTCGCTCGCCGCCGACGCCGGTACGTGCCCGTCGCCCGCCGACGCGGACGGCGATACGGGCCTGTCAGCCGCCGACCGAGGTGATACGGCTCTGTCGCCCGCCGCTGCCAGGGGCGCGGTCCCGTCGCCCGCCGACCACGCCGGTACGGCTCCGTCGCCCGCCGTGGCGGATGGCGATACGGCACCCTCGCCCGCCGCCGGAGGCGCGGTCCCGACTTCCGCCGCCGCCCGGGGCACGGTCCCGTCGCCCGCCGCCGACGACGCCTCCGGGCTCGGGGCGCGCGAGCGGGCCCTGCTCGCTGTCGAGCGCCGCTCCTGGCCGGGCCCCGGCGCCAAGGAGCGGGCCGTCCGCGAGCGCCTCGGCCTCTCCCCGACCCGCTACTACCAGCTCCTCAACGCCCTCCTCGACGACCCCCGCGCCCTCGCCCACGACCCGGTGACGGTCAACCGGCTGCGCAGGATCAGGGCGGAACGGCAGCAGCGCCGCTGACCGGGTGACCCCCGTGCTCCGGCCGTGCTCCAGCCGTGCTCCGGTCCGGTGGTCCGTCCCGCTGACGCGGACGCCCCGCGTCGGTAGGGTCGGGACATGGTCAGCAGCCTCCCGCACCCGACCACCTCCGCCGGCCGCGACGGTCTGGCCGCGCTCCTCGCGCGGCCCGCGCACGCCGTCGTCGCCCTCGACTTCGACGGCACCCTCGCCGAGATCGTCCCCGACCCGGAACGGGCCCGCGCCCACCCCGGCGCCGTCGCCGCGCTCGCCGCGCTCGCGCCCCGGGTCGCCTCCGTCGCCGTCGTGACCGGCCGCCCCGCCGGGGTCGCCGTCCGGCACGGCGGCTTCGCCGGGGTCCCCGGTCTGGAACACCTCGTCGTCCTCGGCCACTACGGGGCCGAGCGCTGGGACGCGGTCACCGGAACCGTCCACGCCCCCGCCCCGCACCCGGGCGTCGCCTCGGTCCGCGCCGAACTCCCGGGCTTCCTGGACCGGGCCGGTGCCTGGCCGGGGGTCTGGATCGAGGAGAAGGGCCGGGCGGTCGCGGTGCACACCCGGCGCGCCCTCGACCCCGAGAACGCCTTCGAGGCACTCAAGGGACCTCTGGGGGACCTCGCCACCCACCACGGGCTCGTCCTGGAACCGGGCAGGATGGTCCTGGAGCTGCGGCCGCCGGGCATGGACAAGGGGGTCGCGCTCCTGGAGTACGTACGGGAGACCGGCGCCGAGTCGGTGCTCTACGCGGGTGACGACCTGGGGGACCTGCCCGCCTTCGCCGCCGTGGAGAAGCTCCGCTCCGACGGCGTGCCGGGCCTCCTGGTGTGCAGCGGCTCCACGGAAGTAACGGAACTCACCGACCGCGCGGACCTCGCGGTCGAGGGCCCACGGGGGGTGGTGACCCTGCTGGCGTCCCTGGCGGAGGCGATGGGGACGGCGGGGTGACCCCACCGTCGGGCGGGGCGACCGCACGCGCGGCGAGGTGATCGCGCGCGGGGCGGGGTGACCCCACGCGCGGCGAGGTGATCGCGCGCGTCAGGACACCGCGCGGACTCCCGCCTCCGCCAGGGCGACACCGATGGCCGAGCCCAGCAGCAGAGCGGCGACGGCCGCCTTCCTGCTCGTCCCCCGTCCGAGCGGGGTGCCCGGCAGGAGCTTGTGCAGGACGGGCCCTCCGACGAAGATCAGCCCGAAGCCGACGCCGAGGCGCCAGTTCGTCTCGGCCGAGCATGAGGGGTTGGCGCGCGAGCCACAGCCCGCCGGTTCCATGAGGAAGCCCGTGACCAGCAGGAACAGGGCGCTGACATAGAGCGCGCCGTACAGCGCCGTCACACCGGGGCCGACCCGCCGCGTCCTGCCCGTACCATCGCCGCCACTCGCCATGCCGCCCCCGCTGCAACCCGCCGGATCAGGAGGCCGGAGTCTAGGCCACCGGCCGGGTCAGGGGCCTTGGCGGACGCGGACGGGGTGCCCGTCGACGCTCATCGGTCTGATCATCGAGGTGAGGACGGGGGCGCCGGGGGAGGGACGGCTGGTGCCGATCGCCGTGTACCCCCAGGACTCGTAGACCCGCCGGACCTTCCCGTCGCCCGCCGCCGCGTTGACCATGAGGGACACGTACGCCTCACCGCGACCGGCGAGCAGTGCGTCGTGGACGCGCCGGGCGAGTCCGGTGCCCCGGTGGGCAACCGTCACACCGATCTCCTTGAGCGCCAGGACGGGGGAGCCGGTGAACCGGGCGTCGACCTCGCCCGTCCTCGTCCACCACCGGTCGCCCTCCTCCACGGTGTTGCCGTACGCGTAGCCCACCGGCCGGTCCTCGGCGTCGAACGCGAGGACCGCCCCGAACCCCGCCTCCCGGCTGTGCCGCTCCAGGCGCTCGGCGAAGGTCGCCACCGCGTAGTTCGGCAGATGCAGCAGCGGCTCACGCACCCGCGCGTACACCGAGACCAGCGGACCGACGACCTGCCTCACGCCTTCGAACGAGCCGTCGTAGCGGCGGAGTCGGGGGGTCATGCGGGTCCTTCCGGGGGTGTGGAGAGGTGTGTGTCGGACCGGCGGCTCGCTCCCTCCGGCCACAGGACCCGCACCCGGACCCCGGTGCGCTCCGCGTACGCCACCACGTCGGCGGTGCCGCCGAAGCCCCAGGCGGGCATTCCGTCCCACACGGCCAGCAGTTCGTCCGCCAGGCCGACGAGGACCTCGCTGCCCGCCATGTGCGCGGCCGGGTCGGAGTCGGTCATGCCGGTCCGGTGCACCTCCGCCGCCCGGCCCAGCAGCCGGTCGTACACCGGCCAGTGCTCCTCGGGCAGGCTCTCCCGGTACGCGTCGGCCGGGACGACGACCTCCAGCCGTCCGCCGTGCGCGAGCACGTACTCGGCGAACCACGCGTCAGGACCGTCCGCGATACAGGAGACGCCGACCAGCCCGTCAGGCCCGTACGCCCCCACGGCGGCCTCCAGAAGCTCACGGACCCGCCCCTCCACGGAGGCGCTCAGCCCCCGATGCCCGGTGACTCCCACACGCATCGCGTCTCTCCCCCGGCTACCAGCAGGAATGGTGGAACAGCTCGTCTAGGGCGTGTTTCAAAAGTAGCGTCGTCTGCCCGGAGGGCAGGCCTGGCGACGCCTGGTACGTCCTAGCGTTCGGTGAGGGACGTCAGTTGGGAGAGGAACCACTGTTGTGGGGGGAGGGCCGTGGCTGCCGCTCTGAGGTGTTTCGTGTGGGTGGCGCGTTCCTCGGGGGGCATCGTCAGGGCCCGGTGGAGGGCTTCGGCGGTCTCCGTGACGTCGTAGGGGTTCACCGTCAGGGCGTGGTCCCGTAGTTCCTGGTAGGCGCCCGCGCCCGTCGACAGGACCAGGGCGCAGCCCTCCTCCGAGACGAGCGGTATCTCCTTGGCCACCAGGTTCATGCCGTCGCGGACCGGGTTCACCAGGGCCACGTCCGCCAGGCGGTACGCGGCCAGGGAGCGGGTGAAGTCGTCCTCGACGGAGACCAGGACCGGCCGCCAGTCCGCCGTGCCGAACTCCGCGTCGATCTCCTCCGCCAGTTCGGTGACCGAGGCGGTGTAGGCGCGGTAGACCTCCAGGTCCTGCCGTGACGGGTACGCGGACGCCAGGTGGACGACCCGGCCGCGCCACTCGGGGTGGACGGTGAGCAGTTCCCGGTAGGCGAGCAGCCCGCGCAGGATGTTCTTGGACAGCTCCGTGCGGTCGACCCGGACGATGGTCCTGCGGTCGCCGACCTCGGCCCGCAGGGCGGCCAGCCGTTCGTCGACCTCGGGCCGGTGGGCGAGGGCCAGCAGGTCCTCGCCGTCCACGCCCAGCGGGTACGTCCTGATCCAGGTGGTCCGCTTCGGGCCGCCGGTCCTGCGGTGGAGCACCCAGCGGCGGGGGTCGCCGCTCGGGATGAAGGCGTCGGCCGTCCCGGTCTCGTCGTCCATGGAGGCGCACCCCAGGAAGCTGTGCGCCCAGGCCCAGGTGTGGAAGCCGAGTTCGTCGGCGCCGAGCATCCCCCACAGCAGCTCGGCGCGGATGTCGGCGGGCAGCATCCGGAAGTACGAGGGGTCGGCCCACGGCGTGTGGGTGAAGTGGGAGATCCGCAGGTCGGGGCGGAGTTCCCGGAGCAGTCCCGGGACGAGCGCCAGGTGGTAGTCCTGGACGAGGACGGCCGCACCCTCGTCGGCACCGGCCGCCAGGGCTTCCGCGAAGGCGCGGTTGTAGGCGCGGTAGGCGTCCCAGCGGCGGCGGAACCCGGCGTCGAAGACGGGCTCGCGCGGGATGTCGTACAGATGGTGGTGGACGAACCACAGCACCGAGTTCGCGATGCCGTTGTACGCGTCGGTGTAGACGGACGGATCGATGTCCAGCATCCGTACGCCCGGCTCCCCGATCCCCCGCCGGACGGCCTCCCGGTCGCCCTCGCCGAGGGCCGCGCACACCCACAGACTGTCCTGGGCGGACACGGCGCTCAGACCGGAGACCAGGCCGCCGCCGCCCCTGCGGGCGTCGAGTCCGCCGTCCTCGCCGAGCGCGTACGAGACGGGGCCCCGGTTGGATGCCACAAGCACAGTAGCCATGGGGCGAACCTAGCCCGTCCCGTAAACGCTCAAACGTACGGATACGAGACGGGGTGATCCGGCCACGGAGGGTCCTCGGGGGCGGGACGGCCGGACCCGGCTTCCCCGCCCCTCGGCTTCCCCCCTGGGGTTTCCCCCTTCGTCACGTGGGCCCCGGCCTCCTCAGGTGTCGCGTCGGCCGCGCAGGGCCGCCTTCGCCACCAGGCCCGTCGCCGCGAGGGCCAGGCCGAGGGCGCCGAGCAGCCAGAGCCGCTCGCCGTGCCCGCCGGTCGCGGCCATCGAGCCCGTGTTCCCGCGCGGACCCGGGGCCGGGGGCGCCGGGGAGGCGGGTCCGGCCGCCGCCGGGGGCGCCGGGGTGGCGTTCTTGCCGTCCCCGGCGGCCGGCCGGGCCTGGGCCGTCCGGGTGGGGAGCGTCCGTGGCGGGGCCGCCTGGGTGGGGGCCGCCCGTGGCGGGGCCGGGCGGGTCAGCGCCGGGGCCGTCGCGCACGCCGGGTCCACGCTGCCCGGTCCGCAGTTCGAGCGGGGTGTCTCCGACGTGACGCCGGAGCGCAGCCGCCCGTCCCCCTCCGGCCGGTCCTTGATCCGCACCGAGTAGGTGACGGTCGCGGTCCTTCCGGCGGGGAGGGCGCCGGAGAAGGCGGTGCCGTGCTTCGTGTACGTCACCGTGCCCAGGTCCGTACGGGCGTCCCGGCGGTGGTCGGCGTCGTCGAGGACGCCGGTCAGGTCGTCGGAGAACCGGACGGCCGGGAGGTCGGCGGGGCCGGTGTTCCGCGCGGTGACCGTGTAGGTGAGGACGTCCCCGGGCCGGACCTCGCGCGGGCTCGCCGTCCTGGTGATCTCCAGGTCCGGCACCGGTACGGAGAACGCCAGCCCGGCCGGTACGAAGGTGTCGCCCCGGGTGGCGAAGGACAGCTCGGCGGAGGTCGCGCCCTGCGGGACGGCCCCGTCGGGCAGGACGAACTCCTTGGCGTCGACCCCGAGGCTGTCGGCCGGGCGGGGGTCGAGGGCGCCGTCGCTCCCGCCGACGAAGAAGTTGTCGGTGTCCCCGGTACGGCCCTCGGTGACGGTCCGGCCGTCGACGCGGAAGACGTCCCCGGGGGCGTTCCGGTCGCCGCCGAAGGCGACCACGCCCGCCCGCACCGGTCCCGCCCCCCGCCGGAAGCCGTCCACGGTGACCGTGGTGGCGGGGGAGTCGGGCCGCTGGACGACGTGCCCGCCGTACACGGAGACCGTCCGCCGTACGGGGGCGGGTTCCGCGACCGGGCCGGGGAAGCGGTGGACCACGGTCAGGGACCAGCCCGCCGCGCAGCCCTTGCCGCCCGCCGCCCAGACGTTCCCGACCGTCACGCGCGCGTCCGTCCCGGAGACGCCCGCGAAGGCGGCGGTCACGTCCGACTCGCCGGTGTAGAAGTGCGCCCCCGCGCTGTCCGCCGGGTCCGTGACCATGCTGTCGACCCGGACCGGGACCGTCGGGCCCGAGCCGATCCGGAGCACCGGGGCGGTCGTCGCCGGGTCCCCGGGCGAGGGGTCGACGTCCGCGCCCGCGAGGTCGCAGCGCCTCAGGTCGGCCCCGCCGGGACCCCGGTGCGTGCCGTCGTTCCCGCCCCAGAAGAGCCGGGCGTACGCGACCTCCGCGCCCGCCGGGATCCGCACGTGGCCGGAGCTGGAGCCGAAGCCGGGCGAGACTCCCGCCGCGTCGGTCCGCCGCATCACGAAGGCGTTGCCGCCGTCGGGGCCCTGCCCGCGCGCGGCGGCCGCACAGCGGGTCGCGGGGTCGTCGGGGCCGATGGGCTTGATGGGACCAGAACCAGCAGAGGGGGCAGAGGAGGCAGAGGAGGCAGAGAGGGCTGTGGTGGCTGTGGGATTAGTGAGACTCGTGGGGCGGATAGGGCCCGCTGAGGGAGAAGCGTTACGAGTGGCTGGCGAGGCTTCCGGGCCGCCAGAAGCACCCGAGGCCCCAGAAGGGACCAAGACGCCAGAAGCACCCGAGGCCCCAGAAGGGACCAAGACGCCGGAGGCCCCCGTGGCCCCGGAGGTCCCTGTGGCCCCGGAGGCCCCCGAGGCGCCAGGGCCGCCAGGGCCCCCCGGGCCGCCGGGGGCCGCCGCTCCCCCGGACGCGGCCGGGCAGCCCATGACCGTGTTGCCGAGCGTCGTGAAGTCGCCGTACAGCGAGGCCCCGTACCGCTCGCCGAAGGGCTCGACCACATCGGCGGCGGCCCGTCCCGCCGCCGTGGAGGCGAGCGAGCCCGCCGTCAGCCCGATGACCGCGAGCACCCTGCCCAGGTGGTGGTGTCTGAAGCGCATGAAAGCGCAATGTATGCAAAACACATCATCATGGGGCGTTACGCCACGCGACGGCTCGCGTACTCCGTGATTTCCACCATCGGCGGTCGCTCCTCCGTGTCCACCGCGTACGTACGGGGCTCGAAGCCCGCCGCTCCCCGCTCGAACTGCGTCAGCCGGGGCCGCACCAGATGCCCCCGCGAGAGCCGCAGCTGCGCCGTCCGGTAGATCGCCGCCGCCATCCGGCCCAGTGCCTGCCCGTCCTGGTGCCGGTGCTTGCGCACCCCCACGTCCACCTGCGCGAGCGCGTCCAGACCCACCGTGTGCAGGGCGTCCACGAGCAGCCCCAGCTCCACTCCGTAACCGACCGGGAAGGGCAGCCGTTCGAGGAGCGAGCGCCGGGCCGCGTACTCCCCGCCCAGCGGCTGGACGAATCCGGCGAGCGCGGGCCAGTGCAGGTTCAGCAGCGGCCGGGCCACCAGCTCCGTCACCCGGCCGCCCTGCCCGGGGGCGTCGCCCAGCGGGCGGTCGTACATCGCCTTCACGAAGGACACCTCGGGATCGGTGAGCAGCGGGCCCACGATCCCCGTCACGAAGTCCGCCGAGAAGTCCCGCAGGTCCGCGTCCACGAAGCAGACCACGTCCCCGCTCGTCACCATCAGTGACCGCCACAGGACCTCGCCCTTGCCCGGCACGGCCGGTATCCGGGGCAGCACCGCGTCCCGCGCGACGACCCGCGCCCCGGCCGCCGCCGCCACCTCCGCCGTGCGGTCGGTGGAACCCGAGTCGATCACCACCAGCTCGTCCACCAGCGGTACCGCCTCCGACATCAGCTCGCGCCGGATCACGGAGACGATCTCCCCGACCGTCGCCTCCTCGTTCAGCGCGGGCAGCACCACGCTGACCCGTGTCGAGCGCTTGGCGGCGAGGACCTGATCCAGCGGCCGGTCCGCCAGGGACCAGGACCGCCGGTCCAGCCAGCGCTCCACCTCTTCCAGCACGTGATCTCCATCTCGCGGTACGGACGGCCGGTCCAAGCGTCCGGGCCTTCGGTTACAGTCTTGAACAACGCGGATGCCCGATGCACGTCGGGGTGCCGCCCGCGTCGGAGCGCAGGAACGAAGTCCAGCGCGCTTCACAATCGAATACCGCTCATCCAGAGGGGCAGAGGGAAACGGCCCGTTGAAGCCCCGGCAACCCTCCAGTCGGTTCATCTCGTCCTCCATCGAGGTCCCCGGCTCGGGAAGGTGCCAAATCCGTCTCATGGCGAAAAATTCGTCATGGGAAAGATGAGGAGAAAGGGCCTCGCCTCCATGGCTGTACAGACCGTCACCCCCGCGACCACCGTCGATCTCGGTCCCGCTTCAGGGCTCTCCTGTCGGGAATGCGGTGAAGTCTTCGCACTCGGCCCGATCTTCGCCTGCGAGCTGTGTTTCGGACCGCTCGAAGTGGCGTACGACCTGCCTCTCGGTGACCCCGAGGCGCTGCGCAAGCAGATCGAGTCCGGCCCCGCCAACATCTGGCGCTACGCCCCCCTGCTGCCCGTCCCCGCCGACGTCGCCGAGAAGCCCAACCTGAACCCCGGCTGGACCAAGCTCGTCCAGGCCGACAACCTCGCCCGCGAGATCGGCGTCGCCCCCGGCAAGCTCTTCGTCAAGGACGACTCGGGCAACCCGACCCACTCCTTCAAGGACCGGGTCGTCGCCCAGGCCATCGAAGCGGCCCGCGCCTTCGGCTTCACCACCCTCTCCTGCTCCTCCACGGGCAACCTGGCCGGGGCCGTCGGCGCCGCCGCCGCCCGCGCGGGCTTCCGCTCCTGCGTGTTCATCCCGCACGACCTGGAGCAGGGCAAGGTCGTCATGGCCGCCGTGTACGGCGGTGAACTCGTCGCCATCGAGGGCAACTACGACGACGTCAACCGCTTCTGCTCGGAGCTCATCGGCGACCCGCTCGGCGAGGGCTGGGGCTTCGTCAACGTCAACCTCCGCCCGTACTACGGCGAGGGCTCCAAGACGCTGGCGTACGAGATCTGCGAGCAGCTCGGCTGGGTCATCCCCGACCAGCTCGTCATCCCCATCGCCTCCGGCTCCCAGCTCACGAAGATCGACAAGGGTCTCCAGGAGCTGATCAAGCTGGGCCTCGTCGAGGACAGGCCGTACAAGATCTTCGGCGCCCAGGCCGAGGGCTGCTCCCCGGTCTCCGCCGCCTTCAAGGCCGGTCACGACGTGGTCCGCCCGCAGAAGCCGAACACGATCGCCAAGTCGCTCGCCATCGGCAACCCGGCCGACGGCCCCTACGTCCTCGACATCGCCCGCCGCACCGGCGGCGCCGTGGAGGACGTGAACGACGAGCAGGTGGTGGACGCGATCAGGCTCCTCGCCCGCACCGAGGGCGTCTTCGCCGAGACCGCGGGCGGGGTGACCGTCGGCGTCACGCGCAAGCTCGTCGAGAACGGGCTCATCGACCCGAACCTCACCACGGTCGTCCTCAACACCGGTGACGGGCTCAAGACCCTGGACGCGGTGGCCGACACCTCCCAGGCCACCACCACCATCCGCCCGAGCCTGGACGCGTTCCGCGACGCCGGCCTGGCCCTCTGAAAGGCTACGAAGACATGGCTGTGAACGTCCGCATCCCCACCATCCTCCGCACCTACACGGGCGGGCTCTCCGAGGTCCAGGCCGAGGGCGGGACTCTCGCCGAGGTCATCGCGGACCTGGAGAAGAACCACACGGGCATCGCCGCCCGCGTCCTGGACGACCAGGGCAAGCTGCGCCGCTTCGTCAACGTCTACGTGAACGACGACGACGTGCGCTTCGAGCAGGGCCTGGAGACCGCCACCCCGGCGGGCGCGGGCGTCTCGATCATCCCGGCGGTCGCGGGCGGCTGCTGATCCCCATCCCTCTCGAATTGCCCCTTCCGCGACAATAAGCGGAAGGGGCAATTCTATATGGTTGAGCGCGGTAGAGTTGGGGAAGCCCCCTCCGCTGCTCATGCCGGACGCATATGAGAATGCGTCCCTGCGCGACAAGAAGCAGCCAAAGTGTGTGCGCATTGTGTACCTTCTGCGCGCTTTGCCGGGCCCGAGTTGCCCCATAAGCCAGGGGAATATCCCTAATTCTGCTTTCAGTCGCGCCCAGAATTCTCGCTCGAATGACCTGTTGCAGAGGGCAGTTGGACAGATACATTCAGCCGCGGTCGACGCGTTCCGGCGCAGGGTCTGACCCGGGTCCGTGAAGTGCGGGCCCGCGCAAGGGCCAGTAATAGGGGAGTTAGGCATGGCTCAGGGCACCGTCAAGTGGTTCAACGCGGAGAAGGGCTACGGCTTCATCGCGGTCGACGGTGGTGCGGATGTATTCGTCCACTACAGCGCGATCCAGATGGATGGCTACCGCAGTCTCGAAGAAGGACAGCGAGTCGAGTTCGAGATCTCGCAGGGCCAGAAGGGTCCGCAGGCGGACATGGTCAAACTCGCCGTCTGAGCACGGCGCGATCGGCCACTGACGCAACGCCGTCGAGGGGGCCGCATTCCTTCAAGGGATGCGGCCCCCTCGGGCGTTCCCGGGCACCCGCGGGTCCGCGCCGGTCCGCGCCGCCTCCCCGGGTCCGCGCCGGTCCGCGCCGCCTCCCCGGGTCCGCGCCGGTCCGTCCCGCCTCCCCCGGGTCCGTCCCGCTCCCGGGTCCGCGCCGCCTCCCCCGGGTCGGCCGGTTCACCCGCGCGCCCCTTCCGGGTGCCGCGCGCGCACCCCTTCCGCGCCCCTTCCGCACCTCTTCCCCCATGTCCCGATCATCGAGAGTCGCTTGCACTCTCCTAGGTCGAGTGCTAATCATTGGCGTTAGCACTCGGTAGGTGAGAGTGCTTACGAGGATCGGGCAGACGAGGTCGCCGTCCGGGTGGGGCAAGGAACCACGCGGAACCACGGAGGCCGTCCGTCGCGGGCGTCGGCGCGGTCCTGGAGCGTTATCCACCCCATGTCCGGGAGGACCACTTCACATGGCCAAGATCATCGCGTTCGACGAGGAGGCCCGGCGCGGTCTCGAGCGCGGCATGAACCAGCTCGCTGACGCCGTCAAGGTCACCCTCGGCCCCAAGGGCCGCAACGTCGTCCTCGAGAAGAAGTGGGGCGCCCCCACGATCACCAACGATGGTGTCTCCATCGCCAAGGAGATCGAGCTCGAGGACCCGTACGAGAAGATCGGCGCCGAGCTGGTCAAGGAAGTCGCCAAGAAGACGGACGACGTCGCCGGCGACGGTACGACCACCGCCACCGTCCTCGCCCAGGCGCTCGTCCGCGAGGGCCTGCGCAACGTGGCCGCCGGTGCCAACCCGATGGCCCTCAAGCGCGGTATCGAGAAGGCCGTCGAGGCCGTCTCGGGCGCCCTGCTGGAGCAGGCGAAGGATGTCGAGACCAAGGAGCAGATCGCTTCCACGGCCTCCATCTCCGCCGCCGACACCCAGATCGGCGAGCTCATCGCCGAGGCGATGGACAAGGTCGGCAAGGAAGGCGTCATCACCGTCGAGGAGTCCCAGACCTTCGGTCTGGAGCTGGAACTCACCGAGGGCATGCGCTTCGACAAGGGCTACATCTCGGCGTACTTCGCCACCGACATGGAGCGCATGGAGTCGTCCCTCGACGACCCGTACCTCCTGATCGTCAACTCCAAGATCTCCTCCGTGAAGGACCTGCTCCCGCTCCTGGAGAAGGTCATGCAGTCGGGCAAGCCCCTGCTGATCATCGCCGAGGACGTCGAGGGCGAGGCCCTGTCGACCCTGGTCGTCAACAAGATCCGCGGCACCTTCAAGTCCGTCGCGGTCAAGGCTCCGGGCTTCGGCGACCGCCGCAAGGCGATGCTGAACGACATCGCCATCCTCACCGGCGGCACGGTCATCTCCGAGGAGGTCGGCCTCAAGCTGGAGAACGCGGGCCTCGACCTGCTGGGCCGCGCCCGCAAGGTCGTCATCACCAAGGACGAGACCACCATCGTCGACGGTGCCGGTGACAGCGACCAGGTCGCCGGTCGGGTCAACCAGATCCGCGCCGAGATCGAGAACAGCGACTCGGACTACGACCGCGAGAAGCTCCAGGAGCGCCTGGCGAAGCTGGCCGGCGGCGTGGCCGTCATCAAGGCCGGTGCCGCGACCGAGGTCGAGCTCAAGGAGCGCAAGCACCGCATCGAGGACGCCGTTCGCAACGCGAAGGCGGCCGTCGAGGAGGGCATCGTCGCCGGCGGCGGCGTGGCCCTGGTGCAGGCCGATGGCGTCTTCGACAAGCTGGAGCTCTCGGGTGACGAGGCCACCGGTGCCGACATCGTCCGCAAGGCGCTCGACGCCCCGCTGAAGCAGATCGCGGTCAACGCCGGTCTCGAAGGCGGCGTCGTGGCGGAGAAGGTCCGCAACCTGCCCGTCGGTCACGGTCTGAACGCCGCGACCAACGAGTACGTCGACCTCATCGCCGAGGGCATCATCGACCCGGCGAAGGTGACGCGCTCCGCGCTGCAGAACGCCGCGTCGATCGCCGCGCTGTTCCTCACCACCGAGGCCGTCATCGCCGACAAGCCGGAGAAGGCGTCCGCGCCCGCCGGTGGCGGTATGCCGGGCGGCGACATGGACTTCTGATCCTCCGGGATCGGTGGTTCGTCGCTGACGCGAAGAACGGAACGAGGGCGGCACCCCCACTGGGGGTGCCGCCCTCGGGCGTTCCGCCCGCCGCTCGTGGAGCGGCGGGCGTCCGTGTGAGTGGGTGTCAGCGCACCTCAGCGCAGGTCAGCGCAGGTCAGCGCACATCGACGTAGTCGCCGCCGGCGTTCGCCGGGGAGTCGAAGTGCGTGGCGTCGCCGTAGTACCGGATGCGCCAGCTGCCGTCCGCGGTCGCCTTCGCGCGGAGCGAGACCTGGCCGCTGCGGCTGGCCCGGCCGGTGCCGACGGGCTTCCAGGACGTCGAACCCCTGGGCTGGAACTCCAGCTTCACGGTGGCGTTGCCGAGCGTGCGCCAGGCGCCGTCGAGGTAGTGCTGGACGGCCCCGGTGACGGTCACGTCGGCGCCCTTGCGGACGGGCTCGGGTCCGGCGTTCAGACCGACGGTCCGGGTCTCGGCCCGGGCGAGCCGGAACGAGGGGGTGCTGGACTCGGCGAACTCGTCGCTGGTCAGGTGCCGCAGCCGGAACCAGCCGCCACGGCTGTTCAAGGAGATCGTGAACGTGTTCCAGTAGAGGGAGTTCACGCTCGCCGTCGGGCCGACCTTCTTCCAGACCCCGTTGACGGCCTGCTCCAGCTGTACGTACTGCTGGCGGTCTGGGAAGCTGTGCAGCTGGTAGCGGGCGCGGAAGACGCCGGTCACCGTGAGCTTGCCGTTGGCGGTCAGCGAGGTGCTGAGCCGGTCGGTGCGGGATTCCACCGGAACCGCGAGGACCCCGCTGAGCAAGGGGAACATCAGGTACGGGTCAGCGGAGTCGACCCGCCAGTATCCGGCGCCCTCGATGCCCGCCGCAGCGATCAGCCGTACGGAGAACCGGCCGTCCGCGTCGGTGTGCACGGTCTTCCCGTAGGGACGGCCGTACTCGTGGTGGCCGAGGTAGACCCGTACCGGCTGGTTCGCCAGCGGGGCGTTCCCGGTGGCCGGGTCGGTCATCCGGCCGCTGACGGTGACGGGCTCCCCGTTGGCGGCCCGCTTCTTGTCGGCGGTGGCGGTGACCTTCACCTGCCGGGCCTTGAGACTGTCCACCCACCGGTACTCCGAGGTGGTGCCGTGCACCTCGGCGGAGTCCTCGGTGAACGTCGCCGCGAAGCTCTCGTAGGAGCCGCGTGGGATGGGGACCGGAGACCCGGTGAAGGCGCCCGTGCCGTCGGTGACCGCCGTGTGGACGGTGCCGCCGGAGCTTTCCGGGGGCCGGAGGGTGATCGTGCGGCCGCCGAGCGGCACCACGTCGCCGGAGCCGGGCTCCACACCGATCAGGGTGCCCTGGCCGCGCGCGGCGCGGTCCTCCCAGGAGGGGACGCTCACGCCGAACTTCAGTTCCGGGCGCACCCGGAAGTCGAGCCGTCCGGCGTCGGTGCGGGTGATCCTGTTGCCGAGCGAGTCGGTGGCGGTGACATCGATGGCGTACGTGCCGAGCGCGGGCATGACGCCCCCGTCCTCGACCAGCTTGAGCACGGTCCCGGCCGGGGGCGCGTACGCGGCCTCCAGGCTGGGGTCGCTCCACGAGGCCAGTGAGCTCAGGGCGGGGAACTCGGCGAGGACGGTGTCGCCCTGCCGGACGCGGGCCGAGACGGCGGTGATCTTCGCGCCGCGCGCGTCGGTCCACGCGGTCACCTTGAAGGTGCCCCGCTGGGTCTCGTCGGTGACGGCCCGTCCGACGCCGACCGGGGAGCTCACCGGGGTGTCCTCGGCGAGGGCGGGCGCGGTGGTGGCGGCCAGGGCCGCGGCGGTCACCACCGCTGTCAGGGAGAGGCGGAGGTCAGCGCGCATCGATGTACTTCGCCTTCGTCTCGCTGTAGAAGGTGCTGCCGGTGGTCTGGAGGTAGACCGCCCATGAGCCGTCGCCGTAGGCGGTGGCGCGGTAGCTGAACCGGCCGCTGCCGTTGGTCGGGATGTTCTTGGCGACCCAGTACCACTGGTTCTCGCCCTTGGGCTTGAAGACCAGGGTGACCTTCGCGCCGCCGAAGGGCTTCCAGACGCCGCCGGTCTTCTGCTGGAGCGTGCCGGAGACGGTCATCTTGCTGTTCACCGCGGGCCGGGTGGGGCTGATGGCGAAGGCGGAGAACCGGGTGTCGTTGCGGGCGCGCTTCAGGCTCGGTCCGGACTTGGCGACGAGCTGGTTGGTCTCCGCGTGGTGGACGCGGTAGAGGGCGCTCTCGTATCCGGCGTTGGTGATGTCGTAGCTGCAGTACGAGTCGGCGCGCACGGTCCGCAGATTGCGCCAGGTGCGCCCGCTGTCCAGGGACGCCTGGAGCGTCACGTACTGGTAGGCGGGGTCGCAGTAGGAGCCGTTGTTGAGGCGGCCCTTGGCGTTGACGGTCCCGTACTGGTCCAGCGTGATCGTGTACGGGCTGTAGGTGAACTGCTGCGGTACGGCGATGTCGTGGCTGTACGAGGGGCGCCGTCCGCTGCTGTCGGCCCAGTAGGCGGAGGGCCGCAGCGAGGTGTGGACGGCGCGCGTGGCGTACTGGGCGCGGGCGTTGAAGGTGAACGTGCCGGTCGCGGACGAGGTGGCGCCGCCGAGCAGCTGGCTCGCGGGGTCCTGGGGTCCGCCGACCTCGGCGCCGGTGGCGATCACCGGTGCGTTGGCGAAGGGCTTCCAGCCGTCGTCGGTGAGCCGCTCGACGCGGCCGGTGACCCGTACGTCGGTGCCCGCGAGGACGCGGAACTTGTTGATGTTCGTGGTGATGCGGTGGACGAGCTTCTCGACGTCCAGGCCGGGCACGCGGGTCGCCTCGTCCGGGTCGAACGAGCCGGGTGCGGAGAGCACGGTGGCGGTACCGCCCCAGAGCGTGCCGTTGGGTGTGACGGGCAGCGAGAAGGAGCCGTCGGCTCCCACCTGCGCGGTCTTGTCGAAGATGGTGTTGGAGGCGGTGTAGCTGACCCGCACGGTGGTGCCCTCGGGGGCGGTGGAGCGCTCCCCGGTGGACGGGTTCCAGCTGGTGGTGGTGCCGGTGAGGACGACGGTGCGCCGGTCCCACGTGGTGGTGGTGTGGTCGAAGGAGACCTTCCCCACGCCGAGGTGCAGCCGGTGGCCGTAGGTGCCGCCGTTCCACTGCTTGGTGGTCTCGCCGGACAGGCGGTAGTCGACGCGCACCGGGTAGTCGCCGAGGGGCGTGCCCTCCGGCAGGACGAGGGGCGCTTCGGTGGTCCAGCTGTTGCCGGACGCCTTCAGTTCCTCCGTGGAGGCCAGCACCCGGGCGTCGGGTGCGGTGGAGGCCAGCACGCTGACCTTCACCCAGAAGGCGTTGCTGGGCAGGGAGACGGAGTAGCCGCCCTTGTCGGTGGTCGTGCCGACGAGATAGGTCCAGTCCGCGTGCGCGGACGGGGCGTGGACGACGGCGGGCGTGATGACGCCCGCCGAGAGTGCGAAGACGGCTGCGGCACGCACGAAGGCGCGCGGAAGCCTGCGCTGAGAGCGCGGCAAAGGGGACCCCCCACAGGTCGGGATGGCGGCATCGCCGTGAACGGGGCGGCCGCGTGGCAGAACTGTAGCGCTGACGTGTTGAACGTGTTCACTTGGTGGACACGAGTGCCGGAAGTGCCGGAAGAGTCCCCTTGGCGAGGCGGCTCGGGGCGGGACCGGCCGGGCCGCTCACACGGCCCTGAGCAGGGCCTTGGCGATCGGTTCTCCGGTGCGGCGGGCGCGCGCCAGGCCCGCCTTCACCTCGGAGAGGGTACGGGGACGGCGGCCGGGCCCGCCGCAGCAGGACTTGTGGAAGCGGATGCCCGAGTGGAGCACGACCGAGAGGGCCCGCCAGGCGGAGACGTCACGGCGCTTGGGCGCCGCGAAGGCGGAGCCCGCGTGGATCAGGGCACGCGCGCAGCGCGGACACCGCCGCTCGCGCTCCGGACCGTACGTCTGCTTGTACGAGGCACGGCACGGCAGACAGACGTAGGAGGTCTTGGCGTTGCCCATGGGGTCAGAGTAGGAGGTCGGGCCGGGGGAGGCCCGCGATTTTCTGGTGGGGCTGAGCGGGACTGGTGGGACTGGTGGGACTGGTGGGACTGGTGGGGCTGGTGGGCGTGGGGCCCCGGGCCGGGGCGGGCGCGGTCGGGCCGGGGGTGCCGGCAGTGCCGGGAGGTCAGGCCGGGGTGCCGGCAGTGCCCTGCGGCCCGGCCGGGGGTGCCAGCAGTGCGGGGTCCTGGCCCGCGCGCCGGAGGGCCTCCGCCACGAAGCCGTTCGCCTTCAGTTCCTCGACGGTGGCACGGAGGAACGCGACCGTCTCCGGCGCGCGGCCGGTGGTCGTGCCGACCGCCTGCCGGATCTCCATGAACCGGTCCTCGATCATCCGTACCTCGGGGTTCTCCCGTACGTACGCGGTGACCGGCTGGCGGATGCCCGCGCCCGCCTCCAGGCCCTCGGAGCGGAACACGTCCACCCCCTCGTCCCCGCGCACCACCGTGGCGTGCGCCAGCGACCGGGACAGGAACAGGTCGTACGCGGAGCCCCGCTTGACCCCGATCCGTACGCCCGCCGCGTCCACGTCCGCCGCCGAGCCGAGGGCCGAGTCCCGGGGCACGACGTACACCCCTTCGATGACCACGTAGGGGGCGGTGAACGCGACCTCCCGCTCCCGCGCCGGGTCCACCGCGAGGAAGCACAGGTCCGCGCGGCCGTCCGCCATCGCCTCGAACGACTTGCGCGCCGCGTCGAAGCACAGCAGCTCCACCGGCACCCCGAGCCGCGCCCCGATCTCCCGCGCCAGGTCCACGGTGATCCCGGACGGGTCCTCGGGGGTGCCCTGGGCCAGTACGGGGTTCCCCAGGTTGACCGAGGCCCGGAGGATCCCGGTGGGCGCGAGGTCGGCGGCGAGGTCGGCGGCGAGCCCCGTGGCGGGGGCGGTCGGTCGGTCGGCGGTGCGGTCGGCGTTCGTCATGGGGAGGGAGTCTAGGCAACGCCCCGCCGGACCTTCGGGGGTGATGCCCCGGCGTCCGCCGGGGAGCCGAGTTGACGCCACGCCGGGCCGCCGGGGCGACACCACGCCGGGCCGTCGGGGAGCCGGAGCGACACCGCGCCGGGCTATCAGGCTTCGCTCCAACGAGCCTTTTATCGTAAGGGAGTTGTATGTGCGGGGGCTGTCCCCACCTTCCGTCCTCCCGGCTGCCGGATGGGGTGGTGCCGGTCCGTTCGGAAGGGTGAGGGCATGACGATTCGCCGTGGGCGTCGCGCCCTTCTCCTCGGTCTCTCCCTCGCCGTCCTCGGCGGCGGTCTCCTCGCGGGCGGGGGCGCCGCTCCCGCTTCCGCCGCCCTGCTCGACTGGGGCGACTGCGACCCCGCCGTGAAACCCCTGCCCCGGCAGCGGTGCGCGTCCCTCCTCGTCCCCCTCGACCACGCCGACCCCGGCGGGCCGCAGATCCGGCTCGCCGTGTCCCGGCTGGCCGCCGAAGGGCCCCGGGCGCGGCGCGGAACCCTGATGGTCATCCCCGGCGGGCCCGGCGGCTCCGGGGTGCAGCGGCTCGCGCAGAAGGGCGCCGCCCTTGCGGCGGAGACCGGCGGCGCCTATGACCTGGTGGCCTTCGACCCGCGCGGCACCGGCGGTTCCGCGAAGGCGTCCTGCGGGCTCGCCGAGGCCGACCGGTGGCTGGTGACCCTGAGGTCCTGGCCCGCGGCGGACGGGGGCGTCGACGGGAACACCGCCCGGTCGCAGCGGATCGCCGAAGCCTGCGCCCGCCACGGCGGTGTGATGCTGCGCGGGCTGACCACCGCCAACCAGGTCCGTGACCTGGAACGGCTCCGGCAGGCGCTCGGCGAGCGGAAGCTGTCGGCGTGGGGCGTCTCGTACGGGGCGTACGTGGCGGCGGCGTACGCCGAGAAGTACCCCGGGCGCACCGACCGCTGGGTCCTCGACAGCAGTGGGGACCCCGATCCGAGCCGGGTGGCCCGGGGCTGGCTGGAGGGCATGGCGTCGGGCGTCGAGGACCGTTTCCCGGACTTCGCGGCCTGGGCCGCCCACCCCGACCGTGCCACCGACCGTCTGCGGCTCGCCGAACGGGCCGAGGACGTAAAGCCGTTGGTCCTCGCTCTGGCGTCCCGGCTGGACCGGAAGCCGCGCCCCTCGGCCACCCCGGGCGTGTCGCTGACGGGTGCCGGGCTGCGCCAGGCGCTCCAGCAGGCGCTCACCTCCGATGCGGCCTTCCCCGCCTTCGCCCGGCTGGTGGCGGACGCGCTCGACCCGGCGGGCGTACCGGTGCTGCCCCGGGAACTGGCCGCTCCGCTGCCCGACGAGGCCGCCGCGACCACCGTGGGCGTGATCTGCAACGACGTCGACTGGCCCCGGGAGTCCCCGGCGGCGTACGCGCGGGCCGTCGCCGCCGACCGGCTGCGCCACCCGCTGACGGCGGGGATGCCCGTGAACGTCACCCCGTGCGCGTACTGGAAGGGCGGCGCCGTGGAGGAGCCCGTACGGATCACCGACCGGGGGCCGTCGGACATCCTGATGATCCAGAACCTGCGGGACCCCGCCACCCCGCACGCCGCCGGTCTGCGGATGCGGGCCGCCCTCGGGCAGCGGGCGCGGCTGGTCTCCGTCGACCACGGCGGGCACGGGTCCTACCTCGGCAACGGCAACGCGTGCGGCGACCGTGCGGTGACCCGCTTCCTGACCGAGGGCGTACGGCCCCGGACGGACGTCCTCTGCCGGTGACGGGGGAGGGGCGGCCATGACGGGCCCCTGAGGACCGGCCCTTACTGGCCGGCCCTTACGGACTGGCCCTTGAGGGCAGCCCCCTACGGGTCGGGCGTATGCCGAAGGGCCCGGCCGGGGTGTCCTTCCGGCCGGGCCCTTCGGGGAGGTCGCGGGCTGTGCCCGCTCAGACCTTGGCGGGTTCGGGTCGCGCGGTGGGCGCCGGGTCCTCGCCCCCGGACGACGTCACGGCGTCCGGGGCCGGGGCCCCGGCCGTCTCCGCGGCCTTCTCCGTGTCCACGTTGAACTCCTCCAGGAGCTCCCTGCTGAAGCCCCAGAAGTAGGTGGCGACGAATCCGGCCAGGTAGCCGACGAGCAGACCGCCGCCGTAGATCGCGATCGTCGAGCCCAGGCCGTCGTTGCCGTCGAGGAGCGGGAAGAGCGCCCAGCCGGACGGGCCGATCGCGGTCGAGCCGACCTTGTCGCCCAGCATGCTGAACAGTCCGATGAAGCCGCCGCCGAAGGCGCCGCCGACACAGGCCGTGATGAACGGGCGGCCCAGCGGGAGCGAGACGCCGTAGATCAGGGGCTCGCCGACGCCCAGGAACCCGGCCGGGAGCGCGGACTTGATGGTGCGGCGGATGGAGCCGTTGCGGGGGAGCTTGAGGTAGACGGCCATGGCCGCGCCGACCTGGCCCGCGCCCGCCATCGCGAGGATGGGGAGCAGGACCGTGTAGCCCTGCTGCTCGATGAGGGTGGTGTGGATCGGGATGAGCGCCTGGTGCAGGCCCAGCATCACCAGCGGCAGGAAGAGCCCGCCGAGGAGGAATCCGGCCCCGGCGCCCGCGTTCGCGAGGAGCCAGTCGGCCGCCTCGCCGATGGCGGTGGAGATCTCACCGGCCACGAACATCAGGCCGAAGATGGTGACGAGACCGGAGATCAGCACGGTGAGGGTCGGGGTGACCAGGACGTCCAGGGACTCCGGCACCCAGCGGCGGCACCACTTCTCCACGTACACGGCGAGGACCGCCGCGCCGAGCGCGCCGAGGACACCGCCCTGACCGGGCGAGAGCGTCTGCCCGAAGGCGTCGATCTTGGCGACGCCGGGGAAGACGATGATCGCGGCGACCGCGCCGCCGAGGATCGCCGTACCGCCGAACTCCTTCGCCGTGTTGTAGCCGACGAAGACCGCGATGAGCGCCATGAAGCCGCTGGCCATCGCCGCCAGCGCGGGGGTGACGCCGGGCAGCCAGCCGAGGTTGACGAGCAGGCCGTTGAGACCGGCGATGATGCCGCAGCCGATGAGGGCGGGGATCAGCGGGACGAAGATGTTCGCGATCCGGCGCAGGAACAGCTTGAACGGGGTCGCGTTCTTCTGCTTCCGGGCCTCCTTCAGGGCCGCTCCCTGGGCCGCCAGTTCCTCCGCGCCGGGGGCGCCCGAGGGCTCGGGCTTCGGGGCGGCGGCGATCAGGGCCTCGAACTCCGGGGTCACCCGGGCGACGGTCCCCGGGCCCAGGACGATCTGGTACGTGTCGTCCTCCACCACGCCCATCACGGCGGGCAGCGCCTTGAGGGCGTCGTCCTGGACGAGGGAGCGGTCCCGCAGGCCCAGCCGGAGGCGGGTCATGCAGTGGGCCACGGAGATGACGTTCTCGGCGCCGCCGACGAGGGGGAGGATCGCGGCGGCTGTGGCGCGGTTCTTGTCGTCTTTGCTCATGGTGCGGTGGTGCCTTGCTGTGAGGGGGTTCTCGCTGGTCCTGGTGGTGCGGGGGCCTGGTGTGGGGGCAGGCGGAGGGGCAGGCGGAGGGGGCGTGGACTGACCGGACGGTCAGTCGGTCGTGGGGCCGGTCGCGTGCAGCGCCGCGCGCAGGTGGCCCCGGGAGACGGTCAGCCGGTCGGCGGCCGTGGGGGCGTCGACGTCGGCGAGGATCATCAGGATCGCGTTCTTCACCTCCCCGTCGGCGGCGGTGAGGGCGGTCTCGATCTGCTCGTCCGGCGCGCCGGTGGCCAGGGCGACGATCCGCCGCGAGCGGGCCTGGAGCTTCTCGTTGGAGGCGCGGACGTCGACCATGAGGTTCCCGTAGGTCTTGCCGAGCCGGATCATGGTGATCGTCGAGATCATGTTGAGGACGAGCTTCTGGGCGGTGCCCGCCTTCAGCCGGGTGGAGCCGGTGAGCAGTTCGGGACCGGGGACGACCTCGATGCCGTGCTCGGCGGCGGCGGCGAGCGCGCTGTCCGCGTTGCAGGAGAGGCCGATGGTGAGCGCCCCGGCGGCGCGGGCGTGCTCGACGGCGCCGATGGCGTACGGGGTGCGGCCGGAGGCGGAGATGCCGACGACGGTGTCGTCGGGGGTGAGGCCGAGGGCGGTGAGGTCGGCGGCGGCGAGCTCCTTGGAGTCCTCGGCGCCTTCGACGGCCTTGACCATCGCGGACGGGCCGCCCGCGATGAGGCCGACGACCTGGGCGGGGTCGGTGTTGAAGGTGGGCGGGCATTCGCTGGCGTCGAGGACGCCGAGGCGGCCCGCGGTGCCCGCGCCCATGTAGACGAGCCGGCCGCCCCGGGCCATCCGCTCGGCGGTGGCGTCGATCGCGGCGGCGATGGCGGGCAGCTGCCGGGCGACGGCGGCGGGGACGGTGGCGTCCTCGCCGTTCATGATCGCGGCGATCTCGGCGGTGGGCAGCTGGTCGATCTCGGCGAGTTCCGGGCGGAAGGCCTCGGTGGTGAGGGTGGCGAGCTGGGCGCGCAGTTCGGAGTACGTGGTGGACATGGGGCGGCTCTTTCGGGTTTCAGCGGGTGCGGGGTGAGTGCCGGTGGGCGAGGGCTTCGTACGAGGCGGCGAGGGCAGGGGCCGCCGTCTCGTACGTACGCTGGGTGACGCAGGTGAACAGGCAGTCCACGACCAGGAGTTGACTGGTGCGGGACGACATGGCCGCAGGGCGGAGTTCGCTCTCGCGGGCGGTCGAGGTGGTCAGTACGTGGTCGGCGTACTGGGTGACGGGGCCGTCGGGGCGGCCGGTGACGGCGACGGTGGTGGCGCCGTGGTCGAAGGCCACCCGGAGCGGTTCTATGACGTCGCCGGTCGAACCGGAGTGGGTGATGGCGATGGCCACGTCCCCGGAGCGCAGCTGCACGGCGTTGGTGACGGCGAGGTGCGGGTCGCTGTGGGCGTGGGCGACGAGCCCGATGCGCAGGAGCTTCTGGGCGAGGTCCTGGGCGACGAGGCCGGAGGCGCCGACGCCGTAGACGTCGACGCGGCGGGCGGCGGCGAGGGCGGTGACGGCGGCGCCGAGCTGGACGGTGTCGAGTCCGGCGGCGGTGTCGGCGAGGGTCTGCTGCTCGTCGTAGGCGAGCTTGGCGACGACGTCGGCGATCGGGTCGTCGACGGCGATGTCGGCGGTGACGGCGGGCGCGCGGCCGGACTGCTGCTGGGCGGCGAGTCCGGCGAGGGCGAGCCGCAGGTCGCGGTAGCCGGGGTAGCCGAGGAGGCGGGCGGTGCGGACGACGGTCGCCTCGCTGGTGCCGGTCAGTTCGGCGAGGCCGGTGACCGTGAGCGCGGCGCAGCCCGCCGGGTCTCCGGCGACGGCCTCGGCCACCCGCTGCATGGAGCGGGTCATGGAGGGCGCGAGGGTCCGCACCTTGGCCGCGAGGGCGGCGGGAGCGGGCGGCGCGTCGCTCGTGAAACTTTCCTTCACGTCATTGGTCACACCTGAAAGATACTTTCGGCCGGGTGGCGCGGACAAGACCCGGACGGTCCCGGATGAGAAGGGGACCTTGGTCCTTCCCCGACCCTTCTTCCCCGGCCCTTCCCCGGTCCCTTCCCGGCCCTTCCCCGGTCCTTCTCCCCCGGTTCTTCCTTGGCCCTTCCCCGGTCCCTCTCCGTACGGATTCCCGGCGGCGGGTGACAATGAACCCATGGACGACATCGACACCGTGGAGCAGGCGCTCCACGCCGCCCGCGCACTGGTACTGGCCGATCTGGCGGCCCGGGACGTTGCCGAGGCCGAGGTGGTGTCGATGGTGGAGGACGCCGTGACCCACCGGCGCTGGTGGGTCGAGCAGTGGCCGGAGGGGGTCGAGTACGTTGCCGGGCTGGTCGCGCAGGACGTCCAGGACGCCCTCCTCGAACGGTACGGACGCTGGCCGCTCTGCCCGGTCTGTGACTCCGACGACCCGCACGCCCTGGACGTGGAACCCGAACTGGGCCCGGACCCGCACTGGGTCTGCGCGAAGCAGGGCGTGGCGGTGGCCCCGGTCGGCGGGCTGAAGTGACGGGGCCGGGCCGGGCGCCGTGCGCTACGAGAAGGGGCGGCCGGGCCGGAAGGCGGACCCGGGTGACCGGGACCGGAGGCGGACCGGCGTGACGAGTGGGACGGTGGGCGGACCTGGACGACGGCCGGGTCCGAAGCCGGAAGACGGTCCGGTGTGACGTCTGGACCGGGAGACGGTCCGGTGTGACGGCCGGGATGGAAGGCGGTCCGGGCCGGAGGTGGTCCGGGGCCGGAGACGGACCGGGACTGAAGGTGGTCCGGGTCCGGAGGCGACCCGGGGCTGAAGCTGGCCCGGAGGTGGTCCGGGGCCGGAGACGGCCCGGGTCCTGAGGTGGTCCGGAATGACGAGCGGCGCGGAAGGCGGCTCCGTATGACCCTCTACATCGACCCGCCGACCTGGCCGGGCCACGGACGCATGTGGTCGCACCTGGTCAGCGACGTCTCCTTCGAGGAGCTGCACGCCTTCGCCGCCCTGATCGGCGCCCCGCCCCGCGCCTTCGAGCGGGACCACTACGACATCCCGTCCGACCGGTACGCGGACGCGGTGACGGCGGGGGCGGTGGAGGTCGGCTCCAAGGAGCTGCTCCACCACCTGACGACGGCGGGCCTGCGCAGGCCGAAGGGGCGCCCGGCGGGGTGAGGCCGGGATCCGGGGGGGGCGTGAGGGTCCGGCCGTGGGGGACGGGCGGGAGGGCGTGGCCGCCCGTACGGGTTCACCCGTAGGAGTCAGGCCCGTAGGGATCCGGCCGTAGGGATCCGGCCTTAGGGATCGGCCCGTAGGGGATCGTCCCCGTACGGGTCAGCCGAGCCGGGCGGCGATGGCGCGGGCGCAGTCGAGGGCTTCGGTGCGGGTGGTGTCGACCTCGACGTCGTAGTGGACGCCCCGGTGGACGAGGTCGGCCTGTCGGACGGCCATGCCCGCGACCCGGTCGCCCCGGGCGGTCTCGCGTCCGGCGGCGACGGCGGGGTCGCAGTGGACCCCGGCCCAGAGGACGTCCAGGTCGCCGAGGACGGCCCGCCACCGCTTCTGGGAGTCGGCGCCGCCCAGGAACACGTCGTCGACGACGACCCGGGCCCCGGCCCGGACGGTCGAGGCGATCCCGTGCGCCCAGGCGGCTTCGAGTTCCCGGAAGGCCGCTCCGACCGCGATGCCGCCGTCCGCGCCGAAGACGATCCCCGAGTCGTCGGCGTCCCGTATCGACGCGGGCAGGGCGTCGACGAACGCGTCGATCCCGAACACCAGCCACGGCTCGGGGAGCACGGCCTGGAGGCACCGCGCGATCCCGGACTTCCCGGAGCTGGAACCGCCGTTGAGAATGATCATCCGCTTCGTCACCCGGGTCACCCTAGGCAGTCCGGCCGGCTTCCGCACCGTCGTTCCGTCGCCCGGTGAGGGCTCCCGTACGGGTCCGTGCCTGCCCCGGGAGGAGAGTCACGCGGCACGTGCCCTCCTGAACTCCCCTGTGCAGAAAGGCTATTCGACTGCCGTGGCGCGAAGGTGACCGTAGCATCGGCCGGAGGTGGCGGGTCTGGGGAGACGGGGGATTCCGTGAACGGCAGGATCGGGCTGACCGAGGTCGTGGCGGCGCTGCAGGAGGAGCTCGCGGAGGCAGCGCGGGCCGGTGCCGGACGGGACGTCCGGTTTCCCGTGGAGGGCGTGACCCTGGAGTTCCAGGTGGCCGTCACCGTGGACGCGCAGGCTGGTGGCAAGGCCAGGTTCTGGGTGCTCGAACTGGGGGCCGAAGCCGGGTACGGCAGGGAGACGGTGCAGACCGTGACCCTGCAACTGGGCGCTCCTGTAGGGCGGGACGGGGAGTCCGTGCGCATCGCCTCGCGGCCCAGCCGCGAGAGGCCCTGACCACGGTGCCCGAGAGCCGGTACGCGGTCGAGGTGCTCCATCTGAGGGGAAGCGGAGCCACGGCGGAGTGGACGGTGGCGTCCGGGTACTGCGTCGGCGGACGGTACGTGCTGACCGCGGGCCACGCGGTGGGCCCGGGGAGCGTGTCCGTACGGTTCTGGGGCGGTGTGGTCCTCCCGGCCGAGGTCGTGGCCGAAGGGGGCGGCGCGGCGGACCTCGCGCTCGTGAGACTGCTCGCCCCGGTCAGCCCCGAGCCGCCGAGGGTGCGGGTGGCCCGGGTGGACACGAGCCGGGCGGCGCTCCTGTACTGCCAGGGAGTCGGGTACCCCTGGTGGAAGGAGGGCGACAGACCGGCGGACGGCCCGAGGCCCCGGGGGCGGGCCCAGCTGTTCGGGGAGGTGCCCACGGCCGAGGGGCCGGTCGGCGGACAGCTGACCTTCCACATGCGTGCGGCGCCCGGCGAGCGCGCGGGAGGCTCCGGCCGGTCGGCGTGGGACAGCGCCTCGGGCACGGTCGTGTTCGCGGGGGACGGCGGGGGCGGGGAGTTCGCGATCGGCGTGGTCATCGAGCACCGGTCACGGGACGGGGCGAGTGCGGTCACGCTGGAGCCGCTGACGGTGGTCGACCGCATGGACCCGGTGAACCGGGCGAGGTTCCGGGGCGTGCTGTGGCCCCGGGGCGGCGGCGACGCTCCGGGTCACGGCGGAACCGGCGACCTCCCCGTGCTCGTCGGCACCGCCTATCCCCACCCGGGCCCTCCGCGTCACCCCGAGCGGATGTCCGTCCGCCGGATCCTCGCCGCGGTCGTCGCCGCGGTCGTCCTCGTCACCGGGGCGCTGTGGTGGAGCGTCCGCCAGGACTCCGTGATCGACGGTCTCACCCCGGGCGAAGCCGTCAAGGTCACCCTCGCCGGAAGCACGGAACCCGGTGAGGAGGGCCGGTGGTGGGTCCTGAAGGACCCCATGCCGAGACCGGGACCGGACACCAGGATCCCCCGGCTGGCCGAGGCGTACGGGGGCGCGCCCCTGATGGGGCAGGACATCAGGCTCACCCTGGAGGGCAACCGGCGGAGCACGGTGGTGATCACCGACATCGGCGCGCGGATCTACGGCCGCGAGGCCCCCTACGGGGGCACCGCCTACCAGGAGGCGTCGGCGGGAAGCACCACGGCCCTGAGCATCGGGCTGGATCTGGAGGAGGGCAGTCCCCGGGCCCGTACGCTCGACAGCGGGAACGGGAACGGCGCGACCCTCGGCAAGCACCACTTCGACGGCAGCGGTCTCACGCTGGTGCGCAAGGAGGTCGCGTCGGTGACGGTCAGCGCCTACGCGAAGCGCAGCCTGGTGCGCTTCGCGCTCGTGGTGTCCTACGCGGTGGACGGCCGGATGGAGTCCGTCGAGATCAAGGACGAGAACGGCAGGCCGTTCGTGGTGTCCGGGGTTCCGGCGCGGCTGGCGGGCGCCTACTCCCGGGCCCCCGGTGCCCGCGGCTGGACGGCGTCCACCACGGCCGGGTCGGACTTCCTCGAGTACGCGGTGGAGACGCGGCCCTGATGCGCCGGGACACCAAGGTCGTCGTCGGCATCCTCGTGCTGGCCCTGGCGGCGGTCGCTGCGATCGTCTGGCGCACCTACGGGCCGGCATCCGGACGGTCGGCCCAGGACGGCCCCCTTCCGAGTTTTCCCCGAGATCCGTGCCAGGCACTGACGATCGAGGACGTGAACGCCGTCGCCGCCGTCCCCGAGGACTCGTACTACCGCACGATCCCCGTTCTGGCCTGGAACACCACGGGAGGCGTGGGCCCCCTGCACGAGATGGGTCTCGCCTTCCAGACGGACCCCAGGTCCTGCCAGTACGAGCAGGACACCACCGACACCCCCGCCGATCCGGTGATCCGGGGCATCGAGACGCGATGGGCGGCCGAGTGGAGCTACGCGCACGTCGCCGCGCGGCACTGGACGGCAGCCAGGCGCGCGTGGCTCGCCGACGGCATGTGCCGGTCCGCGGAAGGGATCGCGGGATCCCAGGACGTCCTGTGGTGCGAGGACCACGGGCTGGTCCTCCGGCGGGAAGGAAGGGTCTTCGGCTTCCGGGTGAGCGATGCCGTGGTGCCGACCGGCACGGGCCTTCCGGTCACCACCACGCGGTCGGAGCCGGGCGCGCGGCGGATGGCGGAGCGGATCCTCGGCCGCATCGCGAGCGGCGACTTCCCCCCGCTCCCGCCGACGGCCGGGCCGGACTCCGGCGGGAACACGATCGTCCTGGGGGTGTCCGGTTGAGTGGTGCCCTCCGTACGGGGGCGGGAGCGGCCTCCCCGGCTACGGGAGGGTGGTGGTCTCCACGGCCTCCGGGGCCGCCCCCTTTTTCGCCGTCTTCCGTGCCGGGCCGCGTTCTTCGCCGGGTGCGGCCGTGCCCCGGGCCACCACCGGGCTGGACGTGTCGCGGTTGAGCCGCAGGGAGAGGACGACGGCGGCCAGGCCCACGGCGGTCATCGCGGCGCCCGCCCAGGCGGTGGAGGCGTAGCCGAGGTCCGCGTCGATGACGGTGCCGCCGAGCCAGGGGCCGCCGGTGTTGCCGAGGTTGAAGGCGGCGGTGGTGGTGGCGCCCGCGAGGGTGGGGGCGGCCCCGGCGACGTTGAACATACGGGCGTTGAGGGCGGGCGCGGTGTAGAAGGCGGAGACGCCGAGGAGGAAGGTCAGCACGATGGTGGCGACCGGGCTGGACGCGAGGAGGGCCAGCGCGGCCAGGAAGACGGTGGAGGCGGTGATGCCGGTGAGGAGGACGCCGAAGAGGTGGGCGTCGGCGACCCGGCCGCCGATCGTGGTGCCGATGACGGCGCCGATGCCGAAGAGGCCGAGGACCCCGGAGACCCAGCCGTCGTCGAGTCCGGAGACGTCGGTGAGCAGCGGGGCGAGGTAGGAGAAGGCGCAGAAGACACCGCCCGCGGCGAGCGCGGTGATCACGATCGACAGCAGGACCTGCCGGTCGCGGTAGATGGCGACCTCCTGCCTGAGGCGGGGCCTGGTCTCGGGCAGCGGGATGTGCGGGATGCGGGTGGCCACGCCGACGAGGGCGACGGCGGAGGCCAGGCCGACGGCCCAGAAGGCGGAGCGCCAGCCGAGGTGCTCGCCGAGGAAGGCGCCGGCGGGGACGCCGAGGACGTTCGCGATGGAGAGTCCGCCGATCATGACGGCCATGGCGCGGGCGCGGGAGCCGACCGGCACCATGGCGATGGCGACGGCGGCGCCGAGCGCCCAGAATCCGGCGCAGGCGAGGGCGCTCACGATCCGGGAGGCGAAGAGGACGGCGTAGTTGGGGGCGAGCGCGCCCGCGACCTGGCCGAGCCCGAAGACCGCGATGAGGGCGATCAGGGTGGCCTTGCGGGGGAGCCGGAGGGTGGCGACGGCGAGCAGCGGCGCGCCGACGACCATGCCGATCGCGAAGGCCGATATGAGGAGCCCGGCGCGGGGGATGGAGACGTTCATGTCCTCCGCGATGGGCGGGAGGAGCCCGGAGAGCATGAACTCGCTCGTACCGAGCGCGAACACGGAGAGCCCGAGGACGTAGACGGCGAGGGGCATGCGGGCGGCGGCGGACGAGGACGTCGTGGACCCGGCGGAGGTTGACGGCATGACATGCGTCAACCTGTGTTTTGTCCCTGTCATTCCACGAACACGGAACTTCTCGGGATACGAGACGGCGGCGCGGCCGTACGCATTCCTGTTCCCGAGGAATCTCCTCAGACGGGCAGGTCCCAGCCCGGACCGCCGGGGCCGCCGAGCCGTACTCGCTGTGCACCCGGTGTGATCGAGACCTGGAACGCGGAAAGGTCCGGCGAACCGTGTTCCTCCCAGCTGTCGACGGCGTCCTCGACCGCGTCCCACAGTCGCAGTGGGCCCCGCTGCACCACTGTCCACGCACCGCTGCTGTCTGTCCGTGTCCACGCTTGCGAGCCCGTGGCGACGTCGAGCAGGATCTGTCTGTCGCCCAGCCCCAGCCGCTCGGCCGACGGCGCGGCGAGTTGGGCGACGAACCGTCCGGTCCAGTCGTCGAGCAGGGACGGGTCGATCCGGCTCGGCCGCTCCTCACCGGGAAGGAGTTCGACGGGTCCGTGCGGGGGCCGATCGTGTGGCCGGGCTGTCATGAAGGACGTGTACCCGGGCAGGAACCGCCCCTCGGCCCCGCCTGAGGCGTCGACTTTCAGGAGCGTGAGGCCGTGGCCGGAGCCCCATCCGGCGAGGGTGACCAGGAGGGTCCCCCCAGGCTTGACCTGCCGGAGCAGGCCGTACGGGACGTATCGCATCGAGCAGAAGGCGACCACGACGTCGTACGGTGCCCGCTCTGCGTGGCCGTGCAGCCCGTCACCGGTGACGAGTGTGGGAAAGTGACCCGCTTCGGCGAGCGCCCTGCGGGCCCGCACTGCGGCGTTCGGATCGGTCTCGATCGCGGTGGTGTTCGCGGCACCGGCGATCTCGCAGACGCAGGCGGTCGAGTATCCGGTACCCGCTCCGATGATGAGCACCTGATGCCCGCGCCGGACACCCGCCTGCTCGATCATCCACAGGACGAGGCCGGGCAAGGTGGAGGACGACGTCGGTGTCCCCCCGGTGACGGGGCCGGTGGCGTGTTCGGCGAGGATTCCGTCTAGCTGGGTGACCCACGTGGTGTCCTCGTATGCGAGACGCAGCCATTCCTCGGTCGCTGTGCCATCCCGCCGTACCGGCGTCCACACGGTGACGCCCGGGGGCACGCTCGCCCGGTAGACAGCGGGTCCGAGGAAGACCTCACGAGGTACGGTTCCTCCCGCTCGCCGCACGTCGGTGTCGCGCAGTCTGCCGTCGGCGACGAGTTGTTCGATGAGCCGACGTCGGGGGAGTGCCGCGAGGTCGGGGGTGTCATCAGTCATGAGGAGTGCCTTTCCGGAGCGTGTCGGCGAGCGTGCGTGCGATGGCGCGACTCGTGGCGTCGTCGACGAAGGCCCATTGACCGTTCGGGTTGCATTCGAGGAACCACCATCGGCCGTCGGCGTCGAGGGCGAAGTCGAAAGCGCCGAATGTGAGCCCGAACGCGTGCAGGTACGACCGGACGGCCGTCCTCACGGCGTCCGGCACGGCGATGGGAGAGCACTTGATGTGGCGCTGGTCCCGTCTCCAGTCGAGGTGGTCGCCCTCGTTGTCGATCCGGGTCGCGAAGAGTTCGTCACCGACCGCGGCGACCCGGATGTCCGCGGTCTTCGGGACACATGCCTGGAAGAGGTGGGGGCAGAGTGCGATCGAGGGACCGAGCTCGTCGGCTTCCACGGTGTGGACCCAGATGGTCATGTTCCTGCCGTCCGTGCCGGGCAGGTGTACGCCGTGGACGGGCTTGTAGATCACACGCTTGTGCTCGTGTGCGAACCCCTTCGCTTCCTCAAGGCTGTTGGTGACCAGGCTGTCGGGAACGGTGAAGCCGACGTGGACGGCGGTGGCGAGTTGCGAGGTCTTGTGCTCGGCGGCGCGGTTGCGCAGGGGATGGTTGAGGTGCAGGGCGCCCGGGAGCGTGGTCAGGATGCCGGTGTACCCGGCACGGGACTGCTCGATCCCGAACCGCTGCTCCGCAGTCACTGTTCGTTGTGAGTCCCCGTAAGGGGTAGGGCGCCGCCAGTAGACGGAGCGGACAGCTGCCAGATCGATACGGCGCGTCGAAGTGGCCAGGATGCCGGTGAGGCCGTCGGCCCCGACCCGGGCACTCATCCGGGCGCCGCCGCGCAGGTCCACGGCGGGGTCGAGCCGTACGACCGGGACGCCCCGGTCGTACAGCTCACGCAGCACCAGATCGGCTGTTACGTCGCCGAGCGCGGTGATGACGAGGACTGGTGCGTCGGGCATGTCAGTCCGACGCGTGGTCTTCGAGGGCGTCCGTGTCGGCGGGTTGCGGCGGTCGGGTTCCCCCGCCGTCGGCGCCCGTTGCGGTCGCGGTCGCGGTGGCCGTGTTCGTACCGTGCTCACCCATGTCGATGCTCCGCCCGTCGGCGCCGAGATAGCACGTCGTCTGTGTGACGGGGTCGATCTCGATCCGGGCGTACGGCACTGGGACTGTGAGGGCGTAGGGGGCCAGCCGTTCCAGGCCCCAGGGCTTTTCCGCAGTGGTCAGGAGGTTTCCCTTCCTGACCGTGAGCGGCCTGCGACTGGTACGGAGGGACTCATGCGCTGCCTGGATGTTGTCAGCCGAGACGGTCCACTCGATGCCGGTCTCGGGCCGGATGTGCGCGATGCGCACGACCCGTCCGTCATCGCGCAACTCTTGGGTCACGGCGGTGAGCACGCCTTCGCCATGACTGGCGGTGTCGCGGACTCGCCTGTGAAGCAGCAGATGGTTCTCGTGTCCGTCGGATCCAGTGGAGTACGCGGTCTGATCCTCGACGTGACTCATTGGCCTCTCCCATCCGTCCGTCGCTGTGACCCGAAGTGCTCTGCTCGGTGTGCCTGTGATCGAGTCGGCCATGAGGGAAACTCCTCTCTGGAGGCAGTCAGCTGGATTCCCAACGTCCGTAACCTGTGGGGTCGCTGGTCGTTCTCGCCTCTTGAACGTACGGTCGGCGCGGGCCCGGCAGGACTGACTGGCAGTACGTGTTCAGGAGCATGGAGCTCTCAGGGGGCTGCTCATGATGGCGAAACCGCCTGCGGCAGGACGTGCGGCCCATGGGGCCGTCGCGGGGTTCGTGCTCCGCTTGGCCCGGGAGAGCATCCCGTACACACAGGTACGCATGGCCGAGGTCCTGGAGGTGGACCTGGGCACACTCCAAGGGTGGGAAACGGGGCGTAGGCCCTTGGCAAATGTGAAGGCCGGAACACTGCTGCGACTCAGGCGTCGGCTGGGGGCGCTGGGGGCGGACTCCGCAGTCGTCGCCTTATTGGATCCGGCCATGGACGCCGACCAGATCATCGGTGCGGCCCTGGATCCGCAAGGAGACATCGGATCGCATCCGCTCGCGGCCTGGGTGCACACACAGGATACGGCCCACATGCTGGCCTGGGCTTTGACGGGCGTGGTGCCACCAGTTCTGCGGGATCGCGTTCCTCTTCCGAGGCGAGGGCCTGTCGCTGAGGCCCCGCTGCTGGGAGCGGTGGACAAGGCGCAGTTCTTCGACCACTTGAGGGAGACGGCCGAAGCAGCCCGGAGCCCTCGTGGCGGCGCGTTGCTGCACCGTCAGGCTCTCTACCTGGCCTCGTACGACCGTGGACCTGAGGCCGCCGCATGGACAGCCCACACTCTGCACGCCCGTCGCGGGGTACTCATGCGTCAAGGGTGGTCGGAACACTGGGCTGAAGCACGATCCACCGCGACCGCGCTGGCCCGGTTGGGAGATCCCCAGACTTTACTGGACTTCATCGAACGCTCGCTGGCCGACGACGACATCGCGGAAGCGGCGAACCTGAACTACTGGGCGTACTGGCTGGGTAGTGTCCGGCTGCCCCAGCCTGACGATCGGTTCATGCGTGACCAGCGGCTTTCCGACTGGGACCCCGTCACGCTTCTACGCGGGCTGGCGCGAGGTCTGAACGACGCCCCAGGCTATGTCGACCTGCACATCCACACCCTGTGGGCCCTCCTGGACGAACACCCTTGGTTACCCAAGGCGTCGCCGGCGCTCGCAACTGTTCTGGCCGAGAGAATCAGCCAGTTGCTCGACGGGAGCGGTACCTCCGGAAGGACCCGGCGTGAGCTTCGTGCCGTGCACTACGTTCTGGATGATCGCATCTGACACCGGAGGTCACGGCATGACGGACGAGACGGCGAGCGCCGAGGGTACGGCCGGGTTCATCTTCGAGATGGGGGTGCTGAAGAACGCCAGGCGCACCGGGTGGTGGTTCACCGGGAACAACCAGCCCGAGTCGATCGCCGAGCATTCGTTCCGGGTGGGCGTCATCGGCGCGGTGCTGGCGATGATGGAGGGCGTGGACCCCGCCAGGGTCGCGCTGATGTGTCTGTTCCACGACACCCAGGAGACCCGTATCGGGGACATCCCCCACATCGGCCGCCGGTATCTCGACGCGGCCACGAACCAGACGGTCACCGCCGACCAGGTCTCCGCCGCGCACCCCGCCGTGCGGGACGGTGTGCAGGGGGTCGTCGAGGAGTACGAGGCCAAGGAGACGCCGGAGGCGGTCGTCGCCCGCGACGCCGACAAGCTGGAGTGTCTCGTCCAGGCCGTGGAGTACCGGGCGCAGGGGAACACCCTCGTCCAGGACTGGATCGACACCTCCCTGAGCAGTCTCAGGACCGACTCCGCGCGGGTGCTCGCCGGGGCCGCGCTGAGCATGTCCCCGCTCCAGTGGCGCAAGACGTTCCTGGGCTGAGCGGCCGGTGCTCTCCGGGGTGTGGCCCCGCGCGTTCCGGTGGGGCACGACTCCCTTGAAAAGACCAGGGAAAGAACCCTTCCTTCCCACCCCTCCCTCCCCCAACTGCCGTGCTCACACGAACGGGTGACAGATTGTCCGCTCAGCGGACGAGTGGGGTACGGTCGGCTCGTCCGACTGGCATATGCAAGTCGGCCCCCGTCGGGACTGGCATCCCGACGAGGGCCTGACCGATCAGGAAGCAGAACCTTCCCAATGGCTTGTACGCAGTTTAACGCGACCCCTCCCCTCGCTTCCCTTCTCTCCGGGATCACCGCCGCGAGGCCATGCTCAGGAGTGATTCATCTGTCGAACGGACACGAGGAACGCTTCACCGTGGTGGGCAACCACCTCGCCCAGCACCCCGACCTCTCCGCCGCCGCCATCGGGCTCGGCGTCTACATCCAGTCGCTCAGGGCCGGTGACGACGTCAGCGTCAAGGCGCTCTCCCGGCGGTTCCGCGAAGGTGAGATCACCATCCGGCGGGCCCTCAACGAGCTTGTCGCGTCCGGGTACTTGGAGCGCAGGCGGGTGCCGCTCGGGGGCGGTCGGTTCGCCACGAGGATCATCTCGTACAGCAAGCCCGGCTGCGGCACGGTGACCTTCGGCCCCGACGGCGAGCACTTCCTCCACGAGGCGCGTCCCGAGCCCCGGCGAGGGGCGAAGCGCCAGGTCAAGGGTGCGCCCGAGCCCGAACCGGAGCCCGAACCAGCCCCCGTACCCGAACCAGCCCCCGTACCCGAACCAGCCCCCGTACCCGAGTCGGTGTCCGTTCCTGGTCCAGAACCGGTCCTCGGGGCCGCTCGCGAACCGGTCCTCGGGCCCGTGCCCCGGTCCGTGCCCCGGCTCGCGCCGCGCTTCCCGTCCGGGGGTGAGCCGGAGCCCGGCTCCGGTGTGTCACCCGCCCCCGTCAAGGCGTCCGTCCCCGCGCTCGGGGTGCTCGCCGGGCTGCGGGCCGTCGATCCCCGGCTGCTGCTGTCCGCCCGGGACGTCGACCGCCTCGCGCCCCTGGTGGACGTGTGGCTGGATCGCGCGCTGTCCGGCACCCAGGTCGCCCAGGCCCTCACCGCCGGACTGCCGCCCGCCTCCGTGCCCGTCCACCACCCCGCCGCGTTCCTCGCGTACCGCCTCCGGGTCTTCCTCCCACCGCCGCTGCCGGAGGTGCCGGGGCCCGGGGAATCCCCCGCGCTCCTGCCTCTGATCACCTGCGACGGCTGCGAACGGGCCTTCCGGAGCCACGATCCCGAGGCCGTCTGCGCCGCATGCCGAAGAGACGCCGGCGGGGGCGCCGAGGGCGCCGCACACGGTGGCGCCGACGGCCGGAGCGTCGCCTGACGGGCGGTGGTCCACCTCTCCCGGCGGCCCGCCGGGCGATGGATCTCAGCCGTTCGTCCCCGCCGCACCCCCGGAGAGTTCCGCGATCTCCCGCGCCAGGTTCTCCCGTGCCCGCGCCTCCCACACCGCCGCCCCGTACGGGGTGCGGAAGAGGCGCGGGAGGGACAGGAGTTGGCGGAGGACGGCCGTGCGGCCCTCCCGGTAGGCGTCCGGGGGGACGAAGGCGTACTCCTCGCGGATCGCCGCCGCGTACCCCCCGTACGCGTCCGGGTCACCCGCGAGGACCGCGAGGTCCGCGTCGCACAGGGTCTCGCCGTTCAGGTCGCCCTCGGCCGGGTCGTGGGTGGTCGTCAGGCGGACCAGGCGGGCGACCTCCGCCACCTCGCGCGGGGTGAGCCCCGCCTCGGCGAGGGCCCGTTCGGCGAGCGCCGCCGAGCGCTCCTCGTTCTCCGAGCGGTCGGGGCGGTAGACCACGTCGTGGAACCAGGCGGCGAGCCGCACCAGCTCCAACTCCCCTCCCTCGCCGCCCTGGTCGGCGAGTTCGTCCACCCGGTCGAGGACCGCGCGGAGGTGCTCGACCGTGTGGTAGCGGCGCTGCGGCTCGGCCCAGCGGGCGAGGAGGTCGAGCCCGTAGGGGGCGGGGTCGGGGCCCTCGCGCCCCGCGCGGGCGGCGAGCAGGGTGGCGTTCCAGCGCCGGAGGAGCGCGGGGTCCTGGTCTGCGGTCATGGGGGCATTGTGCCCGCCGGGCCGCCCCCGCTCGCGCGCTGTCCCCGCCGGGGCGGTGCCGGGTCGCCGGGCCCGCCGGAGCGTGCGGGGCCGGTGTTCCCCCGCTCGTGCGCCGTGTCCGCCGGGCCCCGCCCCCGCCGTGCCGCCATGCCCGCCGGGCGTATGGGGCGAGGGCGTCTCCACCCAGGTGAGGTCCCTGCCGGGGGCGCTTTCCGGCCGGGCCCCGTACCCGCCGTGCCCGCCGGGGGTGTGGGGCGAGGGTGTCCCCGCCCAGGTGCGATCTCTGCCGGGGGCGCTTTCCCGCCGGGCCCCGCCCACGCCGGGGCGCCGTGTCCACGGGGAAGTGTGGGGCGAGGGTGTCCCCGCCCGGGCGCGGGTCCCTGCCGGGGGCGCTTTCCGGCCGAGCCCCGCCCACGCCGGGCTCCGTACCCGCCAAGGGCGCTGCGCCTGCCCGGAGGCGTGGGGCGTAGGTGTTCCCGCCCGGGGCTCGTCCCCGCCCGGGGCCCGTCCCCGCCGGGGGCGCCTCCCGCCGGGCCGCCGCCCCCGCCCCGGGTGCCGTCCTCGTCGGGGGCGCTCTCCACCCGGGCCCGTGCCCGCCGAGGGCCGCACCCCGACCGGTCCCGTCCCCGCCGAGGCGGCCCCACCCGAGCCCCGTCCGTCCCCGTGCCCCCGCCCAAGGGGCCCGCCGGGAGGCCTGAGGCGCGTGTTCCTCGCGGGGGTTCCGGCGGTCGTCGGGGCGGGCGGAGCGGGTGGTTCCCCGGGGCGCCGTCGCGCCTTCGGCGCGGTCCGGTCACCGTCTCCCGTAGGCCTTCTGACGCCTCCTCACCTCACTCTTACATACCCCCCATGGGTATGCTACGGTGCTCCGCGAAGGTACCCCCTAGGGGTATACCCCGGCGGTGTCCGGGGGTCGTCGCGAGTGAAGGGTCAGGGCAATGTCAACCGTCAATCCCCGGCGCTGGTGGGCACTTGTCGTGCTCGCCGCCGCACAGTTCATGGTCATCATGGACACGTCGATCATCGGGGTCGCGCTCCCCGAGATGCAGAAGGACCTGGGCTTCTCGCAGGGCGAGCTCCAGTGGGTCTTCAACGCGTACGTGATCGTCTTCGGCGGCCTCCTGCTCCTCGGCGGACGCCTCTCCGACCTCATCGGAGCCCGCAAGATCTTCGTCACCGGCTGGGCGATCATGATCGTGGGCTCGATCCTCGCCGCCGCCGCCCAGACCGCCTGGGTCGAGATCGCGGGCCGCGCCGTCCAGGGCGTCGGCGGTGCCCTCATCGCGCCCGCCGCGATGACCCTGCTGATGATGCTCTTCATGCACGACCCGAAGGAGCTCGGCAAGGCGATGGCGCTCTACGGCGCCGCCGCTCCCGCCGGTGGCACCGCGGGTGTCTTCCTCGGCGGTGTCTTCACCGAGTGGGCCGCCTGGCAGTGGGTCTTCATCATCTACATCCCGATCGGTCTCGCGACCCTCGCCGCCACCAAGCTCCTCCCGAGCGTCGCGTCCCGCCGCGGCTCCGTCGACGTCCTCGGCGCCGTCGCCGTCACCGCCGGTCTCGCCCTGGCCGTCTTCGCCGTCGTCCGCGCCCCCGAGGTCGGCTGGGGTTCCACCGGCACCGTCCTGCAGCTCATCGGTGCCGCCGCCCTCCTGATCGTCTTCTTCCTCATCCAGAAGAGCATCCGCGAGCCGCTCATGCCGCTCAGCGTCTGGCGCGTCCCGCGCCTCGGCTCCGCCAACCTGGCGATGACGCTGCTCGGTGCCGCCTGGATCCCCATGTGGTACTTCCTCAACCTCTACCTCCAGCAGGTCCTGGGCTACGGCGCCTTCGCGTCCGGCGCCGCCCTGCTCCCGATGACCGTGCTCCTCATGATCTTCATGACGGCCATCACCGCCCGGCTCATGGGCAAGTTCGGGGCCAAGCCGCTCATCGGCATCGGTCTGCTGGTCCTCGCCGCCGGTCTGATCTGGCTCGCGGCCGTCCCGCCCACGGGCACCTTCCTGATCGACGTCCTGCCCGCCTCGCTGGTCGCCGCGCTCGGCATGTCCCTCGCCTACATCCCGGCGATGATCGCCGCGATGTCCGGCGCCCCGCAGGAGCAGGCCGGTCTCGCCTCCGGCATCGTCAACACCACCTACAACGTGGGCTCCGCCCTCGGTCTCGCCGCGCTGACCGCCGTCGCCATGTCCCAGGGCGCCGACAAGCTCGGTGACCTGCCCGCCCTCACCGACGGGTTCTCGTCCGCCTTCATCGGAGCCGCGATCATCGCCGCCGTCGGTGGTGTGATCACCCTCCTCGTGATGAAGAGCGACAAGGCCGCCGCCGGTGCTCCCGCCCCCGCTCCCGAGGGCGAGAAGGTCTCCGCTTGACACACCGGGCGCGCGTGACCGCGTGCCGCCCACAGGGGTCGCCCGACGTCCACCCCAGGACGTCGGGCGGCCCCTTTCCCGTACCCGCGCCGCACCCGGCATCCGGCGCTCCCGCCCCCGCCCGTAAAGCCTCCCGCATACCCCCACCCCGTATCTGGTCCACCGCGAGAAGGAGCACGTCATGGAGTTGAACACCCGGGCCGTCCACGTCGTCAACGAGCCGTTCCCGGAGGGCAGTCGGCCGCTCTCCGTGCCGCTGGTGCAGTCCTCCGCCTTCGCCTTCGAGTCGGCCGACGAGCTGGCCGGGGCCATGGCCGGCCCGGACGGCCCGTACGTCTACGGCCGCCGGGGCAATCCGACCGTGCGGTCCCTGGAGAAGACCCTCGCCGGACTGGAGGGCGGCGCCGGGGCCCTCGCCTTCGCCTCCGGGATGGGGGCGATCAGCGGGGTGCTGCTCGCGCTGCTGCGGCCCGGCGACCGGGTGGTCGCCCAGCACACCCTGTACGGCGGGACGCACGCCGTCCTCGGCGACCTCGCCGAGCGGTACGGGATCGAGACCGTGCGGATATCCGGCGACGACCCGGCCGAGCTGGAGGCCGCCGCCGTGCACCCCGCGACCCGGCTGCTCGTCCTGGAGACGATCGCCAACCCCACGGGCCGGGTGCCCGACCTGCCGGGGCTGCTCACGGCGGCCCGCGCGCTCGGGGTGACGAGCGTCGTCGACAACTCGCTGGCCTCGCCGGTGCTGTGCAGGCCCCTGGAGCACGGCGCCGACATCGTCGTGCACTCCACGACCAAGTACCTCTCCGGCCATTCCGACGTGCTCGGCGGCGCCGCCGTCTTCGCCGACGACGCGCTGCGCCGCGCGGTGTGGCCCCGGACGGTCGAACTCGGCGCCTGCGCCGACCCGTTCGCGGCCTGGCTGACCCTGCGCGGGATACCCACCCTGCCGCTGCGGATGCGGGCGCACTGCGCCGGGGCGGCGGTCCTCGCGGAGCGCCTCGAAGGGCGCCCGGGGGTCACGGCCGTGCACTATCCGGGGCTGCCCGGCCACCCCTCGTACGAGCGGGCCGGGAAGCTGCTGTCCGGCGGCGGCGGGCTGCTGTCGTTCGAGCTGGCGGGGGGCCGGGAGGCGGGCCGGGCGTTCATCGAGCGCGTACGGCTGGCCAAGCTGGCGCTCTCCCTCGGCGGGGTGGAGACCCTCGTGACGCACCCGGCGTCCACCTCGCACCGGGAGCTGGACGCGGCCTCCCTCGCGGCGGCCGGAATCGGCCCCGGACTCGTCCGGATGTCGGTGGGCATCGAGGACGTCGAGGACCTGTGGGCGGATATCGAACAGGCCTTCCGATAGGGGATCTTCGTGCGGGTTTCCGCGCCTCGGGGTCCTTCTTTTGGGTTGACAAAATAAATGGTCGATTCGTATATTGGGGTGTGCCAGGGAAATACCACTCCTAGGTCAAGGGGGGCGCGAGATGCGCTACTTCGAGGACTTCCGGCCCGGCGACGTCCACGAGCTGGGCACCGTCACCGTCACGGCGGAGGAGGTGCTGGAGTTCGGCAGGCGCTTCGACCCGCAGCCCTTCCACACGGACCCCGAGCGCGCCGCGGACTCGCAGTTCCGCGGTCTGATCGCCAGCGGGTTCCACACCCAGGCGATGTTCATGCGCCGCTACGTCGACGGCATGCTCGCCTACAGCGCCTGTATGGGCTCGCCCGGCATCGACGAGGTCCGCTACCTGCGGCCCGTCCGCCCGGGTGACACCCTCACCGCGCGCGTCGAGATCCTCGGCATCACTCCGTCGCCGTTCAATCCCGCCACCGGCACCGTCAAGCCGAGGTGCACCCTGGTGGCCTCCGACGGGACGGCCGTGTTCAGCATGATCCTGCACAGCATCTTCCGCCGGCGCCCCGCCGAGTCCGACGCCGACCATCTGTCGTCGATGCCCTCGGCCCAGGACCCCGTCGGCTGCGTGCGACCGGCCAAGACCTGTGTCCCGGTCATGAGTGCCTGACGGACCCCGTCCGGCAGGCCCCTGAACACGGCCGTCCGTTATCCGTTCCGCACCACGTCGGGGCACCTCCGTGCCCCGGCGTGGCTCCGCACCTCCCCGTACACCCGCCCAAGTGAAGGGAGACCTCCTGTGGAGGCCGTATCCCGCACCGCCCAGTGGACCGCCGCCGCGCGCGCCCTGGAGACCGAGCGCGAGGACCGGCTGTTCGCCGATCCCTACGCGCGCACCGTCGCCGACCGGATCGGCTTCGAACTGCTCGATCGCTACGCCGGCGGCGGCACCGTGCCGTTCCTCGCCATCCGCACCACCTACCTCGACCGGGCCGTCGTCCGGACCGTGCGGGAGCGCGGCATCCGCCAGGTGGTGTTCCTCGCCGCCGGCATGGACACCCGCTTCTTCCGGCTGCCCTGGCCCGACGGCGTCACCGTCTACGAGCTCGACCGCCCCGCCCTCCTGGAGGCCAAGGCGGACATGCTCAAGGACGAGCCGCAGCCCGCCGGGCGCACCCGGATCACCGTCCCGGTCGACCTGACCCAGGACTGGACCGGCCCCCTCAAGGAGGCGGGCTGGAAGAGCGAGGAGCCCGTCCTGTGGGTGGTCGAGGGACTGCTGTTCTTCCTGCCGGAGCAGGCCGTACGGACCCTCATCTCCACGCTCTCCGCGCACGCCGCACCCGGCTCCGTGCTGCTCGGCGACGTCATCTCCAAGGCCGCCCTGGACAATCCGCTGGCCCGCTCCTTCATGAACGCGCTGGAGGAGGACGGCAACCCGTGGCTCTTCGGCACCGAGGAGCCCGAGGCGCTGCTCGACGACTGCGGCTGGGCCGTGCGGGAGGTCCGGCAGCCCGGTGAGGACGGCGCCGACTTCGGCCGCTGGCCCTACCCGGTCCCGGCCCGCACCGTCCCCCGCGTGCCCCGCTCCTTCCTGTTCACCTGCGATCTCCCCACGTACGAGGAGGAGAAGGCCGCATGAGCGCCCACGACTTCCACCAGAGAGTCATCAGCGACGCCGGTGCCGCCGTGCGCGGCCTGACGGTCTCCCTCGGCCAGCGCCTCGGGCTCTACCGCGCGCTCGCCGAGCAGGGCCCGCTCACCGCGGCCCGGCTCGCCGAGGTCACCGGCACGGACGGGCGGTACATCGAGGAGTGGCTGCACGCGCAGCTGTCCGCCGGATACGTCGAACGGCACCCCAGCTCCCTCACGTACACCCTGCCCGCCGACCACGTCGAGGTCCTCGCCGACCCGAAGGCCGTCACCTACGCCGCCGGGTTCTTCACCGCCCTCAAGGCGCTGTACGCCACCGAGGACCTGCTCGTCGACGCGTACCGCACCGGCGAGGGCGTCGGCTGGGCCGAGCACGACGCGGCCCTCGACACCGGCATGGGCTCCTTCTTCCAGCCGACGTACGAGCACAAGCTCGTCTCCGAGTGGCTGCCCGCCCTGCACGAGGTCACCGGCAAGCTCGACGCGGGCGGCACGGTCGTCGACGTCGGCTGCGGCGTCGGCCACACCACCCTCCTCATCGCACGGGCCTTCCCGAACGCCACCGTCCACGGCTTCGACTACTCGGAGGAGGCCATCGCCATCGCGCGGGAGCTCGCCGAGGAGGCCGGGCTCTCCGACCGGGTCGTCTTCGAGGTGGCCTCCGCCGACGACTACCCCGGCTCCGGCTACGACCTGGTGTGCTTCTTCAACGCCCTGCACGACATGGGCGACCCGGTCGCCGCCGCCCAGCACGTCCACAAGTCGCTGGACGCGGACGGCACCTGGATGCTCGTCGAGTCGAACGTGTCCCCGCAGGACGTGGACGTCCAGACCCCCGCCGCCCGCATGTTCATGGCCCTGTCCGCCGTCATGTGCCTGCCCGTCGCGGTCGCCCAGCGCGGCCCGCACGCGCTCGGCAACCACTCCGGGGAGAAGGCGTTCCGGGGCATCGCGGAGGAGGCCGGCTTCACCCGCTGGCGCCGCGCGACGGAGACCCCCGTCAACGCGGTCTACGAAGTCCGGCCGTAACCCGATCCCGAGGAGCGATGTCATGGGCGTCACCGCCCCCCTGCCGGTCACCGACCGGTTCATGGAGGTCCTGGAGCGGCTCAGCGAGCGCTCCGTGGAGGACTACTACAACCCGTACCAGACCTTCCAGTGGCCCGAGACGCTGGAGGAGAACCGTTTCTGGATGACGCCGGAGCTGCTCACCGTCTACGGCACCGAGCACTACGACACCCTCGGTGAGGAAACGCTTCAGCGCCTGTCGAAGTGGGAGTCCATCAACTTCTACAGCCTCAACGTGCACGGCATCCGCGAACTCCTCATCGAGGTCGTCGGCCGCATCCACATGCCGGGCTTCGAGGTCCCCTCGGACTTCTTCCACCACTTCATCGGTGAGGAGAACGAACACATGTGGTTCTTCTCCGAGTTCTGCCGCCGCTACGGCAACAAGATCTACGGCTCCACCGGGATGCGCGCCGACGCCGCCTGGGAGCCCGAGGTCGAGAACTTCCTGGTCTTCACCCGCATCCTCTTCTTCGAGGAGCTGGTCGACCACTACAACTCCCGCATGGCGAAGGACACCTCGCTCTGCCACACCATCCGCGAGGTCAACCGCATCCACCACCAGGACGAGTCCCGGCACATCGCCTTCGGGCGCGAGCTGGTCTCCCTCCTGTACGGCCGGATGTGTCAGTCCGTCGGCGCCGAGCGGGTCCGCGAGGTGGAGGCGTACCTCAAGCGGTACGTCGTCTACAGCATCAACTCCCTCTACAACCCGCACGTCTACCGCGACGCCGGGATCTCCGACCCGCTGGCCCTGCGCAACGCGCTGGTCGCCGACCAGAACCGCCGCCCGCACGAGCGCAAGGCGATCCGCAAGCCGCTCGCCTTCTTCCTGAAGACCGGGATCTTCTCCGACGACACGCTGCCCGTCGTCTGAGGCAACCGCGAGACCTCCCACCCGAGAGGTGAAGAGATCATGACCGTGACGACCCCCGCACCCGTCGGGGCCCCCGTGACCGGCGGGGAGACCAAGGCCGAGACGAGGGGTGAGCGGCCCGGCACCAGCCGCGGCCTGCCCTCGCTCGGCCCGGAGGGGACCCGCCTGCTGCGGCTCCTCGACGACACCTTCGAGAGCTGGGGGGTGACCGCGGGCGCCCGCCCGATGACCATGCCCCCGCTGCTCCCGGCCGCCGACCTGGCCCGACTCGACTACTACGACAACTTCCCGCACCAGGCCGTCGTCGCCACCCCGCTCGACCTGGACCGGCGGGCCGCCGAACCCTTCTCCGCCGACACCGGGCACTTCCCCAGCGCGGCGCTCCAGCCGGCCTCGCTGGGACTGCCCTCGGCGTCCTGCTACGCCGTCTACCTCGACCACCAGGGCACCCGGGTCGCCGACGACACCCTCGTCACGGTCTGTTCCTGGTGCTTCCGCAAGGAGACCCACTACGAGGGGATGCGGCGCCAGCTCGGCTTCCGCATGCGGGAGATCGTCGCCATCGGCGCGCGCGACCACGCCGAATCCCACCTCGCGGACTTCACCACCCGCATACAGGCCTTCGCCGCGGCGCTCGACCTGCCGCTGCGCAAGGAGGCCGCCTGCGACCCCTTCTTCGACAAGGGCAGCTCGAAGGCGCTCCTGCAGCGGCTCACCCCGGTGAAGTACGAGTTCCTGTACGAGGACCTGGCCATCGCCTCGGTCAACACGCACCGGAACTTCTTCGGGGACCGCTGCGACATCACCCTGGCGTCGACCGGCGGACCGGCCTTCACCAGCTGTGTCGCCTTCGGCCTGGAGCGCTGGCTGTCCGCACTCACCCGGCGCCACGGCAGCTGGGAGGCCGCCCGCAGGGCGGTCCTCGACGCGAACGCCCGCCTGCGGGCCGGTGCGAGTGGCGCGGCCGGGCCGGTGATCTGACGTGCCGGCCCGTCCCGCCGCCCCGCCGGCGGGCGGCCTGGGGTGGGCGAACCTCGGCATGGACATCGTGTCCGTCAACCGTGTCCGCAGGCTCCTCGCCCAGTACGGCGAGCAGTTCTTCGAGCGGATGCTCACCCCCGGCGAGCTCGCCGACTGCCGCACCTCCTCCGGGCTCGACGTACTGAGCCTGTGCGGGCGGATCGCGGCCAAGGAAGCGGCCTTCAAGACCTTACGGGTCAGGGGCAGGTTCCTGCCCTGGCCGGAAATCGTCGTGCGGCGTTCCGAGGGCGGCTGGCCGCTCGTGGAACTGCACGCCTCGGCGGCCGAGATGGCCGCCGAGTCCGGCATCACCGAGATCACCGTGTCCATCAGCCACGACGTGGACTACGCGGTGGCGGTGGCCGCTCCGATCATCGCCCCCACCCCTTACGTGTCCAGCAGCAGCAGCTAAAGGAGAGCAACCATGGCCGACGGCCTGCAGACGGTGAAGAACTGGATCCTGGAGCGTCACCCCGAGCGCGACGACATCGCGCCCGACCTGGACCTGATCGAGAACCGGCTCATCGACTCCCTGTCCTTCGTCGAGTTCGTCTTCCTGCTGGAGCAGGAGAGCGGCACCGCCATCCAGATGGAGACCCTGGAGGTCGAGTCCATCCGCACCCTCGGCGCCATCGCCCAGCACTTCTTCAAGGCCCCGGTGGAGGTCCAGGCATGAGCCGCCGCCTGTTCACCTCGGAGTCCGTGACCGAGGGACACCCCGACAAGATCGCCGACCGGATCAGCGACACCATCCTCGACGCCCTCCTCTCCGAGGACCCGGGCTCCCGCGTCGCCGTCGAGACCCTCATCACCACGGGTCTCGTGCACATCGCGGGCGAGGTCACCACCACCGCGTACGCGCCGATAGCGAAGCTGGTCCGCGAGGCCGTCCTCGACATCGGCTACGACTCCTCCGCGAAGGGCTTCGACGGCGCCTCCTGCGGCGTGTCGGTGTCCATCGGCGCGCAGTCCCCGGACATCGCACAGGGCGTCGACACCGCCTACGAGTCCCGCGTCGAGGGCACCGGCGACGAACTGGCCGCGCAGGGCGCCGGCGACCAGGGCCTGATGTTCGGCTACGCCTGCGACGACACGGCCGAACTGATGCCGCTGCCGATCGCGCTCGCCCACCGGCTCGCCCGCCGCCTCACCGAGGTCCGCAAGAACGGGACCGTGCCCTACCTGCGGCCCGACGGCAAGACCCAGGTCACCATCGAGTACGACGGCGACCGCCCGGTGCGCCTGGACACCGTCGTCGTCTCCTCGCAGCACGCCGCCGACATCTCCGTCGAGGGCCTGCTCGCCCCGGACGTGCGCGAGTACGTCGTCGAGCACGTCCTGAAGGAGCTGGTGGAGGAGGGCGTCAGCCTGGAGTCCGACGGCTACCGCCTCCTGGTCAACCCGACCGGACGCTTCGAGGTCGGCGGCCCGATGGGCGACGCCGGACTCACCGGCCGCAAGATCATCATCGACACCTATGGCGGCATGGCCCGGCACGGCGGCGGCGCCTTCTCCGGCAAGGACCCCTCGAAGGTCGACCGCTCCGCCGCGTACGCCATGCGCTGGGTCGCCAAGAACGTCGTCGCCGCCGGACTCGCCCGCCGCTGCGAGGTGCAGGTGGCGTACGCGATCGGCAAGGCCGAGCCCGTCGGTCTCTTCGTCGAGACCTTCGGCACCGGCACCCTGCCCGACGAGCGGATCCAGGAAGCCGTCAGCGAGGTCTTCGACCTGCGCCCGGCCGCCATCATCCGCGACCTCGACCTCAAGCGGCCCATCTACGCGAAGACCTCGGCGTACGGCCACTTCGGCCGCGAGCTCCCCGAGTTCACCTGGGAGCGCACGGACCGCGTGGAGGCCCTCAAGAAGGCGACGGAGGCGTAGTCCATGCGCATCGCTGTCACGGGATCCATCGCGACCGACCATCTGATGACCTTCCCCGGCTGGTTCAGCGAGCAGCTGCTCGCCGACCGGCTCGACCGGGTCTCCCTGTCGTTCCTCGCCGACAACCTGGAGGTCAGGCGCGGTGGAGTGGCAGCGAACATCTCCTTCGGACTCGGCGTGCTCGGTCTGCGCCCCACCCTCGTGGGCGCGGTCGGAGCCGACTTCGAGCCCTACCGGGTATGGCTGAAGGACCACGGTGTGGACACCGACTCGGTGCGCGTCAGCGAGTCGCTCCACACCGCCCGGTTCGTCTGTACGACCGACCGGGCGCAGAACCAGATCGCCACCTTCTACGCGGGGGCGATGGCCGAGGCACGCGAGATCGACCTGCGGGAGGTCGTGGCGCGCACCGGCCGCCTGGAGCTGGTCCTGGTCTCACCGGACGACCCCGAGGCCATGCTGCGGCACACCCGCACCTGCCGTGACCTGGGGATCCCCTTCGCCGCCGACCCCTCGCAGCAACTGGCGAGGCTCGACGGCGAGCAGGTGCGGGAGCTGGTGGACGGGGCCCGGTTCCTGTTCACCAACGAGTACGAGACGGCGCTCCTCCTGGACAAGTCGGGCTGGACCGAGGACGAGGTGCTGCGCCGGGTCGGCACCTGGGTGACCACCCACGGCGAGGCGGGCGTCCGCGTCCGGGGCGTCGGCCGGGAGCCGCTGGCGGTGCCCGCGGTGGAGGTCGCCGGCGTCGTCGATCCGACCGGGGTCGGGGACGCGTTCCGCGCCGGGTTCCTCGCCGGGACGCTGTGGGGCGTGCCGGAGCGGTGCGCGGCGCAGCTGGGCTGCGCGGTGGCCGCGACCGTCCTCGACTACGTGGGGACGCAGGAGTACCGGCTGCACCGCGAGCCGCTGCTCGACCGGATCAGGACGACGTACGGGACCGGCTGCACGGCCACTCTCGTCACACATCTCAGGGGGCTGACGTGAGTACCGCGCGACGCTCGCTGCGGGAGGAGTTCGCCACCAGGGTCGTGGTCGCCGACGGGGCGATGGGCACGATGCTCCAGGAAGCCGACCCGACGATGGAGGACTTCCGGGACCTGGAGGGCTGCAACGAGATCCTCAACCTGACCCGCCCGGACATCGTGGCCTCCGTCCACGACGCCTACTTCTCGGTGGGCGTGGACTGCGTCGAGACCAACACCTTCGGGGCGAACCTGGCCGCGCTCGCCGAGTACGGCATCGAGCACCAGGTGTACGAGCTGTCCGAGGCGGGCGCCCGGATCGCCCGCACCACGGCCGACGCGCACACGGCCGTCGACGGGCGGCCCCGCTGGGTCCTCGGCTCGATGGGCCCCGGCACGAAGCTGCCGACGCTCGGGCACGTCACGTACGAGCCGCTGCGGGACGCCTTCCAGCAGAACGCGGAGGGCCTGATCCGGGGCGGCTCGGACGCCCTGCTCATCGAGACCTCGCAGGACCTGCTCCAGACGAAGGCGGCCGTCATCGGCGCCCGCCGGGCCCTGGACCGGGCGGGCGTGGACCTGCCGGTCATCGTGCAGGTCACGGTGGAGACCACCGGCACGATGCTCCTCGGCTCGGAGATCGGGGCCGCGCTGACGGCGCTGGAGCCGCTGGGCATCGACATGATCGGGCTGAACTGCGCCACCGGCCCGGCGGAGATGACCGAGCACCTGCGGCACCTGTCCCGGCACGCCCGCATCCCGATCTCCGTCATGCCGAACGCGGGCCTGCCGGTGCTCACCTCCGACGGCGCGCACTATCCGCTGTCGCCCGCCGAACTGGCGGACGCGCAGGAGGCGTTCGTCCGCGAGTACGGTCCGGCGCTGGTCGGCGGCTGCTGCGGGACGACCCCGGAGCACCTGCGGGAGATCGTGGACCGGGTGCGGGGCGCGGCGGTCCTGGACCGGCGGCCGGTGTCGGAGCCGGGTGCCTCGTCGCTGTACAGCCATGTGCCGTTCCGGCAGGACACGGCGTACATGGCGATCGGTGAGCGGACCAACGCCAACGGTTCGAAGAAGTTCCGCGAGGCGATGCTCGACGGGCGCTGGGACGACTGTGTCGAGATGGCGCGGGACCAGATCCACGAGGGCGCGCACATGCTGGACCTGTGCGTGGACTACGTGGGCCGCGACGGCGTGGCCGACATGGCGGAGCTGGCCGGCCGGTTCGCGACGGCGTCGACGCTGCCGATCGTCCTGGACTCCACGGAGATCGGGGTGCTGCGGGCGGGTCTGGAGAAGCTGGGTGGCCGGGCGGTCATCAACTCGGTGAACTACGAGGACGGCGACGGCCCCGAGTCGCGGTTCGCGCAGGTGACCCAGCTGGCGCGGGAGCACGGCGCCGCGCTGATCGCGCTGACGATCGACGAGGAGGGCCAGGCCCGCAGCGTCGAGCACAAGGTCGCCATCGCCGAGCGGCTGATCGACGACCTGACGGGCAACTGGGGTGTCCGTGAGTCCGACATCCTCATCGACACCCTGACGTTCACGATCTGCACGGGTCAGGAGGAGTCCCGCAAGGACGGCATCGCCACGATCGAGTCGATCCGCGAGCTGAAGCGGCGCCACCCGGACGTGCAGACGACGCTGGGTCTGTCGAACATCTCGTTCGGTCTGAACCCGGCGGCCCGCATCCTGCTGAACTCGGTCTTCCTGGACGAGTGCGTGAAGGCGGGTCTGGACTCGGCGATCGTGCACGCCTCGAAGATCCTGCCGATCGCCCGGTTCGACGAGGAGCAGGTCAC
>NZ_JBIWNI010000027.1:0-21606 GCF_044767145.1 Streptomyces sp. NPDC101490
TATCGGGGCGACCCTCCGCCTTGCGATCGCACGCACCAGACGCCGCCAGGCCTGCCCTCCGGGCAGACGACGCCACTTTTGAAACACGCCCTAGGGGTCTCCCCCGGTCGGGGCGCGCACCCGTACGGGCCCCTCCCGGGACATGCGGGCGGTCGACGCCGGAGTCGTAGGGCCCGGCGGCCCTGAGGCTACCGAGTAGTAGATCTCACTCTCGGAAAGTTCTGCAACTAGTTGCATAACGAGAGGGGGTCCCCTAGAACTGAGGGCGACTGATCCCGCGCGAGGAGGCGCCCCCATGACCCCGTACCCGCACCTGCTCAGCCCGCTCGACCTCGGGTTCACCACCCTGCCCAACCGGGTGATCATGGGGTCGATGCACGTCGGCCTCGAAGAGACCGAGGACGGCTTCGCGCGCATGGCCGCCTTCTACGCCGAGCGCGCCCGGGGCGGCGCGGGCCTCATCGTGACCGGCGGCATCGCGCCCAACGAGGCCGGACGCCCCTGGGACGGCGGTGCCAAGCTCACCACCGCCGAAGAGGTCGCCGAGCACCGGACCGTCACCGACGCCGTCCATGAGGCGGGTGGCCGGATCGCGATGCAGATCCTGCACTTCGGCCGGTACGCGTACCACCCCGGGCTCGTCGCCCCCAGCGCCCTCAAGGCCCCCATCAGCCCCTTCGTACCGAACGAGCTGACCGACGCCGAGGTCGAGCAGACCGTCGAGGACTACGCCCGCTGTGCCGCGCTGGCCCGGGAGGCCGGGTACGACGGCGTCGAGGTGATGGGCTCCGAGGGTTATCTGATCAACGAGTTCATCGCCGCCGCCACGAACCACAGGACCGACCGCTGGGGCGGCTCCTACGAGAACCGCGTCCGCTTCCCCCTGGAGATCGTCCGCCGGGTCCGCGAGCGGGTCGGCCCGGACTTCATCCTCGTCTACCGCCTCTCCATGCTCGACCTCGTGCCCGGCGGCTCCACCCTGGAGGAGGTCGTCCGTCTCGCCCAGGAGATCGAGGCCGCCGGGGCCACCCTCATCAACACCGGCATCGGCTGGCACGAGGCCCGCATCCCCACCATCGCCACCTCCGTGCCGCGCGGCGCCTACACCTGGGTGACGAAGAAGCTGATGGGCGCGGTCTCCGTACCGCTCGTCACCAGCAACCGCATCAACACCCCCGAGGTCGCCGAGGAGATCCTCGCCGACGGCCGCGCCGATCTGGTCTCGCTGGCCCGCCCCTTCCTCGCCGACCCCGACTTCGTCGCCAAGGCGGCGGCCGACCGGGCCGACACCATCAACACCTGCATCGGCTGCAACCAGGCCTGTCTGGACCACACCTTCAACCTGAAGATCACCTCCTGCCTGGTCAACCCGCGCGCCTGCCACGAGACCGAACTGGTCCTCTCCCCCACCCGCCGCACCAAGCGGATCGCCGTCGTCGGCGCGGGCCCGGCCGGGCTCTCCTGCGCCGTGTCGGCGGCCGGACGCGGCCACTCCGTCACCCTCTTCGACGCCGCCTCCGAGATCGGCGGGCAGCTGAACATCGCCCGGCGGGTGCCCGGCAAGGAGGAGTTCGACGAGACACTGCGCTACTTCCGCGTCCAGCTCGCCGAGCAGGGTGTCGAGGTGCGGCTCGGCACTCCCGTCACCGCCACCGGCCTGGACGGCTACGACGAGGTCGTCGTCGCCACCGGCGTCGCGCCCCGCACCCCCGCCATCCCGGGTGTCGACCACCCCAGCGTCCTCAGCTACCTGGACGTGCTGAGGGACGGCGCGCCCGTCGGCGAGCGGGTCGCGGTCATCGGCGCGGGCGGCATCGGCTTCGACGTCGCCGAGTTCCTCACCGACGGCGGCGAGGGCGCGAGCCAGGACCCCGAGACGTACTTCCGGCAGTGGGGCGTGGACACCTCGTACGAGAACCGGGGAGGTCTGCGCACCCCCGAGCGCGGTGCGGCGCCGCGCCAGGTGCACCTCCTCCAGCGCAAGGCTTCCAAGGTCGGCGCGGGTCTCGGTAAGACCACCGGCTGGATCCACCGCACCGAACTCAAGCACCGGGGCGTGACGATGGTCGCGGGCGTCACGTACGACCGGATCGACGACGAGGGACTGCACCTCACCGTCGACGGGGAGGCCCGGCTCCTCCCGGTCGACACGGTGGTGCTCTGCGCGGGCCAGGAACCGCGCCGCGACCTGTACGAGGAGCTGGTGGCGGCGGGGCGTACGGCGCACCTGATCGGCGGCGCGGACGTCGCCGCCGAACTGGACGCCAAGCGGGCCATCGACCAGGGCACCCGGCTCGCGGCCACGCTGTGAGCCGTACGGGACGGCCGCTCCGGGGCACGGGAGGCCCGGCGGCCGCGGAATCGGGCCGGGGCGCTTCCGGGTGGAGCGGCTGACCTGCCCCCCGGGCAGCCAGGGGCGGAATGAGCCCGGGGAGGCCGACCGATAGCACGGTGTTATGCCCGGACGGGATTACCCGGCGGCCTCCCGCGAGAAGAGTCTGGTTCCACTGTCCCCACCCCCACAGGCGGCGCTTCCGCGCGCCGTCGGAGACGAGGAACCCATGCGCATGCACCGCGTCTGGGCGGCCGCCGCCGCCGGAGCGCTCTCCGTGCTCGCCCTGCTCGCCCCCACCGCGACCGCCGCGCCCGAGGACGGACCGGCCGGTGCCACCGGCCAGAGCGTCCGGCCCATCATCGGCGGCGGCTACGCCTCCAGCGGCCCGTGGGCCGCCCGTCTGTACTCCCAGGGCAGGGAGACCTGTTCGGCCACGATCATCGCCCCCACCTGGATCCTGACCGCCAAGCACTGCGTCAGCGGCGGCGGGCTCTCCTTCCGCATCGGCAGCCTGGACCAGTTCAGCGGCGGAACCGTCGCCAACGGCGCCCAGACCTACACGCACAGTTCGGACCTGGCGCTCGTGCGCCTCGACCGGTCCGTGTCGACGACCTACTCCCGGCTCGGCCAGCCGGGTTCGGTGAGCGTCGGGCAGGGCGTCCAGGTGTACGGCTGGGGCGCCACGTCCCAGTGCGGCTCCGAGATCAACTGCCAGTCCCGGTACCTGAAGGTCGCCAACGTGACGGTGACCGGCGGCTGCACCGACGCCTACGGCGGTTCGGCGATCTGCGCCCGGCGCGGCGACGGCATCACCGCGGGCGGCGACTCGGGCGGTCCGATGATGGCCTCCGGCATACAGGTCGGGGTGGCGTCGACGAGCGACCGCCAGACGACCACCGCGTACACCAACGTGACGGCCTACCGCTCCTGGATCCAGTCGATCGCCGGAGTCTGAGCCGAAGGTCCCCCCGGGGCCCGTCCCACAGGGGCGGGCCCCGGTCCCGCGTCCGCTCCGGGGTCGGGACGGGACGGGACGGGACCGGGCGTCGCGGCCGGAACCGTTCGGTCGCGCCCGCCGCACCGGCGACGGACCGCGACGCGGCACGGACCGCCGTGGATACTGGACGGCTGGGAGTCCACGCGACACGAAAGGGCGGGTATGGCCGACGACTTGGGGCATCGCGCGACACGTCACGCGGTGGTCATCGGGGGAAGTCTCGCCGGGCTGTTGGCGGCCCGGGTCCTCGCCGAACACGCGGAGAAGGTGACCGTCGTCGAGCGCGACCGTTTCCCGGAGGGGCCGGAGTCACGGTCCGGGGTCCCGCAGGGGCGGCATCTGCACGTGCTGATCCACGGCGGGCAGCGGGCGCTCGACGAACTGCTGCCGGGGTTCACCGACGAACTGCGCGAGCTCGGCGCCCCGGAGGTGGGCATCCCGCAGGACATGATCCAGTGGCAGAGCGGCCGGTGGTTCCGCCGCTCGTCCGCGAGCTCGTACTTCTACAGCGGCCCGCGCCCGCAGCTGGAATGGCTGGTGCGGCGGCGGGTTTCGGCCGACCCCCGGATCGAACTGCTCGACGGAACCGAGACCGTGGGCCTGGTCGGCGACTCCGCCCGGGTCCGGGGCGTACGGCTGCGGACGCGTGGCGCGGGCGGCGGCAAGGAGACCCGTACGCTCGCCGCGGATCTCGTGGTGGACGCGTCCGGGCGGTCCACCAAGGCGGCCGACTGGCTGGCGGGCATCGGCGCCGAGGCGCCCCACGAGGAGACCCTCGACACCGGTCTCGCGTACGGCACCCGCGTGTACCGCGCCCGGGCCGGGGACCCCGGCACGGACACCATCGGCTACAACATCGTGCCCAACCCGTCCCAGGTGTACGGCGCTGTCGTGCTGCCGCTCGGTGACGGACGGCACCTCGTCACCCTCTCGGGCCTGCGCGGCGACGAACCTCCCACCGAGGAAGCGGCGTTCGAGGAGTACGCGAAGCGGCTCCCCCATCCGCTGATCAGCGACTGGCTGGCCCGGGCCGAACCGGAGTCCCCGGTGTACGGCTTCCGCGGGACCGCCAACGTCCGGCGCCGGTACGACCGTCCGGGGCGGCGCCCGGCCGGATTCCTCGCCACCGGGGACGCGCTCTGCGCCTTCAACCCGGTCTACGGGCAGGGGATGGCCGTCGCCGCGATCACGGCGGTCGCGCTGCGCCGGGCGCTCGCGGACCGGAGGCGCGTCCCGACCACCCGCCGGGTGCAGCGGGCCCTGCTCGCCGCCTCTCGGCAGGCCTGGGACATCTCGGCCGGCGCGGACAAGAAGATGCCCGGCGCCACGGGCGACGCGGCCCGTTCGGGGACGCTCGACAAGGCGGTCGGCTGGTATCTGGCCCGGGTCCAGGAACGGGCGGCGGGCGATCCGGTGGTCGGGAAGCCGTTCCGGGAGGCGCTGACCCTGGCCGGACCCCTGACGGGGCTCTTCGCGCCCCCGGTGGCCCGCGCGGTGCTGTTCGGCCCTGCGTCCCCGACTCCGGCGGAACCACCCCTGCGCCGGGAGACCTGAGGGGTACGGGCCAACAGCGGCGCCCGCGAGCGGTCGGCGGGCCCTACTTGTGACGGATCGCTGAACCCTCACGGCGGACCCGCCAGGGTCACGAGGCCCCCGGGTCCTGACGGGCCCGGCCGGGCCCGTCAGCCCGCCGGTGCGGCCGTGACGACGCCCGCCGCTATCGCCGCGCCGAGGGCCGCGTAGTCGTCGGCGTTCTGGCCCGCGTAGGCGAGGGCGAAGTCGGCCACGGCGCGGTCGAAGACGTCCGAGCCGCCCAGGTAGGCGGCGACGGCGACGCGGTCGCCGGAACGGGCGTGGGCGCGGGCCAGGGCGCGCCCGCAGAGCCGCGCGTAGTCCCGCAGCATGGCCGGTGACATGGTCTCGACCTCCGCCGAGCCCTTCATGTCGCGCAGTTGGCGCCAGTAGAAGTGGCGTCGTTCGGGTCCGGTCATCCAGCCGAGGAAGATGTCGCTGGCCGCCTGGGTGAGGCGCTGGCCGTGGACGACCCGCCGTCCCTGATGGGGGTAGGCGCTCGGGACGAGGTAGGGCTCCAGGACGGACGGCACGGCTTCCTTGATCTGGAGGACGAGCGGGTCGCCCGGGTCGCGTCCTTCGAGGAGGAGGACGAAGCAGCGGGTGCCGACGCTGCCGACGCCGACGACCTTGCGGGCGGCGTCGAGGAAGCGGTAGCGGTCGAGGAGGACGCGGCGCTCCTCGGAGAGGGAGCTGCGGTAGTCGCTGAAGATCTTGCCGAGGGTGATCCGGTCGAGGTCCGTGGTGCGTTCGAGGAGCGGCGGGTCCTCGACGAAGTGGTGGGTGCCGTCCGCGTCGGGGGCGGTCAGCCTGGTGAGCGCGTGGAGGCTGGTGCGGCGCCGGGCACGGGCGAGCCGGTCGGCGACACGGGGGCGTTCCCCGCGGCGGACCAGGTGGACGAGGTCGTCGGCGTCGATCCGTTCGTACCAGACGGCGAGTTCGCCGAGTCCGGAGAGGCGGCGCATGTGGGTCCGGTAGGACTCGGTGGCGAGGAGGGCGGCGCGGTGGGCCCCCGCCTTGGCGCTGCCGTTCTGGAGGGCGGCGACGGCGACGCTGGCGGCGAGCCGTTTCACGTCCCATTCGAAGGGTCCGGGGAGCGTCTCGTCGAAGTCGTTCACGTCGAAGAGGAGCGTCCGTTCGGGTGAGGCGTAGACCCCGAAGTTGAGGAGGTGGGCGTCGCCGCAGAGCTGGACGGTGAGTCCGGTGTGGCGGGGCGCGGCGAGGTCGGCGGCCATGACGGCGGCGGCGCCGCGCAGGAAGGCGAAGGGGGAGGCGGCCATCCGGGCGTACCGGAGGGGGACGAGATCGGGCAGCCGGTCGGTGCACTGCTGTGCGAGGACATCGAGGGGGTCGGGGCGCTGGGAGCTGGGTATCCAGCGGCCGTGGGAGGATCGGGGGACTCGTCGACGGGCTTCCTTGCCCCGCGCGGCGCGTTCCGACGGCGTCGTCATCCGGCCTCACCCGCCTTCGCCTCGGCGCGGTCCCTTGGCCCGCCACCTGCTACCTCATTACACGGTGCGACGCTCCTTTCGGCCACTCTGCGGGACCGGCCTAGCTAAATGGTTTAGACCAATGATAGGAATTGCTCACACAATCGACCCACGTGGTCACACAGAGCGAAGAAAGGTTTGATCATGGCCGAGCCCGATTCCGAGGCGGCGGTCCCGCCGCTCTACCTCCGGGTTGCCGCCTCGCTGCGCGAGGACCTCGCCGACCGTCGCATCGTCCCCGGCAGCAGGCTCCCTTCGGAGCGCTGCCTGTCCCAGCGGTACCACGTCAACCGACAGACCGTACGCAGCGCGCTGCAACTCCTGCGGGAGGAAAGGCTGGTGGTCACGGACCGACGAGGCACGTTCGCCGCGGGCGGGACCGAGAGCCAGGAGGCCGTCCCGTCCCTGACGGCCCGTCGGCCGTCCTTCCCGGGCGGTCCGCGCGCGGCGGAGGCACTGGTCCGGGCCTCGCTGACCTGGGAGACACCACCCGCGCCGCTGGCACCGAGGCTGCTGCTCACTCCGGGTGAGCCGACCCTCGTGCACCGGCACGTGGTGCTCGGACCCCAGGGCAACGCGCTCCAGCGAGCGGTGTCCTGGTTCTCCCGGGCCGCCCTCACCGAGATCCCGCAGCTGTCCCGCTACCGGCGCGGACGGGACTACCGCCAGCAGCCGGACCTGCGGCTGCTGTACCACTGGATGCACCAGGCGGGGCTGCGGATCACCCACCGGGAGTCGGTCGGCGTTCCGCCGGGCCCGATGACGACGACGGCCGGCGGCGCGGCGCGGCTGGTCGTCCACCGGGTGGTGTCGGACCAGCACGGGCACGCGCTCGAGATCACGGACATCGACTGCTGCTCGTCCCGTTCGACCTCCTGGACGTACGAGTTCAGCGCCTGACGGTGTTCCCGCTCCCGTCCGCAGGGGGAACGCGGACGGGACATGGGCCCGGTGTCAGACGATGCCCTCGGAGATCTCGGCCTCCTCGCGGGCCGTGCCGTAGGCCGTCGGGGTGCCGTAGGAGCGGCGGGCGACGTACCACCAGACGCTGGCCAGGACGAGGACCACGGCCAGCGCGATCACGGCGTAGTTCATGCTGTCGACCGTCACGGGGGACTTCTGCGGCAGGCAGAACAGCACGGTCACCAGCGCCACCCAGACCACGGCGGTCCAGCCGATCGGCTTGCTCCAGCGGCCCAGGCTCCACGGGCCGGGCGTGAACCGGTCCCCGGCGCGCAGCCGCAGATAGATCGGGATGGCGTAGGCGGGGGTGATGCCGATGACGTTGATCGCGGTCACGGCGCCGTAGGCGGTGGCCGAGTACAGCGAGGGGACGGCGAGCAGCGCGGCCACGGCCACCGAGAGCCAGACGGCGGGAACCGGGGTCTGGGTGCGGTTGCTGATCTTCCGCCAGATCGCGGAGCCGGGCAGGGCGTTGTCGCGGCTGAAGGCGAAGACCATGCGGCTGGCGGCGGCGACCTCCGCGTTGCCGCAGAAGAGCTGGGCGACGATGACCACGAGGAGCAGCGCGGTGGCGCCGCCGGTGCCGAGCGCGTCCAGGAAGATCTGGGCGGGCGGGACGCCGGTGGCGCTGTTCTGCGTGGCGGTGTAGTCCTGGATGGCGAAGGTCAGCCCGGCGAGCAGGGCGAAGCCGGCGATCCAGGAGACCCAGATGGCCCGCACGATGCCCTTGGCCGCAGTGACGGAGGCGTTGGAGGTCTCCTCGGAGAGGTGGGCCGAGGCGTCGTAGCCGGAGAAGGTGTACTGGGCGAGCAGCAGGCCGATGGCGGCGACGTAGAAGGGGTTCGCCCATCCGGTGTCGTTGACGAACTCGGTGAACACGAAGTCGACGGACTGGTGGTGGTCGGGGATGAAGGCGAGGGCGCCGACGATGACGGCGACACCCGCGAGGTGCCACCAGACGCTGATCGAGTTCAGGACGCTGACCAGGCGTACCCCGAAGAGGTTCAGGGTGGCGTGGAGCAGCAGGATCGCCAGGAAGATGAGGAAGGTGGACTCCGGGGTGGGCACGAAGCCCCACTGGAGGTTGAGAAACGCCCCCGTGAAGAGCGCGGCGCCGTAGTCGATGCCCGCGATGGCGCCGAGCAGACCGAGCAGGTTCAGCCAGCCCGTGTACCAGCCCCAGCGGCGCCCGCCGAGCCGGTCGGCCATGTAGTAGAGGGCGCCCGAGGTCGGATAGGCGCTGGTGACCTCGGCGAGGGCGAGGCCGACGCACAGGACGAAGAGACCGACGCCCGCCCAGCCCCAGAGCATCACGGCGGGCCCGCCGGTGCCCAGGCCGAAGCCGTACAGGGTCATGCAGCCGGAGAGGACGGAGATGACCGAGAAGCTGATGGCGAAGTTGCCGAAGCCACCCATGCGGCGGGCGAGTACGGGCTGGTAGCCGAGCTCCCTGAGCCGCGCCTCCTCGTCGTGGACGGGTGGGGGTGTGCGTATCGCGTCGGGCGCTGCGGTGCGGGGCATCGGTTCCTCCGGGGACGGGGGTGAGCGGTGGGGCGGAAGGGGTCGGGGCGCGCGGCTCTCGGCCGTGGGCGGCTCAGCCGCTGAGACAGCGGGCGCGGGCGCGCAGGAAGACCTCTTCGGCCAGGGCGCGATCGTCCGGATGGGGGGTCCGGTACGCCCAGGGCAGGGTGGTGTAGAAGGGGCCGAGGGCCTCGAAGAGCCGGGCCGCGTCGGTGAAGTGCAGGGCTCCGTAGAGCGCGTGCGCGAGATGGTTCAGGTCGAGCAGCGAGGCTTCGTCGGTCGCGCAGAAGAAGAACCAGGTGTCGAGGGCGCGCTGGGCGTCGCGCACGGCGTCCTCGCCGACCCAGTGCAGGTCGAGGGCGCGTTCCTGGCCGCGTTCGCGCCGGTAGCGCTCGACGCGCACATAGAGCGGGAGGGCGTGCAGGGCGGAGCCGACGGGGGCCGAGGAGGCCGCCCAGTGCGCGTAGTTGACGGCCTCGGAGAGCGGTCCGGGGCGCCGGGCGTAGACGAACTGGAGCATCCGGTGGTGCGCCTCGCGGTTGTGCGGGTCGCGCTTCTCCGCCTCGGCGAGCAGCCCCCAGGGCCCCGGTGGCAGCATGGGGGCGGGCGGGGTGACGCGGTGCTCGGCCATCCGCTGGCGTCCGTCGAGGGCGGCGAGGGCGATCAGCCCGACCCAGGGCACGGGGTCCTCGGGGGCCCGTTCGGCGGCATCCCGGCAGGCGGCCCACGCCTCCTGCCACAGGTCCCTGGTGCGGGGGTGGGCGCCCCGGTGCGCGCGTACGGCCCGTTCGACGGCGACCCGGCTGTGCATGACGGCGGCGGCCCGGTTGTCGGGCTGTTCGGTGCGCCAGGCGTGGACGACGTCGGTGCCCGCGGCGACGGCGGCGAGGACCTGGGTCCGCCGGGTCCAGCCGTCCCAGTCGGCCGTCTCGTCGAGGAGCCGGGCCATCGCCACCCAGCGCCCGGTGCGTAAGTCCTGGAGGGCGTGGCGCAGGGCGTGGTCGTGGCCCGCCGGGTGGTAGACGGGGCGGAAGCCCTGGGCGGCCATCAGGGGGTGGGGGGTGGTGTCGGTGACATGGGTCCTCGGTGGCTGGTGGGGGTGGTCAGTCCCCCGGCGGGCGTCCCGGCCGTTGATCGGCGATCACTATAGAGGTCTCTGGACGTGACCGGTCCACTTTCCTCCGTGACGGTAACTATTCGGCCAACGACTGAATTTGACTTACTGTCAGGTAGCCGGGCGGAGGTGACGGGTTCCCGGCCCGAGGCTTGACGAAGCCCCGCGAGAACGGCACCCTGACCCTTTTCGGTGATCGGGTGATCACCGAGCGGTCACCAGGACGGGAGCGGCACGATGACGGGCGGCCCGGTACTCGCCGTCGACCAGGGCACCTCGGGCACCAAGGCCCTCGTCCTCTGCCCCGAGCGCGGAGTCATCGGCAGCGGCACGGCGCCCGTGCGCCCCCGCCACCTGCCCGGCGGCCTGGTCGAGGCCGACCCGCGTGAGCTGTACGACTCCGTGGTCGCCGCCGGACGCGCGGCACTCGCCGAGGCGGGCACCGGGGTCGTCGCCGTGGGCCTCGCCAACCAGGGCGAGACCGTCCTCGCCTGGGACCCGGGGACGGGCGAACCCCTCACCGACGCACTCGTCTGGCAGGACCGCAGAGCCGCCGCGCTCTGCGACGAACTCGCCGTCCATGAGGCCGAGTTGAGACACATCACCGGGCTTCCGGTGGACCCCTACTTCGCCGCGCCCAAGATGGCCTGGATCCGCCGCCACGCCACCGGCGCCGGGGTGGTCACCACCAGCGACGCCTGGCTGGTCCACCGGCTCACGGGCGCCTTCGTCACCGACGTGGCGACCGCGGGCCGCACCGGACTCCTCGACCTGGACACCCTCGCCTGGTCCGGGACCGCCCTCGGCCACTACGGCCTCGGCGGCGAACGCCTCCCCCGGATCGTGGACTGCGACACCCCCGTGGGCACCACCCGCGCCTTCGGCCCGCCGCTCCCCCTCACCGGCCTCCTGGTGGACCAGCAGGCCGCGCTGCTCGCCCAGAGCGCCGACGACGAGGCCGCCGCCAAGTGCACGTACGGCACCGGCGCCTTCCTCCTCGCCAGGACCGGGCCCGCACCCCACCGCACCACCTCGGGGCTCGTCGGCTGCGTCGCCTGGCGGCTCCGCGGCCGGGTCACCCACTGTCTGGACGGCCAGGTCTACACGGTCGCCTCCGCCGTCCGCTGGCTCACCGACCTCGGCGTCCTCACCGGCGCCGGGGAGATCGACACCGTCGGCGGCACCGTGGCCGACACCGGTGGGGTCACCTTCGTCCCGACGCTCGCCGGACTCGCCGCGCCCTGGTGGCGCGGGGACGTGCGCGGCTCCCTCTCGGGCCTCGGCCTGGACACCACCCGGGGCCATCTGGTCCGCGCCCTCTGCGAGGGGATCGCCGCACAGGTCGTGGACCTCACCGCGGCCGTCACGGCGGAGCGGGGCGCGCCGCCGACCGCGCTGCGCGCCGACGGCGGGCTCACCCGGTCCGCGCTGCTCATGCAGACCCAGGCCGATCTGCTCCAACTGCCCGTCGAGGTCGCCGCGTCCCCCGACGCGACGGCCCTCGGCGTCGGCGCGGTGGCCCGCCTCGGCCACGACCCGCGCCTCACCCTCGACCGGGCCGTGCCGCGCTGGAAACCCTCGGCGGTGTACGAACCCCGGATCTCCCGCGACGAGGCCGAATCCCGCCTGGCCCGGTTCCGCACCGAGGTCACGTCACTGGCCGAACGAACGGGCACGGGCGGAACGGGTACGGGCGGGGCGGGTGCTGACGGTACCGGTACCGGCGGGACCGTCCCCGGCGGGGCGGTGTCCGGCGGAGTCACACCCGGTGGAGCCGTTCCCGGCGGGGTCCGGTGAGCGTCACCCGGAGGGGGGCGCTGCCCGGTGGGCACGACGACGTGTACGACGTCGTGGTCGTCGGCGCGGGTGTCGTCGGTTCCGCCGTGGCCCGCGCGCTTGCCCGCCACCCGCTGCGGACCGCGCTCGTGGACGCCGCGGACGATGTCGGCGACGGCACGTCGAAGGCCAACACGGCCATCCTGCACACCGGTTTCGACGCCGTACCCGGGACCCTGGAGGCCCGCCTCGTCCGTGAGGGCCACCGGCTGCTCTCCGCGTACGCCCGGGAGACCGGCATCCCCGTGGAACCCCTCGGCGCCCTGCTCGTGGCCTGGGACGAACAGCAGCTCGCCACCCTCCCCCGGCTCGCCGCGAAGGCCGTGCGCAACGGCCACCGCACCACCCGGCCGCTCTCCGCCGAAGCGCTCAGGTCCCGTGAACCACACCTGGGACCCGGCGCCCTGGGAGCCCTCGACGTGCCGGGCGAGTCCGTGATCTGCCCGTGGACGACGACCCTCGCGTACGCCACCCAGGCCGTCCGCTCCGGGGTGGACCTGCACCTCGGCTGCCGGGTGGAGGAGGTCCGGCCGGACGGCCCGTACCACCGGCTCGTCACCCGGCGCGGTGTCCTGCGCACCCGCTACCTCGTCAACGCCTGCGGACTCCACGCCGACACGTTCGACGCGCTGGTCGGACGCGAGGACTTCACCGTCACCCCGCGACGGGGCCAGCTCCTCGTCTTCGACAAGTTCGCCCGCGGTCTCGTACGGCACATCCTGCTGCCCGTCCCCGGTCCGCTCGGCAAAGGGGTCCTGATCACCCCCACCGTGTACGGCAACGTCCTGCTCGGCCCCACCGCTGAGGACCTCACCGACAAGACCGCCACCGGCACCACGGCGGACGGGCTCGCCGGACTCCGCGAGCAGGGCGGGCGCGTCCTGCCGGCCCTGCTCGACGAGGAGGTCACCGCCGTCTACGCCGGACTGCGCGCCGCCACCGGCCAGGAGGACTACCGGATCGCCGCGCACCCGGAACTGCGGTACGTGACGGTGGGCGGCATCCGCTCCACCGGCCTCACCGCCTCCCTGGCCGTCGCCGAACACGTCCGGGGGCTGCTCGCCGACTGCGGCCTCGACCCGGGCCCCGAACGGCCGCTCGCCGGGATCACCATGCCGAACCTCGGCGAGTCCTTCCCCCGCCCCTACCGGGACGCCCGTCTGATCGCCCGCGACCCCGAGTTCGGCTCGATCGTCTGCCACTGCGAACGGGTCACCCGGGGCGAGATCCGCGCCGCCCTCGCCTCGACGATCCCCCCGGGCGGACTCGACGGTCTGCGCCGCAGGACGCGCGCGCGGGGCGGCCGCTGCCAGGGCCACTACTGCGGCGCGGAGGTGCGCGCGCTCTTCGAGGAGCACGGACTCCCCCGGCGGGGCCGGGAGGAACGACGGTGAACGGCACTCCCCCCGCACACGCGCGTACGGCGGCACCCGTACGAGGAGGGACTCCGGTACGCCGGACCCTCGACGCGCGGACCGTGACGGCCGTACGGGGAGGGGCCCGGTGAACCGTACGGTGAACGTCCTGGTCGTGGGCGCGGGCCCCGCCGGGCTCGCCGCCGCCGCCCGGCTCGCGGCGGCCGGTGCGGGCCGCGTCGAGGTCCTGGAACGCGAACGGACCGCGGGCGGTGTCCCCCGGCACTGCGCGCGCCCCGGCTTCGGCGCGGACGCCCGGGGCCGCGCCCTGGACGGCCCCGGATACGCCCGGCGCGCGCTGCGTGCCGCGCTCCGCGCCGGGGCGACCGTCCGCACCGGCGTGTCGGCCACCGGCTGGGCCGGTCCCCTGACCCTCGACGTCACCGCCCCCACCGGCCTCGAACAGATCCGGGCCCGCACCGTGGTCCTCGCCACCGGCGCCCGCGAACGGCCCCTCGGCGCACGGCTCGTCCCGGGTTCGCGGCCCGCCGGGGTGCTCACCACCGGGGAGCTCCAGCAACTGCTCCCGCCGGGCCGGACACGGCAGGAGCCGGTCGGCCGCCGGGCCGTGGTCGTCGGCGGCGAAGCCGTGGCACGCGGCGCGGTGCGGACCCTGCGCGCGGCCGGGGTCCAGGTCGTGGCGGTCGTCAGTGAACACCCGGCGCGTCCGCGCGCCTTCGGACCGGTGCCGGTGCTCACCGACACGATCGTGACGGAACTGCGCGGACGCGGCCGGCTCACCGGAGTCGTCGTCCGGGGCGGCGACGGGCGCGCCCACGTCCTGCGCTGCGACACGGTGGTCCTCACCGGCGACTGGATCCCCGACCACGAACTGCCCCGCGCCGGTGGGCTGCCGCTCGCCCCCGGCACCCGGGGGCCGGTGACGGACAGCGCCTTCCGCACCGCCGAACCGGGTGTCTTCGCCGTCGGGAACCTGCTGCACGGCGGCGAACCGGCACAGACGGCCGCCGCCGAGGGCCGGGCCGTGGCGGTCGCCGTGCTCGACCGGCTCGCCGGACGGCCCTGGCCCGGCGGCGGAGTGCCGGTCACGACCGCGGGCCCGCTGCGCCGGGTGACACCGGGGCTCCTCGGCACGGAACCGGTGACCCTCCTCGTACGGCCCGAGCGGCGGCTCGTACGGCCGCTCCTCACCCTCGCCCAGGACGGTTCCCCGCTGCGGCGCGAACGGCTGCGGGGGACGCTCGACCCCGGACGTCCGCTGCGGCTGGCACCCCGGTGGACCGACGGCGTGGACCCGGCGGGCGGCCCGGTGGTGCTCGGCGCGGAGGAGTGAGCCCCCGGGGCGGCACCACCGCGAGGGCCGGGGCCTTCGGTCACACTGGGGACATGCCGGACAAACGCAGCGCGGGTCTCCTCCTCTTCCGCCGTACGAAGGACGGGGGCGTCGACGTCCTCATCGGTCATATGGGCGGGCCCCTGTGGGCCTCCCGTGAACAGGCGGCCTGGTCGATCCCCAAGGGCGAGTACGGTCCGGACGAACCGCCGGAGGCGGCGGCGCGCCGTGAGTTCCAGGAGGAACTGGGCCTTCCGGCCCCGAAGGGCCCATGGCTCGATCTGGGCGAGTCCCGGCAGCGGGGCGGCAAGGTCGTCACGGTCTGGGCCGTCGAGGGCACCCTCGACCCGGCGGCGGTCGTACCGGGCACGTTCACCATGGAGTGGCCGCCCCGGTCCGGGGTCCATGCGGAGTTCCCCGAGATCGACCGGGTGGCCTGGTACCCGCCGGACACGGCCACCCCGCTCCTCGTCGAGGGCCAGCGGGTGTTCCTGGAACGCCTGGTGGCACGGCTCGAAGAGCGGGCCTGAGGAGGGCGGGGGCCCCGGCCACGGGGGCGACGCACACGACGGCGACCTGGGCCGGCCCTGGGCGTCCGCGGCGGGCCCGGCGTCGATGTCAGACCCGTGGGAGAGGCTGGTGGGCGCCCGACCGTCGAGAGGGAGAGCCGACATGACCACGACCACCGCCCCGGAACGCGCGGCCGCCCAGGCGTATCTGAGGCTCCTCCAGTCCACCCGGGCCGTGCTGGACGACCCCCGGCTCGCCCCGCGCGCGGCGGAACTGCTCGTCCGTCCGATGGCCGAGGTGGACGAGGCGCTCCGCGCGGCGGGTCTGGAGGGGAACGAGGACCGGCTGCTGCGTCTGGTGTCGTCCCTGCGGACCCTTCCCACGGTCCCCGCGGACCCCGACGGCCCTCCACCGCCGAGGGACTGACGGACCGCCGGACCCGTCCCGGACACCGGGGCGCCGCGACTGCGGCTCCCCGGCCGAGGGCCCGGCACAAGGGGCTTCGGGAGCCGATGGGCCCGCCGTGACCGCTCATGACAGGATCAGCCCGTGGCAGACACCGCGGTGCCCCTCAGCGGGATCGCCCCCCGGGGACTGGACGGCCGTCGGGACTCCGAGGTGTTCGGCGTCCTGGAGGACGAGTGGCGGCCGTCCACGCCGCGCCCTCCCGTCCCGCGTGAGGGGGCCCGCCCGCGCGGGGCCCGGCGGACCGGGTCGGCACCGGCCCCCGGTCTCAACCGCTCGCGGGTCCGGTGGACCGGTCGAGCCAGGCGAAGAGGTCCGGGGCCAGCCGCTCCCCCCGGTCCTCGGGATCGTCCCGGAGGGCGCCGGGCGGGAGGCGGTACAGGGACGAGCGGTCCCGGCCGTGCCGGCGCATGAACAGGCCCGCTCCCCCGCCCTCCTCACCGACCAGCACCCAGTGGGGCGCGTACCTCCGCACCTCCCAGGCGTCGTTGCGGGCCCGGAAGACGTGCGGCCCGTGCAGGATGCCGCCGTCCGGCAGCCGGAGCCCGGGGGTGGCACGCCAGAGCCGGGCGACGGCCGGGTTCGGCCCCTCCCGCAGTCCCGCCGCGCGCGCCGCCCACACCGTGAGGAACCCGGCGAAGGAGTCGGCGAACGGCTGCTCCTCGTCCATGAAGGGGCCGCGCACGACGACGGGCCACTCCCCGTCGGCGGCCCGGTCGAGGGCGAATCCGTAGCGTTCATGGTCGTCGTCCTCGTGGAACCAGAGCCGGTCGCCGCCGGACCACCTGTCGGTGAGCCCCGGCTCGCCCAGACCGGGCACGGGCTCCACCGTGGCGAGCGGACGGCCATGCAGCGAACCCTCGCCGTACGCGGCCAGCCACCAGCGGTACGAGCGGGGCAGCGGACCGGTGACGGACTCCGCCGCGCCGATCACGGCCTCCCGGCGGCCACGGCCCGGCCGGATCACCATCCCCGGCGTCATGGCGATCAGATCCCGCAGAAGCTCTCGGTCGGCCCGCATGACGGGGAGTCTCGCACAGGGGTACGACAGACCCGGCTCCGTTCGTGGCAACCGCCGAGGACCTCGCGGGCCGGACGTCCTTCGTCCCCCGCGGACCGGAGCGTGCCTCACGGGCGACACCCTCCGGCACAGCCGCGCCCGTCCGGCCGGGGGGACCGGGGAAGCGGCCGGACGGGCAGCTCGCTGACGCTGTTGCCGACGAAGCCCGCGTGGCGGCGCAGTGTGGACTCGGGTGCGGCAAGGTCGAGTTGCGGAAAACGGGTGAAGAGCGCCCGCAGGGCCACGGTCGCCTCCAGCCGGGCCAGCGGCGCGCCCAGGCAGTCATGGGGGCCGTGCCCGAGCGACAGGTGCTTCACCGTCGGCGTACGGGTGATGTCGAAGCGGTCGGCGTCGGGGCCGTGGCTCTTCGGGTCCCGGCCGGCCGCCGAATATCCGGCCAGCACGGGGGTGCCCCGGGGGATCGAGGTGCCGTCGAGCGTCAGGTCCCGGACGGGACAGCGGAACGGGAAGTAGCTGACCGGGCTGTCCCAGCGCAGGGTCTCCTCCACCACGTCCGCCCAGGTGGCACGTCCCTCCAGGACCAGGGTCAGCTGGTCCCGGTGGGCACAGAGCGCCCGGACCGCGTTGGTCACCAGGTTCAGGGTCGTCTCGTGTCCCGCGATGATCATCAGCAGTAGGGTGCCGATCAGTTCGGCCTGCCCAAGGCGGTCGCCGCCCTCGTCGCGGGCGGCGATCAGGGCACTGGTCAGGTCGTCACCGGGTGCGGCGGTCCTCTCGTGCGGGGCGGCAGCCCCACGGGGCCCTGTGGGACGGAGCCTCGATGGGCGGGGGCCTCACGGGACGGGGCGTCGGCGGGTGGAGCGGGCCCGGTAGGACAGCGCGGTCGAGCGGGTGCGGTCGAGCGCGGACCGTGGCGTACGCGTACAGGGACCGGCGCGGTGGAAGGGCGCGACAACGGTCCGGGGCGTTCCGCCCCTACGGTCGGCCGCCTTCCGCGCGTATCGGGTCGTCCCCCGTCCTCCCCCACCCGATACGTCCGCCCCGGCCCAGGAGTTCCGCCAGGCCCCGGCGGGTGGCCGCGACCACGACCCGGTCCCCCGGCAGGAGCAGCCGGTCGGGTTCCAGGCGCCACGTCCGGTTCCCGTCCCGGCGCCGGTCCGCCGGGGCTTCGGCGCTCCCGTCGAGGGCGAGGACCCGCCAGGCTCCCGGCCGGAAGGCCTCCGCCACGGTCAGGCCGTCGAGCAGCGGATGGCCCGCGACGTCCACGGCGGCGAAGAGGAGGACCCGGCGTTCCACGGGGACGGCCCCGAGCACCTCCCGTCCCTGCATGGCCGCCGCGAAGGCGGGCGCGGAGAGGTGGGAGACACTGCGGCTCCGTGTCAGGGCGGCGGGGTGCGCGGTCCGCAGGGTGCGGAAGACGGCGGTCGCGAAGTCGTCGTCGAACAGGCGCAGGACGACCCGGAGATCGGGTGTGACGGCGCGGGCGGAGAGCGCCGCCTCCAGGTTGGTGATGTCGACACTGGTGAGGGCGAGCAGGGCGTGCGCCCGGTGGATGCGGGCGGCCTCAAGCACTCCTTCCTCCGTGACGTCTCCGACGACGGTGGGGACGCGGAGCCTGCGGGCGACCGCGATGCCCCGGGCCTCGGGGTCGGACTCGACGCACACCACGGGGATGCCGAGTGCCCTCAGCCGGGCGAGGACCCGGGTGCCGACCTTGCCCAGACCGAGGAGGACGACATGGCCGGAGAGCCCCCGGGGCGGGCGGCGCAGGGTGGTGGCGGAGCGGAAGGTGCCGAGCCCTTCGAGCAGGGCGGCGACGATCACCGGCAGCAGGAGCAGCCCGACGAACCCGGCGAGGATCTGCAGGACCTGACGGCTGGTTGCCTCGCCGACCGCGGGATCGCCGATGGCGAAGATGTCGAGGAGCGTCAGATAGGCCGCGTGCAGCGGGTGGTCGCCGGTGGTGAACGTGGAGGCGAGGGCCAGCGCGAGGACGGCGGCGGCCGCTCCGGCCAGGGACCAGCGCAGCCTGCGCGAGAAGAGGGAGGCGACGGGCAGCGCGGACGCGGCGAGCCGGGCGGCGGGCGCGGCGGGACCCGCGGCGGTGACCGCTTCGAGGGTGACGGCGGCGCGCCCGGTGGCGGCGGCGACCGTACGGTCGTCGGGGAGCAGGCGCGGGCCGTCCTCGCCGCTGCGCTCGGAGCCCTCGCAGCCCGCCGGGTCCCCGGCCGTCGCGGAGAGCAGCGCGAGGGTGCAGCGGCCCGGGTCGGATGCTTCCCCGGCGGCGGGCAGCCGTTCGACGGCGTGCAGCAGCAGTCCGCCCGCCTGCACGACCTTGCTGGTGCCCGCGACGGCGGCGGCGGCGAGACCGGGCGCGGCGGTGTCCGCGTCGGAGAGGACGGTGGTGGCGGCGTCGAGCTTCTCCGGGTCGAGGCCCGGTTCGGCGACGGCGGCGGCCTGGTCGAGCAGGGTCTCGAAGTGCTGTCCGAGCTTGCGGTTGTAGAGCCGGATGACCAGGCGCAGCCGCGGGTTGAGGCGGCGGGCGGCGAGCGCGGCCCGGATGTTGGTCTCGTCGTCCTCGTGGACGAGGGCGAGTGCGGCGGCGCGCTCGACTCCGGCTTCGGTGAGGGCCCGGTCGTCGGCCTCGGCCGCCGCCACGACCCGCAGGGCGCCGGTGGTCTCGCCGTCGTCGCCGGTGGCGGGGTCCGGGACGGTGACGGGGGCCGTGGTGCGGGTGACGGCGGCGGTCACCCGTCCGAAGAGGGCCAGGGCCCGGCCCGACCGCGCGGTGGGCGCGCGGGGCGTGTCGGCCCCGGCGGGGACGAGGAGGGTGACCCGCTCCCCGTACACCTCGTGCAGTTCGCCCGCCAGTCGGTGGGCGAGGGCGTCGCCGCCGCAGACGATCATGTGCCCGTCGGGGTCGTTACGGGGCTGCCGCTCGGCCCGGGGCGCGGGCGCGCCGAAGGGGCCGCCGGGATTCCGGGCGGGTCCGGGGACCGTCCGGTGGACCGGGGCGGCGGCCGGCTCCGGGACGCTGCCGCCCGGAACGGTGTTGCTCTGGTTCGGGTATGAGGGCACGTCACCAGGATGCCTTGCGGCACCGACAGCGGTCCGGGGACGGGGGCCGTGCCCGCAGGGTGCGGAGGAGGCGGGGAGGGGTGCTGTGCGGGCGGCCCGGGAGGAGACGTAGAGATCCCCCGGCTCCGAGGTCGTCGTAGGTGCCGGACGGCTCGCTCGGCAGGTTCGTACGGGCCTGACGGAGGCTCCCTCGGAAGGGGCGTACGGGGGCCGCGCGGACGGGTCTGCGGCCGAGACCTGGGGCAAGGTCCGGGCATGGCCCCGGAGGCGGGTCGGGGCGTTGCACCGGAGCCGGGGCCGGGGGTGGCTCCAGAGGCGGGGCCGGGGGTGGGTCCGGGACTGCTCCGGGACGGGCCCGGAGGTCGTGGGGGACGGAGTCGCGGGTGCGGCCCGTACGGGTGTGCCACACCCGTACGGCACCTGCGCTAGGCCGGTCGGCGCACTCCGGTCTGCGCGGGCGGCGCCCGGTTCCTAGGGTGGCTGAATGATCGTCACGTCAGCTGTCCGTCACGCTGCCGCCGGTACCACGGCGCTGCTGCTGGTCCTGCCCGTTCCGGCCGCCGCGGCCTCCTCCGTCACCTCCGCCCCGGCGCTCGGCGTGGGCACCGCCCCCGCGGAGCCGACGCCGCCCGCGCGACAGTACGTCGACCCGGCGCTGCTCGACCGGACGGGCACCCAGGTGCAGGTCCTGCCGGGGGCGCCCGCCGCGCCGTCGGTCTCCGCCCTGTCCTGGGTGGTGGCGGACGCCTCCACGGGCGAGGTGCTCGCCGCCCGGAACGCGCACCGGAAGCTTCCGCCCGCCAGCACCCTCAAGACGCTGTTCGCGCTCACCGCGCTCCCTCACCACCAGCCGTCCGAGCAGCACACCGTGGCCGATTCCGAGCTGACCGGGATCGGGGACGGCAGCAGCCTGGTCGGGGTGAAGGAGGGGTACACGTACAAGGTCTCCGACCTGTGGAACGGAGTCTTCCTCAGCTCGGGCAACGACGCCGTGCACGTGCTGGCCGCGATGAACGGCGGCTGGGACTCGATGACCCGGCAGATGCAGGAGAAGGCCAGGTCCCTGGGTGCCCGGGACACGCACGTGGTGTCGCCCGACGGGTACGACGCGCCGGGCCAGGTCTCGTCCGCGTACGACCTGGCGCTGTTCGGCAGGGCCGGGCTGCAGGATCCGGAGTTCACCCGCTACTGCTCGACCCCGTACGCGGACTTCCCCGCGGGCGCCTGGTCGTTCGGCATCGCGAACACCAACCGGCTGCTGACCGGGGAGGACGGAGTCGCCCACTATCCGGGGCTCATCGGGATCAAGAACGGTTACACGAGCGGCGCGGGCTACACGCTGGTCTCCGCCGCCCGGCGGGGCGACCGGACCCTGGTCGTCTCGGTGATGAACCCGCAGTCCGGGGGCGGCTACGCGGTGTACGAGGAGGCTCGCGAGCTGCTCGACTGGGGCTTCCGGGCGGCGGGCCGGGTCCGGCCGGTGGGCTCGCTGCTGCCGGAGAGGGTGAAGGCGCCGAAGACAGACGGCACGCGCGCGGTGTCGGTGGCCCACGGCGGCAACGCGATCGGCACGGACGACGCCGACACGCGGGCCGGGGCGGCGCCGGGCAGGGAGACGGGCCACGGCGCGGCCCCCTCGGGCGTCTCGGCGGGTCTGCCGCTGGCCCTCGTGGGTTCCGCCTGCGCGGCGGCCCTGCTGCTGTGGGGCCGCCGCCGGAGGGCCGCGCGCCGCACGGACTGACCGGGCCTCGGCCCGTCTGGTGCCGGACACCGGCCGACACGGTGGGAGGGTCGGGACACCCCCGCCCGCCCGGGGGGGGCGGTGAAGGCCCGCGCATCCCGGTGGAGCTGGATCCGGGGGGGGGGGGGCGGGGGGGGGGGGGCGGGGCGGGGGGGGGGGGGGGGGGGGGGGGGGGGGGGGGGCGCCCCCCCCCCCCCCCCCCGGCGGCCCCTCTCTCCTGGAGGAACGAGAAGGCCGTAGCACAAGTCTAGCAT
>NZ_JBIWNI010000027.1:21616-98660 GCF_044767145.1 Streptomyces sp. NPDC101490
CGCGCGCGTACGACCCGATCCCCCGGCCGATCCGGGGTCCCACGCGCGCGCGTGGGACCCCGGATCGGCCGGGGGATCGGGTCGTACGCGCGCGCGTGGGACCCCGGTCCGCCCCTCTGCTCTGCCGGATGCCGGGTGGGAGCAACTCTGCCGGATGTCGGGTGGGAGCCGACGGGCGTCAGGCCCCCACGTAGGCCGCCAGGTGTTCGCCGGTCAGGGTCGAGCGGGCCGCTACCAGTTCCGCAGGGGTGCCCTCGAAGACGATCGTGCCGCCGTCGTGGCCCGCGCCGGGGCCGAGGTCCACGATCCAGTCGGCGTGGGCCATGACCGCCTGGTGGTGCTCGACCACGATGACCGACTTCCCGGAGTCCACGAGCCGGTCCAGCAGCCCGAGGAGCTGCTCGACGTCGGCGAGGTGGAGTCCGGTGGTCGGCTCGTCCAGGACGTAGACGCCGCCCTTGTCGCCCATGTGCGTGGCCAGCTTGAGGCGCTGGCGCTCGCCGCCGGAGAGCGTGGTGAGGGGCTGGCCGAGGCTGACGTATCCCAGGCCGACGTCGGCGAGCCTGGCCAGGACGCGCTGCGCCGCCGGGGTCTTCGCCTCGCCGGAGCCGAAGAACTCCTCGGCGTCGGTCACGGACATGGCGAGGACCTCGCTGATGTCCCGGCCGCCGAGCAGGTATTCGAGGACCGCGGGCTGGAACCGCTTGCCCTCGCAGTCCTCGCAGGTGGAGGAGACCCCGGCCATCATGCCGAGGTCCGTGTAGATGACGCCCGCGCCGTTGCAGGTGGGGCAGGCACCCTCGGAGTTGGCGCTGAACAGCGCGGGCTTCACCCCGTTGGCCTTGGCGAACGCCTTGCGGATCGGGTCGAGGAGACCCGTGTACGTCGCCGGGTTGCTGCGGCGCGAGCCCCGGATCGGGCTCTGGTCGATCGAGACGACGTCCTCGCCCGCCGGGATCGAGCCGTGGACGAGGGAGCTCTTTCCGGAGCCCGCGACGCCCGTGACGACGGCGAGGACCCCGAGCGGGATGTCGACGTCCACGTCCCGCAGGTTGTGGGCGCGGGCGCCCCGGATCTCCAGGACCCCGCTCGGCCGCCGGACCTCGCTCTTGACGGACGCCCGGTCGTCGAGGTGGCGTCCGGTGACGGTGTCCGCGCCGCGCAGCCCGTCGACGGTTCCCTCGAAGCAGACCGTGCCGCCCTCCGTACCGGCGCCGGGGCCCAGGTCGACGACGTGGTCGGCGATGGCGATGGTCTCCGGCTTGTGCTCCACGACGAGGACCGTGTTGCCCTTGTCGCGCAGCTGGAGCAGGAGGCCGTTCATCCGCTGGATGTCGTGCGGGTGCAGGCCGACGGTGGGCTCGTCGAAGACGTACGTGACGTCGGTGAGCGAGGAGCCGAGGTGCCGGATCATCTTGACGCGCTGCGCCTCGCCGCCGGACAGGGTGCCCGCGGGCCGGTCGAGGGAGAGGTAGCCGAGGCCGATCTCGACGAAGGAGTCCAGGGTCAGCTGGAGCGCGGTGAGCAGGGGCGCGACGGACGGTTCGGAGAGGCCGCGGACCCAGGCGGCGAGGTCGCTGATCTGCATCGCGCAGGCGTCGGCGATGCTGACCTTCCGGATCTTCGACGACCTGGCTCCCTCGGAGAGGCGGGTGCCGTCGCAGTCGGGGCAGGTGGTGAAGGTGACGGCCCGCTCCACGAAGGCCCGGATGTGCGGCTGCATCCCCTCCTTGTCCTTGGCCAGGAAGGACTTCTGGATGCGGGGGACGAGCCCCTCGTACGTCATGTTGATGCCCGCGATCTTCATGCGGGCGGGCTCGTGGTGGAGGAAGTCCTGGAGTTCCTTCTTGGTGTAGCGGCGGATCGGCTTGTCGGCGTCGACGAGACCGGATTCGGCGTAGAGGCGGTAGTTCCAGCCGCCGGGGGTGAAGCCGGGGATGGTGAGCGCGCCCTCATTGAGCGACTTGGAGTCGTCGTAGAGCTGTGTGAGGTCGATGTCGGAGACGGTGCCGCGCCCCTCGCAGCGGGGACACATGCCGCCGGTGCGCTGGAAGGTGGTCCTGACCGCCTTCTTGTCGCCGCGCTCGACGGTGATCGCGCCGCTGGCCTTCACCGAGGGGACGTTGAACGCGTACGCGCTGGGCGGGCCGATGTGCGGCTTGCCGAGGCGGCTGAAGAGGATGCGGAGCATCGCGTTGACGTCGGTGGCGGTGCCGACCGTGGAGCGCGGGTCGGCGCCCATCCGCTGCTGGTCGACGATGATCGCGGTGGTGAGCCCGTCGAGGAGGTCCACCTCGGGGCGGGCCAGGGAGGGCATGAATCCCTGGAGGAAGGAGCTGTACGTCTCGTTGATGAGCCGCTGCGACTCGGCGGCGATCGTGTCGAAGACGAGGGAGCTCTTGCCCGAACCGGAGACCCCGGTGAACACCGTGAGGCGGCGCTTCGGGATCTCGATGCTGACGTCCTTGAGGTTGTTCTCGCGTGCTCCGTGCACGCGGATCAGGTCGTGCCGGTCGGCCGGGTGCGGCGTCCGCTCGTCCGCCCTCGGGGCCTTGCTCATCGTCTCTCCAGCTGTCGCACGGGTCCGTGACACGGACCGGCGCGTCCTGCCGTGTCCGACGGCGGACGTATCGCGAGGTCCATGGCTGCCACGCTAGTCGCGGCCGGACCGTGACGCTTCTCAAATCCTGACCGAAGCCGACTGAAGCCGACCGAAGTCGGACTGAGTCGGACTGAGTCCGATGCCCGCCGCCGGACGGGCCGGAACGTCGTTCCTGTCCGGCTCGGTGGGCCTCCCGCCACGGCCGGGGCCGTGCTCGTACGCAGCGGCGCCCCTCCCTGTACGGCCCGGATGTCCGGCCCGTGCGCCCGAGGGCCCGTGCTGGTGAGGCCCGGCGCCTTTCCCCGTACGGCCCGGGGCGTCGGCTCAGGCTCCGGGGAGGCCTTCGAGGGGCTGCCGGGAAGCGGGGCGGTTTCCGGCCAGGTGGCGTTCGGCGGCTCGGACGGCCGCGGGGGCGGTCCGTTCTCCCATGAGGACGCACAGCGTGTAGGCCGTGTCCTCGAAGCGGCTGCGCGCCGACGGGTCGAGCGGCCTGGCCAGGACGGTCCGCTCCTGGGCGCGGTAGTGCCGGAGCAGCCGGTCGACCGTCTTCGTGTCGGGCAGCAGCATGGGGCCCTCCTGTCTCGTGGCTCGTTCCATACTCCCGGCCGTCCGCTACGTACGCGACCGGCACGGACACGCTGCGTGACGTCGCGGATCCGGCGCCCTCCGGGCTCGCGGCTCCGGCACGTCCGGCGGAGGGCCGGAGGCGTGAGTGCGGGCGCAGTGTCGCGGGGCGCTCGGGCCGTCACCGACGCCGTCGGTGCCGACGGGCTCGGCGGGCTCGGCGGGCTCGGCGGGTCAGGGTCAGGGTCAGGGTCAGGAGGGTGCTGGAGGTTCTTCCCCGCCCCCCGGGCCGGACCTGGCGCGCGCTTCGAGCTGCTCGACACCCTGGTTGAGCTGGGTCAGCAGGGCGAGGAACCGCTCGGTGGTCCCGGGTGTCCAGCCGGTGGTCTCGACCAGGCGGGCGAGGCCGTCGAGGCTGACGGCCCGGTCGGCGTGGAGCAGTTCGATCCCCCGCGCCGTGGGGCGGAACTTGCGGGCGATGCCCCCCTCGGGGTCCGCGATGCGCTCCACGAGTCCGCCCCTGAGCATGGCGTTCACCTGTCGGCTGATGGTCGAGACGTCCACCTGGAAGGTGTTCGCGAGCTCCTTGAGCGTCAGGGGAGCGCTGGTCTCCATGCGGGTGAGCAGGACGTATGCCGAGCGTTCGAGGGTGTGGCCGGTCCGTGGGCCACGGGAGCCGAAGAAGTGTCTCGACAAGAGGGTCAGCTCTCGTTCGAGGTCGTTCAGCCGGCCTTCGCGCCCTTCCATGCCCTGCTCTTCCATGTCCTGCCCTTCCGCGCCCGGAACCGGCCCGTCCGCGCCGGGCCGGTTCCGCCGTCCATGAGGATCAGCATCCCGTTGAGTTGTGCATTGTGCAACTCGTATGTACAGTGCAATGCATATGCATGATGCATATATGCTGGGCGGGTTCTCCCCGAGACGCACGTCAGGAAGGCGTTCCCGGAGGGTCCACCGACCCGGCTCCGGTACGGCCGGGCGCGATCACCACCGGACGCCTCGCCACCGTCGCAGGACTCCGCACGCCCTCGCCGTCCCGCGCGGCGGGCATCGGGACCACCCACCGCACCGGCACCCCCGACCCGGCACCGGCCGATGTCCCGGCCACTGCCGGAAAGCACCGAATCCAGCCGGGCGACCGCCCGGCCAGCAAGGAGCACCACCATGAACCGTCTGCAGGACAAAGTGGCCGTCGTCACCGGAGCCGGAAGCGGCATCGGACGCGCCGCCGCCGTACTCATGGCCCGCCAGGGCGCCCGTGTCGTCGTCGCCGACCACGACGCCCCAGCCGCCCGGGAGACCGCCGGCATCATCACCGAGGCGGGCGGGCAGGCACTGCCCGTGGCGGTGAACGTCCTCGAAGAGGACTCCGTCGCGGCCATGATCGCCACCACCGTCGAGGAGTACGGCGCCCTGCACATCCTGTGCAACCACGTCGGCGGCACCAACCCCCGCACCGACCTCGACCTGCTGCGCATGGACATGGACGAGTTCGACCGTGCCGTCGCCCTCAACGTCCGCAGCACCCTCCTCGGCTCCCGGCACGCCGTCCCCCACATGATCCGCGCCGGCGGCGGCTCCATCGTCAACACCGCCTCCGTGGCCGCCCTCGTCGGCGACGTCCTGCAGACCTCGTACGGCGCCGTCAAGGCCGCCGTCGTCAGCCTCACCAAGTCGATCGCCACCCAGTACGGCCCCCAGGGCATCCGCTGCAACGCCGTCGCACCCGGCGCCGTGATGACCCCCGCCCTGGAGAACAACCTCCCCCAGGAGGTGATCGACGGCCTGCGGAGCGGGAACGCCCTGCCCTACCTCGGCTCCCCCGAGGACATCGGCCACACCATGGTCTTCCTCGCCTCCGACGAGTCCCGCTACCTCACCGGCCAGCTCCTCGTCGTCGACGGCGGCATGACCACGCAGTCCCCCGCCGCGCACTGGCGCCGCGCGATGCTCCCCGCGTAGCGCCCGGACACGCCGGGGAGCCGACCCGGCGGGCAGGAGCTCCAGGCAGTCCCGGACGCAGCCGAGGGCGGTCCGACCCGCGATCCGTTCGGTCTCACCGAGGGAGCGGGCAACCCCTCAGGAGAGGCGGAGACCGTCCGTCGGCCGGGCGTTGGTCCGGGACGGCGACGGGGAGCCCGACGGGGCCGTCGGCGGCAGTCACCAGGTGGTCCGCGTCATCCGGCCCTGCGACCGCCCTGTGGGACCGGGACCCGGTGCCCGAGCAGGAGCGGATCATCGGTCGCCGGGACGGCCGTCGGCTGGACGGCACCAAGGCCACCGGACGCCCCGACTTGAGCACGGACCCGCAGGGCCGGATCACCCCGCCCGGCTCCCCCGTCGGACGGGCCGCGCCGGACCGGCGCGCTCCGCCGCCGACGGTCCGCCGCAGTGACACGTACGACTCCGACTCCGGCTCCGGCTCCGGCTCCGGCTCCGGCTCCGGCGATCGGGGGCTGCTCCTCTCCCGCTTCCGGCGCGATCCGTCGCCCGGTGCCCGGTGGCCTCGACCCCGTCCGGCGCGGAGGAAAACGGCTCGCCGCGTACGGCCGCCGGATGGCAGGGTGCGGCACATGGCACCCCAACATCAGATTCGTGCCGACTACGACGCCCGCACGATCGTGGTCTATCAGGCGTACGCACCCGCCATCGCCGACCCGGCACTGTCGGCGGGCCGCTTCGTCGCGCCCTTCTCCTTCCAGCGGATGACATGGATCAAGCCGTCGTTCGCCTGGCTGATGCACCGCAGCAACTGGGGCCGGAAGTCCGGCCAGGAACGCGTTCTCGCGGTGCGGATCACCCGGGAGGGCTGGGAGGAGGCCCTGTCCCAGGCCGTGCTGACGACCGCCGACCCGGCGGCCGTGGCCCAGGCGGCCGTGCACGTGCAGTGGGACCCCGAGCGCTCGCCGCGCGGGGCCGCGCTGAACCACTACAGCATCCAGGTCGGCATCGGCCGCCATCTGATCCGCGCCTTCACCGACGACTGGATCGTCAGCCTCACCGACCTCACCCCTCAGGTCCGCAAGGCCGCATCGCTCCTCCAAAGCGGGCAGGCGACCAAAGCCCAGCGGCTGCTTCCCCCGGAGCGGGCCTATCCGCTGCCCCGAGCACTGGAGGACGCCCTCTCCCCCGGCCGGTGACGGCCGCCTGACCGAGGCTTCCGGCGGCGACCCTTCGCCGTCGGCGACCCGTGCGACCCGTGCGACCCGTGCGACCCGTGCGACCCGTGCGACCCGTGCGACCCGTGCGACCCGTGCGACGGCGAGCGTACGAGAGCCGGGCCGCCGTCGTCCTCCGTGGGCATCCGGCACGGTCTGACGCGCCGACGGCCTCGGTGGCCGTACACCCACCCACGGCGAGGGGCGGACGTCCCGCGCGCCTTGTCGTACGCGGGACGGGCGCCGGTTCCGGAACGGCTCATCACGCGTCACCAGCCCCTCCCCCGCCCCGTCCGCCATGCCTGCCACGGCGGGCGGGCTCACCGCCGTACCTCCGGGCCGTACCCCGTCCGGCAGCCGTCGCCCCCGTGCCGACGCGCGTCCCTCCGGAGGGACGGCGTCCGGGCGGGAAGGGACCGGCCCCCGGCGGGGTCTCCGAGAGCAGTGTTATCAGACCTCTTGTCAGCGAGTTCGCTCCTCCCTACCTTGGTGCAGCGAGTCACGGCCCAGCGGGTCCACCGGCCCGTGGCGGCCCCTTTTCCCGCACCTCAGCGCACGACCGACCATGGAGGCGTCACATGCCCGTAGCCGTGCCGGATCTTCTGGAAGCCGAAGGAATCCGCGACGCGGGTCCGCTGGAGATCGACGACGAGGCGATCGTGTTCGAGGACGACGACCGCGCCGACCGCGAGCACACCGCGTGTCTCTCCGACCCCTGGGTGACCGCCACCACCCGCTTCGCCTGTGACCTGAACTCGTAGCGGTGGCCGTCTCCATCGCCGGCCGCAGCGGTTGGTCCGACGACACCTGGTCGTACCTGAACGATCCGCGGATGCCGGCGATGGAACACGGCTGGAAGCTGCACGTCTCGACCCGGCCCGGGGACCTCGACGCCGTGACCCGGCTCGTCCTGCCGGTGCTGTCCCGGCACGTCTGCCACGCGAAGTTCGCCCGTGACCCGGAGACCTTGCGCCGCCTCAACTCCGGGGTGGTGAGCGCCGGGGCCGTCGGCAAGGCCGTCACCGTCTACCCCCTGGCCGGGACCGTGGTCGAGGTCGCCAGGGAACTCGCCGCCGCGCTGCGCGACCGGGAGGGCCCACGGGTCGTCAGCGACCGGCGGGCCGACCCGAGGGCCCCGGTCTACTACCGCTACGGCCCCTTCACCGGGGACTACCGCACCGGCCGGAGCGGTCGGCTCGAATCCGTCATGACCGGACCCGACGGCCTGGTCTTCGACGGTCTGGCCGTCGGCCGCTACCGCTGCCCGCCCTGGGCCGAGGACCCCTTCACCGGCGGCTCAGCACCCGGTGACGAGCCGTCCGCGCCCGGCTTCGGCGGCGGACGCTACCAGGTCACCGCGGGCATCGCGCGCGCCGCCCGGGGCAACGTCTACCGCGCGCTCGACCGCACGCTCGGACAACCGGTGGTCGTCAAACAGGCGAGGGCCTACGTGGGCGAGGACGCATCCGGTACGGACGCCCGCCACCGACTGCGCCACGAGCGCACGGTCCTCACCGCGCTCGACGGCGTCACGGGCGTGCCCCGCGCACTGGACTACTTCGCCCACCGGTCGGACGAATACCTGGTGATGAGCGTCTGCGGCGACCGGAACCTGCGCAAGGACGTCCTGCGGAACGGCCCCTACCGGAACGACACCGGCGCCCCGGCGCGCGCCCTGTCCGTCCTCGCCTCCCGGCTCCTGTGCGTCCTGGACGCGGTCCACCTCCGGAACGTGGTCGTCCGCGACCTCAAGCCCGACAACGTCGTACTCGACGGCTCCGGCCCCGCACACTGCCATGTGATCGACTTCGGGATCAGCGAGTGGAACGGCACGGGACCGGGAGGGGCGACCCCCGGATACGGCGAGCCGGTCCTGCCCGCGACCGGACCGGCCGTCCCCGCCGACGACCACTACTCCCTCGGCGCGACCCTCTTCTTCGCCGCCACCGGCATGGACCCGGTGGTCGTCGACACCGACCACCGGGTCAACCGGGACCGGACCCTGGCCTGTCTCTCCTGGGCACTGCCCGGCCGCGCCCACCGGGAGGCCAGGTCGTCGATCACCGGTCTGCTGAGCTTCGACCCGGCCGTGCGGACCGCCGCCGCCGACCGTCTGCGCGGCGGCACGGCCGGACCGGTGCGACGGCCCGCGCGTCCCAGGATCGACGGCGATCTGCTGGACGGGATCATCGAGCACACGACCGCGTTCTGCGTCGCCGAGGCGCGGGCGATCGTGGACCCGGAACGGGCCGCACGGCTGAACGTCCCCACCCCGATCGACGTCTACGGGGGCAGTGCGGGGCTCGGCCTCGAACTCCTCCACCACACGCACCGGCCGCAGGTGCGGGCGGCCGTCACCTCGTTGGCCCGGTGGACGGCACGACAGTCCAGGAACCTGCCGCCCGCCTTCTACACGGGGCGCACCGGCGTCGAACTCTTCCTCACGGAGGCGAATGCGGCAGCGGGGACGGCGGCGAGCGGGGCGACGAGCGGGGCGACGAGCGACTGCACGACGACGGGCGCGGGCCTGGCGGCGGGCGCCCGGTCCGCGTACCCCGCGCTGCCGGACCGCGCCCCGGACGGCGGGCCTCCGGAGGCCGACCTGATCGCGGGCGCTGCCGGAATCGGCCTGGGCAGACTGCTGCTCGCCCGGCACGCCCTCCGGTCCGGTCACCGGCTCGCCGCGGACCGGCACCTCGCCGTCGCCGCCGACTGCGAGCGGCTGCTGGCGTCGGGCACCGCCCGGCTGACCCCGACCGGTGCGGAGAGGCCGGGCGACGCGGCGCTCCGCGAGGGCATCGCGCACGGTGGCGCGGGCGTCGCCTGCTTCCTGCTCGCGTACGGCGGCGCGACCGGTGACCCGGACGCGCTCAGCCGTTCCGGGAGGGCCGCCGCGCGTCTGGCCGCCGTGACGCCGGACATCATCGCGGCGGCCACCGGGCCGGGCGCGACCCGCCGTTACGGTTCCTGGTGCCGGGGCCTGGCCGGGATCGGGACCGTACTGGTGCGGGCCGCCGCACGCCTCGACGAGCCGGGGTACCTCGACCTGGCGCGGCGGACCGCGCGGACCTGCGCCGAGCTGGCACCCCGGATGCCGCTGGTCTCGCAGTGCTGCGGGCTGGCCGGAGTCGGCGAGCTGATGCTGGACGTCGCGGAGGCGTCCGGGTCCGAGGAGTTCCGGGACGCGGCCGAGACCGTCGCCCTGCTCATCCTGAGCCGCAGCGGCGGCACCTGGTCCCGGCCCGTCTTCCCGGACACGGGTTTTACCGGGCCGAGCGCCACCTGGGCCGGGGGCTCGGCCGGTGTGCTGGCCTTCTTCAGACGACTGCGCGACCCGAGCGGCCCACGGCTCGGCCTCCCCGCCTGACCGCCCCCCGGTACCGCGCGGGTGGCCCCCTGGGCACGGCGACGGAAGGCCCGAAAACCGAAGGGACGGAAGGGATGGAAGGGGCGGACCTGGCATCTCGGGGAGTGGCTTGTTCCGGAGTGACGCGTGCTCGCCGCGCTGTGCTGAGGTGGCTGCCGCACGGGAATCGACCCGACTCGTGCGGCACGGACCGACCACCGAGCAGCAAGGAGAAGACATGCCCCGCATCGGACGTTGGGCCGCGGCGACCGCCGCCGTCGCCTTCGCCACCGCCCTGGCCGGCACCTCCACGGCCAACGCGCTCCCCCAGCACTCCTCCCAGCCCGTGTACTGGACGGCCCCCGCCCCCGGCCTGGTCCCTCCGGCACCGCAGAAGGTGCTGGACCTGCCCGTGCGCATCACCAACGACTTCGCCGCCCGTCCCACCACCCAGTGTCTGGACGTCGACGCGAACGGCGGCGGCAACGGCACGGTCGTCCAGATCTGGCAGTGCAACGGCACCAGCCAGCAGCGCTGGTACCTGTGGAACAACGGCGCCCTCGAAAGCTACCGGTTCCCCGGCAAGTGCCTGGACGCCGACCTCAACGGCGGTGGCCGCAACGGCACCAAGCTCCAGATCTGGGACTGCAACAACACCCCCCAGCAGAGCTGGTCCCACCCGGCGGGCGACCGCGCGATCTACAACGCCCGCTTCTACAACAACGGCAACACCGTCGTGGACCGAGACGCGAACGTCCTGGGCAACGGCGCCCGCGTCCAGCTCTGGCAGAAGAACTTCCAGTCCCAGCAGTGGTGGGACGTCTGGCAGGACTGACCACGGACGACGTCCCGCAGCCGCGAGCCCCGGTCTCCGCCGTCCCTCGGACGGGAGATTCACGCCCGCGCCGGTCCTCCGCCCGTCCGGCTACGCCCCTCGACGTGCCCTTCCACGTCCCCGGCGTGCCGCCGTCTCGCGCAGCAGCAGGAGGACGGCCGCCGACGGCCGGGGGCCGGAACCCCGGGTCGCCAGGGACGCGCCCGCGCGGCGCACCGCGTCGAGACGGAGCCGCTGGACACCGATGAGGGCCCGTACGAAGGGCAGGTACGAGGAGTCCACCACGTCCGCGAGGAGGGCGGCGGCCGACAGGTCGACGGCGGCCCGGTCCATCTGCTCCTCGACCAGCGCGCCCAGTGCCGGGCCGGGCCGGGTGAGGTCCGCGCCGTGGCGTGCCACCGCGTCGGCGGGCACCCCCGGCCGTCCGGCGCGCACGTCCTCCGCCAGGTCCTCCAGGAAGTCGATGCGCTGCATGGCACGGATGAGCCGGTGGCAGCCGTCCGTGAACCCCGCCCGCGCCGACGGCTCCAGGGGCGCCAGCAGACAGGCCGTCAGCATCAGCGCGGGCAGCGAGTACTCCCGTACGTACCGGTCCAGTTCCTCGTCGTCCGCGAGGCTCCGCCACGCGACCTCGCGCGCGCAGCCCAGCAGGAACTCCTCCGCGTGGGCGCGGACGTCCGGGTGCCGTTCGGCGGTGTGCGCCAGGCAGCGCAGCACGGACGGTCCGGAGCCGTCTCCGGCGAGGGACTTCCGGACGAGCGCGTCCCATTCCGTGAGGGCGGCGGCCCGTTCGTCCGGCGTCCCCCGGTCGATCCGGTCGTCGGTGTCGTGCATGAACGCGACGGCGGCCACGACGTGCGGCAGCAGATCGGCGGGGAGCAGGAGCCGCGCGGCGGCGTACTCCGCCGCCGCGAACCTCCGCACCGCCCGCCGCTGCTCCGTGTAGTCCCGCCGCAGCCGCCGCTCCCCGACCCCGGCCCGGTCGAGGGCCCGCTTCCACATGCCGATCTCCTGTCGTCGTCGGCCGCGAGCCTACGGGCACCCCGCCGGAGGCCCCGACCGGCCCCGCGTTCGGCCCGCCCGTGGCCGTGCGCGAATCCGGCGGTTCGTCCGCTTGCCCGCCGTCGCCGTCCGTACCGCGCCGCTGCCGGGTCTTTCCGGCCAAGTACGCCTCCCCGCATGGCAGATGGACGGTGACTTCCTCGGGTCCGCATAGCATGGACGGATGGACGAGATCGATGGTGTCGAGGTCGTGGCCTTCGCTGACGACGAGGCGTTCGACGGTTGGTTGACGGCTCACCACGGGCGGCACGCGGGCGTGTGGGTCAAGGTCGCCAAGAAGGGCTCCGGGATCGCGTCCGTGACATCCGACGGGATGGTCGACGTCGGACTGTGCTGGGGCTGGATCTCGGGTCAGCGCCGGTCGCTCGATGCCACGTACTACCTCCAGAAGTACGTTCCCCGGCGTCCCAAGAGCCTGTGGTCGCAGGTCAACGTCGACAAGGTCGCCGTCCTCGCGGCCGAGGGCCGGATGCGTGAGCCGGGTCTGGAGGAGGTCCGCAAGGCGCAGGCGGACGGGCGCTGGGACGCCGCGTACGCTCCGCAGTCCACCGCCGGGATGCCCGACGAGCTGACGGCGGCGCTGGCGGCGAACGACCGGGCGGCGAAGGCCTTCGAGGCGCTGGAGAAGACCGCGAAGTACCTGGTCCTCCTGCCCATGCTCCAGGCGCGGACCCCCGAGGGGCGCCGGTCCGCCGTGGAACGGGCGGTACGGGCGCTGGCCGCCGACGAGTAGACGCGGCCCGCCGGGGTCAGGGGCACCCGGGTCGGACACGGCCGGGAGACGCCCTGCCCGCCCGCCCGGCGGCGGGGCCCGTCAAGGGGCGCGAGGGATACGGCACCGAGTACGGGCTCCGTCGTCTCGGGCCCTGACGGGCCCCGCCCCCGCCCCCGTCAGGCGTACCGTCTGCGCATGTTGTTCTTCATTCATGCGCAGGACAAGCCGGGGGTCGCCGAGCAGCTGTTCCGGTTCGCCGAGGAGCACTGGTCCTACATGGACCGCTTCGACGGCCGGCTGATACTGCGGGGCCCGACCCTGTCCGACGACGGGGAGGAGCACACGGGAAGCGTGCACCTCGTCGACCTCCCCGACCGCGCCGCCGCGGAGCGGTTCGCGACGGAGGAGCCGTACTGGCGGGCCGGGCTCTACCAGGAGTTCACGGCCGCCCCGGCGACGGTCCTGCTGCACCGCGAACCGGCGCCGGGCGTCCCGTACACGCTCGTCACGGCCCGGTGGCCTCCGCGTGTCCGTACCCCCGGCGACGCCGGGCCGGGACTCCTGGGCGCGGAGCCGGACGACCGGCTGTGCTTCGTGGCCGTCCTGGCCGACGACGACCAGGAGCGTGTGACGGGCGTGGTCGCGGTCGTACGGTCCCTCCCCGGCGAGGCTTGCGGCCTGGTCCAGGCTCCGGCGGACCTGCTCGCGGGCGGTCCCACATCCCTCACCGCCCGGCGCTGGCAGCGCGGCGGACGCCGCTGAGGTCCGCGAGACTCAGCGGCTCGGCGGGGCGAGCACCCGGGCCCCTCTCGCAACCGGCGCCCCCGGGGTGCGCGTGTGGGTGGACGGTACGGGCGGTCCGGACGCCCGCTCCGGAGGGCGGTGAGACCCTACGGGATCGCGCCACCGGTCCTACGGGGCGGCGACCCGGCACCGGTTGGGTCCGTACGGAGCCCGGCACTCCCTCGTAACGGTGGGGGAGGCCCGGACCCCACCGCCATGACCGGCCCCGGGGCGCGCGCCCCGGGGTCCGTCTCCGGCGGTGGAGGGCCCGCGCCCGGATCGTCGGCGGTGGGCAGGTCCGTCAGCCGATCGGGGCCGACCTCGGCGTCGTCGGCCAGTCGACGAGGCGGATTCCGCCGCCCGCCGCCTCGCGGCCCCGGCAGTGGGCGCGGTGGCGGCGCAGGAGCGCGTCGATGTCGAGGCAGCGGCCGAACTCGGGTCGGGCGGCGAGCCGTCGGGCGTACGCCCAGAGCGAGGTGTATCCGGCGACCCGGTCCATGGCGGTGGCGTCCAGGTGCCAGCGGTGGATGGTGTCGAGCTGGACCAGGGTGACCCAGACGTGGATGTCGGCGGCGGTCGGCGCGTCGCCGAGGACGTACGGGTCGCGGGCCAGCGCGCGTTCGAGCGAGTCGAGGGCCGCGAAGAGGACGGTGAGAGGTTCGCGGTGGGCGGACTCGCCGTCGATGCCGAGCTCCCCGGCGCGCTGGGCGGCCCGGTTGATGCTCCGTTCGCACAGGTCGGAGAGTGCCTCGATGTCGCTCCGGCGCTCCTCGGGCAGCAGGTCGGGGCCGTCGCCCCGGAAGCGGAGGGCGAGGTCGCGGAGGATGTCGGGGACATGGGTGCTGACGATCCGTCCGGTCCAGTCGTCGCTGAGGACGGGGGCGGCGGCGGGGCCCGCGTAGAGATGGGCGCTGGCCTCGTACAGCGGCCGGAGGAGGGCGTATCCGCCGTCGGGCGTGTCGGCCTCCTCGGGGAGGACCGTGAGGGGGAGCGTGTCGTCGAGGCCGAGGATCGCGTGGGTGAGGGCGATCCTCAGACAGTCGGGGTCGGAGGGTGCGACATGGAGGCGGTAGCGGTGCGGTGCGGCGTAGTGGCCGCTGCCCACGTCGCGGCCGATGCGGCCCCGGAAGGCGGGCACGGCGGAGACGGGCAGCAGCGAGGACGGGACGACGGACATGCTTCTCCCTTGAGGGTGCTCGGTGCTGGGTCGGGCGGCGCGCCGGTGGCGGCTCGGGGCCCGAGGGCAGCAGGGATACGGGAAGGAGGAGGCGGGCGCGGAGCGCGGGGCCGTTCCGGTGGACGGTCGTCTCAGTGGGCGGGACGGTCACCCGGCAGGGAACGGTGCCGTGCGGAGCGGCGCTCCGTGGAGGCGGACCCGGGCGCGGCGGCGCCACGGGGGCGCGGCCCGGCGGAGGTCACCCTGGTGCGGGGCGGCCGGACGGGCGGCGGCTCGTGGCGGAGCGGCGCGCCGGAGGGCGCCTCACGCGGAGCGACTCGCCGCGCTGCAGACCCGCAGGAGATCGATGTGGCGGCGCGAGGTGAGGGGCAGGGAGCGCGGGAGGAGTGCGTCGACCGCGGTGTCCCGCCCGTCGCTGCGTCCCATGATTCCCTACCCGTTCGCTCGGTTTCCCCGTCCTGAGTGTCCGACCGGCCCGGAGCGGCGTCAAGGGTGCGGTACGGCCGTCTCACGGACTGTCTCAAAGAGCGTCCCACGGACTGTCGGCCTCCGCCCGGAGAGACCGGGGAACAGGGCCGTGCGGGGCCGCCGCCGGACGGTCCGTCCGCCGCGCGGCGGACGGACCCCACGGACTCCCCCGGACCTCCCGGACTCCCCGGACCTCCGCATGGGGAGCGAAGCCCGGGGTCCTGCCGCCCCCGTGGCGTACGCGGCCCGTGGCGGCCCCCTCTCCGGTGTCGATCACGGCACACCGGCCCCCGCCTCCCGTACGGAATAATGTGCCCATGCGCATTTCAGCCAGGGCCGACTACGCGGTACGGGCCGCTCTCCAGCTCGCCGCCGCCCAGGACACGGGGCCGCTGAAGGCCGAGGCCATCGCGGAGGACCAGGGCATCTCGCACAAGTTCCTGGAAAGCATCCTCGGCGACATGCGCAGGGGCGGTCTGGTGCTGAGTCAGCGCGGCGGCAACGGCGGCTACTGGCTGGCCCGGTCCGCCGAGACGATCTCCGTCGCGGAGGTCATCCGGTGTGTGGACGGCCCGCTGGTCTCGGTGCGCGGGGAGCGGCCGCCGGACCTGGCGTACACGGGTCCCGCCGAGTCGCTGCTGACCCTGTGGATCGCACTGCGGTCCGGGGTCAGGGAGGTGCTGGGGGTCTCGTTGGCGGAGGTGGCGGCGGCCCGGTTGCCGGACGGGATCGTCGAGCGCGCGAAGGACCCGGAGGCGTGGACCAATCCATGAGCGGGACACGAACCACCCGGTGATCATCGCTCCCCCTCGCCCATGACCTGGGTCCATTTGCCCATGTCTCACCCTTCAGGACGTCACTGTCCGCGCATCGGACGCCTCTTGGGGCGGGGGAACCTCCTCTGTCACTATCCCTACTGTTCCACTGGGGATAAGGAATCAGGTGAGGTGACGTGAGTACGCCGAGGAAATCGCCGAAGAGACCAGCGACCCGCACCGCCCCCGCACCATCCGGCCCGAACGGCGGCCGCCCGGCGGTCCCGGTGGCCGACCGGCCCGTCGAGGACGACTTCTGGCCCCGTGTCACCCGCGAGCTCGCCGACGACCTCGCCGTCGACGCCCTGGCCAGGGACCGTGCGGGCAAGGTCCCGTTCGACGAGGTCGCCCGCCTCCAGGAGGCGGGACTGCCCGCCCTGCTCACCGCGCCGGGGCCGGACCTGCGGGGTGTCGACTGGCGCGCCGCCTGCGCGGTCGTCCGGGAGATCTCCGCCGCCGACAGTTCCGTGGGCGAACTCCTCGCCCACCACTACGCCTTGTCGTGGACCGGCCGCTTCCTCGACCCGCTCCGCGCGGCGCCGGACCCGCTCGCGCGGGCCGCCGAGGAGAACTGGCTGCTGGCCGGGGACATGGAGCCGCCGCCCGCCGAGTCCGGCCACGGGCTCGTCCTGACGCCGTCGGACACCGACGACGGCGGCTGGTTCCTCGACGGGACCCGCGCCTTCGCCTCCGCCGTCACGGTGGCCGACCGGCTGGTCGTCGGAGCCCGCCCCGGCGGCACCGGCGACCAGCTCGTCGTCCTCGTGGACCCCGGCGCGCCGGGAGTGTTCACCGAGGCGGGGACGGACCGCGTCGGACAGCGGCTCGCGGGGGCGGGCACCGTCACCTTCGAGCGGGTGCCCGTCGGACCCGGGCAGGTCCTCGGCGTCCTTCCCCACGACGAGCACGCCGTCGCCCCCTTCACCACCCTCGCCCCGATCGCCCTGCGCCTGCTCCTGGTCCACGTCGGACTCGGGATCGCCGAGGGGGCGCTCGCCGAGGCACGGGACATCAGCCGCGCCGGACACGCGGGCCCCGCACCCGCCGGGCACCCCACACGGCTCCCCGCCCCGGACGGCGCCGCGGACGATCCCTACCTCCTGCTGGCCTACGGGGAGTTGGCCACCGCAGCGCACACGGCCGCCGCAGTGGTGGAGCGGGCCACGGACGCCCTGGCGCGCGGACTGTGTGCCGGGTGGACGCTCGGCGTGGAGGAGCGCGCCGACGTGGCCGTCCTCGTGTCCGCCGCCGAGGCCGTCGCCGGACAGGCGGCCGTCCACATCACGACCCGCGTCCTGGAACTCGTCGACGGCGCGCCGGGCACGGGCGCCGGGGGCGGCGGCCCCGGCTTCGACCGCTTCTGGCGCAACGCCCGCGCGCTCACCGCACCCACCCAGGCGGCCCACCGGCTGCGGGACATCGGCGACCACTACCTCAACTCCACCCACGCCCGGCTCACCCTGTTGGCCTGACACCACCGCCGTGAGGGGCGCGAAGGCCGGAAGGACCGGCATGTCGGGACGTCCGGCCCTCTCGCGGCACGGCTGTTGGGCCCAAGCTGGGAACAGCAGGGCCCGACCACCGGGCGGGCCCGTCACCGCACCGACGGAGGCAGCCTGATGAGTCGTGAGATCGTCGCAGGAGTGGACGGTTCCCCGGAGAGCCTCGCCGCGGCCGACTGGGCAGCGCGCGAGGCCCTCCACCGGGGACTCCCGCTACGGCTCGCGCACGCCTGGCGCTGGGAACCGCTCGACCTCCCCCTGGTCCAGGACCGCGCGACCCAGGAGAAGGCGGCGCGGGACCTCCTCCGGGACGCGGAGACCGCCGTCACCGAGCGGCACCCCGGGCTCACGGTCACCTCCGAGGTGCTCCCCGACACACCGGTCGCCGCGCTGCTCGGCGCGGAGGATCGGACCGAGCTGCTGGTCATCGGCTCGCGCGGCCACGGCCCGGTCCTCGGCTTCCTCCTCGGCTCGTACGGGCAGCAGATCATCGCCGGGGCCACCCGGCCCGTGGTGGCCGTCAGGTCCCGCGACGGCGAACCCGCCGAGCCGCCCGCCGGGCACGTGCTCGTCGGCCAGCTCGGCAGCCCGGAGGACAGCGCGGCGGCCCTCGGCTTCGCGTTCGGGACCGCCGCCGCGCGCGGGGCCGCCGTGCGCGCCGTACGGGCCTGGAGCCTGCCCCCGCTGTACGCGTACAGTCCCGCGTCGATGCGCCTCGCGGACGAGGCCGGGGGGCTCGTCCCGTACGAGGAGAAGGCACTGCGGGAGGCCCTCGCGCCCTGGCGCGAGCGGTACCCCGACGTGCCCGTCAGCGAGCACGTCGAGCTGGGCAGCGCCGGGCAGGTGCTGCTCTCCGCCTCGGGGACCGCGCAGCTCCTGGTGGTCGGGCGGCGGGCGAAGCGCGGGGCGGCGGGACCGCGCATCGGTTCCGTGGCGCACGCGGCGCTGCACCTCGCGCCGTGTCCGGTGGCGGTGGTGCCGCAGGGCTGAAAGGGTGCCGGAAGGACGTGAGTACCCGGTTGACACGTCGGGTTGACGAGGAGTGTCGGGGGCGCCGGGGCAGGAAAGTGTTATCGCCGTCGCCCCGGTGGCTCTCCCAGCGCCGGACCGTCCGGCGACCCCGGCGAGAGAGCGGAACCCCATGCGGCACCACGACCACCCCGGCCACTCCCACGAACCCGACCGCGCCCGGCCCGACGGACCCGTCCGGGAGACCGCGCCGCAGGAGGCCCCGGCGCGGGCGGCCGGGCGGCACCGCGGGGGCGGCGGCTCACGGCGTCGCCCGCCGCGCCGCCCGTCCTTCCGCACCGGCGTCACCGTGGCGGGCGCGACGGCGGCGATCCTGACGGTGGCGACGGGTGTCTACCTGGCCTCCCCCGGCTCCGAGGCGGTGACCGCCGCCCCCACGGCCGGGCTTCCGGCCGCTCCCCCGCCCGCCCCGGACGCCCCGGCCGGTGCCGGGACGGCGTCCGCCGCTCCGGTGGCCGTACGGGAGGCCGTACGCACGCCCTCCCCCTTGCCGCCGGTCACGCCCGCGACCGCGGCCACCCCGTCCCCCCGCGCCGCCACGACCGCGCCCGTGCGCCCCGCGGCGACGACGACGGCGCCGAAGGCCGAGTCGGAGCGGCGGCCCGCGCAGCCGCGCGAGAAGGCCCCCCAGCAGGGCGCGGCGCCCGAGGCACCGGCGGCGGGCACGGCCAAGCGCTTCATCAAGGAGGTCGTCGCGCTCGCCAACACCGAGCGGGAGAAGGCGGGTTGCGGTCCGCTGCGGACCGAGGCCCGGCTGCGGTCCGCCGCCCAGGGCCACGCCGACGACATGGCGGCCCGGGACTACTACGAGCACGACAGCCCGGAGGGCCGGGACGCCGGTGACCGGATGACCGGCGCCGGGTACGCGTGGTCGACGTGGGGGGAGAACATCCACCGGGGTCCGAAGACCCCGGCCCTCGCGATGGAGGACTGGATGAACAGCCCCGGCCACCGGGCGAACATCCTCAACTGCTCCTTCAAGGACATCGGCGTGGGCGTCACCCTCACGGCCAACGGCCCCTGGTGGGTGCAGAACTTCGGCGCCAGGTCCTGAGGCCCCCGGCCGCCCCGCCCCCGATCTCCCCGCTTCTCGTCCCCCGTCAGTTTCTCCGTACGCGTCAGGGGGCGGGGGCCGCCAGCTTCTGGACCCAGACCGGGCCGCCGGGACCGGGGACCCGTGCCACCCCGGTGTCCCGGTAGCGGCAGTCGAGCATGTTCTCCTCGTGGACCGCCCCGTCCGTCCAGTCGGCGACGACGGACGCCGGGTCGGCCGGTCCTCGGTCCAGGTTCTCGGCCCAGGCGCTCCAGTCGTACCCGGCGGCGGAGATCCGTGAGTCCGCGTACTCGCCCTCGGGGCTGGCGTGACCGTAGTAGCCGCGCCCGGCCATGTCCCGCGCGTAGGCGCGGGCCGCCCCGGCGAGGCGCGGGTCGACGCGCAGCGGCGCACAGCCCGCGGCCGTCCGCAGCCGGTTGACGAGGGCCGTCAGCCGCTCCTCGGGGCTCGGTGCGGGGGGCGTGGCCCGCCGGGCGCGGGGCGTCTCCCGTACGGGCCCGGTGGCGGTGGCCGACACCGTGGGCGTCGGGGTGGCGGTGGGGGTGGCGGTGGGGCTCGGTGCCGGGCTCGTCGGCACGGGCGGGCGGGTCGCCGGTGGCGGCGGAGCGGCGGCGGGCTCCACCCCCGCGTGCGGCTCGCCGGGGACGAGCAGGGCCACGGCACCGAGGACGGCGGCGGCCACGGCACCGGCGACGACGGCGTGCCGCGTCGGCACCCGCCGGACACCGGCTGGTCCGGGGCCCGCCGTGCCGGGCCCCGGCGGGATGGATCCGGACGGGTCCGGCCCTGCCGAACCGGAACCGGACGCGCTGGAACCGGACGCGCTGGAACCGGACGGGTGGGTGCCGGACGGGCCGGAGCCGGACGCGGTCGCGTGGGCGACGGGGGCGAGCGCGACGGACGGCGCGGAGCCGACCTGGCTGATTCCGGCCGTCAGGGGAGGGACGAGGGCGAGGCCGACGAGGAGTCCCTCGACGGGCGCCAGGCCCCGGCGGCCGGTCACCCGGGCCGTGCAGGAGGCACAGTCGCGCAGATGGCGGGCGACACGTTTGCGCCACAGCGGGGACGGGTGGCCGTCCCAGGCGGCGACGGCCCCGTCGAGGTCGGGGCACCGGGGCAGGGCGTCCAGGGCGCGGACGACGGCCCGGCCGGTCTCCAGGCGTTCCTTCATGCGCTGGACGCGGACGGCCGCGTGCTGCGCGGAGACGCCGAGGCCCTCGGCGAGCTCGGCCCGGGTCAGTTCGCCCGTGGTCTCCAGCCACCACAGGGCGAGGAGCTCCCGGTCGTCCTCGTCGAGCCACCGGGTGGCGCGGGCCACGTCACGGCGCTGCCCCGACAGACCGAGCCGGAGGATGGTCAGTCCGGTGAAGTCACCCGCCGGGTCGGCGAGGTCGGCGGCCCGGTCGAGACCGGGCACGGGGGCGTGCCGTCGCTCGCGCCAGCGGCGCCGTATCCCGTTCATGGCGATGGCGACGAGCCAGGACCTGAAGCGGGCCGGGTCACGGAGGGCGGGCAGTCCGTCGAGGGCGCGGACCATCGCCTCCTGGACGATGTCGTCGGTGTCGGCGTGCCCGTCGAGGGCGCGTCCGACGATGTTGTGGACGAGGGGCAGGTACGCGCGTACCAGTGCGTCCTTGGCGTGCGCGTCACCGGCCCTCGCCGCCTCCACCAGTGCGGTGGTGCGGCGCTCGTCGCTGTGCATGGGTCTGCTCCCTCGTCCCTGGTCCGGGTCCCCGTCGGTGGGAGACCCGTGGGAGCGGGAGGGATAACACTTATCCGGCCGCCCCGCGAGTCGGCGGCCGGCCCGGTCAGGGGGCGGGCAGACGCGGAACGGTGGCTCCGTCGCCCTCCCGGACGGCGGCCACGACGGCGTCGTGCAGGTCTCGGCTCTCCCTCTCCGAATCGCAGGGGACGGGACTGCCCGACATGGTGAACCAGTCGGATGCGCCGCTGTACTGCACGGCCACGCGTGCTTCCCGCTCGGCCCAGGTCGTGTGCACGGTCAGATCGCCCGTGACCACTCCCGCCTCGTCGGTCAGCACCCCACCTCGCCCGGTGTAGACACCGGCGGTCGTCCAAGATGCCCAGCTCATCCATCCAGGTTCACACCCGAACGGCGGATGCGCCACCGACGGGACCGCCCCGGCCGGAGGAGTTCCGGCCGGGGCGGTACGGGGCGCGCGTCGGTCAGCCGAGGGAGGCGACGGCCTCGTTGAAGGTGGCGGACGGGCGCATCACGGCAGCGGCCTTGGCCGGGTCGGGCTGGTAGTAACCGCCGATCTCGGCCGGGGAGCCCTGGACGGCGTTCAGCTCGTCGACGATCTTCCGCTCGTCGGCGGCGAGCGTCTCGGCCAGCGGCCCGAAGGCCTTCGCCAGCTCGATGTCCTCGGTCTGCGCCGCCAGCTCCTGGGCCCAGTAGAGGGCCAGGTAGAAGTGGCTGCCGCGGTTGTCGATGCCGCCGAGGCGACGGGTCGGCGACTTGTCCTCGTTGAGGAAGGTGCCGGTGGCGCGGTCGAGGGTGTCGGCGAGGACCTGGGCGCGGGTGTTGCCCGTGGACGTGGCCAGGTGCTCGAAGCTGGCGGCCAGGGCGAAGAACTCGCCGAGGCTGTCCCAGCGGAGGTAGTTCTCCTTGACGAGCTGCTGGACGTGCTTCGGGGCGGAGCCGCCGGCGCCGGTCTCGAAGAGTCCGCCGCCCGCCATCAGCGGGACGACCGACAGCATCTTGGCGCTGGTGCCCAGCTCCAGGATGGGGAAGAGGTCGGTCAGGTAGTCGCGGAGGACGTTGCCGGTGACGGAGATGGTGTTCTCGCCGCGGCGGATGCGCTCCAGGGAGAGCTTGGTGGCCTCGACCGGGGACAGGATCTGGATGTCCAGGCCCTCGGTGTCGTGGTCCGCCAGGTACTTCTCGACCTTGGCGATCAGCTGGGCGTCGTGGGCGCGGGCGGCGTCCAGCCAGAAGACGGCCGGGTCGCCGGTGGCGCGGGCGCGGGTGACGGCGAGCTTGACCCAGTCCTGGATGGGCAGGTCCTTGGTCTGGCAGGCACGGAAGATGTCGCCCTCGGAGACCTCCTGCTCCAGGACGACGGCGCCCTGGGAGTCGACCAGGCGGACCGTACCGGCCTGGGCGATCTCGAAGGTCTTGTCGTGGGAGCCGTACTCCTCGGCCTTCTGCGCCATGAGGCCGACGTTCGGGACGGAGCCCATGGTCGACGGGTCGAAGGCGCCGTGCGCGCGGCAGTCCTCGATGACGGCCTGGTACACGCCGGAGTAGCTGTGGTCCGGGAGGACGGCGAGGGTGTCGGCCTCCTGGCCGTCCGGGCCCCACATGTGGCCGGAGGTGCGGATCATGGCGGGCATCGAGGCGTCGACGATGACGTCGGACGGCACGTGCAGGTTGGTGATGCCCTTGTCGGAGTCGACCATGGCGAGCGCCGGACCGTCGGCGAGCTCGGCGTCGAGAGACGCCTTGATCTCCTCGCCGAGGCCGTGCGGGAGGGACTCCAGGCCCTTGAGTACGGTGCCGAGGCCGTCGTTCGGGGACAGACCGGCACCGGCGAGGACCTCGCCGTACTTGGCGAAGGTCGCCGGGAAGAAGGCGCGGACGACGTGGCCGAAGACGATCGGGTCGGAGACCTTCATCATGGTGGCCTTGAGGTGCACGGAGAAGAGCACGTCCTCGGCCTTCGCGCGGGCGACCTGCTCGCCGAGGAAGGTGCGGAGGGCGGCGGCGCGCATGACGGCGGCGTCGACGACCTCACCGGCGATGACCTTCAGCGGCTCGCGGAGCTCGCTGACGGTGCCGTCGGCGGCGGTGAACTCGAAGCGGAGGGTGTCGTCCTGGGCGATGACGACGGACTTCTCCGTGGCGGCGAAGTCGTTGTCGTCCATGGTGGCGACGTTGGTCCGGGACTCGGAGGTCCAGGCGCCCATGCGGTGCGGGTGGTTCTTGGCGTAGTTCTTCACCGAGCCGGGCGCGCGGCGGTCGGAGTTGCCCTCGCGCAGGACCGGGTTGACGGCCGAGCCCTTGATCTTGTCGTAACGGGCGCGGACGTCCTTGTCCTGGTCCGTCTTCGGGTCGTCCGGGTAGTCCGGGAGGGCGTAGCCCTGCGCCTGGAGCTCGGCGACGGCGGCCTTGAGCTGCGGGATGGACGCCGAGACGTTCGGCAGCTTGATGATGTTGGCGCCGGGCGTCTTGGCCAGGTCACCGAGCTCGGAGAGGGCGTCGGCGATGCGCTGGCCCTCCTCCAGGTACTCGGGGAAGACGGCGATGATGCGGCCCGCGAGGGAGATGTCCCGCGTCTCGACCGTGACGCCGGCCTGCGAGGCGTACGCCTGGACCACAGGGAGGAACGAGTACGTCGCCAGGGCAGGCGCCTCGTCAGTGTGGGTGTAGATGATGGTCGAGTCAGTCACCGGGTGCTCCGCTCCACGTCTGCGTATGCGAGATTGCTCGACATCAAGATATCTCGTGACCGCGGTCATCGGTAAAGGGGCCCACCAGCTCTCCGTCACCCGGGGCTCCGGCGGCTTCCACGAAGGGTCCGGCGAGGCGGTACGGGGTGGGGGCGCCGTCGATGTCGACGCGGCGGAGCAGGAGGAGCGGGAGCAGACCGGCGGCGGCGGTCACCCCGGCGGCGAGGGCCTGGCCGCAGCGGTGGGCGAGCCTCAGTTCGGCCGGGTCGTAGGGGGCGGTGGCGGGCAGGGCGAGGGTGTCACCGAGGAGCCAGAGGCCGGTGCCGAGTCCGGCGACGGCGAGCAGGACGAGCGGCACGGTCAGCGGAAGCCCCGGCAGGACGGCGCCCCGGCGGGGGCCGGGCCGCACCTTGCCCTTGCGGGCGCGGACCGCGAGGAGGCCGCTGAAGACGGCGAGGGCGACGAGGGCCCCGGCGATGACGTCGCCGGGACGGTGCCGCCCGTCCGCGAGGGTGTACGCGCCGACGGCGACGGCCCAGAGGGTTCCGCCGCCGGCCACGAGGGCGCGCAGCCGGTACGGGGCCACCAGGGCCAGGCCGAGGGCCAGGCCGAGGGCGAGGGTGGTCTGGGCGCTGGGGAAGCCGCTGGGGACGAGGGCGCCGCCGGTGTCGAGGAGCCGGGGGCGGGGCGCGTACCACTGGAGGAGTCCGGTGACGGCGAGGGCGGTGACCACCCCGCCGACGGCGAGGCCGGTGAGGGCGTACCGCCTGCGTATCAGGCCCATGGCGAGCAGGAGCACGCCGCCGGTGATGAGGGAGAGGGTGGTGAGCCCGGCTGTCGAGGGGTGGTCGCGGAGCAGGGCGACGGCGGTGCCGTCGGCCCGGCGGCCGGTCAGGGCGGCGTCGCCCCAGCGGCGGCCGGTCGCGGTGAGCACCAGGCCCGCGTAGACGACGGTGAGGAGGAGGACGGCCCCGAGGCAGGCGCGCCGGGAGCGGGTGCGGACGCGGGTGCTGAACGATCCGGCGGCCTCTCCCGCCACCGCGGCGTACCACCAGGTGTTTCCGGACTCCGGCGGCATGGGGAAGCCGCCCGCGCGGGGCCTGTCGTAGGAAGCCATGCCCTGATTCGAACCCACGAGCGGCCGACCCGCCCGCTGGGCTCACCCGAACGGCACACCGGGGCGGAGACTGGTCGGAGGGGGCGGAGGCGCGCCAGGAAGTCCGCGCGTTCTCCGGCCCGGTGGTCGCACCCGTCCTGATGGCCTCGGGCCCGGTGGGCTCATCCGGCCCAGTGATCGCACAGGTCCCCGTGCCGCCACGCACCCGGCGGTCCCGCGGGTCGCGCGGATCCCACCGTCCTCGCTCGGCTCAGTGGTTCGGGCGGGGGCGCTGTGAGACGACGACCAGGACGAATCCACCGAGCATCACGAGGAGCTTCACGACTCCGATCGCGGAGTCGGTCCCCGGGTCGTCGATGAGCGGGCCGCACGCCTGGATCGCGAAGGCGACCGCGAGCACCAGCAGGGCCTGGCCGAAGAGCGCGGTGCGGTGGACGTACCGGCGCTGCCACGGCGGCACCCAGCCGGAGCGGAGCGCGGCCGTTCCGGCGGCGGCGAGCAGCACCGCGAGCACGGCGCTCGGCACAGCGAGGTACCAGGACATGATCCACCCCCGAGGTCGTCCGGCTCACTGCCGAAGTCGGCGCGATCATGTCATAGGGAAGTGTCCGGAACGAGACCCCGGCAGAAGTACGGGACGCCCCGGAGGGAACGGGACACGGGCCGAGGGGGAACAGCGACCCCGGCCAGGGCTGCACGGCCGGGTCGAGGCGCTCAGGAGGAGGCGCGGACCACGAGTTCCGTGGGGAGTATCCGGCGCGGCTGTTCGCCCGGTGCGCTGGGGTCGGCGATCTCCTGGAGGAGGATCCGGGCCATCGTCCGGCCCATCTCCTCGATGGGCTGCCGGACGCTGGTCAGCGGCGGGTCCATCAGCCGGGCGACCGGGGAGTCGTCGACACCGACCAGGGCCACGTCCTGGGGCACCCGGCGCCCCGCCTCCCGCAGCACCCCCCGCGCACCTGCCGCCATCACGTCCGACGCGGCGAACACCGCGTCCAGACCCGGCCTGCGCTCAAGCAGCTCCCGCATCGCCCGCCGACCGCCCTCCTCGGTGAAGTCGCCCACCGCGACCAGCCCCTCGTCGGGCGCCAGTCCCGCCTCTGCCAGGCCCTCCCGGTAGCCGTCCAGACGGCAGCGGGCCACGTACATGTCGAGGGGGCCGCTGACGGTGGCGATCCCGCGTCGGCCACGCCCCGCGAGGTGGGCGACGGCGGCACGACCGGCTCCGGTGTTGTCGGAGTCGACGAAGGCGACGCGCTCGTCCTCGGTGCGGCGCCCGTTCAGGACGGCGGGCAGTCCGAGGGCCCTGACCTGGTCGGGCAGCGGGTCCGGCCCGTGCACGGAGACGAGGAGGACGCCGTCGACACGCTGTGAGGCGAGGTACTGCTCGAACCGCTGCCGCTCCCGCTCGCTGCGGATCAGGGTGAGCAGCAGCTGCTTGTCGGCGTCGGCGATCTCGCTGCTGACGCCTCGGATGATGTCGAGGAAGTACGGCTCCGCGAAGAGCCGGGCCTCGGTCTCGGGGATGACCAGGGCGACGGCGTCCGTACGGCTTCCGGCCAGCGCGCGGGCGGCCCGGTTGGGGACGTATCCGAGTTCGGCGACGGCCCGTTCGACGGCCGCCTTGGCCTGTTCGCTCACCCGGGGGGAGCCGTTGATCACCCGGGAGACCGTGCCCCGGCCGACCCCGGCCCTGGCCGCGACCTCCTCCAGGGTGGGCCTGCCGGTCTGCCGCCCGTTCGCCGCCATGTGCCGCTCCTCCCCCTCGGGCCGCCGCGCCCCGCCTGCGTGCGAACCTACCAGGCAGGGCGGCGGGCGCCCGGGGTGCGGCGGACGGTCCGGGCGGGAGCGGCACGCGCCCCGGCGGACCCGTCACGGGACCTCGCGGGGCCACGCGTCCACCGTCCGACCGGCCACCACTCCACTCCCCGGCAGCCCCTCGGCCGGTCCTCCGTGCGGGCCTTCGGCCGGGTCCGGTCAGCCCTCGGCCGGTCCTCCGTACGAGCCTTCGGGGGTCCGGTCAGCCCTCGGTCGGGGCGAGTTCGGCCATGGCGCCCCAGCCCTGCTGGGGAACCTCGACGTTGATGATCTCCGGCGTGGTGGCGACGGCTCCGGCCATGGCCGCGAGACCGGCCTTGAAGTGGTCGGAGGCGACGTGGACGGCGCCCGCCTCGGCGTCGGCGAAGGCCTCCAGGAGGACGAAGACGTTCGGGTCGTCGACGCTGCGGGACCAGTCGAAGAAGAGGTTGCCGGGCTCGGCGCGGGTGTCACGGGTGAAGTCCGCGACCAGGTCGAGCCAGCGGTCGGCGTGGTCGGGGCGGGCGGTGAAACGGACGGCGATGAAGATCATGCGTCCAGCGTGCGGGGGCCCGCCGGGGGCCGCAAGGCGGCGCGGTCAGGATTCCGGCAGCGCCGGAAAGTCCGGTACGGCACGGACGAGGGCGGCCCTGATCTCCCCCTGCCGCCGCCCGAAGTCGACCGTCGGCAGGGAGACGGAGAGTGCGTGCAGGATGCCGTCGCCGCGCTCGGGAAGTGCCACGGCGAGACAGGTGTACGCGAGGTCCGCCTCGCCCACCGACACGGCGAAGCCCTGGCCGCGCACCCGGTCGGTCTCGGCCTCGAAGCGCTCGGCGCTGGTGATCGTCCGCTCGGTGAACCGGGCCATCCCGTGCCGCGTCAGATAGCGGCGGCGCAGCGGGCGCGGGAGGGCGGCGAGCAGCGCCTTGCCGTGGGCGGTGGCGTGGGCGCGGACCTCCGGGCCCGGGGTGAAGGGGTGGGCGGTGTCGGTGACCGGGGCGGTGGTGTCGACGACGGTGATCAGGCCGTCGCGGTAGGCGGTGTGGTACGCCTCCGCGCCGGTCGCCCGGCGCAGTCGGCCGAGGAGGTCGCCCGTCCCGGCGCCGAGCCCGTGGTGCCGCTGGTGGGAGCGGTGCAGGGCCGGGACGCGGGGGCCGGGCGCGTACCCCTCGGCGGTACGGACGAGGTAGCCGCGCGCGAGCAGCGGGCCGGTGAGGTGGTAGACGGTCGAGAGCGCGCAGCCGAGCCGCCGGGCCAGCGCCTTCGCCCCGACGGGCCGGTCGGCGTCGGCGACGGCGTCGAGGACGGCGAGGGCCCGGTCGACGGACTGGGGCCCCGGGCTCGGGGAGGCGACGGACACCGCTCCAGCTTACGGCGGGGGGGCGGGACGTTCCGGGCCCCCGGGGGCGCCCCAAGTCCGCCAGGTCCCCCAGGTCCCTCGGGTCCCTTGGATCCCTTGGGGCGGTCGGCTGGGCGGGTCCGGCCGGGGCCTGGCTCCTCGGGCGGCCCGGAAGAATCCAGGGGGCCCGGGGGCGACCCGTAGGAACTCCCGGGACCAGGACGCCGGGGCGCATGTCACCCGAACGGCCGCCCGAGCCCGCGACACTCCGTGCGCCCCGCGGCGCCCTCCGTATCCCCGCAGGTCAAACCGTCTTTATGTGCACAAGACACTCTTTCGGCGTACCGTCGAGTGGTTCCCACCCTCGACGCCACGGGAGAGCGTGTGCCCCGCTCCAATACCGATCATGCCCCGACGTCCCACCGGGGGCGCCGTCCAGGTCTCCGGACGGCGGCGATCGCGGCGGGTGTGGTCGCCGTCGCCGCGGGCGGGCTGTACGCGGCCGGGCTCGCCACCGCCGGTGACGACATATCCGCCGGCACCCGGGTCGGCGGCGTGGACATCGGCGGCATGAGCCGCGCGGCGGCCGAGACCAAGCTGTCGGCGGAGGCCCCGGCCGCGTGGAGCGCCCCGATACCCGTCCAGGTGGGCGACCGCTCGCTGACCGTGCCACCCGCCGCCGCGGGCCTCACCGTGGACACGGCGAGAACCGCCGAACTGGCGGCCGATCCCTCCCGCGACCCCTTCACGGTCATCGGGCGGCTCTTCTCCTCCGGCGAGCGCGAGATACAGCCCGTCCTGGCGTACGACGACGCCAAGGCGAAGGCCACCGTGGCCGACCTCGCGAAGAAGAACGACCGCGCGGTCCGCGAGGGCTCCGTCGCCTTCCGCGACGGCGAGGCCGTCTCGACGCGGCCCGTCACCGGCCAGAAGCTGGACACCGGGCGGGCCGTGGAGACCCTGCGCGCCGCCTACCCGGCCGCCACCGGCGCCGCGCCCGTGGTGCTGCCCGTCACGATGACCGAGCCGAAGCTGCCCGCCGCGGAACTGGACCGTTTCCTCGACGCGTACGCGAAGCCCGCCGTCTCCGGTCCCGTGACGCTCACGGCGGGCCAGGAGCGGCTGCGGATCTCCGCCTCGACGCTCGGCGACCACCTCACCGTGAAGCCGCGGGACGGCAGGCTGACGGCCGCGCTGGACGCGGAGGCGCTGCTGCGCGACCCGGACGTGTCCCGTCCGCTGGCCTCGATGACGGGTGCGCCGGTCGAGGCGCGCCTCGGGGTCCAGAACGGCAAGGTCGTGGTGGAGCGGGAGGGCAGGCCGGGCCGCGAGGTCACCGCGAAGGCCCTCGGTGACGCCGTGGAGCCGCTGCTCACGAAGACCGGCGCGGAGGCGCGGACCGCGGCGGTGGCCACCGAGGTCACCCAGCCCGAGCTGACCGGTGACTCCCTGGCCCGGCTCGGCATCACCGAGCAGATGTCGTCCTTCACGGTGGACTTCCCGGTCGCGCCGTACCGGACGACGAACATCGGCCGGGCGGCCGAGCTGATCAACGGCTCGCTGGTGCGGCCGGGCGAGGTCTGGAGCTTCAACCAGACGGTCGGTGAGCGGACCGCGGACAACGGTTTCGTCGACGGCACGATGATCCTGGACGGCCAGTACCGGTCCGCGCCGGGCGGCGGCGTGTCGGCGATGGCCACCACCGTCTTCAACGCCATGTTCTTCGCCGGGGTGAAGCCCGTCGAGTACGGCGCCCACTCCTTCTACATCGAGCGCTACCCGGCCGGCCGTGAGGCGACCGTGGCCTGGGGTTCGCTGGACCTGAAGTTCCGCAACGACACGGACAAGCCGATCTACATCAAGGCGGGCGCGACGGACTCGTCGGTCACGGTGAGCTTCCTCGGGACGAAGAAGTACGACTCGGTGGAGGCGGTCGCCGGGCCGCGCACCAACCTCACGGAGCCCGCGAAGCGCGAGGGCACCGGCGAGAAGTGCATGCCGCAGGAGCCGCTCGAAGGCTTCGACATCTCGGTGGACCGGGTGTTCAAGGACGGCGGCGCCGAGGTGAAGCGCGAGACGTTCAAGACGCACTACACCCCGCGTGACGAAGTGATCTGCAAGTGATCCGCGAGTGACCGTCGACCGACCGGTCACCGGTCGGTCGACGACCATTGGCCGACCGGTGGCTGATCCGCGGGTGACCGGCGGCTGAGCGGGGACGGCGAAGCCGGCTCCCCGCGCGGCGACGACGGGAACCAGCCGCGGAAACGGCGGCGGGAGTCCGCGAGGTGTCCACCGGGCGTCCCCTGGGCGACACCGGGGCGACCGCCGCCCGTACGGCCCCGCCGCAGGGCGTCCCCCCGGGCCGTACGGGGGTCTTCCCCGGCCGGAAGGGTGTCTTCCCGTACGGCAGGGGCATGACTCCGGAGCGCGGCCCGCCAGGCTCCGGGGCCCGTCACGCCGACCCGTCGGAGGCCCGCCTTGGCCGTGCGCAGCGATCCTTTCGAGCGGCTCCTCGGCGACGCGGCGCGCGCGGGTGTGTATCCGGGTGCGGCATGGGCCGTGGGGGACGCGGACGGCGTCCTCGCGGAGGGCGCCGTCGGTGTTCTCGACCCGTCGCTCCCGGGGGAGCCGGTGCGGCCGGACACGCTGTTCGACGTCGCGAGCCTCACCAAGATCCTCGCGGTGTGGGCCGTGGTCGGCACGCTCGTCGACGCGGGGAAGCTGGATCCGGCGGCGCCGCTGGGCACCTACTGGCCCGAGACGGCGGGACGGCCCCTCGCCGGAGCCACGGCCCACCACCTCCTCACGCACACCGCGGGCCTCCCGCCGCGCGCCAACCTCCGGCATCTGTACGGTTCCGATCCGCAGGACGTCAGGGACGGTGTCCTCGCGGAGCGGCTGCGGCACCCGCCGGGTGACTCCGTCACCTACACCGACCGGGCGGCCCTGATCCTCGGCTACCTCGCCGAGCACCTCACCCGCGAGCCGCTCCCCCGGCTGGCCGAGGAGCGGATCTGGGCCCCGCTGGCCATGGCGGAGACCCGGTTCGGTCCGCTGCCGGACCGGCTGCGGGAGCGGTGCGCGCCGACGGAGTACGACGAGGAGTCCGGCGGTCCGCTCCGGGGCACCGTCCACGACTTCTCGGCCCGGCTGCTCGGCGGGGCCTGCGGGATCGCGGGGGTGTTCACCACCACCGCCGACACCGGACTGTTCCTGCGTCACGTGCTCGACCCTGGGCCCGGCCCGCTCTCGCCCGCCTGGACGGCCGCGTCACTGCGCGTCCGCACGGGTGAACTCTCGCCGCCGCGCGGCCTGTTCTGGCATCCGGCGCCGGAGACGGACCCGGCGCGGGACGTCTGGGCGCATTTCGGCTTCACGGGCACGGGCGCCTGGGTGTCCCCGGCCAGGGGGCGTTGGGCGGTGCTCCTCACCAACCGGCTGCGCCTCACCCGTGACCCGGGGCCGCTGGCGCGCGTCCGGGACGACTTCCGGGCCCTCGCCTTCCCCTGACGCCCCGTCCGTGCTCCCCCGGAGGAAGGTGCCGTGATGTGCGTCACGCCTTAAAGGTCCTTTAAGGGGCAAGGCCGCGAAGCTTCCGTTATCGCCCGCATTACGGTGAGTTGACGCTCGCTTTGAACGCCGGTCAACATCTCCACAGCTTCGTCACACCCCCTCGGCTACCCCTCATCCGGAGCACTCGATGCGTAACAGGGCTGCCCCGACCACAGCGGTCACCTCCGTCGGCCGGGAGACCGCACCCCCCGAACCGCCCCCGGGCGACCACGTCTTCGGGCAGCTGGCCGGACCGGGCCACGACGGCGCGGGCGCGCGCGGACAGGACGTCGAACTCTTCGACGCCACCCTCCGGTTGCCGCCGGTCCCGGCCCACGACCCGGCCGTCGGCGACCCGGTGGCGCACAGCGCGCCCCGCCGGTCCCGGCACGCCCGGACGGCGTCCCCGGCCCGCAGGTCCATGGCGCTCCCCCTCGCCCTCGCGGGAGCCCTCTCGGCGGGTCTCGGCATGGCCCTGTCGGTCTGGCTCTCCCCCGAGCACTCCCCCACCACGGCACCGACGACACCGCTCGCCCTGCCCGACGCGGTGCCACCGGCGGCCACGGATCACGCCCCCGACGCGGACACGTCGGCCGGACCGACGACACCGCCCGCCCGGACCGCCGCCACACCGGCCACCCCGTCCCGCACCACCGCGCCGACGCCTCCCGCCACCACCGCGCCGCCGAAGGACCCGGCCCCGGTGGCGCCCGCCACGGCCGCCCCGGCCACCACCCCACCGGCGTTCGGCCCCGGGACGACCCGCCCGCCGTCCTCCCAGCGCCCGGACCAGGACGGACCGTCCTCGCCCCGGGACCTGATGGTGGGCAGCACCGGCTCCGACGTCACCGAGCTCCAGGTACGGCTCCAGGAGTTGTACCTCTACCTCGGCTCGGCCGACGGGGTGTTCAGCCAGGACGTGGCACAGGCCCTGGGCCGCTTCCAGCTCGCCCGGAACCTCCCGGACGCGCCGGGCGTGTACGGCTCCGCCACCCGGGCCGCCCTGCGGGTCGAGACCAGCGGCCGAGGCTAGGCCGTGTTCCGGAGGTCCCGCCTGCCCGGCGCTCCGCGCCCGCGCGGTGGGGCCCGGCGGTCCGGGACGGCTCGGGACACGGTCCGGGAAGGGGGCCCGCGCGCCCCCGGAGAGCTGCGTCGACGGCGTCCCGCCGGCGTCCCGCACGGTCTGGGACGGGGCGGCGCGGGGTGTCCGTACCGGCTCGCGTTGCTAGGTTCCTAACCGGTGGGCGGTGTCCTCGCGGGCAGCGCGTCCAGGCCTTCCAGGCATTCGTCGATCCGCTTGCCCAGATTGTGCTCGCGGGCCAGTTCCAGACAGGTTTCCCAGGTCGCGCGGGCGGCGTCCCACTCCTCGAAGTGGTGATGGGCACGCGCGGTGAAGACCAGACAGTCGGCCGTACCACCGACGTCGTTCATCCGGTGCCGGATGCCCAGTGCCTCCGCGAGGGAGGCGAAGGCCTCGTCGCGGCGCCCGAGAGCACGGAGGACGTCGCCGTACTTGGTGAGAGAAGTGGCGAGGAACAGGCGGTGTCCGTCGGTGCGCAGCAGCTCGATCACGCGACGGGCGTCCGCCGCCGCCTGGTCGAGGTCGCCGAGGAGCTGCCGGGCGTCCGCGATCCGGCTGAGGACGAGCGTCTCGCCCCGGGTGTTGCCCGCCTCGCGGTACAGGTCGCGGGAGAGTTCGGCGTGCGTGAGCGCCCGTTCGGCGTCCTCTATCTGGGAGTAGAGGGACGACATGTTGCCGAGGATCGAGGCCTGGGCCAGGACGTCGCCCCGGCCGGTGAAGAGTTCCAGGGCGATCCTGAGGTGGGCGAGGCAGGCCTCGTTGCGGAAGGCCATGCCGTGGGCGACGGCCATGCGCCGGTGCAGCCACGCCTGGCCGAGGGTGTCGTCGTGGGCGCGGGCGATCTCCATGGCCTGCCCGAGGCAGGCGTCCCACTCGGCGGTCCACCAGTGCGTGCCGGCGTATCCGAAGAGTCCGACGGCGAGCCGCCACGCCATGTCGGAGCGGCCCAGTTCCCCGGCGCGGGTCAGCGCCTCCCGGATGGCGGGGAGTTCCCTGGCGGTCCAGCGGATGGCCTGGTCGTCGTCGGCGAACTCGGGCAGCGCCGGGGGCGTGCCGGTGGGCGGGTCGAGGGGCGGCGGGGACTGTGTCTCGTGGGTGGCGGCCCGGGAGGCGCGGAGCAGGGCCGTGACGTACCAGGAGAGCAGCCGGAGGACGGCCGCGGTGCGTTCGGCCTCGGTGTCCTCCTCCTCGCCGCGCTGCCAGGCGTACTCGCCGAGGAGGTCGTGGAGCACGTACCGGTCGGGTTCCGGGGTGAGGACGAGGTGGGCGTCGGCGAGGACGTCGAGGACGGCGGCCGCGCGGGCCTCGGTGACGTCGAGCAGGGCGGCGGCGGACTGCGGGGTGACCTGGTGACCGGACCAGATCCGGCCGAGGAGCCGGAAGGCGCGGGCGCCTTCGCGCTCCAGCGGCTGGCCGCTGTCCCGCATGGCCACGTAACTCATGGCGAAGGTCCGCTGGACGTCGAAGTCGCCCATGGCGAGGGTCTCCAGGCGCCCCTGGTGGGGGGTGAGGCGTTTGGCGAGCAGGGCGAGCGGCCAGGACGGGCGGGAGGCAAGACGGCCGCCGACGATGTGGAGGGCGAGCGGCAGGCCGCCGCAGGCGTCCATGATGTCGGCGAGCGCCTCCGGCTCGTCGCGGACGCGTTCGGCGCCCGCGAGCCGGGCGAGCAGCGCGTGCTGGTCGGGCGCGGGCAGCGGGGACAGCGGCACCTTGACGGCGTCGGGCAGATCGGCGAGCAGCTGCCGGCTGGTGATCAGGGCGGCGCTGCGGCCTCCGGCGGGCAGCAGGGGTGCCACATGGGCGGCGTTGCGCGCGTTGTCGAGGAGCAGCAGGACGCGGCGGTCGGCGAGGGCGGTGCGGAAGAGCAGGGCGCGGTCGTCGGTGTCCTCGGGCAGGGAGTCCCGCTGGACGCCGAGGTCGGAGAGGAAGCGGGCGAGCAGTTCGTGGGCCGACCGGGCGCCGCCGACGCAGTAGCCGCGCAGGTCGGCGTAGAGGGCGCCGTCGGGGAACGCCTCGCGGACCCGGTGGGCGACGTGGACGGCGAGCGCGGTCTTGCCGATGCCGCCCATGCCGGATATGACGACGGGGCGTATGTGTGCGGGCGGGGCCGTGGCGGCGGGGGGCGGGAAGGCGTCCGGTGTGCCCGCGCGCGGGTGTCCTCCGGGTGGCTCGGGGGCGTCGAGCAGGGCGCGGATCGCCGCCACCTCGGCCGTGCGGCCGGTGAAGGATTCGGCCTCCCAGGGCAGTTGGAAGGGCGGGCGTGAGACGGCGGTACGGGCCCGGTCCCGTGGCCGGGGGCCCGGTTCGCCGGTGAGCACGTCCTGGTGGGCGCGCTGGACGGCGGCGCTCGGTTCGGTGCCGAGTTCGTCGACGAGGCTGCGGCGCAGCCGGTGGTAGACGGCGAAGGCCTCGGCCTGGCGGCCGGCCCGGTGGAGGGCGAGCATCAGCCGCCGGTGGAAGCCCTCCCTGAGGGGGTGTTCGGCGGCGAGGGTGCTGAGCGGGGCGACGGCCTCGTGGTGCCGTCCGAGGCAGAGTTCCGCGTCGAAGCTCCACTCCAGGGCCTGGAGGCGGGCCTCGGCGAGCTGGTGGACGCGGAGCGCGGGCCCCTCGGTCTCGGAGAAGGGGGCGAGGTCGGCGAGGGGCGTGCCGCGCCACAGGCGTACGGCGAGCGCCGCCTCCCGGCGGACGCCCTCCCAGTCCTCCAGGCGGTGTGCCCGCTGGACGGCCCGGACGCGGGTCTCGAAGGCGTCGGCGTCGAGTTCGCCCTCGTGGACGACGAGCTGGTAGCCGGGGGCGACGGTCCGCAGGCGTTCCTCGGGGCCGTCGTCGACGGTGGTGAGGGTGCGGCGCAGACGGGTGAGGTGGTTGGCGAGGGAGGCGTCGGCGCTGGCGGGCACGGAGGCGCCCCAGAGGGCTTCCTTGAGGGCGTCGCGGGAGACGGCGCGGTTGGCCTGGAGGAGGAGTGCGGCGAGGAGGACCCGGACCTTGGGGCCGGTCACCGGACGCAGCTCCGTCCCGTCGTGGACGACGAGCGACCCGAGCAGCCCGAACTTCACCACGATGCCCCCTGCGCCAAGGTAGGCGGGCCCGCCGGCCCGCGGCGGTTCCCGACGGGGCCATCGTACGGTTCGGCACCCCTTGATTGATCAAACCACCTGGGGGTTACCATATGAGCGCCGCCTAGCTCGAAAGATACTCTTGTGACTGTCAATGACGACTCGTTCACCAGTTGGAAGAACCGCGAGGAGATCGCGGAGTCGATGATCCCGATCATCGGGAAGCTGCACCGGGAGCAGGACGTCACCGTCCTGGTCCACAGCCGCTCCCTGGTGAACAAGTCGGTGGTCAGCATCCTCAAGACCCACCGCTTCGCCCGGCAGATCGACGGCGAGGAGCTCTCGGTCACCGAGACGCTCCCGTTCCTGCGCACGCTCACGACGCTCGACCTGGGCCCGTCCCAGATCGACATAGGCATGCTGGCCGCCGAGTACAAGAGCGACGGACGCGGCCTCACGGTCGAGGAGTTCACCGCCGAGGCCGTCGCCGGGGCCACCGGCGAGAACAAGACCGAGCGCCGCGACGGGCGTGACGTGGTGCTGTACGGCTTCGGCCGCATCGGCCGCCTCGTCGCCCGCCTCCTCATCGAGAAGGCCGGTTCGGGCAACGGCCTGCGCCTGCGCGCGATCGTCGTCCGGGGCGGTGGCGACCAGGACCTGGTCAAGCGCGCCTCGCTGCTGCGCCGGGACTCCATCCACGGCCAGTTCCAGGGCACGATCACCGTCGACGAGGCGAACAGCACCATCGTCGCCAACGGCAACACGATCAAGGTGATCTACGCGAGCGACCCCTCCGAGGTCGACTACACGGCGTACGGCATCGAGAACGCCATCCTGATCGACAACACCGGCAAGTGGCGTGACCGCGCGGGCCTGTCGACGCACCTGCGCCCCGGCATCGACAAGGTCGTCCTGACCGCGCCCGGCAAGGGCGACGTGCCGAACATCGTGCACGGCGTCAACCACGACACGATCAAGCCGGACGAGCGGATCCTGTCCTGCGCCTCCTGCACCACGAACGCGATCGTGCCGCCACTGAAGGCGATGGCCGACGAGTACGGCGTGCTGCGCGGCCACGTGGAGACGGTCCACTCGTTCACGAACGACCAGAACCTCCTGGACAACTACCACAAGGCCGACCGCCGCGGCCGTTCCGCGCCGCTCAACATGGTGATCACCGAGACCGGTGCGGCCTCGGCCGTCGCCAAGGCGCTGCCGGAGCTGAAGGCGCCGATCACCGGCAGCTCGATCCGCGTCCCCGTCCCGGACGTCTCGATCGCGATCCTGAGCCTGCGGCTGGGCCGCGAGACCACCCGCGACGAGGTCCTGGAGTACCTCCGCGACGTCTCGCTGCACTCGCCGCTGAAGCGCCAGATCGACTTCACCACCGCCCCCGACGCCGTCTCGATGGACTTCGTCGGCTCGCGCCACGCGTCCACCGTCGACGCGGGCGCGACCAAGGTCGACGGCGACAACGCGATCCTCTACCTCTGGTACGACAACGAGTTCGGCTACTCGTGCCAGGTCATCCGGGTCGTCCAGCACGTCTCCGGCGTGGAGTACCCGACCTTCCCGTCCCCGGCGGTCTGACCGCCCGGCCCGACGACGGTCCGCGCCGCACCTCCCCGGGGGTGCGGCGCGCCGTCGTTTCCGGCCCCTCCCGCACATCGAAACGGAACCTGCTATAGTCATCAGAAGTTGCAGTCGTGGTTCCCAAAGAAACTTACAGTGCCTTTGACGATTCGACATCGTCGGGCGCTTTCTGTGTTTTCGGTGCAGTTTTCCGGACGGGGCAATCATCACGGCGACTCCGGGTGGCGCACAGTGCGTCCCCCTGGGCTACGCCCCGAAGGAGATTTAGACATGGCCAACGGCACCGTGAAGTGGTTCAACGCGGAAAAGGGCTTCGGCTTCATCGAGCAGGAGGGTGGCGGCCCGGACGTGTTCGCCCACTACTCCAACATCGCCACCTCTGGCTTCCGTGAGCTCCAGGAAGGCCAGAAGGTGACCTTCGACGTCACGCAGGGCCAGAAGGGCCCCCAGGCGGAGAACATCCTCCCCGCCTGACGTCTCACACGTCCGGACGCAGCCGGAGCCCTCACCCATGTGGTGAGAGCTCCGGCTCGTCGCGTTTTCCAGGAAGGTCCCCATGAACAGCACGAGCAGCACGGACGGCAAGGACGGCGCGACCGGGTTCGCCGCCTTCGGCCTGCCGCCGGAGGTCCTCGCGGTCCTCGCCCGGCTCGGCGTCGACGAGCCGTTCCCCATCCAGTCCGCGACCCTTCCCGACGCCCTCGCGGGCCGTGACGTCCTGGGGCGCGGCCGGACCGGCTCCGGCAAGACTCTCGCCTTCGGCCTCCCCCTGCTCGTCCGCACCGCCGGCCGCCGCGCCGACTCCCGACGGCCCCTCGCCCTGGTCCTCGTACCCACGCGTGAACTCGCCCAGCAGGTCACCGAGGCGCTCGATCCGATCGCTCGGGCCCTGAAGCTGCGCACGGCCACCGTCGTCGGCGGGATGTCGATCGGCCGCCAGGCCGCCGCGCTCCGCGAGGGCGCCGAGGTCCTGATCGCCACCCCCGGCCGTCTCATGGACCTCGTCGAGCGCAAGGACTGCCGCCTGGACCGGGTGGCCGTGACGGTCCTGGACGAGGCCGACCAGATGGCCGACCTGGGCTTCCTGCCGCAGGTCACCGAGCTGCTCGACCTGACGCCGCCGGACGGCCAGCGGCTGCTGTTCTCCGCCACCCTGGACCGCGATGTCGATCTGCTGGTCGAGCGGTACCTGAAGGACCCGGCGGACCACTCGGTGGACCCCTCGGCCGCCGCCGTGTCCACGATGGACCACCATGTGCTCCTCGTGCACGGCCCCGACAAGTTCGCCACGGCCACGGAGATCGCCGCCCGCGACGGACGCGTCCTGATGTTCCTGGCCACGAAGGCGGCCGTCGACCGCTTCACCAAGCACCTCCTCGGCAGCGGTGTCCGCGCCGCCGCGCTGCACGGCGGCAAGTCCCAGCCGCTGCGGACCCGCACCCTGGACCGCTTCCGGAAGGGCGAGGTGCCGGTCCTGGTCGCGACGAACGTGGCCGCGCGCGGCCTGCACATCGAAGAGCTCGACCTCGTCGTCAACGTCGATCCGCCCGCCGACCACAAGGACTACCTCCACCGGGGCGGGCGCACCGCCCGCGCCGGGGAGTCCGGACTCGTCGTCACGCTGGTCACCCCCGAGGAGCGGCGCGAGGTGGCCCGGCTGATGGCCGACGCGGGCATCCGCCCCCAGGAGACCCGGGTCCGTTCCGGCGAGGCCGAACTCAGCCGGATCACCGGCGCCCGCGCCCCGTCGGGTGTCCCCGTCGACGGGGCCGCGCCGAGCACGGAGGGCGCGCGGCGCGGCGGCGCGGCCTTCCGTGGCATGGGCACCGTCCCGGGCCGCCCCGGCCGCGCGAAGAACGAGTCCCGCAAGGCGACCGAAGCCCGGCAGGCGGCCGAGGCCCGCAGGGCCGCGAGGGTCCGCCGGGGCGGCTGACACCACCTGGGGCGACGGGGTCCGCGCGCGAACCGATCCGGGGTCCGCGCGCGGGCCCCGGATGCCCGGCCTGGGCACCCGGGGCCCACCGGGCGTCCGTGTCTCGTCCCGGGAGGCCCTGGGCCGTGGGGCTCGGACGCCCCTCAGGGGCCCCGGGGCCCGAGGAGGGGCCCCCATCCTTCTCGAATCTCTGCGGGGCACCCGAGACCCTTACGGGTTCCCGAGCCCGTAAGGGTCTGAAAGTCCCCAGGAGCCGGGGCATCCCTCCAGGGAGTTCCAGGCCCGTAGGGGACACGTCGGCCGCTTCACCCGTAGGGGTTTCGGCCCCGTGAGGGCGGCCATGTCCCGCGCGAGTTCCGGCGGCACCTCGTGGGCCCCTTCCCGTGAAGGCTCCCCTCTCTCCGCACGGAAGGGGAGTTCCGTACGGAAGGGGAAGGGGAATCCGTACGGAATTCGCTTTCCCCGTAAGGAAATTGCCCTCCCGTCCGAAAGCCGTGGGTCCTCACGCGTCCGTCCGTCGTTGAGCAGCGTGACGCATCCAGACGCCTTCGGAGGACCCATGAGCGACCCTTTCGACGCGACCGCGACCGCCGCCGGTTCCGCCCCGGCGGCCACGGCCCCGGACTCCCCCGCCCACCGGCCGGCGGGCGGGTCCGCCCCCTGGGAGACCGTCGGCGCGCTCGCCGCGCTGTTCTCCGGGTTCGACAGCGGGCGGGGGATCCCGGCCGAGGAGCAGTGGACGCTTCAGGTGCTCAAGCTCACCGAGGAGGTCGGGGAAGCCGCTCAGGCGGTCGTCGGCGTCCGGGGGACCAATCCACGCAAGGGCCGCAGCCACACCTGGGAGCAGGTGGCCGAGGAGGTCGCCGACGTGGTGATCACCGGCATGGTCACCCTGGCCCGGATGCGGCCGGAGGACGCCCCGGAGTACTTCGCCGCCGTGCTCGCCGAGAAGTCCGCCGAGTTCCTCCCGTACGCCGGACGCTCCTGAGGCGAGGGCCGCGGAGGGCGCCGGTGGCTCAGGTCGCGTTCAGGGCCACCGTCGGGTGCAGGCGCGAGGCCCGGACCGCCGGGTAGAGACCCGCGATCACCCCGATCACCAGGGTCGCGCCCAGGCCTCCCGCCAGGGCCCACGGCGGGACCACCGGCGTCCACTGCTGCACCCGCGCGAAGCCGTACGTCGCCGCCGTGCCGAGGACCGCGCCCGCCGCGCCGCCCAGTGCCGACAGGAGCAGCGACTCGGTGAGGAACTGCAGCCGGATCGCGCCCCTGGTCGCGCCCAGGGAGCGACGGAGCCCGATCTCCTGGCGGCGTTCCAGGACGGAGATGACCATGGTGTTGGCGACGCCGACGCCGCCGACCAGGAGGGCCACCGCGCCGAGGCCCAGCATGAGGGCGGTCAGGCCCTCGTCGGTCGCCGCCTTGGCCGCCAGCGCGTCCGAGGGGCGGGAGACCTTGACGTGTCCCTCGTTCCCCGGGCTGATCGTGCGGGCGAGGACGGCCCGCACGTCCTCCACCGAGGCGTCCGTGGATCGCTCGAACACGGTGGTGGGGTGTCCGTCGAAGCCGAAGTGGCGTTCGGCGGCGGGGAATCCGACCATGGCGACCCGGTCCAGGTTGGGGACCAGTTCGATCGGCCGGAGGATGCCGACGACCACCACCCGGGTGTCGCTCATCATGATCGTCTCGCCGGGGCCGGTGATGCCGAGACGGTCGGCGGCCACCGCGCCGAGCACGGTGACCGGCAGGCGCTCGCCCGCCCGGTCCAGCCACTTCCCCCGGGCGACCTCGCCGCCCAGCGCGTCCAGCAGATCGATGCGGACGGCCTGGGTGGTGACCCCCGCCGTGCGTTCCTCCGGGACGAGGTCACTGCGCCGGATGCGGGCGTCGACGTCCCCGGTGGCGGTGGCGTGCTGGACGGGTCCGATGCGTTCGACCATCGCGGCCACGTTCTTGGGGAGTCTGATCTCCTGGCCCAGGGGGTCCTTGCCCGCCTCCGCCGTGAGCAGGTTGGTGCCGAGCCGGTCGAGCCGGGCCATCAGGTCCGCGCGGCTCGACTCGGAGAGACCGACGACCGCGACCATGGTCGCGATGCCGATGGCGATGCCGAGCGCGGAGAGCACCACCCGCGCGCGGCGCGCGCGCAGTCCCACCGCGCCGACCCGGAGCACGTCGAGGGCGGCGAGCCGGGCCGGGCGGAGTCCCGCGCCCGCCGCGTGGGCGCCCTTCACGCGGCGGCCCCTTCCGCCGTCCGGACGCCCCGCTCGTCGGAGACGATCTCGCCGTCCTTGAAGCGGACGCGGCGCGGCAGCGAGTCGGCGATCGCCTGGTCGTGGGTGATGACACAGATCGTGGTGCCGGACGCGTGCAGTTCGTGGAGCAGTTCCATCACGATCGCGCCCGAGGCGGTGTCGAGGGCCCCGGTGGGCTCGTCGGCGAGCAGGAGGCTCGGTTCCCCGACGAGCGCGCGGGCGATGGCGACCCGCTGTTTCTCGCCGCCGGACAGTTCGTTGGGGGTGTGGGTCGCACGGTGGTCGAGCCGGACCCTGGCCAGTGCCTCGCGGGCCCGGGCCCGGCGCTGCCGGGCCGGGACGCCCGCGTAGAGGAGTCCGTCGGCGACGTTGTCCACGGCGTCGCGTCCGGCCGCGAGGTGGAAGTGCTGGAAGACGAAGCCGATGTGCCGGGCGCGCAGGGCGGACAGGCGCGCGTCGGACAGCGCGGACACGTCGTGGCCCGCGATGCGGACGGTGCCGCCGGTGGGCTTGTCCAGGGTGCCCATGACATGGAGCATCGTGGACTTGCCGGAGCCGGACGGGCCGACGACGGCCAGCAGTTCGCCCGCGTGGACGGTGAGGTTCACCCCGCGCAGGGCGTGGACGCCGCCGGGGTACGTCCTGGTGGCGTCCCGCAGTTCGATCACGGTGGCGGGCGTCCCGGTGAGGGTGCCGGGACCCCCGGTCGCGGTGGCGGCGGTCATGAGGCGGCCACCCCGACCTGAAGGCCCTCGCGGACGTCGGGACCGCTGATCTCGATCTGTCCGTCGGCGGTCATCCCGGTCTCCACACGGATCACGGAGGTGGTCGTGCCCCGGACGACCTGGAGGCCGTACCCCCCGTTCTCGCCGCGCAGGGCGATGACCGCTTCGACGGGGACGGCGAGGACGCCCTTGCGGGCCTCGCTGACGAACTTCACGCTGGCCGTCGCCCTGGCGTCCTCGCCGGTCGCGGCCCCCGCGCCGCCGTCGAGGACGACCTCGACGACGATGCCCTCCTGGGAGACGGGGGCCCCGCCGGAAGCACTGTCGTCCTCGGGGCGTACGGTCCCGGCGACCCGGCCCGGCACGGTCCTCCCGCTGGGCAGGGTGACCTCGACCCGGGTGTTCCGCGAGGTGAGGGCGCCGTCGGACTGGTCGAGGGCGGCACGGACCACGGGGTGGGTGGAGGCGACGGTCAGGACGGCCGTGTCGGCGCCGACCTGGTCGGCGAGGGACGCGTCGGCGGTGACCACCTTCAGCCGGCCGGGCTGGAAGACGACGTCGCCCTTGCCGACGCGGCCGGTGGCTTCCCGGTTCAGGGACTTCTGCCACCGTTTGACGGCACGCTCGGTGTCCTCGTCGTACCGGGGGTCCACGTAGATCCCGGCGCCGTATCCCAGGTCGCGCAGATTGCGTTCCAGCTGGAGGACGTCGCTGCCCCGGTCGCCCTTCTTCATCTCGCGGAACATCGGGACCGGCCCGTAGAGGAGGGTGACGGGCTTGTCGTCCAGCTCGTAGAGGGCCTCCCCCCGGGTCAGGGTCTTCCCCTCGGGGGCGGCGACGGTGACGGTCCCGTCGACGGCGGACTTCACCACACGGCGCTGCGCGTAGTCGAGCCTGCCGTCGACGGTCTTGGACCGGACGAGGTCGGTGCGGACGACGGTGGCGGTGGCGGGCGGCGGTCCGTCCTTCCCCGAGCCGCCGGAGCCGTCGCCGTCCCGGCCGCCGATCGGGCCGAAGCCGCCGAGGAGGGCGGTTCCGCCGGTGACGGCCGCGAGGACCACGGCCGCGCCGATCGCGCGGGCTGTGCGGCGCCTCACTGCATTCCGTCCAGACCGTCGAGCAGCTTCGTCCGGCACGCCTCGCGGGCCTGCTTGTACGTGGGGGACTTCTGGTCGATGACGGGGGAGGCGGGGCTGGGCTCGCCGCCCGGCTGCGCGTTGCCGCCGCTCATCGTCGGGTTGGTGAAGCGGGAGACACCGTTGTCCCTCATGCACTTGGCGTGCGCGAGCATCGACTCGTAGGACTTCTGCTGGTCCCGCTGGGGCTCGGCGTCCATGACGGTGCGGAGTTCGGGGACGCAGACGCCGTTCTTCCCGCCCTTGGCCGCCTCCATCTGGCCGGGCTTGGAGGCGATCTCCTCGACCTTCCCCCAGTCGAGGTGGCCGCTCAGCTTGGGGTCGGGGTAGTCCTCGTAGCCGCCCTTGACGCGCATGCAGCGGACGTACGCGAGCTGGGCGTCGTAGAAGGCGCTCTTCCCCGCGGGCTTCGCGGAGGGACCGTCCGGAGTGCTCGGGGCCTTGGCCGGCGCGGTCGTCCCGGGGGCGGTGGCGATGGCGTCGGCACCCTCGGCGCGGACCCCGTCACCTCCGCCGCACGCGACGGTGAGGGCGAGGACGGGCAGTACGGCGAGGGCGACGAGCCGGAGCCGGGCGGGAACGCGGGAGGGTGTCTTCGTGGTCATGCCGCCACCCTCGCCAGAGCAGGTGATGGCGGGTCCATGACGACATGATGAGAACGTAACAATGCCCCCGACCTGCGTCTCGGCCCCTCGCCAGGGCTTCGGGCGGGTGCGCGCGGCACCCATAATCGAGCCCATGCCGCATGTACTGCTGATCGAGGACGACGCGTCCGTACGGGACGGGATGGAGCTCGTGCTGCGCAGGCACGGGTACGGCGTCGACACGGCCGCCACCGGTGAGGAGGCACTCGCGCTGCTCGCCGGTCCCGACGGAGCGAGGATCGAACTGGCCGTCCTCGACCTGATGCTGCCCGGCATGGACGGCTTCGAGGTGTGCCGCCGCGTCCGCGCCCGGACGGCCACCCTGCCGGTCATCATGCTGACCGCGCGCGGCGACGACCACGACATCGTGACCGGTCTGGAGGCGGGCGCCGACGACTACGTCGTCAAACCGGTCACCGCGCCGGTCCTGGAGGCCCGTATCCGCGCCGCCCTGCGCCGGGCGGAACCGGCGGCCCGGAACCGGCCCGAGGACGCCGACCTGGCGGGCCTGGTCATCGACCGCGCCGGGCTCACCGTGACCAAGCACGGCGCCCCGGTCCCACTGCCCCCCACCGAACTCCGGCTGCTCCTGGAGCTCTCGGCCTCCCCCGGGCGGGTCTTCAGCCGCGAACAGCTCCTGGCCTCGGTCTGGGACCACACCTTCCTCGGGGACTCACGGCTGGTGGACGCGGCCGTGGGACGGCTGCGGGCCAAACTGGAGGACGTACCGGCCAAACCCCTGTACGTGCAGACCGTGCGGGGCTTCGGCTACCGCTTCGGACCGCTGTGAGCCGCCGGACGGCACGCTCCGGCGCGGACACCGGTCCCGGGGCCGGTCCCGGTCCCGCTCCCGAGCGCGAGCGGCGGCGTCCGAAGCGGCGCCCGTGGCGGCTCGTCGTCGGCCTCAGGACCCGGCTCGTCGTCACCTTCGTGCTGGTCGCGCTGGTCAGCGCGGTCACAGCGACCGCGCTCGCCTACCGGGAGGCGCGCACCGCCGTCCTCCAGCGCACCCAGGACGCCGCCGTGAGCGACGTACGGGACCGGGTCGCGTCGGTCGCCGCCGACTTCGACCTGCCGCCCGACCAGCGGACGCTCGCCCGCTTCGCGGCCCGTGTCTCGGACGGGCTCGGCGCCCGGATCGTGGTCGCCCGGCACCGGGACCTGACGGCGGTCTCCGACGCGTACGCCGATGTCGAGGGCCGTGTCACGACGGAGCTGCGCGCCGCCGTACGGGCCGGGGACGGGGCCCGGTTCCAGCGCGTCGAGTGGCGGGGCGAGCCGTACCTGGTCGTGGGGACGCCGGTGACGTACGCGGACGGCGACCGGCGCGAATCCGGTCTGGAGGTCTTCGTGATCACCGATCTGCGGGCCGAACGCGACGACACCGCCTCGCTCCTCGCGTCCGTGCGGACGGGCCTGCTGCCCGTGGTGGTCCTCGCCGCCCTGCTGGCGCTCCTGGCGGCCGGGACGGTCCTGCGTCCGGTACGGAAGCTGGGGCGGGCCACCCGGGGGCTGGCCGCCGGGGACCTCAGCAGCCGGGTCGTGGTGAAGGGGCATGACGAACTCGCGGAGCTGGCAAGGACGTTCAACGAGACGGCGGACGCCCTCCAGTCCTCGGACGCGCGGCTGCGCGAGCAGGAGGCGAAGGCCCGGCGCTTCGTCGCGGACGTGTCGCACGAGCTGCGCACGCCCCTCGCGGCGATGACGATGGTCGCGACCGTACTCGACGAGGACGCCGACCAGCTGCCGCCGGACGCGGCGCGCGCGGCCCGCACCGTGGGCGCGGAGACCGCCCGGCTCTCCCGGCTCGTCGAGGACCTGATGGAGATCTCCCGCTTCGACGCGCACGCGGTCCGGCTGAACGCCGCCGAGACCGACCTCGCCGAGACGGTACGGGCCTCCCTCGCGCTGCGCGGCTGGACGGACCGGGTGGAGGCCCGGCTCGGCGAAGGGCCCCGGGCGGTCGTCGACCGGCGCCGGATCGACGTGATCGTGGCGAACCTGGTGGGCAACGCGCTGCGGCACGGTGCCCCGCCGGTCGTCGTGACGCTCGGCACCGGCCCCGGGCCGGACGGACCGTGGGTGACGGTGGAGGTCGCCGACCACGGCCCCGGACTGCCGCCCGAGGTGCGGGAGCGGGTCTTCGACCGGTTCTACAAGGCCGACGCGGCACGCACCAGGGGCGCGGCCGACGGCGGCGGCCAGGGCAGCGGTCTGGGCACGGCCATCGCGCTGGAGAACGCACGACTGCACGGCGGCACGATCGAGGTCGCCGAGGGGCCCGGGGGCGGCGCGGTGTTCACCCTGCGGCTGCCCCTGCGGCGCGCGGAAGGGGAAGCGGAGTGAGCGTACGGAGACGGGGAGCCGTCGCGGCCCTCGGCATCGCCCTGGTGGGGTGCGGTGTCCAGCCGACCGGAGTGATAGGCGCGGGCGAACCGGCCACCGGACTGACCCGGGGCGTCCGGCTGTACTACGCGTCCGGCAGCGGACTGCGGGCCGTGCCGGCGGTCGACCAGAGGATCGAGAACCTCGGCTCGGTCCTGAAGATGCTCGCGGTCGGTCTGCCGCCCGTCGAGCAGCGCGACGGACTCACCAATCTCGTGGAGATCGGCGGCTACACGGTGAGCGGCCGGGGCACCGAGGTCACCCTGTGGCTGGCCGATCCCTACCGGGCGACGGGGCGCGACCAGGGCACCGGGCAACTGGTGTGCACGCTCGCCCGCGCCCAGTCCGTCCTCGATCCCCGGGTCAGGGCGGAGGACGTCGAGGTCACCCTCCGCCCCGACGAGGGCCCGTCGTTCGGCCCCTACCGGTGCGCGGAGTTCCTGAACGGCTGAGGAGTCCACGCGGGGCGGAAGGCAGTCCCCTGCCGGGCCCTGCCGGAGACTGCCCCGCCGGGGACTGCCGGGGACTGCCCCGGCGGGGCCCGGACCTTGCCGGAGAGGCCCCGGTCGGGCGCGGGGGCCCGGCGCCTGCGGGGAGAGACCCTGGCCGGGGCTGGAAGGACCCACCCCTGGGTGGGGAGGAATGCACGGCCAGACGCCTATGAGCCCCCACCTCTACGGGAAGGCACGGCCCGGGGCCGGAGGAGTCGGCCCGGCCCGGAGGCAGCCTGCCGGACCGCACCCGGGCCCGGAGGCCACCCAGGTCCAGGCCCTGGCTCTGGACCTGGACCTGGACCTGATCCTTGGCCTTGGCCTTGGTCCAAGGACCACCCAGGTCCGGCACTGTCCCGCCCCCGGCGGACGCCGGTCAGCGCAGAGGGAGGCGGACCTCTATCGTCTTGCCGCCCCCGGGCGGCAGCCGTAGCCGGACCTCCAGGGCGAGGAGTCTGACCAGGGGCCAGCCGAAGCCGCCCTCGGCCAGTTCGACGGCCCGCTCCGGGCTCCAGCGCTCCGCGCGGCGCGGCAGCTCGTCACTGGCGTCGGCGACCGAGATCGTCACCGCCGCCGGACCGAGCGCCACGTCGAAGCCGGTGAGCCCGCCGCCGTGCCGGAACGCGTTCGTCACCAGCTCCGACGTCACCAGCAGCGCGTCCCCCACGGCGGTGGACGAGGGTGTGCCCCCGTCCACCGCGCCACCCGCGCCCGTGGTGCGCCCCGCCAGCGCCGCCGCCACCCGCGCCCGTGCCTCGGCCGCGTCGCGCGGCACCCCCGGCCGGTGCTCCCGCCGTATCCCGTTCCCTGTGGTCACCGTCCCCACCGAGTCCCTTCTCCTCGCTCACGGTGCGCCTTCCCCGGCGCACCGCTCGCATTCCTCCCGTCACCCCCGTCCGCGCGGGCTTCCCCGACACATGGGCGGTGACACCGCTGGCGGGGTCCCGGCTTCGCGCCGGGTCAGCGGGCGCCCGCCCGCGCGTTGGCAGGGACGGCGACGGAGGAGACGGCCTGGGCGATGGCGTCGGCCTGGGTGGAACTCAGGCCGTAGTAGTCGGCGAGGCGGGTGCTGAAGTCCCGAATGTTGTGGTCGAGCACGTTCGGCGGGAGCCCCGGACCGAAGACGGCCGCGAAGCGCGGGCTGCGGACGAGGGACTCCCTCAGGGACTGGGAGGAGGCGGAGGCCGACGCCGACGCCCCGGCGGACGCGGCAGTACTGGTCGCCGCGCTCTCGGAGACGCTGACGGTCACCGCCTCCGCGGCGGCGGTGGGCGCAGGCGTGGTGGTGGAAGCGGGCGTGGGGTCGGTGACGGGTTCGTCCATGGCGTACGAGAGGGCCCTGGGGCTGAGCGCGATTCCGTAGTCGACGAAGACTCCCGTCAGCGCGTCGGCGATATCGGCGGCGTAGGCGGCGGTGGACGTGGGGGCGGTGAGGGAGCCTCCGGCGGGCGCCGGGCGGGGCTCCACCGCGACGGCGCCACCGGAGGCGGCGCCGAGGGCGGAGGCGGAGAGGACAAGGGCGGCGAGGGCGCGCCTGGTGTTGTTCATGCCATGTGAACGATCAAGGTCAAGTGCGGTGGCGGAGGCTCGGCGTGGAAACGGCTCCGGGGCGGGTCGTCGGCGTCCGGGCACGACCGCGTCGCCCGTCCGGCGCCCCGTGACGCTCGGGCATTCTCCTGTAGGGGCGGCACTCAGGCGCCGTGTCCCTCGAAGGGCCCGACCGCAACTGTCACCACCCTCAGGGAGGCAGACAGTCGTGGTGGCATCGCTGTGCCCTCGCCGCTGAGCCCGTGCCATGGATTCCGAAGCCCCACCGGACCCCGTCCGGGGCCGTTCGGCATCCGGACCCTTCCCCTCGGTGTCCGGTTTCCACCGGTCCATACCGGCCAGGTCCATACCGGTGGGATCGGCCGGAATGACGCGGTCTCTGAAGCGGGGCACGCGGGGCTCCGGGCGCGGAGTCAGAGGGGCCTGGAGTGGGAGGGTCCGGCCCGGGGCGCCTGAGGGGCGGGGGTCTCGCGCGCTCCCGGGGCCGCGATCTCCATCCAGACGTACTTGCCGCCCTCCCGGGGAGTCGCGCCCCACGCGCGCGTGAGCCGGTCGATGACGACGAGACCGTTGCCGCCTGGCCTGCCGGGGGCGTCGCGCGGCCGGGTGCGCGGGACCCGGCCGCTCCGGTCGCCCACCTCGATCCGCACCCCGCCCGCCGGGGCCGGGCGGACGACGAGGTCCGTCGGCCCTCCGGCGTGCAGACAGGCGTTGGTGACCGCCTCGGAGACCACGAGCAGGACGTCTTCCAGGGCGAGGGCCCGCTCCTCCCGGGTGGGCCCTCCGGTCCGGGCCGGACCCGGCCAGTCCCAGTCGGCGAGGACGGCGCGGCAGAAGTCCCGGCAGCGCGCGGCCACCGCGCCGCGGTCACCGAGGAAGAACCGCCCGGCCCGTTCCCCGTACCCCGTGTGTTCACTGGTCATCGGCTCCGGACCTCCTTCTCACGAACCCTCTCCGGGCGGGTTCCCCGCCCGGAGATCCATACACGGGACGGACCGGTCCGAATCGGGCGGACCGAGGCGTTGCCGTGTGATGCTGCGAGGACAGCGGGGACGGTGCGGGCCTGGAGGTGCGGAGGATGGGCGAGCGCGGGGACGGCGGCGCGGCGGACGGGGGCCGGGTGGAGACCGCCGGGCAGCGCGCCGACCGGCAGTGACAGCGGCCCGCCCGGGAGTCCTGACCGGGCGTTCCGGTCAGAGGTCCTGCACGCGCCGGAACGGGTGGTCGGCCTCCAGTTCGTAGGCGAGTTCCAGGAGGGTCCGTTCGGCGCCGGGGCGGCCGGAGAACATGATGCCGACGGGCAGTCCCCCGGCGGTCGGGCGGGCGGCGGGCAGGGAGAGCGACGGGGTGCCGACGACGTTGTTCACGGGGGTGAAGGCGACGTACGCGAGGATGCGGTCGATGAGGGTCTCGTAGGGAACGGCCGGGCTGAGGTGTCCCAGCGGGGGCGTGGTGTGGGCGAGGACGGGCGAGAGGACGAGGTCGAGCCCCCGGAAGGCCGCCGCGTACGCCCTGCCGGTGCGCTTGAGGCGGCGCAGGACGCCGGGGGTGCCGCGCCAGTTCCGCAGGTACTGCTCGCGCAGTCCTCTGCTGAGGCCGTCCATGCGGTGCCGGTCGAAGTCGGCCCCGAGGGTGCGGCCGGTGGCGCCGAGCAGGTAGGACAGCATGCCCCAGTAGGTGAGGAAGTCGTCGGTGAACCGGGGGTCGAGGGTGAGTTCCACGGGACAGGCGGTGTGGCCGAGGCGTTCCAGGGTGGCCACGGTCTCCGTGACGGCCGCGCGGGTGGCCGGGTCGGTGGGGACCCCGTTCGGCGAGTCCAGGAGGAAGCCGACGCGCAGCCGTCGCCCGGAGGGGCCCTCGACGAGGCCGACGGGCGGCAGCTTCGGGTTGCGCCAGTGCGTCTCGGCGGCGGCGAGGAACGCGGCGGTGTCCCGGACCGAGCGGCTCACGACGCCGTCGGAGACGAGGTCCAGGGGCAGTCGGCGGCTCTGGGTGTTGCCGACGACCCGGCCCCGGGTCGGTTTGAGTCCGACGAGTCCGCAGCAGGCGGCGGGGATGCGGATGGAGCCGCCGCCGTCGTTGGCGTGGGCGATCGGCACGGCTCCGGCGGCGACCAGGGCGGCGCTGCCGCCGGACGAACCGCCCGCCGAGCGGCCGGTGTCCCAGGGGTTGCGGACGGGTTCGGCGTCCTCGTACTCCGTGGAGGGGCTGAACCCGAACTCGGGGAGGCGCGTCTTGCCGAGCACGGTGACGCCGCTGCTCAGGAACTGCCGGGTGAAGGGCGCGTGGCGGCGGGCGGCGCGGGGGACGAAGGCGGCGCTGCCGTGGCCGGTGGGCAGTCCGCGCAGTTCGGTGTTGTCCTTGACGAAGGTCGGCACCCCGGCGAGCGCACCGCTGCCGGGGGCGGGTTCGGGGACGTCGATGTGCGTCTGGACGGCGTGCAGGCGCCCTTCCACGGCCCGTACGCGCGCGGCGGCGTCCCTGGCCGCTTCGGCGGCGCTGACCTCGCCCTTCCGTATCGACCGGGCGAGCCCCACGGCGTCGTGCTCGCCCAGGGCGTCGTCCCGGAAGGCGTGCACCCTGGTCGGTTCCTCGGATGTCGACACGGCTGTCTCAGCCCCCCGGCCTCGTGGATGGTGGACGGCCAGCATGGCGTACCAGCGGGTAACACGCGAGACCCCGATAGCCCTGTTTCAGGAGCGACGGCTGTTCCCCGAGGAGAGAAGGACCGTTTCTTTCGTCTTCGCTTCCGGGGAAACCGGTTTCTGATCATCGATCGGCTTGTTTTGAGGGGTTGCCGGTCGGCCAACGCGGGCAGGTTTGCAGAGCCGTGGGGCGGGAATCGGCCGTCCTCGGCGTTGGTGGTTTAGCGATCGTGCACCGCCCGGGTGGCAGGACGTGTCCGGGCGGGCCGAAGAGGAGGGGACCGGTCCCCATGACCGTACACGCCGTCGAGCTCCCCGAACTGTGGATGCCCCACCCCCTGCGGGTGAACCCCTTCCTGCCCGCCCTCCGTCAGGAGAGCGAGACCTGGGCGCGCGACATGGGCATGTTGGGCGGCGAGAGAGGACCCACAGCGGACGGCCCGGTCTGGACCCGGTCCCAGTTCCACGCCATGACCGTCGACCAGCTGACCGCGTGGACCCTGCCCGACGCCCCACCGGCCGCCCTCCGGCTCAACCACCGTTTCAACATATGGGCGTTGGCCTGGGACGACTACTTCGCCACCGCCTTCAAGCAGACCGGGGACCTGCACGGCGCACGGGAGTTCACCGCCCGGCTGCACCGCTTCCTGGGCCCCGAGCCCGACCGGCTGCCGGAACCGGCGAACCCCGTCGAGCGGGGCATCGCCGACCTCCAGCGGCATCTCTTCCCGCCCCGGCTCGCCCACTGGCGCGCCGAGTTCAACCGGGCCCTGGTGCGGTACGTCGACGCGGGCGTCGAGGAACTGTCCAACAGCCTCGACGGACGGGTCCCCCATCTGATCGAGTACGCGCCGTTCCGGCGGGACAGCTTCGCCGCGCACACCGCCCCGTACTCCGTGGAGCTGGCCACCGGCGCGCGAATACCCGAACAGATCCGCCGCACCCGGACCGTGCGCGCCCTCCTCGACGCCTTCATGGACTTCATGGGGCTGGCCAACGACATCGCCTCCTACGAGCGCGAGGTCCACGAGGAGAACGATGTCAACAACCTCGTGGTGGTGCTCGGCAGTTCCCTGGGCATCTCGCTGCACGACGCCGTGATCGCCGCACTGAACCTGGTCAACAGCCGGCTGCGGGACTTCGAGCACCTCCGTCTCGCCGACCTCCCCCTCATCGTGGAGGCGGCGGGACTCGACCACGCCGAGCGCGCCGAACTCGACACCTGGCTCCGAGGGGCCTGCGGGTTCCTCTCCGGCATCCACGCCTGGTACACCGGCGCCCCCCGGTACGCCCCCTCCGACACCCCCTTCCCCGAGTGACGACGAAGGACCGGCCCCGGGAGGGGCCGGTCCTTCGTCACCGGGGGCGCCGGTCGGCTACCGCTTCCCCAGCAGCCTCCGCAGCCGCGCCCGCCAGGTGCCGCGGGGAGCGGACGCCCGGGACGGCTCGGTCACCGTCTCCGGCCACGGTCGCGGCGACGGCTCCGTGCTGGCCCTCGGCGGCGGGGGCGGAAGCGGCGCGGGCTGGTCGAACGACTGCGGGGGGCGGGGGACGAAGCTCACGGGCAGCGCCGTGAGGTGCCGGGCCCAGGTGGAGGAGCGCCAGCTGAGCGTGTGCTCGGGGACGGACAGCGCGATGTCCGGGAGCCGGGTGAGCAGGATGTCGATGCCGGTGTCGGCGATGATGCGGCCGACGTCCTGCCCCGGGCACTCGTGGGTGCCCGCGCTGAAGGACAGGTGGGCGCGGTTGTGGTGCACCGGGGCGGAGGGGTCGGGGCGGATCGTGGTGTCGACGTTGCCCGCGGCCAGACCGAGCAGGAGCATGTCCCCCGCCTTGATCTGCTGCCCGCCGACCGAGGTGTCGCCGTTGGCCCAGCGCCCCGGGCAAACCATCAGCGGCGGCTCGTCCCACAGGACCTGCTCCACCGCTTCCGGCAGGGTCATCTGGCCGCCCGCGAGCGAGCCCCTGAACCGGGGGTCGGTGACCACCATGCGCAGCACGTTGGACATCAGGTTGGCGGTGGTCTCGTACCCGGCGAGCAGGATGAGCCGCAGGTGGTGCTGGACCTCCTCGTCGGTGAGTCCGGCGGGGTGGGCCATCAGCGCGGAGGCGATGTCGTGTCCCGGCCGGGAGCGCTTCTCGGCGACGAGCCTGGCGAGGCTCTCCAGGACGTGGTCGTTGCTGGCGAGCGAGGTCTCGGTGGCCTTGAAGAGGTCACGGGCCGCGTGGACGAGTCCGGGGGTGGCCTCCTCCGTCATGCCGAGGAGGTGGGTGAGGGTGAGCATGGGCAGGTGCTCGGCGAACCGCTCGACGAGTTCGGCGTCGCCGTCCTCGCAGAAGGTGTCGATCAGCTCGTGGGCGAAGCGGGTGATGTGACGGCGCAGCCCCCGGTGGTCGAACTGGTTGAGGCTGGCGGTGACCGCGCCGCGCAGCCGTTGGTGCTCCTCCCCGTCCGCGCAGACGCAGTCGGGCCGCCAGCCGATCATCGGCATGAGCGGTGAGGTGGCGGGGTCGATCTCCCCGCTGGTCCAGCCGTGCCAGACGCGCGGGTCGCGGGAGAACTGGGTGGGGCGGCTGGCCACGTCCCGGTTCTCCAGATAGCCGAGGACGAGCCAGGCGCGGACGTCGCCGTCGAGCAGGACGGGCGCCACCGGGCCGTGGGTGGCGCGGAGTTCCTCGTACAGGCCCATCGGGTCGGTCGCGGCGGCGGGGCCGTACAGCCGGGTCGCTCCGCCGGGTCCGGCGCCGACGGCGTGCGCGGGGCAGCCGGGCGGCGGGGTCGGTCCGGGCGGGGCGGTGGCCTGTCCGGGCAGCCCGGTGGCGTGGTCGGCGGGCGGGAGGGTCATGCGTTCTCCTGGGCGGCGGCGAGGGTGCACAGGTAGACCATCAGCGAGAGCAGGGCGTCCCGGCAGGACGCCCGGTCCCGTGCGTCACAGGTGACGATGGGCACGGAATCGCTGAGGGCCAGGGCAGTGCGCAGTTCTTCCAAGGGGTACTGCGGGGCTTCCGGGAAGGTGTTGACGGCCACGACGAACGGGACCCGGCGGTCCTCCAGCCGGGTGACGACCTCGAAGCAGACCTCGATCCGCCGGGTGTCCACGAGCACCACGGCGCCGAGCGCGCCCTCGAAGATGCCGTTCCACAGGAACCAGAAGCGCTCCTGTCCGGGGGTGCCGAACAGATAGAGGATCAGCTCCCGGTCGATGCTGATCCGCCCGAAGTCCATGGCGACGGTGGTGGTGTTCTTGCCCTGGGCGCCGGGATTGTGGTCGATCCCGACGCCCGCCTGCGTCATGGTCTCCTCGGTGGTGAGCGGCGGGATCTCGCTCACCGTGCCGACCATCGTGGTCTTGCCGACGCCGAAGCCTCCGACGACGACGACCTTGACTCCTCTGGCACCGTGGGGCAGCAGCATGTCGGTGCCGCGGGGGCCGACGCCGGGGGCGTCAGAGCTTGCGTAGTCCATGGATCACCGCCTCGAGCAGGCCGCGTTCGGGGTACGCCGCGACGGGGACGGGCGCGATGGCCTCGACCTTCCCGTCGTCGACGAACTGGGACAGGAGCACGGTGACGACGCTGAACGGGAGACTGAGGTACGCCGAGAGCTCGGCCACCGACAGCGGGTACGTGCACAGCGAGAGGATGGCCGCCTGTTCGGGCTGCATCGCCGGGTCGGGCGTGGCCCGGGTGACGATGAGCGTGACCAGGTTGAAGGTCCCGGCCGTGGAACCCGGATCACCGGTGATGACGTAGAGGGGGACGGGGGTGCCCTCGTCCCAGGGGTTCGGGTTCTCTGATGTCACATCGCCTGCCCGACGTCATCGCGGGGCGGACTGGTCATGTGCTGACCGATCCGCACCACGAGCGTCCGCATCCGGGCGCCCAGGAGCCCGGCGTCCACCTCCTCGTCGGCGAGCACCGCGAGGTAGGCGCCGGGTCCGGCGGCCATCAGGGAGAAGTAACCGCCGTCGGCCTCGATGCCGACCATGTGCGTCGAGCCGTCCCCGTGCGGGAACATCTGCGCGATGGCCCGTGCCAGGCTCTGGATGCCGGAGCAGGCGGCGGCGATCGCGTCGGCCGCGTCGGGCTCGGTGTTGGCCTGACCGATGCACAGCCCGTCGGACGACAGGACGACCACGTGGCGCACGTACGGGACGCCGCCCACGAGCTCCTTGAGCATCCAGTCCATGTTGGGCAGTGGCTGCATGTTACTCAACCTCATCTGACGGCTCGTGGTGGGGAGTGGTGGGCTGGGGGGCGTTGCGCTTGTCCCCGTTGAACGCCTCCCACATGAGACCCGGCTGGCGTGCGGGGCCGGAGGAACCCTTGGTCGGGAGCGGGGTGGGCGGTGTCGTGGTCGCCACGACGACCGGGATGGGGACGGGCGACTCGCGCCGGCGCTGCGGGAGCCCGTTGGGGGTCTTCCTGATCTCTCCGGTGTCGTTCGACGCCGTGACCGGCGGTACGGCTCTGGGCAGCACCGGACCTCCCCCGACGGGGCGCTTGCGGGGTGGTTCGGGGAACCTGAGGACGGACTGCGGGACCGTCGTGATCAGGCGCCGGGGTACGAGCACCACGGCCCGTACGCCGCCGTAGGCGGAGGTGCGCAGATCGACGTCGCAGCCGTGTTCGCGGGCCAGCCGGCTGACCACGGGGAGGCCGAGCTGGGTGACCTCGCCGAGGCTGGCGAGCTGGATGCCGGACATGGACTGGCGCATGACGCGCTCGACGCGCTCCCGGACCTCCTCGGTGAGTCCGACGCCCCGGTCCTCGATCTCGATCGCGATGCCGGAGGGCACCTCGCTCGCGGTCACCTCCACGGGGGTGTGCGGCGGCGAGAACGTCGTGGCGTTGTCGAGGAGTTCGGCGAGGAGGTGGATCAGCGGCTCGGCGCCGGGGCCGACCACGGCCACCTCGGTCACCGAGGTCAGCTTCACGCGCGGGTAGTCGACGATCCGGGACATGGCGCCGCGCAGGACGTCGTAGAGCGGGATCGCCTTGGACCACTGGCGTCCTGGGCGGGCGTCGCCGAGCACGGCGATGCTGGCCGCGAGGCGTCCGATCAGGGCGTTGCGGTGGTCGATGTCCTGGAGGCCCCGGGAGATCACCAGGTCGGTGCCGTGGACGATCTGCATGGTGTGCAGGTCCTTGGCGAGCTGGTGGACGATCGCCTGCACTCTTCGGGCGACGGCGACGAGGGCCCGCTGGGAGGCGTCCCGGGTGTTCTCCTCGGTCTCCACCGCTTCCAGGATGGTCCCCAGCGCGCGCTTCAGAGCGTCGGCGAACTCCGGGTCGATATGGGCCCCGAAGGAGACGGAGTGCAGGATGTCGGAGGCCTGGTCGCCCTTGCGGAGCCGGGCGACGGCCGCCGGGAGCAGCTTCTCGGCGAGCCAGACGGTGCTGGTCCGCTGGTCGGCCAGCCGGTCGAGCAGCGCCGCCTCGCGCTGGGCGAAGCGCTCCCGGGCCTCCGCCTCGGCCCGCGCGGTGCGGACGACGTCCGCCGCGCGGAGTCTGCGGGCGGTCTCCAGGGAGGTGAGGAGCACCAGGGCGAGGGCACCGGAGCCGTACCAGGCCAGTGGTGCCCGTATGTCCGCCGGGGCGAGGAGCAGCGCCGCGGCCAGGGCACCGGCGAGGACTCCCGGGGGGAGGAGCCAAGCCCGGCCGGGCGCGGGCGGCCGGGCTCTGGAGGTCGATCCTGCACGAACCATCGAGGGGTCCCTCAGCAGACTGGAATGAGCGGACTGGGGTGACGTGGTGCGAGGGCGGGCCCGTCGGTATCACGCCGTGCGGGCGTCCTTGCGCGGGCGCTTTCCGTCCGCGAGCACCACAGCGGTCATGACTCGCTGTGATCGCTTCGCAACACATTGGGGAGCATAGTCAGTTCGGGTTCACCATGTGACCGAGCGGGAATGGCTCCCCGCACCGGTCATTTGAGGTCTTGAAAGTGACCAAGTACCGCTCTGAAAATGCAATGAACCGATCACATAGCGACGGAGAGAGAGCGAGGCTCCGATCATCCGAACGCACGACCACTTCTCCGGGGGCGTGCGGATCCGCACTCCGGAGCGCGGGACTCCGGACGCGCGGGGTGGCACCCGGGCCCCGAATATCGTCATCAGGCCAATCAATGGCGGAGAATAGCCGCCCGCTCCACACCGTCGCTCACTGTCGGGCGTCCGGCGGATTGGCCGAACTTGCCGTAGACCAATTAGATGCCTGAGGCATGTAGTGGAGACGGCACCACGTCAGAGTCACCGATGCGCACCGAGCGAGGCCTCCCATGACGAAAGCCGTCGCGTTCCCGCAGAACCGCACCTGCCCCTACCACCCCCCGACCGCCTACCCCCGTGCCGACGAGGAGCGCCCGCTGTCCCGGGTGACGCTCTGGGACGGCCGGTCCGTGTGGCTGGTCACCGGCCACGGCGCCGCCCGCGCCCTCCTGGCGGACCCCCGGCTCTCCAGCGACTCCACCCGGCCCGGCTTCCCGCTGCCGACCGAGCGCGCCGAGACGGTGCGCCGCCGCCGTCGCGCGGCCCTGCTCGGCTGGGACGACCCCGAGCACAACACCCAGCGCCGGATGCTGATCCCGAGCTTCTCGCTGCGCCGCGCCGAGAACATGCGGCCCCGCATCCAGGAGACCGTGGACCGGCTGCTCGACGCCGTCGAGGCGCAGGGCCCGCCCGCCGAGCTGGTGAGCGCCTTCGCGCTGCCGGTGCCGTCGATCGTCATCTGCGAGCTGCTCGGCGTCCCGTACGAGGACCACGAGTTCTTCGAGGAGCAGTCCCGGCGGCTGCTGCGCGGGCCCACCGGCGAGGACACCACCGACGCCCTCGCCCGGCTGGAGGAGTACCTGGGCGACCTGGTCGACCAGAAGCGGGCGAAGCCCGGCGACGGCGTCCTCGACGACCTCGTCTCGCTGGGCGGCGCGGACGGCGGGCCCGACCGTGACGAGCTGGTGCAGCTCGCCTCGATCCTGCTGGTCGCCGGGCACGAGACCACGGCGAACATGATCTCGCTGGGCACGTACACGCTGCTGCGGCATCCCGGGCGGATGGCCGAGCTCCGGGCCGACCCCTCGCTCCTGCCCACCGCCGTGGAGGAGTTGCTGCGGTTCCTGTCGATCGCCGACGGTCTGCTGCGGGTGGCCCGCGAGGACGTGGAGGTCGGGGGAACCGTCGTCCGCGCGGGCGAGGGCGTGGTGTTCTCGACCTCGGTCATCAACCGGGACGCCGCCGCCTACGCCGATCCCGACACGCTCGACTGGGGGCGCTCGGCCCGCCATCACGTGGCGTTCGGCTTCGGCATCCACCAGTGCCTGGGGCAGAACCTGGCGCGGGCGGAGCTGGAGATCGCGCTGGGGACGCTGCTGCGGCGGCTGCCGGGGCTGCGGCTCGACGCGCCCGCCGAGGAGATCCCCTTCAAACCGGGGGACACGATCCAGGGGATGCTCGCGCTCCCCGTCACCTGGTGAGAGGAGCGTCCCCGATGCGCGTCTCGATCGACGGCGACCTCTGCATCGGCGCCGGGCAGTGCGCCCTGACGTCGCCTCAATTCTTCACCCAGGACGACGACGGGTTCGGCACGGTCCTGCCGGAACGGGAGGGCGGCGGGCCGGAGGGCGACGACGACCTGCTCGACGAGGCGGTCCGCGCCTGTCCGGTGCAGGCGATCACTCTGGACGAGGGGGCCGAGGCCCCCGGGGCTGATCCCGGCCGGTCCGGTACCTGATCCAGGCCGCTCCCGGACACCTGGCCCGGGCCGCTCCCCGCGTCCGGTCCCGGCCGTTCCCGGGCACTTGATCCCGGCCGTTCCGGGCTACCTGATTCAGGCCGTTCTCCCCGTCCGGTCCCGGCCGTTCTCCGGGTCCCGCCCCGCGCACCCCCGCGTGCGCGGGCGGGAGGAACGCCGTGCGCCGGGCGGAACCGCGTCGCGCGCGGCCGGAACCCCGCCCGGGGGCCGGGCGGGGCCGTGCCGTACGCCGGGCGAGGCCGGGCCGCACAGGGGGCCGGGCCGTCTCGCACAGGTGCGGATCGCGCCCCGCACCGGCCGGGGGCCTCCGATGGTCCGTACCAACAGACCGGACGAGGTCTCAGGAACCCTGCCTGAGCAGGAACTTCACCATGGAATGAACAAGTGCGGACCTTCTTGGACGCATAGGGGAAACATAGGCCAAGCAAAGGACGTCGATCCGGTCGATCGAGTTCCGTATTGATCAACAACGCATCTATAGTGCCGACATTGCGACTCCCTTCCCTGTGTGCCCGCTCCCGAGAGTCTGGTTGATGTCGGCGTCACCCACCCCCCTTCGCCCCGCCCTGATCACCTCGTCGCTGACGGCCGCCGCGGGTGGTGCCATCGCCGCCGCCGCGGTCACCGCCGCGCCACCAGGCGTCCGCACCGCCCTCGCCTGGGTCGCCGCAGGCGGCGTCCTGCTGCTGGCGGCGGCGGCGTTCGCCGTCACCTGGTACGCGCGGACCTCACGCGCACTCGGCCGCCGCGCCGACGGGCTCGCCGCCGAACTCGCCTCCTGGGAGACGTACGCGGCCCAGTCCAAGGCCTCCGCCGAACGCGAGACCGCCGCCCTCAAGGAGCGGTTCGAGGCGGAGACCGCACGGCTCGAACAGCGCCACCGGGCCGAGACCGCCGCCGCGTCGGCCGCCCAGGCGGTCCACGCCGAGGAACTCGTCCGGGCCCACGCCGCCGAGACCGGCGCGCTCGCCCGCGCGCGGGCCTCCGACGTCGAAGGCGCCCGGCTCCGGCTGCGCCGTGCCGAGTCCGGCCGCTCCGCCGCCATGGCCGCGTCCGCCAACGCCGCCGGCCGTATGCAGGCCCTCGCCACCAGCATGCTCGCCGACCTGCGCGAGATGGAGCACCGTCACGCGGACGAGGACGTCCTCACCGACCTGCTCCACCTCGACCACCGCACCGCCCAGGCCGGCCGTCTCGCCGACTCCGTCGCCGTCCTCACCGGCGCCCGGTCCGGCCGCCGCTGGGCCCGCCCCATCGTCATGGAGTCGATCCTGCGCGGCGCCATGGGCCGGATCAGCGGCTACCAGCGCGTCCGTCTCCACTCCAGCAGCGACGCGGCCGTCGCCGGACACGCCGCCGAGGGCGTCATGCACGCCCTGGCCGAACTCATGGACAACGCGGCGAACTTCTCGCCGCCCAACGCCGAGGTCCACGTGTACGTGGAGGAGGTCCCGGCCGGTGTCATGATCGCCGTCGAGGACAGCGGCCTCGTCATGAGCGACGTCCAGCTCCGCCGCGCCGAGTCGGCCGTCGGAGCGGTCACCCAGGACCTGGCCGGTCTCTCCGGCACCCGGCTCGGCCTCGCCGTCGTCGGCCGACTGGCCCGCAAGCACGGCCTGACCGTGTCGTTCCGCCCCTCCGCGCGCGGCGGCACCGGCGCCCTGCTGATGCTCCCCCAGGAACTGATCAGCCGCGCCTCCGCCGAGTCGCGGACCGCGCCGGAGGCCGCGGGGAACCCGGCCGTCACCCCGGAGCCCCAGGGAAGCCGGGCGCCGGGCACCACCCCGGAGACCGCCGGGGGCCAGGCACCGAGCGGGACCGCCCCGCACCCGGCCGCGCCCGCCGTCCGCATCCCCGCTCCGCGCACCGAGCCCGGAAGCACGCCCGACACCCCCGCCGAGAGCACCGGCGAGCACCCGCGCTTCGGCGAGAGCGGACTTCCGCAGCGCCGCCGCGGCCGGGCCCTCGCCGCCGCCCACCCCGAGGGGCCGGACGCCGCCGCGAAGCCGCGCGGGGCCGCGGCGCCCCGCACCGGCGCGGCGGCCGGTGCGGCCACCCGTTTCGGCAGCTTCCGTCAGGCCGTCCGCGCCGCCGCCCAGCCGGACGCCCCCACCGAGGGCGAGGGCGACGGCACGACGGAGACCGGCGACCGCCCGGAGAACCTCGGCGACCACACCCCCGGTGACGGCCCAGGGACCGACGGCGTCCCCCCGGCCGGAGCCGCCCACCCGGCCGGCGGCGACGAAGCCCCGGCCGCGCACGACACCCCGAACTCCCCGCACCCGGAAGGCACCTCCCGATGACCGGCACCACCACCGACGAGAAGCTCAGCTGGCTCCTGGAGGGCCTGCTGGAACGCACCCCGGGCACCCGTCACGCCCTGGTGCTCTCCCGTGACGGCCTGAAGCTCTGCCGTACCGCCGAGCTCTCCGTCGACCAGGCGGACCAGCTGGCCGCCATCGCGGCGGGCATCCAGAGCCTGTCGCACGGTGCCTCCGTGGAGTTCGGCGACGGCACCGGCGGGGTCCGCTCCGCGATGGCCGAGTTCTACGGCGGCATCCTGTTCATCGTCGAGGCGGGCGAGGGCGCCCATCTCGCCCTGGTCGCCGACGAGGACGCCGACGCCGGACTCGTCGGCCACAACATGTCCGAACTCGTCGAACAGCTCGGCGAGCACCTGGTGGCAAGGCCCCGGGGATGAGCCGCGCCAGGCCGGGAAGGGACGACTCCCCCGACCGGCTCTACACCCTCACCGGCGGCCGGAGCCGGACCGGTTCGGACTCCTTCGACCTGGTGACCCTGGTGGTCTCCGAGAGCGATCCGGTGCCCGGCATGCAGTCCGAGCACGCCGCGATCCTCCGCATGTGCCGCTTCCCCACCGCCGTGGTGGAGGTGGCCGCCGAGCTCGGACTGCCCGTGTCGATCACCCGGATCCTCCTGGCCGACCTGCACGACACCGGCCGTATCCACGTGCGGCATCCCCGCTCGTCGTACCGCCTTCCCGATCACGACATCCTGGAGCAGGTGCTCGTTGGACTCCGTAACCTCTGAACAGCGCCAGACCCTGCACAGCACCGCCGACAACGGACTGAAGATCGTCGTCGTCGGTGGATTCGGCGTCGGCAAGACCACCCTGGTCCGCTCGGTCAGCGAGATCCGTCCGCTGAACACCGAGGAGACCATGACCCAGGCGGGCGAGGCCGTCGACGACACCGCGGGCGTCGCCGCGAAGACGGCCACCACCGTCGCCTTCGACTTCGGCCGGATCTCGCTGGACGTCCGCAACATCCTCTACCTGTTCGGCGCGCCGGGACAGGAACGGTTCTGGTTCCTGTGGGACCGGCTGTTCTCCGGCACCCTCGGCGCGGTCGTCCTCGTCGACACCCGCCGCCTCGCGGACTCCTGGTACGCGATCGACCGCCTGGAACACCACGGGACACCGTTCGTCGTCGCCTGCAACGACTTCGGCGGCAGCACCCACTCCCCCGACCAGATCCGCGAGGCCCTCGACCTCGCCGACGAGGTCCCGCTGGTCTTCTGCGACGCCCGCTCCCGCGAGTCCAGCAAGCAGGTCCTCATCGCGCTCGTCGAGCACCTGCGCACCGTCGTCGCCTCGACCCCCCGGCCGACGTCCCCGCCGATACCGGAGCCCGCCCCGTGACCCACCCCGAGCCCCCGCCCGTCCCGCTGGGCGGACCGCGGTTCCAGACCGACCCCGCCGAGCTGTACCGGCAGATCCGGCGTGACCACGGAGCGGTCGCCCCGGTCGTCCTGGACGGCGACGTGCCCGCCTGGCTGGTCCTCGGCTACCGCGAGCTGCACCAGGTCACCAGCGACCCGGTGCTCTTCTCCCGCGACTCCGACCTGTGGAACCAGTGGGACGCGATCCCGGCGGACTGGCCGCTGCTCCCCATGATCGGCCGCAAACAGCGGTCCATCCTCTACACCGTGGGCGAGCGGCACCGCGAGCGGGCCGCCGTCATCTCCGGCGCGCTGGAGGCGATCGACCCGTTCGTGCTGCGCGAGCGCGCCGAGCGGTTCGCCGACGAACTGATCGACGGGCTCTGCGGGAAGGGCTCGTGCGACATCGTCGCCGAGTACGCGATGCTCCTCCCGGTCCGTGTCCTCGCCAGCGTCTACGGCTTCGCCGACGAGCAGGGCCCGGGGCTCGTCACCGCCCTCAACGACATGATCAACGGCCAGGAGGGGGCCCTGGAGGGCCAGCGCCACCTGGGCGAGTCGATGTTCGCGCTGCTCGCCGCCAAGGCGGCGGAGCCGGGCGACGACGTGGCCTCCCGGATGGTCGGCAACACCGCCGGGTTCGACACCGAGGAGGTCGCCCAGGACCTCATGGTGATGATGGCCGCCGGGCACCAGCCCACCGCCGACTGGATCGGTAACTCGCTGCGCCTGATGCTCACCGACGACCGGTTCGCCGCCTCGCTCTCCGGCGGCCGGCACAGCGTCGGCGAGGCGATGAACGAGGTCCTGTGGGAGGACACCCCCACCCAGAACGTGGCGGGCCGCTGGGCCTCCCGCGACACCCACCTCGGCGGGCGCCGGATCGGCCGGGGCGACCTGCTGCTCCTGGGCCTGGCCGCCGCCAACTCCGACCCGCACGTGCGCGCCGACGCCGGGGCGCTCACCGGCGGCAACAACGCCTACCTGTCCTTCGGGCACGGCGAGCACCGCTGCCCGTTCCCCGCCCAGGAGGTGGCCGAGACCATCGCCCGGACGGGGATCGAGGTACTGCTCGACCGGCTGCCGGACGTGGACCTCGCCGTCCCGGCGGACGCCCTGTCCCGCCGCCCCTCCCCCTGGCTGCGCGGTCTGACCGCGCTCCCCGTGACGTACACCCCGACCCCCGCGCTTGGAGCCATCGGATGAGCTGCCCGTACGATCCCACCGCCGCGCCCGGCGACGGGGTCATCGCCCTGGACCCGTTCGTCACCGACCTGGACGGCGAGAGCGCCCGGCTGCGCGCGGCCGGTCCGCTGGCCCGCGTGGTGCTGCCGGGCGGGGTGCCCTGCTGGGCCGTCACCCACCACGCCGAGGCGCGCAAGCTGCTCACGGACTCCCGGCTCGTCAAGGACATCGAGGTCTGGGGCGCCTGGCAGCGCGGTGAGATCCCGCTGGACTGGCCGCTGATCGGCCTGGCCAACCCCGGCCGGTCCATGCTGACGGTGGACGGCGAGGAGCACCGGCGGCTGCGGAGCCTGGTGGCGCAGGCGCTGACCGCGCGCCGGGTGGAGCGGCTGCGCGCCGGGATCGAGGCGCTGACGACCGGGATGCTGGACCGGCTCGCGGAGCGTCCGGCGGGCGAGGTCGTGGACCTGAAGGCGGAGTTCGCGTACCCGCTGCCGATGAACGTGGTCGGCGAGCTGATGGGCGTGGACGCGGCCGACCACCCCCGGATGAAGGCGCTGTTCGAGAAGTTCTTCTCGACGCAGACGCCGCCGGAGGAGGTGCCGGGGATGATGGCCGACCTCGGCACGCTCTTCGCCGGGATCGTGGCGGGCAAGAAGGAGCGGCCGGGCGACGATCTGACGAGCGCGCTGATCGAGGCGTCGGAGGACGGCGACCGGCTCACCACGGAGGAGATCACCAACACCCTCCAGCTGATGGTGGCGGCCGGTCACGAGACGACCATCAGTCTGATCGTGAACGCGGTCGTCGCCCTGGAGACCCATCCCGAGCAGCGGGAGCGGGTGCTCGCGGGCGAGGTGCCGTGGGAGGACGTCATCGAGGAGACGCTGCGCTGGGCGACGCCGACCTCGCACGTGCTGATCCGGTTCGCCGCCGAGGACATCGAGGTCGGCGACCGGGTGCTGCCGAAGGGCGAGGCGATCATCGTGTCGCACGGCGCGATCGGCCGGGACGAGCGGCAGCACGGTCCGACGGCGGGCGACTTCGACGTCACCCGGACGCCCAACCGGCACATCTCCTTCGGGCACGGCCCGCACGTCTGCCCCGGTGCGGCGCTGTCCCGTCTGGAGGCGTCGGTGGCGCTGCCCGCGCTCTACGCGCGTTTCCCCGGTCTGCGGCTCGCCGTGCCGCGCGAGGAGCTGCGGAACAAGCCGGTCGTCACCCAGAACGACCTGTTCGACCTGCCGGTCCTGCTGGGCTGACGGGCCCGGCACCGCCGCCCCCGGAGCCGTACGGCAGTGGGGTGGGGGTGGTCACCGGCCGGGTCCGTTCCCGGCCGGTGACGCTCACTCCTCCGGTCCGAGGACCACGACCTGGTCGTCCGGGTGCCAGTGACGGACCAGGGACTTCGGCGGATTGAGGCACACGCCGTGGGCCGGGCCCCGGGTGCGGTAGCCGAGGGCGCACTCCCCCCGGCGGGCGGCCGCCTCGGCGACGGCCGCGAAGGAGAACTCCCGGCCGGTGACGACGTAGGCGTCCGCCGGACGCACGTGGAGCCCGTTTCCGCCCTCGCCGAGCAGTTCCCGGAAGACCGGGGCCAGCCGCGGGTTCTGGGAGATCTGTGTCATGAGGAGCCCGATCAGTCTGCCGCTGACGACGTAGTCGGCCCCGGCGGCGAGGGGGGCGATGCGCCGGTTGCGGTCGTCGGCCATCTCCGTGACGACCGGGACGTGCCGGAGGCCGCCCGTCGCCCCCTCCCCGGGCTCCCAGGTCCGTTCCCGCGCGCGCAGATGGAGCAGGGTGACGAGGGTCCGGTCGTCCGGGTCGTCGTGGCCGGGGCGGGGTTCGGGGGCGAGGACGATCACGGCGTCGTAACCGGTCAGGTCGAGGGCGTCCGTGACGGTCCCCGAGGTCGGGTCGCCGGGCCGGTGGTGCACGGAGAGCTCCGGGCCGAGGCTCCCCGCGAGGTCCCCGACGTCGGAGGCGGCGCGCGGTTCGGCCACCACGTCGAGCAGGGAGCCGGGCGGGGCGTGCCGGGCGAGGCGGCCGGCGATCCGGTGGGCACGGCGGTTCCAGCCGAGCAGCAGGAAGCGTTCGGGACGACGGCCCGCCGGGGCGGGGGCGTGGGCGGGAGCGCCGATGCGCACCGTCGCCGGGTCGTACGGGGAGGGCCCGGAGTCCCCCGCTCGGATCACTGTCGGGTCGTAGGGAGTGGGCTCGGCGTCCTCCGTGCGGATCGCCGTCGGGTCGTACGAAGCCGGCTCGGCGTCCCCCGTACGGATCGCCGTCGGGTCGTAGGGGGCGGGTGTGGGTGTCCAGTACGTGGTGTCGTCGTCCTCGGCGAGGACGATCAGCGCCTCGCCGTCCAGGAGCGGGGTGCGGCCGGGCGGGTTGAGGGCGACCGTGCCGTCGGCGCGGGCGATGCCGACGACGGCCGACACCGGGGAGCGGGCGGCGGCCTCGTGGAAGCTCAGGCCGGGCGGCCCCGGGTCCCGCACGGTGTGGAACTCGTGTCCGGCGAAGTCGAGCAACTCCTCGTAGACGAGGGAGAGTCCGGGTTGCCGGGCGCACTGGGCGAGGAGCCGCGCGGAGATGTCGTCCGCGTCCAGGACGACGGTACGGGCGCCGCCGGCGAGCCGGGCGGCGCCGAGGTACCGGTCGCCCCGTACGGCGGCGACGACACGCACCGGGTGGTCCTCGCCGACGGTCGCCGTGAGGGAGAGCAGGGTCTTGACGACCTCGGCGTCGTCGCCGGGGCTGTCCCGGGGCAGGACGAGGACGCACTCGGCGGTCGCCGGGCTGACCCGGTCCAGTGCGACGGGGTCGGTGGGACGGCCGTTGCGGCAGAGCAGCCGGGTGCGGCCCGCGAAGCCGAGGGTGGCGCGGAACTCCTCCTCCATCTCGGCCTTGGGGCGGTCGGCGAGCACCGCGATGACGCCCCGGCGCCGGTGGGCGTGGGCGGTGACGAGTTCGCGGACGACCGTCGGGATCTGCTCGGACCAGCCGAGGACCACGGTGTGGCCGCTCTCCACGACCCGGGCGTGGCCCCGGTCGAGCGCGAGGAGCCGTTCGGTGATCCCGGTGGTGATGAGGCTGACCAGGGTGGAGACGTAGAAGAGCGCGATGAGCGCGAGTACCACGGTGAGGGCGACGCGGAGCGGAGGACCGACCTCGCCGCCCAGCCGGAGGGTCTGTCCGGTGTTGCGCCAGACCGCCGCGACCCGGCTGCCGAAGGTGGCGGGGGTCCGGTGGTCGGTCCAGACGAGCAGGGCGCTGACGGGGACGACGAGGGCGAGGCAGGCGAGGGCGAGCCAGCCGACGAGCGCGGGGGTCCCCCGGGTGAGCGTGCTGTCGAACCAGTAGCGGAGCCGGGCCTCGGCCTGGCCGCGCGGGGCGGGGCGTTCCGGGGGCGCGGCCGGGTCCCGGTCCGGGTGTCCCCCGGTCGGCGGTGCGGCGCTCCGCTGGGCGGGGACGACCTTGTTGCCTTGTCTGCGCACGTCAGCAGGGTGGCGCCCCGTCCCGGTCCGGCGAAAGCGCCATCAGGGCACATTCATCCCTTCGGGAGCACCGGACGGGGAACCGGGGGACGAGCCGGTCAGACGTGCGAGCGGGGTGGTCCGGGGGCTGGCACGAAGGACTGAACGGTGGTTCACTCCTTTGTATGGCCTACCGCAAGACACCCGCCGAGCTCGCACGGCTCCGGGCCGCCCGTGAACGTCTGGTCGCCCAGGCCACCGAGGTCGTGGCCGAGGCGGGCTGGGCGGGCGCCTCGGTGACCGCGGTCGCCGCGGCGGCGGGCATCGCCGCCGGTTCCGTCTACCAGCACTTCCCCTCCAAGGCGGCCCTCGCCGTGGAGGTGTTCCGGCGTGCCTCCGGCCGCGAGGCCGAGGTGCTGGGCGAGGTGCTGCGGGGCGGGGGCGACCCGGTCGAGCGGCTGGCCCACGGCGTCCGGGTGTTCGCCCTGCGCGCCCTGGAACGTCCCGGTCTGGCCTACGCCCTGCTCGCGGCACCGGCCGAACCGGCGCTCGGCGCCGAGCGGCTGGAGTTCCGCCGCCGCTACCGCGCGCTCTTCGCCGAGGTGGTCCGCGAGGGCGTCGCCGCCGGACTGCTGCCCCCGCAGGACCCGCACCTCACGGCCGCCGCGCTGACCGGCGCCGTCGGCGAGGTCCTCGTGGACCCGCTCGGCGCGGTCGGCGAGGTGCCCGGCGCCCCGCCCCGCCTCACCACGGACGGCCTCACCCCGCCCGACCTCACCACGGACGGCCTCGGCTCGGACGGCCTCACGGCAGTCGACCTCACCGCGACCGGCCCTTCCGGACACGGCGCCGCCACCGACCCGGCCACCGACACGCTCCTCGCCGAACTCACCGCCCTCGCCCTGCGCTGCGCCGGTGCCCGCCCCGCCGCGCCGCGCCCATCGAACCAGGAGGACCCGTCATGACCGCGACCACCGGCACACCCCCGCTGCGCAGCGAGCCCACCGCGCGCACCCATGACGTCACCAACCAGGTCCCGCCGCTCGTCGGGCACGACGTCGCCGACGACGCCGTCCTCCTGGAGGGCGTGCGCCGCGAGGGCGCCGGCTGGTGTCTGGACGACCTGCGCCGGATCGGCCGCCGTACGGGCTCCGAGGAGGTCCAGCGCTGGGCGGAGGAGGCCAACCGGCACGAGCCGGAGCTGCGCACCCACGACCGGTACGGCAACCGGGTCGACGAGATCGACTTCCATCCCGCCTACCACTCCCTGATGCGGGAGGCGATCGGGGAGGGCCTCGGCGGCGCGGCCTGGGCCGACCCCCGGTCCGGCGCCCATGTGGCCCGCGCCGCCGGGTTCATGGTGTGGAGCACCGCCGAGGCGGGCCACGGCTGCCCGGTGTCGATGACGTACGCCGTCGTCCCCGCCCTGCGGGCCGCGCCCGCGCTCGCCGGGCTGTACGAGCCCCTGCTGACCAGCCGGGTGTACGACCCCGGGCTGCGCGCCCCGGCGGAGAAGCGCGGGCTGCTCGCCGGGATGGGCATGACGGAGAAGCAGGGCGGCACCGATGTCCGTACCAACAGCACCACGGCGGTGGAGGCGGCGGACGGCACCTGGCGGCTGCGCGGCCACAAGTGGTTCACCAGCGCGCCGATGAACGACCTGTTCCTCGTGCTGGCGCAGGCGCCAGGCGGTCTGTCCTGCTTCCTGGTCCCCCGGGTGCTGCCCGACGGCTCCCGCAACACCTTCCGCGTCCAGCGGCTGAAGGACAAGCTGGGCAACCGCAGCAACGCCAGCGGCGAGCCGGAGTTCGACGACACCGTGGCCTGGGCGGTCGGGGCCGAGGGCCAGGGCGTGCGGACCATCATCGACATGGTGACGATGACCCGGCTCGACTGCGTCCTCGGATCGGCGTCGGGCACCCGCGCGGCGCTCGCGCAGGCCGCGCACCACATCCGGCACCGCGAGGTGTTCGGTGCCCGGCTCGTCGACCAGCCGCTGATGCGCAATGTCATCGCCGATCTGGGCGTCGAGTCGGAGGCCGCGACGACGCTGGCCCTGCGGATCGCCGGGGCGGCCGACCGGGCCCAGCGGGGCGACGAGGGCGAGCGGGCCTTTCTGCGGCTCGCCACCGCCGTCGGCAAGTACTGGGTGTGCAAGCGTCAGCCGCCCGCCGTCGCCGAGGCGCTGGAATGCCTGGGAGGCAACGGCTACGACGAGGCCTCCGGGATGCCCCGCCTCTACCGCGACGCCCCGCTGAACGGCATCTGGGAGGGCTCGGGCAACGTCAACGCCCTCGACGTGCTGCGGGCGCTGGCCCGTGAGCCGGAGTCCCTGGAGGCCTTCCGCGCGGAGGTCGAGGCCGCCTCGGGCGGTGACGCCCGGCTGGACACGGCCTGGCGCGAACTGCGCGGCGAGCTGGTCCTCACCGAGGACGCCCAGCTGCGCGCCCGTCGTCTGGTGGAGCGGCTGGCGCTCGTCCTGCAGGGTTCGCTGCTGGTGCGGCACGCGCCGCACGCGGTGGCCGACGCGTTCTGCGCCTCCCGGCTGGCCGGTGACCGGGGCCTGGCGTTCGGCACCCTTCCCCCGGGCACGGACTTCGCGGGCGTGATCGCCCGGCTGCCGGGGGCCACGGGCTGAACGGACGGCGGCCCCGGTCACCGGCCGGTGGGCCGCCCGGGAAGGACAGTGGGGCCCTCCGCAGAAGGACAGCGGGGCCCTCCCTGGAAGGGAGGGCCCCACGTCACGCGCCGTACCGGGGCACGGTCAGAAGCGGTCCTGCGGGATCGGCAGGCCCGGGGTCCCCGGCGCCGGGTCCAGCAGACCGTTCGCCGCCGGGTTCGCCGCCGCCTGGCAGGTCACGTCCGACGCGGGCAGCCGTCCCGTCGTCAGATAGGCGGTGGCCGTCCGGTCGGCGCAGGACTTGGTGCCGTAGACACCGTGTCCCTGGCCGCCGAGGACGGTGGCCATCCGGGCGCCCTTCATGACCCGGCGCAGGCCCTGCCCGCTGACCAGCGGGGTCTGGGAGTCCCACTCGTTCTGCAGGATGAGCGCGCCGACCTTGTTGTCGATCCGGGTGGCGGGCTCGGAGCCCTGCTGCCAGAACGCGCACGGCTTGATGTTCGACGCGAAGTCGCCGTACAGCGGGTACTTCACCTTGTCCTTGATCGCGTCCCGGCGGTACTGCTCCGGGTCGCGCGGCCAGGCGCGGGTGTCGGCGCACACCACGGACCAGAAGGCGGCGTCCATGTTGTCCTCGGGGACGGCACGGGCGAACGACGACGGGACGCGCTCCGGGGCCACGCTCCGGCGGGCGGGCGCGGTCGCGGGCGTGCCGGTCTCCGCCGCCTTCTTCAGCTGCGCGACGAGATCGGCGGCCCACTCCGGGTTGAAGAACACCTGCCGGGCGGACCGGATGTCGTCACCGTTCAGGAGGGTGCCCTCCAGATCGATGGGCTTGCGGTCGGCCTGCGCGACGAGGTCCCAGAAGGTCTGGCGGACCTCGGAGGGAGTGGCGCCCAGCCCGTAGGTGGTGTGGCGCGCGGCGGTCCAGCCGGTCCAGCGGGTGAAGGCGGGCTCCGCGCCCTCGGCCCACACCTGGATCATGCCCCGCCAGATCCGCGCGGGGTCGACCGCGCTGTCGAGCACGAACCGGTCGGTCCGCCGGGGGAAGAGCTGCGTGTAGACGGCGCCCAGGTAGGTGCCGTACGAGTAGCCCAGGTACGAGATCTTCTTCTCGCCGAGCACCGCGCGGATGACGTCCATGTCACGGGCGGTGTTGCGGGTGGTGAGGTGGGGCAGGACGGCGCCGCTCTTCGCCCGGCACTTCTCCGCCACGGTCCGCGCCCAGGCCACGTCCGCGGCGAACTTATCGGCCTTGTACGGGCGCTGCCAGTTCCCCTCCTCGGGGGTGAGTCCGCAGCTCACGGGGGAGCTCTGGGCGACGCCCCGGGGGTCGAAGCCGATGAGGTCGTACTGCTTCTTCACCGAGGCGGGCAGCTCGGGCCCCATGTACAGGGGCATGTCGAGCCCGGAGCCGCCGGGGCCGCCGGGGTTCAGGAGCAGCACGCCGCGCCGGTCCCGGTCGCTGGTCGCCTTGACCCGGGAGATCGCGATGTCGAGGGTCCTGCCGTTCGGCCGGGTGTAGTCGAGCGGCACCTTGATCGTGGCGCACTGGAAGGCGGCGGGGTCCTGGGGGTTGCAGCGCTTCCAGCGCGGCTTCTGCCCCGTGAAGTCGGCCAGGGACGCGGCGGTGGCGGTCCTCGGCGAGATCGTGGCGGCCGGGGCGTTCGCGGAGGCGACAGCGGGCGTGAGCGCGGGCACGAGCGCGGCGACGGCGCTGATGGCCACGACGGATGCTATTCGTCTGCTTCGCACAGTGGGTCAGATCCTTGCGACGGACGGATGGATCGGTCCCGCACACCCTTTCGCATCCGGTGGCGGGAGGTAATCCCCCGGCGGTCCTCCTTCCTCTCCGACCAGAGGAGTAGACCAGGTCCGGGGGAATGGTCCCCGAGGTGGAGAACCCAACTTCCCCGATGCTCATCGGGGTTGACGGATCGTCCGCCGGGGAGGCGCACGCGCCGGACGTTCCCGCCCTCGCGCCCGCCCCGCCCGCCGGGCGCCGTTCGGGGGATGCCTCGCGCGATGATCCATGTCACTTCACCGGAACCTTCAGACGGCCCTCGGACAGCCCGTAGCGTGACGGAACGAGCCGGCCGCCCGCCGGACGCGACACGGGAACGACCGGCCGTACGCGCCCGCGCGGAGGTGTCGCCGACACCGTGGGGCTCGTCACCGGCAGGGTGAAGGGATCAGAAATGTTCCGCAAAGTGCTGGTAGCCAACCGCGGCGAGATCGCGATTCGCGCGTTCCGCGCGGGCTACGAACTGGGGGCGCGCACCGTCGCCGTCTTCCCCCACGAGGACCGCAACTCACTGCACCGGCTGAAGGCCGACGAGGCGTACGAGATCGGGGAGCAGGGGCACCCGGTGCGGGCCTACCTCTCCGTCGAGGAGATCATCGGGGCGGCCCTCCGGGCGGGCGCCGACGCGGTCTACCCGGGCTACGGCTTCCTCTCCGAGAACCCGGAACTCGCCCGCGCCTGCGAGGCGGCGGGCATCACGTTCGTGGGCCCGTCCGTGGAGACCCTGGAGCTGACCGGGAACAAGGCGCGGGCCGTGGCCGCCGCCCGGGAGGCGGGCGTCCCCGTGCTCGGCTCCTCGGCGCCCTCCACCGACGTGGACGAACTGGTCGCCGCCGCCGGGGAGATCGGCTTCCCCCTCTTCGTCAAGGCCGTCGCGGGCGGCGGCGGGCGCGGTATGCGCCGGGTGGCGGAACCGGCCGCGCTGCGCGAGGCCGTCGAGGCGGCGGCCCGCGAGGCCGAGTCCGCCTTCGGCGACGCCACCGTCTTCCTGGAGAAGGCGGTGGTCGACCCCCGGCACATCGAGGTGCAGATCCTCGCCGACGGCCGGGGCGACGTCATCCACCTGTACGAGCGGGACTGCTCGGTCCAGCGCCGCCACCAGAAGGTCGTCGAACTCGCGCCCGCCCCCAACCTCGACCCAGAGCTGCGGCAGCGGATCTGCGACGACGCCGTACGGTTCGCGCGCCGCATCGGCTACCGCAACGCGGGCACCGTCGAGTTCCTCCTCGACCCCGAGGGCAGGCACGTCTTCATCGAGATGAACCCGCGCATCCAGGTCGAGCACACGGTCACCGAGGAGGTCACCGACATCGACCTGGTGCAGTCGCAGCTGCGCATCGCCGCCGGGGAGACCCTCGCCGACCTCGGCCTGAGCCAGGAGTCCGTCGTCCTGCGCGGCGCCGCGCTCCAGTGCCGGATCACCACCGAGGACCCGGCCAACGGCTTCCGCCCGGACACCGGCATGATCAGCGCCTACCGCTCCCCCGGCGGCTCGGGCATCCGCCTCGACGGCGGCACCACCCACGCCGGTACGGAGGTCAGCGCCCACTTCGACTCGATGCTGGTCAAACTCACCTGCCGGGGAAGGGACTTCGAGTCCGCCGTCGGCCGGGCGCGGCGGGCCGTGGCCGAGTTCCGCATCAGGGGCGTATCCACGAACATCCCCTTCCTCCAGGCCGTCCTCGACGACCCGGACTTCCGCGCCGGGCGGGTCACCACGGCCTTCATCGAGGAGCGGCCGCACCTGCTCACCGCGCGCCACTCGGCCGACCGGGGCACGAAGCTGCTCACGTACCTCGCCGACGTCACCGTGAACAAGCCGCACGGCCCCCGGCCCGAACTGATCACGCCCACCGAGAAGCTGCCCCCGCTGCCCCCGGGCGAGCCCCCGGCCGGTTCCCGGCAGCGCCTCGCCGAGCTGGGCCCCGAGGGCTTCGCGCGGAGCCTGCGCGAGTCGCCGACGCTGGGCGTCACCGACACCACCTTCCGCGACGCCCACCAGTCGCTCCTGGCCACCCGGGTGCGCACCAAGGACCTGCTGGCCGTCGCCCCGACCGTGGCGCACACCCTGCCGGGACTGCTGTCCCTGGAGTGCTGGGGCGGCGCCACCTACGACGTCGCCCTGCGGTTCCTCGCCGAGGACCCCTGGGAGCGGCTCGCCGCCCTGCGCGAGACCGTGCCGAACATCTGCCTGCAGATGCTGCTGCGGGGCCGCAACACCGTGGGCTACACCCCCTATCCGACCGAGGTGACCGACGCCTTCGTGCAGGAGGCCGCCGCCACCGGCATCGACGTCTTCCGGATCTTCGACGCGCTGAACGACGTCCGGCAGATGCGGCCCGCCATCGACGCCGTACGGGCGACGGGGACGGCGGTCGCCGAGGTCGCGCTCTGCTACACCGCCGATCTGTCCGACCCGGCGGAGCGGCTCTACACCCTGGACTACTACCTGCGGCTGGCCGAGGAGATCGTCGCGGCCGGGGCCCACGTCCTGGCGGTCAAGGACATGGCAGGGCTGCTGCGCGCGCCCGCCGCCGCCACCCTGGTCTCCGCGCTGCGGCGGGAGTTCGACCTGCCGGTGCACCTGCACACCCATGACACCGCGGGCGGCCAGCTCGCCACCTACCTCGCGGCGGTCCAGGCGGGGGCGGACGCGGTGGACGGCGCGGTGGCGTCCATGGCCGGGACCACCTCGCAGCCCTCGCTGTCCGCGATCGTCGCCGCGACCGACCACTCCGCACGGCCCACCGGCCTCGGGCTGCGGGCGGTCGGCGACCTGGAGCCGTACTGGGAGAGCGTCCGCAAGGTGTACGCCCCGTTCGAGGCGGGCCTCGGCTCGCCGACCGGTCGGGTGTACCACCACGAGATCCCCGGCGGGCAGCTCTCCAACCTGCGCACCCAGGCGGTCGCCCTCGGGCTCGGCGACCGCTTCGAGGACATCGAGGCGACGTACGCCGCCGCCGACCGGATGCTGGGCCGGCTGGTGAAGGTCACGCCCTCGTCGAAGGTCGTCGGCGATCTGGCGCTGCACCTCGTCGGCGCCGGGGTGGCACCCGAGGACTTCGAGGCGGCGCCGAACCGCTACGACGTCCCCGACTCGGTCGTCGGCTTCCTCCACGGCGAGCTGGGCACCCCGCCCGGCGGCTGGCCCGAGCCGTTCCGCACCAAGGCGCTGGAGGGCCGCGCCGGGCCCCGGCCGGTGCGCGAGCTGACCCCGGAGGACCGCGAGGGACTGGACAAGGACCGGCGGGCGACGCTGAACCGGCTGCTCTTCCCCGGCCCGGCGAAGGAGTTCGAGGCGCACCGGCAGGCGTACGGCGACACCAGTGTGCTCGACAGCAAGGACTTCTTCTACGGGCTGCGCCCCGGGAAGGAGTACGCCGTCGACTTCGGGCCCGGGGTGCGGCTGCTCATCGAGCTGGAGGCGGTGGGCGAGGCCGACGAGCGCGGGATGCGCACGGTCCTGTCCACCCTGAACGGGCAGTTGCGGCCGATCCAGGTGAGGGACCGGGCCGCCGCGGCGAACCTCCCGGCGACCGAGAAGGCCGACCGGTCGGACCCGGGGCACGTAGCCGCCCCGTTCGCGGGCGTGGTCACCCTGACGGTCGCCGAGGGCGACGAGGTCGAGGCGGGTACGACGGTGGCCACGATCGAGGCGATGAAGATGGAGGCCTCGATCACGGCCGTGCGGGGCGGCCGGGTGTCCCGGCTGGCCGTCACCCGGGTCCAGCAGGTGGAGGGCGGCGACCTGCTCGTCGAGATCGTCTGAACCCCGGGGCGCCCGGAGCCCCGTGCTCCGGGCGCCCCGGCGGTCACCGTGCGATCAGGTCGGCCGCCCGCTCGGCGATCATGACGGTGGGGGCCTGGGGGTGGCCCCGGACGAGGGACGGCATGACGGAGGCGTCCGCCACCCGCAGCCCCCTGAGGTGGTGGACGCGCAGTTCGGGGTCGACGACCGAGGAGTCGTCGGTGCCCATCCGGCAGGTGCCGACCGGGTGGAACGTGGTGTCCGCGGTGCGCCGGATGTGGGCGGTGAGGGCCTCGTCGTCGCTGAGGTCGGCGCCGGGGGGCCAGGGCGCGCCGATGTAGGGGGCGAGGGACGGGGCTTCGAGGACGTGCCGGGCGGCCCGTACGCCCCTGATCAGGGTGGCGAGGTCGGCGCCTTCGGGGTCGGTGAGGTAGCCGGGGTCGATCGCGGGAGGGACGGTGGGGTCGGCGGAGGTCGCCCGGAGGGTTCCCCGGCTGTGGGGCCGCAGCAGGACGACGGCGAGGGAGGTGCCGTGTTCGGCCGAGGGTTCCGCGTCGCGGCTGAGGTAGGGGGCGGGGATGTGGCCCAGTTCGATGTCGGGTGCGCAGAGGTCCGGGCGGGTGCGGACGAAGCACAGGGCCTCGCCGATGTTGGAGGTGAGGGGGCCCCTGCGGCGCAGCAGGTAGGAGGCGAGGGCCCGGGGCGATTGGGCGGCGGCCAGCGTGACGGGTTCGGGGCAGCGGGAGACCAGCATGACGGAGAGGTGGTCCTGGAGGTTGAGGCCGACGCCGGGGAGGGGGACGCGCGGGGTGATGCCCGCCCCGGTGAGGGTCTCGGGGTCGCCGATCCCGGAGAGCTGGAGCAGATGGGGGCTGCCGACGGCCCCGGCACTGAGGACGACTTCGCGGCGCGCGGTCACGCGCAGTTCCCCGCCCCGCCGGTCGGTCGCGGTGACGCCGGTGACCCGGTCGCCGTCCAGGGTGAGGCGGTGGACCAGGACCCGGGTGAGGACCTTGAGGTTGGGGCGGCGGCGGGCGGGGCGCAGATAGGCGTCGGCGCAGCTGAACCGGCGGCCCGTGTGCTGGGTGACCGGGCTGGGGCCGTAGCCCGTGTTGTCGGCGGCGTTGGTCTCGGGGAGCCGGGTGTGGCCCGCTTCCCCGCAGGCCCGCAGGAAGGCGGTGGTGGTGGGGTTGGGCGAGCGGAGTTCCTCGATCCACAGGGCTCCGGTGTCGCCGTAGGCGCGGTCGGAGTTGGTGCCGGACCGGCGTTCGGCGCGGTGGAAGTAGGGCAGCGTCTCCCGGTAGGACCAGGCGGGGCCCGCCTCGGCGGCCCAGGAGTCGTAGTCGTCCCGGTGGCCGCGCGCCCACACCTGCGCGTTGAGGAGGGAGCAGCCGCCGAGGCCCTTGCCGCGCGGCCAGTGCAGGGAGCGGCCGTCGAGTCCGGTCTGCGGGAGGGTGCGGTACTGCCAGTCGTAGCGGGTGCCGAAGAGCCGGGAGAAGGCGAGCGGGACGCGGATCGCGGGATGCCGGTCGGGGCCGCCCCCTTCGAGTACGGCCACGGTGACCCCGGGGTCGGCCGAGAGCCGTTCGGCCAGGACGCATCCGGCCGTGCCCGCTCCGACCACCACGTAGTCGACGTCGAGGGTGGTCATGGCGGCTCCTGCACGACTCTGCCTCGACATGGCGAGGTCCGGGCGATGGCGACGGCATCCTAGGGCCTGTCTGACCATTCCCGTCGTCGCCCGCGGGGCGGCCGCGCGGCGTCAGGTGCGTGCTCTCGGCGTGTCGGCCCCAGGCCCTCGTACGGGACGTACGTGGGTCTGGGGCCGGTGCGGCGAGAGTGCGTGATGGCGTCGCGCGGCAGGCGGGAATGGTCAGACAGGCCCTAGGGCGTGTCTTCAAAGACTCCTTGATGGGGCATCATGTGGTGCATGGTGCGGCGGCATGAGCTCTCGGACGAAGAGTGGG
>NZ_JBIWNI010000028.1:0-87786 GCF_044767145.1 Streptomyces sp. NPDC101490
TCCGCTACGCCACCCGCATCATCGGCTCCCGCCACTACAAAGCCCGCGGCGTCCTCGAATCCCTCTACACCTTCTTCCAGCCCATCGCCCACCTCACCGCGCTTCTGCTGGCGGTCCTGCTGCTGACGGCGGTCATCGTCGGCGACGGTGTCCTGCTCGCCGCCTGGCCGCTCGCCCTTGCCCTCGCCGTGGTGTCGATCGTCCCGTTCGCCGCCTGGGGCCCGGTCTACCGCCGCGAGTTCGCCCCCGACCGCTCTCGCCTCAAGGGCCTCCTCTGGGGCTTCGCGCTCTGGCTCTACGCCTACCACCTCTTCATCGTCTCCACCCGCGGCTTCGTCCGTCTCGTCCGCGGCAGGACCGGCTGGGCCAAGACCCGCCGCAACGCCGAGACCGCCGGCGTCGGCCCGGTCGCGAGCGAGGACTGAAGGGAAGCGCGGGCCCTTCGTCCACCTTCGGGAGGCAGACGAGCCCATCGCGGTCTCACCCGAGTGGCCTACGCGGTCGCGCCCTGTCGAGCGGGGTTCCCCCAGGTGGCCGAGACTGGCGGAAGGGGTCGCACCGGGTGTCCGTGATCCGTGCTCCGTCGGGAGGCGTCATGGTCGTGGTTGTCGTGCTGCTTGTGGTGCTGATCATGCTCATGCTCTTCGGGCTGGACGCGTGGGAGAGTTCCCTGTTCCCGACCTCCTCGGGGGAAGAGGATTCCGGAAGCCCTGACGCGCCGTGCTCGACGCACCGACCGGCCGATACGCATGCGCGGAGCGCCTCCGGCGCACACGCCGGGTACTCGACGAGCTCGGAGACGCGCTGACACCGTGCGGACGGTGCCGATCGCCTGGATCTCGGATACGGAGGTCGCGCCGGACGGACTCGCGAGGCGGCGCCCTCGGCGGACGGCGGGATCCTGTCGCGCGGCGACCGTGGTGACCGCTCGTTGACGCGGCCCGCCGACGCTGAACTCCCGCACCACCTGTCGACCGGACTGCGGCATCGGCCGCCCCGTCAGCGGCCACCCTCTGGCCGACGGCTCCGGCTGGACCGTCGGAGCGACCGCGCCGACATCACCGGCGATGCCCGGTACGCCACCCCCTGACTCGATCCGGCGCTTGCGGCGAACCGAGGTCCGCCCCGTTCCGGAGTCGGCACCGTGGGCGGGAACACGGACCCCGAGGCCGGGAAGCCGGCGCGGATGGCGAGCTCCTGACGGCGTGCTGGTGAAGGCGATCCCGGCCGGGCGCGGCGCTCACCGGCGGGGCCGTCGGCCTCGGGGGCCTCGGCGTCCTCGCGCGAGCTCTCTCATGGCCCCGGACATGCGGCACGGCCCGCGATCTCGACGTTTCAGTGAGCCCGGGGCAGCGTGAAGTCACGCGGGAGGCCGTGCCGTCGGGGGGTTCACGGGGGCGCCCTCGGCCGTGCCCCGGCTCGTACCCGGGCCCTTGTGCGGCCGGGAGAGGGGCGGCCGGGAGGGGCGGGAGGGCTGCGGCGGAATGCGAGCTAGATCACGTCCCGGTCGTACATCTCTTCGGGTCCCCCGTGCGTCTTGTGTGCGCGAGGTCCGTACGGGCCTCGTGTGACGACGACTCCTACCAAGGGCAGAGCATTTTGATATCTACGACACCGCGCGTGCGCCGTGCCGTGACCGTCGCGGTCACGACCTCCGCCGTGCTGGCCGGTGGCCTCTTCACCGGTGGGGCGCACGCCGCGACGCGGCCCGCCCCGTCCATCACGGCCCCCGGCGGCTTCGTGATGAACAACGGGACCGGCGCGACGCTGTTCGGCAAGGCGGCGGACACCCGCCGTTCGACCGGATCCACCACGAAGATCATGACGGCGAAGGTGGTGCTGGCCCAGCGGGGCCTGAACCTCGACGCCAAGGTCACGATCGACAAGGCGTACAGCGACTACATCGTCGCCAAGAACGCCTCCTCGGCCCGGCTCATCGTCGGGGACAAGGTGACGGTTCGTCAGCTCCTCTACGGCCTCATGCTGCCGTCGGGGTGCGACGCCGCCTACGCGCTGGCCGACAAGTTCGGCACCGGCACCACGCGGGCGGCCCGGGTCAAGTCGTTCATCGGCAAGATGAACGACGAGGCCAGGAGGATGGGCCTGACGAACACGCGCTTCGACTCCTTCGACGGGATCAGCAACGGGTCGAACTACTCGACCCCGCGCGACCTGACGAAGATCGCGAGCAGCGCGATGAAGAACTCCACGTTCCGCGCGATCGTGAAGACGAAGTCCACGAGCCAGAAGGTGACCACCAGGAGCGGTGGCTACCGGTACATGGCGTGGAGCAACACCAACAAGCTGCTGAGCACGTACAGCGGCGCGATCGGTGTGAAGACCGGTTCGGGTCCGCAGGCCAAGTACTGCCTCGTCTTCGCGGCCACCCGTGGCAGCAAGACGGTCATCGGCGCGGTGCTCGGTGCGCCGAACGAGGCGAACCGCACGGCTGACGTGAAGAAGCTGCTGGACTACGGCTTCGCGAAGTAGCCGACGGCGACCGGCACGCGGGCACCGCTGAGCGTGCCGGTCGCGGCTCCCGGCCGCCTCCCGTTCGGCGGGAGGCGGCCGGGGCATCCCGCCCGCCCGAGCGGCCTGAGCCCCCGGCCGGTGCGCGGGCCCGTCCGGTTCAGCCGGAGACCTCGGGCGCCGGGGAACAGGTGAGCACCGTCTTGCCGACCGTGGTACGGGCTTCGAGGGCCGCGTGGGCGTCCGCCGCGTCGGCGAGCGCGTACCGCTGTCCGATCCGGACCCGCAGGTGTCCGTCGCGCACCAGCCCGAGCACGTCCGTTCCCCGCCGGAGCAGTTCGGCCCGGTCCTGGATGTGGTGCTCCAGGTTCGGACGGGTGACGTACACCGATCCGGCGGTGTTGAGGCGCTGGAGGTCGATCGGCGGCACCGCGCCGCCGGACTGCCCGTAGACCGCCAGGACCCCGCGCGGACGCAGCGCGGCCAGGCTCTCGTCGAACGTCGGACCGCCGATGCCGTCGAACACCGCCGCCGCGCCGAGACCGCCGGTGTGCCGCCGTACCGCCGCGAGCAGGGCCCCCGGTGTGTGGTCCACGACCTCGGCCGCGCCGACGGACCGCGCGGCCTCCGCCTTGGCCCGGGTCGACGCGGTGCCGATCACCGTGCCGCCGCGCAGCCGTACGAACTGCGTCAGCAGCATGCCGACGCCCCCCGCCGCCGCGTGCACGACGACGGTGTCGCCGGGCCGGACCGGGCAGGTGTCGGCGGACAGGTAGTGGGCGGTCATGCCCTGGAGCAGGACGGCCGCCGCCTGTTCGGCGGCGAGTCCGTCCGGCACCGGCACCAGCCGGTCGGCCCGTACCACCGCGTACTGCGCGTAGGCACCCGGCAGGTTCGCCCAGGCGACCACGTCCCCGACGGCGACCTCGCGGACACCGGGGCCGAGCTCGACGACGGTACCGGCGCCCTCCTGTCCGGGCACGTACGGCAGTTCCTTCGCGTAGAGGCCGGAGCGGAGGTAGACGTCGATGTAGTTGACCCCGGCGGCGGTGAGCCGTACCAGCGCCTCTCCCGCGCGCGGTACGGGGCGCGGCAGTTCGACGGGTTCGAGTACGTCCGGCGCGCCGGACCGGCTGACCTGAATGGCTCTCATGGCGGGGATCGTACGGCGGCCGTCCGGCAGTGGCCGGATGCCCCGGGGTTCAGAGCCGGTCATAACCGGCCTCTTCGGCGAGGTCGCGGACGATCGGCAGGACCTGGCGGATCTCGTGCTCGTGACGGCGCCACTTGTCCGGGTCGGGAGCGGTCTGGGTCATCACGACGGGGAGGTCGCGGCGGCCCCAGGCATCGGTGAAGGGCAGCTTCACCGCCTCCGCCACGGCCTCCATCGTGGCCACCGGGTCGGCCTGGACGTCCTCGTAGCGCACGAGCACGGAGTTGCCGGTGGGGGCGAGGGCGCGGGCGGCGTCCAGGACGGCCCGGTTGTGGGCCTGCCAGTTGTGCGCGCAGACCTCGGCCAGCCGCAGTCCGACCCAGTCCCGCCAGCCGGGCGGCAGGCTCAGGTTCCACCACTGCTTGCCCCACGGGAACACGTCCGAGTAGCCCTGGATGCGCAGCGGTACGGGCACCGGGTAGGAGAAGAACATCCTCGGGTTGAGCCAGGCGTCCATGAGGGAGCCGATGCTGGTGCGCGGATCACGGACGACGAACACATAGGTGGCGTCGGGGTAGAGGGCCTGGAGGAAGGGGATGCGGAAGCAGGACTGAATGCTCTTCTCCACCAGCCGGATACCCCCGGCCAGTTCGTCCGCGGTGGGGCGCGGTCCGCGCGGCGGGAAGCAGAACGGGGTGATCTCGTCGAGTTCGCCGCCGTCCCGGGTGGTGGGCGGTCCTTCGGGCAGGTCGCCGGGGAAGCGTTCCCTGAGGGCCTTGAGCGGTACGTCGTAGTAGTACGGCTGGAGGCCCTGGGCGCTGATGAACGCGAGGTGGTCGAGCTTGTCCTCGACGGACCACTCCGCACCGGGCCTGCGCGCGGCGGCGAGCAGGTCGGCGTCGAGCCGGGCCGCGACCTCGGGGGTCGCGTCGGAGGCGTCCAGGGCGTTGGAGTCCCAGCCGCGCCTGCTGGGGTGGAGGCCGCCGCGTTCCCATATCGGCTTGCCCTCGCGGCCGATGCTCCAGACGTGCTCGCTGCGTTCGATGAGGCCCCGGACCAGGCTGGTGCCGGAACGGGGATGGCCGACGACGAAGATGGGCTGCTTGAGCACGGCGGAGCTCGCTTTCGTGAGGAGGCGGGTTCTCATGCGGGCCAGCGGGCGGACCTGACGTGCCGGTTCGCGAGCCCTGCCACGGTGATCACGGCCTGGGCGCCCGCGATCAGCACGATCGCGCCGGTGACTCCGAGGAACTGCAGGGACACACCGCCGACCAGGGAGCCGAGCGGGGAGCCCGCCCCGATGAGGGTGATGGTCGCGGCGATGGCCCGGCCCCTGCGGTGGTCCGGGGTCTGCCGGAAGATCATGATGTCGACGAGGATCTTCAGCGCGGGCAGTCCGAGGGCCGCCAGGGTCAGCATCGCGAAGACCCAGACCGGTCCGAGCGGGACCGCGAGGAGGGCCACCGCCGCCGTGGTCAGCGTGGACGCGGAGATCAGCAGCGCGCCGGGGCTGAGCAGCCGGTTGAGCCTCGGCACCAGCGCCGAGCCGACGAGCATCCCGACGGCGGTGCCGGACAGGGCCAGACCGATGGTGCCGGGGGAGTGGTGCTGGTCGCGCAGGGTCACCATCACCATCAGGATCGCGGCGGTGATGCTGAAGTAGAAGATGCTGATCAGGAGCAGCGCGGACCGCAGCAGCCGGTCGCCGAGGAGTTCGACCACCCCGGAGAAGGCGGTGGTCAGCGGGCCCAGCGCGCTCTTCCTCTCCCGCTCCACCGGTTCGGCGGGCGGCTCCGCCTTCGGTACGCGGACCAGCAGGGCGCAGACGAACGAGATCACGAAGCCGATGATCGCGGCGAGGAACGGGAACGTACGCGACACCAGGTAGAGCGCGCCGCCGAGCGGCGGTCCGGCCAGGGCGGCGGCTCCGCTGCGGGCCTCGTCCTGACTGAGCGCGGCGGTCAGCTGATGGTCCGGCACCACGGCGCGGATCAGCAGCATCCGGGCCGGTGCGCCGAAGGCCGTACCGGCGCCCAGGACGATCGCGGCGAGGATCAGCAGACCGAAGTTCGCGCGGTCGGTCACCAGGGTGAGGACGATGAACGCGAGAGTGAGCGCCCGGACCGCCTCGGAGATCAGCAGGATGCGGCGCCGGTCCCAGCGGTCGACCACCGCCCCGGCGGGCAGTCCGACGAGGAGGGCGGTGCCGATCTGGGCGAAACCGAACAGGCCGGCCAGCGCGGGAGACCCGGTCAAGGACATGATCAGCAGGGGATAGGCGACCTCCACTGTTTCGAGGCCGAGGTTGGCCGATGCCGCCCCGATCCACAGAATTTGGAAACGCCGGTTACGGCGCAGGGGCACCGGCGTGGCGGAAGCCGTGCTATCACCCTGACGTAAGCGTTCACTCATGCGTGAAAGGTAGCATGTGCGTGAATAGTTTGCTACGAGGAAACGGAGTTGGGCCCATGGCTGACGATGCCGACGCGGTGACGGTCGTCCGGGAGGTGGACGACGTGGAGACGCTGAAGGCCCTGTCCGACCCGCTGAGACTGGCGATCCTGCGCGCGATGATGAGCGATGTGCGCGCCGCGCACCGGGTGAAGGACATCGCCCGGCTCCTGGACCAGCCGACCACACGGCTCTACCGGCACATCAAGGTCCTCGAAGCGGCGGGCCTGATCAAGGTGGCGCAGACCCGGATGGTCTCCGGCATCCAGGAGAGCCAGTACCAGGTGGCGCAGTTCGCCCTGCGGCTGAGCCGTGACCTGCTGGCGGCGCCGGGCAACGCGGGTGACCTGGCCGACGCGTTCGCCGTGACGCTGAACGACTTCCGCGACCGGCTCGTACGGGACATCATCAGCGGTCGTTTCCAGCCGGAGCCCGAGGCCGGGGAGAAGCCCGACCCGCTCGGCCCGATGGTCGTGGCGCTGGACCGGCGGCTGACGCCGGAGCGGGCCACCGAGTTCCGGTCCCGTCTGTCCGCGCTGATGGAGGAGTTCAACCGGCCCGACGACGAGGAGAAGGCGGTCGTGCCGGTCGAGTTCCTGCTGATGTTCTGGGCGCCGAAGGAACCGGCGGGAGAGCCGACCGCGTAGCCCCGCGCCTCCAGAGGGCGTGGCCTCCCGCGCACGTGTGTGCGGGCCGCACTTCGACGGTGCCCGCGTCACCGCCCGGGGACTGCTCCCGCGCACGCACGCGCGGGCCGGGCGCAGCTCCACCCCAGGTGGCAGGCGTCGGACCACTCCCGCGCACGCGCGGGCGGGCCGGACCCGGGGCGCGTGACAGCGCCCCCGGGTCCGGCCCGTCCTGGCCGTCAGGGGTCGTACTCCCGCACGGGTACCGGCGGGGCCGGACCCGAGGCGCGGGGGAGCGCCCCTCAGGTCCGGTCGGCCCGCCCGCCGGGCAGGATCGTCGGACGTCCGCCAGGCAGAGCCGTCGGGTCTCCGTCAGGGAGGGGCGTCGGACGTCCTCCGGGCCTCACTTGGCCGCGATGAAGAGCCGTCCGCCGGGGAACCGGTGCGGCACACAGCGGGCCTGGTCGAATCCGGCCTGCCGGAAGCGGTCCAGCCAGTCCTCCTCCGGAGGCAGCGTCACGTTCATGAACCCGGCGTGCAGATAGGTGAACAGGGCGCTGAACCTGCGCTCGCGCTCCGCCGACGCGTACGGCACCGCGTCGGTGATCGCCATGATGCCGCCCGGCCGCAGCGCCTCCCGGCACCTGCGCAGCACGCGGTCGAAGACGTCGCCCTCCTGCACGATGTCGTGGAACACGAACCCGGCGTGGATGACATCGGCGCCGGCGACCGGAGAGGGGTCGTCCGCGACGGACTGGATCGGCCGCTCCACCACCGTGAGCCGGTCGCCGACGCCCGCCGACTCCGCCGCGCGGGCCGCCTCCTGACACGCCCCCGCGCTCATGTCCAGGGCCACCCCGGTGCTGTCCGGCAGTCTGCCGAGCAGGTCGATCAGCAGACCGGCGGCACCGGCGCCGAGATCGACGATCCTGCGCGGCCGGACGGCGAGGATTGCCTCGGTGGCGGCCGGGTAGAAGCCCTGGCTGCCGATCCACCGGGAACTGACCGCCACCTCGCGCCCGTTCCGCTGGTACTGCGCGGCGGCGGCCACCGGATCGCGCAGGAACTCGGCGGGATGCTGGACGTACGGCTGGTTGGCCCGCAACGACCAGGTGAGGTACCCCGACTGGTGGATCCGGTCGGCGAAGTCGTCCGAGGCCCGGAACTCCTTCACGCCCGTCGGCACGAGCAGCGCCGCGGCGACCAGCACGGACAGGAAACCGCCCATGCCCTCCTCCGGCACGTTCGCGGCCACGGCCAGCTCGGCCACGGTCACCGGCTCGCCGCGCTCCAGCAGCGGGATGACACCCAGCCGGTCGGCCATCTCCAGCAGGGTGGCGACGGCGGCGAGATCGGCCGCGGTCTCAGGGGGACTGATGCTTGACATCGCGCTCTCCCACTCCATTTCGACGATCATCTCGGGTTCCACGGTGCCGGGCCGGTACGGTTCCCGGCCGGGCGGGCACGGCGCCGTCAGCGCCGTACGGGTCTGAGGCCCGCCGCCACCGCTCGGCGGCGGGACGGCGGGGTGGCGGGGTGGGCGGCGTGGGCGCGTGCGACGGCGCCGCGCGGACCGGTCGGGTTCGCCGAGGTCCGCGCCGCCCGTCACACCGACGGAGGGCCGGTCGTGTGCCGACCGCTCCGGTGGGCCCGGACGCGCGGGACGTCCGGGCCCGTTCTCACCGGGAATCCGCCTCCGCCCCGGTGTCGCCGGTGCGCCGGCGGAGCCTGGGACGGGTGCGGTTCTCCGCCCGCCCGAGCCGCGCGGCGAGCGCGGCGACCGTCGGCGACTCGAACAGCGCGGCCACGCTGAGGCTCGCGTCGAACCGGGTCCGCACCCGGTTGAGCAGCCGGGTGGCGAGCAGGGAGTGGCCGCCGAGGTCGAAGAAGTTGTCGTGCACGCCGACCCGCGAGGTCTTCAGGACCTCGCCGAACATCGCGCACAGGGCGGCCTCCCGCTCGTCCCTGGGTGCCACGTAGGCCGTGTCGGACGCGCCGGGGCCGGGCGCGGGCAGCGCCTTCCGGTCGACCTTGCCGTTGCCGGTCAGCGGCAGCCGGTCCAGCGTGACGAACACGCTCGGCACCATGTGGTCCGGGAGCGTCAGCGCGGCGTGCGCCCGTACGGCGGCCACGTCCACGTCCGACGGCACGAGGTAGCCGATCAGCCGTTCACCGTCCCCCGTGACCGTCGCGTGGGCCACCTCCGGATGCCCGGTCAGGGCCGCCTCGACCTCGGCCGGCTCGATCCGGAACCCGCGCACCTTCAGCTGCGCGTCGACACGGCCCTCGAACTCCAGCACCCCGTCCGCCCGGTACCGGGCCAGGTCCCCGGTGCGGTACATCCGCCCACCGGCCGGGCCGTACGGGTCGGCCAGGAACCGGGACGCGGTCACGTCCGGCTGGTACGCGTACCCCCGGGCCAGGCCGGTCCCGGTCACGTACACCTCACCGGGCACCCCGGCGGGCACCGGCCGCAGCCGCTCGTCGAGCAGGTACAGCCGGGTGTTGTCCATCGCCCGCCCGATCGGCACCGTACGCGCGGGCACCGTGCCGATCGGGTACCAGGAGGAGATGACGGTGGTCTCCGTGGTGCCCCAGGCCGCCGCGACCGCCGTCCGCGGCGCCCCGGCCACCAGGTCCGCGACCGCCCCGGGGGACACCACGTCACCGGCCATCCACACGAGGTCCAGCGCGGCCAGCGCCGGTGCGGCCTCGGCCACCATCAGGTTGAACAGCGCCGAGGTGAAGACCGCCGTGGTGGCCTTCCCCTCGACGATGGCACGGGCCAGCACCTCGGTGTCCAGATCGCCCTCGGGCGCGATCACCACCCGGCCGCCGGTCAGCAGCGGCAGCCAGATCTCGTACGTGGACGGGTCGAACGACGTCGGCGAGTGCATCAGCGCGTCGGCGGGGCGCAGCCGCTCCCAGGCCCGGTCGGCGACGAACTCGGCGACACTGCGGTGCGAGACGCTGACCGCCTTCGGCGTCCCGGTCGAACCGCTGGTGAACATCGTGTACGCGGTGCGGTCCGGGTGGCTCAGAGCCGTGGGACCCCGCTCCTCGGCACCGGGGGAGGGCGTGAGCACCGTGACCCCGGTCAGGTCCGTGGGCCGGTCGGTGACGAGCAGCCGCGCCCGCATGTGGTCGACCATCCGCTGGCGCCGGGCGAGCGGCGCCGACCCGGGCAGCGGCAGATAGCCGCCCCCGGCCTTGACCACGGCGAGCACCGACACGAGGTAGTCGATGCCGCGCGGCTGACTCACCGCCACCGGCTCGTCCGGCCCGCACCCCGCCGCCACCAGCAGGTGCGCCAGATGGTTGGCGCGCCGGTCGAGCTCCCGGTAGCCGATCGTCCGGTCGCCCTCGACGGCGGCGACCGCGTCGGGGGTGGCGGCGGCCCGCCGGGCGAACAGCACGGCGAGGTCCTCGTCCACGACCGGCCGCGCGATGTCGTCCCGCTCCGACAGCGCGGCCCGCCGCTCGGCCTCCGAGAGCAGGTCGACGCGCCCGATCGGCACGTCGGGATCGGCGACGGCCGCCCCCAGGACCCGCAGCAGGCGGTCCGTCAGGGAGACCACGGTGTCCCGGTCGAACAGATCGGTGCGGTAGCGCACCTCACCGGTGACGCCCTCGGGCACCCGGCCCTCGCCGTGGTGCTCCGTGAAGCTCAGGTTGAGGTCGAAGTCCACCGGACCGACCCGGACGGCCTCGACCGCGCCCTCGGACGGTGCGGGCGACACGTCCACGCCGGGCAGGGAGACCGAGGCCCCGGCGTTGTTCTGCAGCACCAGCATCGTCTGGAAGAGGGGGTGCCTGCTCAGCGACCGCTCGGGGTTGAGCGCGGTGACGATCCGGTCGAACGGCAGCTCCTGGTGGGCGTACGCGGCCAGGTCCAGGTCCCGCACCCGGCCGAGCAGCTCACGGAAGCTCGGATCGCCCGAGGTGTCGGTCCGCAGGACCAGACTGTTGACGAAGCAGCCGATCAACTGGTCCAGACCGTCGTCGCTGCGCCCGGCGACCGTGGTGCCGACGGGGATGTCGGTGCCCGCCCCGAGCCGGGTGTACAGCGCCGCGAGCGCGGTGTGCAGCACCATGAACAGCGTGGTGTGCGTCCGCCGGGCCAGCTCCAGCAGACCGGCGTGCAGCGGCGCGGGCAGGGTGACCGTCAGCAGGGCGCCCGGCAGCTCCGAGGAGTCGGGCCGGGGCCGGTCGTAGGGCAGCGCCAGTTCCCGGGGGAGCCCGGCGAGCCGCTCGGACCAGTACGCCGTGAGGCGTTCCCCGGCCGGTCCTTCGAGCAGGGCCCGCTGCCACAGCGTGTAGTCGGCGTACTGCACCGGCAGCGGACGCCGGACCGGGGCGTCACCCCGGACCCGGGCTGCGTACGCCTGGGCGAGGTCATGGCTCAGCGGAGCCAGGGACCAGCCGTCCCCCGCGATGTGGTGCATCAGCAGCAGCAGCGTGTACCGGTCGGGACCGGTACGGAACAGATGGAGCCGCAGCGGCAGCTCGGTGGTCAGGTCGAACCGGTGCCCGGCCGCGTCCGTCAGCTCCCGGTCCAGACCGGCCGGGTCCACCTCCGTGATCCGCAGCACCTCGTCGGGGTCCGCCACCTCCAGGACCTGCTGACGGGGAGCCCCGTCGGTCTCCGGGAAGAGGGTGCGCAGCGTCTCGTGCCGTTCGAGGAGGTCGCCCACCGCGGCGCGCAGCCCCCCGGTGTCCAGCGGCCCGTCCAGGCGCAGCACCAGCGGCCAGCCCAGCCCGTTCCAGCGGGAGAGGAACCACAGCCGTTCCTGGGCGTACGACAGGGGCAGCGGGGAGGGCCGGGCGCCCGGGACCAGGGCGGCGCGGGTCCGCCGCGCCCCCTCGCCCGAGCCGAGCCGGGCGGCGAGCGCCGCCGCCGTGGGAGCCTCGAACAGGTCCGCGACGCCCAGGTCCGCCCCCAGGTGGGTACGGATCCGGTTGACCAGGCGGGTGGCGAGCAACGAGTGCCCGCCGAGGTCGAAGAAGCTGTCGTGGGCGCCGACCCGGGCCCTGCCGAGCAGTTCGCCCATGAGCGCGACGAGGATCTCCTCGGTGGGGGTGCGCGGCGCCGTGTACCCGCCGCCGGTCTCGAACTCGGGCTCCGGCAGGGCCCGCCGGTCCAGCTTCCCGTTCGCCGTGAGCGGCAGCCGGTCGAGGACGACGAAGGCGCTGGGCACCATGTAGTCGGGCAGCGCCGAGGCGATCCGGTCCCGTACCTCCGCGAGGTCCGGAGCCGCGCCGCCGGGCACCAGATAGGCGACGAGCCTGCGTTCGCCGCCACGGTCCTCGTGGGCGGTGACGAACGCCTGGGCGAGCTCCGGGAGTGCGGTGAGGGCGGACTCGACCTCGGCCGGTTCGACCCGGAAGCCGCGGATCTTCAGCTGGGCGTCGGCCCGCCCGACGAAGTCCAGGGTGCCGTCGGCACGCCACCGGGCGATGTCACCGGTCCGGTACATCCGTTCGCCGGGCGGCCCCCACGGATCGGCGGTGAACCGCTCGGCGGTCAGGTCGGGCTGCCCCGCGTACCCGCGCGACACGCCGGAACCGGCGATGTACAGCTCGCCCGGGACCCCGGCGGGAACCGGCTGGAGCCGCCCGTCGAGCACGTACAGCCGGGTGTTGTCCATCGGGGCGCCGATCGGCACCCGGCCGGGCACGGCCGCCGCCCCGGACATCGAGAACCGGGAGGAGCAGGTGGTGGTCTCGGTCGGACCGTACAGCGCCCGGACGGTCAGACCGGGGTGCCGGTCGAGGAGCCGTCCGACCGCCGCGGGGGACACGACGTCCCCGCCGGTCAGGACCTCCCGGACGCCCGCGAAGCACTCCGGGTCCTCCGCGAGCGCCGCGAACAGGCCGGAGGTGAGCCAGACCCGGTCCACCCCGGACGCGGCCACCGCACGCGCCAGACCGGCGTCGTCGAGGACCTCCCCCGGAGCCACCACGACCGTTCCGCCGGTCAGCAACGGGGTCCAGATCTCGTGCACCGAGGCGTCGAACCCGGTGGCCGAGTGCATCAGCACCGTACCCCCGGTCCGCCAGAGCCGGTCGCGGACGAACCCGGCCGCGTTCCGGTGCGTCAGGACGACCGCCTTGGGCGCACCGGTCGAGCCGCTGGTGAACATCACGTACGCGGCCTGGTCCGGGTGCGGCTCCGGGCGGGGCGGCTCGGCCGCCGCGCCGTCCTCCGGCGCCAGTACGGTCAGTCCGGCCAGGTCATGGGGCCGGTCGGTGACGAGCAGGGCCGCGCCCGCGAGCTCGCACATCCGGCGCAGCCGGTCCGGGGGCACGGCCGACGGCAACGGCAGGTAGGAGGCACCGGCCTTGAGCGCGGCGAGCATGGACACGATCAGATCGGCCGACCGCTCCTGGAGCAGCGCCACCGGCCGGTCCTGGACCGCTCCGGCCGCGACGAGCCGGTGCGCCAGGTGATTGGCGCGCCGGTCCAGCTCGGCGTAGGTCAGGACGACCGGCCCGGTGACCGCGACCGCGTCGGGCGTCGCGGCGGCGCGCTCCGCGAACAGCCCGGGTATCGAGGCGTCGGGCAGCGGCCGCCCGGTGTCGTTCCAGGAGCGCAGAAGGGTGTCGCGTTCGCCGTCGTCCAGGACGTCGAGCCCGCCGAGCCGCTGGTCGGGGTCGGTGGCGACGGCCCGCAGGACACGGACGAAGCGGTCGGCCAGCGCGCGTACCGTGGCCGGGTCGAAGAGCCCGGTGCGGTAGACGATCTCGCCGACGACACCGTCGGCGGCGCCGTCCCGCCGGTAGGCGTCGGTGAGGTTCACGAACAGGTCGAGCTGGGCGGCGGACGGCGTCGACCGGACCACCTCGACGTCCAGACCGGCCAGGCCGAAGTCGGCGTCCGCGTTGTTCTGCAGGACCAGCATGGTCTGGAAGAGCGGGTGACGACCGAGCGCGCGGGCCGGGTTGAGCGCCTCCACGACCCGGTCGAAGGGCAGCTCCTGGTGGCTGAGGGCGGCCACGTCGCCGGTCCTCGCGCGTTCCAGGAGCTCACGGAAGGTCGGGTCGCCCGAGGTGTCGGTGCGCAGCACCAGGTTGTTGACGAAGAAGCCGACCAGATGGTCGAGCTTGTCGTCGCCGCGCCCCGCGACCACGGTGCCGATGGGGATGTCGGTGCCCGCGCCGAGCCGGGTGAAGAGCGCGGCGAGGGCCGTGTGCAGCACCATGAAGAGGGTGGTGCGGCTCTGCTGAGCCAGCGCCAGCAGCTCGGCGTGCAGCGCCGCCGGTATCCGCATCGGGAGCAGCTTGCCCGCGTGGTCGGCGCCGCTGGGACGGGGCCGGTCGTAGGGCAGGGCGAGTTCCTCCGGAAGGTCCGCCAGGTAGCCGCGCCAGAAGCCGGTCAGCTGCTCCTGGTACGCCGTGGTCAGCAGGTCGCGCTGCCACAGCGCGTAGTCGGCGTACTGCACCGGCAGCGGCTCCCACCGCGGCGCCGTCCCGGCGGCCCGTGCCGCGTACGCGGTGGCCAGGTCCTGGGCCAGCGGGCCCATCGACCAGCCGTCCCCGGCGATGTGGTGCAGCACGAGGACCAGGGTGTGCCGGTCCGGCGCGGTGCTCAGCAGCCGCACCCGCACCGGCACGTCGGCGGTGATGTCGAAGGGCTCGCGGCACACGGCCCTCACGGCCCCGTCCAGGTCGTCCCCGGCCACGTCGAGCACCTGTACGAGAGCGTCCGCCGCCACCTCCGGGAGGACCCGCTGGTACGGCTGCCCGTCCCGCTCCTCGAACACGGTGCGCAGTGACTCGTGCCGCGCGAGGAGGTCCCCGACCGAGGCGACGAGGGCGGCCGGGTCCACCGGGCCGGTCAGCCGCAGGACCACGGGCAGGTTGTAGGTCCAGCCCAGCGGATCCATCCGGTTGACGAACCACAGGCGCTGCTGGGCCCAGGACAGCGGAACGCGCTCCGGGCGCGGGGCGGCGACCAGCGCCGGTGCCTCCTGTCCCGCGCTCCCGGCGATGGCCGCCGCGAGACCGGCGACGGTGGGCGTGGCGAACAGCGCGTCGAGCCCCAGCCGGACGCCGAAGGCGCCCCGGATCCGGTTGAGCAGCCGGGCCGCGAGGAGCGAGTGGCCGCCCAGGTCGAAGAAGTCGTCGTCGATGCCGACCCAGGCCCGGTCGAGCAGTTCGGCGGCGAGCTCGCAGAGCAGCTTCTCCCGCGCGTCACGGGGAGCCCGGCCGGACGCGTCGCCGCGGAAGTCGGGTTCGGGCAGCGCCCGCCGGTCCAGCTTGCCGCTCGCGGTCAGGGGCAGCGCGTCGAGCACCATGAAAGCGGAGGGCACCAGATAGGAGGGGAGCCGTTCCTTGGACCAGTCGCGCAGGGCCGCGACGAGCAGCCCACGACGGCGGGTGGCGATCGGGTCGTTGGTGAAGCCGGTGAACCCGGTGAGATCGCCGACGGGGGCGGCGGATTCAGGGGAGGCGGCGATGGCGGCGGATTCCGAGGGCGCGACGGAGCCGGGGTAGCCGGCGGACCCGGCGGACTCGGGCGTGCCGGGGAAGCCGGGTGTGTCGGTGGGTCTGGTAGCGGCCCGGTGCAGGTACACGCCGTCCAGCACCCGCCCGCCGTCCGCCGCCGGGAAGAGCACGTCGAGCAGGTCGGGTCCCTCGGCGGACCAGGTGACCACGGCGGTGCGGCCGTGCGCCTCGGCGAGGGCGTGCCAGTACTCCGGGTCGATCCGGTCGTCCGGTCCGTCGAGCGCGGCGCGCGCGGTCCCGGCCGGGGCGCCCGCCCGGACCGCGCGCGCGGCGGCGACCTCACCGGCGACCCGGGCGTTGCGCACCCCGGTGAGCCGCAGCGCGGCGCCGTCGGCCAGCCGGGCGGCCAGCTCCTCCGGGCCCCGCACGTCGAGCCCCCAGCCCAGCGCCGGGACCGCCGACAGGTCCTGGGCACCGGCGCCGTCCTGGTGCAGCACCACGTCGTAGCGGTGCTTGGTCAGTTCGTTGTGGTCGGCGCCGCGCTTGAGCCGTACGTCCACGGCTCCGGCGCCGACGGTTCCGAAGAGGCCCGGGTGGATCAGGAGTTCCTTCTCCAGGACCACCGCCTGCTCGATCTCGCGGCGCAGTGCGCCGGGGCCCGGATCGTGGTCGAGCTGCCCGAGCCGGACGCCGGTCCACATGCTGTCCACGAGCGGCAGGCACCGTACGTCGCCCACGAGCAGCCGGCCGCCCGGGGCGAGCAGACCGAGGAGCTTGGCCAGCACGTCCCGCAGGTACCGCTCGTCGGGGAAGTACTGGACGACCGAGTTGATGACGATCGTGTCGAAACGGCCCCGGGGCAGACCGGTGGTGACGTCGGCGGCCTGGACGCGCAGGGTGACCTTCCCCGCGACGTCCGGCTCACCGGCGAGCCGCTCGCGCAGCCCCTCGATCGCCGACGCCGAGTAGTCGGTGCCCCAGTACTCGTCCACCAGGCCGACCAGTGGCGTCAGGATCAGCCCCGATCCGACGCCGACCTCCAGCACGCGCCGGGGGGCGAAGCTCCGTACGCGGGCGACGACGGCCTCCCGCCAGCGGGCCATCTCCTCGACCGGGATGCCCTCACCGGTGTAGGTGGAGTTCCAGCCGGAGAAGTCCGTGCCGAAGGCCGCCCGGTCGGACCCGTCGTAGAACGTGTCGTAGATCTGCTGCCACTCGTCGACGTGCCGCTCCGCGTTGCCGTCGTCGGTGTCCCGCGCCGGTGCGCCGACCAGATAGGCGGCGAGCCGCTTCTCGCCCCGCTGGTCCTCGTGGACCAGGACGCGGGCCTGCTCCACCGCCGGATGCCCGGCCAGGACCGCCTCGATCTCCCCCGGCTCGATCCGCAGCCCCCGGATCTTCACCTGGTCGTCGGCCCGGCCGCAGTAGGCGAGCTGACCGTCCGGCAGCCGCCGCACCAGGTCGCCCGTACGGTACATCCGGGCCCCCGGCTCCCCGAACGGATCGGCGACGTACCGCTGCGCGGTGAGCCCGGGGCGGTCGACGTACCCACGGGTCACCCCGTCGCCCCCGCCGTACAGCTCGCCGATCTCGCCGGGGGGCGTCGGGCGCAGTCGGTCGTCCAGGACGTACAGACGGGTGTCACCGGACGGGAAGCCGATCGGCGGGGCGTCGGGACCGGGGACGAGCGGGGCCGACAGGGTGACGGCGATGGTCGTCTCGGTGGGGCCGTAGCCGTTGACCATGCGGCGGCCGGGGCTCCACAGGTCCACGAGGCGCGCGCCGCAGGCCTCACCGCCGACCATCAGGGACCGCAGCTCCGGCAGTTCCGTCCGGGGCACGGTCGCGAGGACCGACGGCGGAACGAAGGCGTGGCTGATCCGGTGGTCCGCGAGGAACGCGGCCAGTTCCTCCCCGGCGAGGGTGCCGGGGGGCGACACGACCAGGGTGCCGCCCGGCGCGAACGCGAGGAGCACCTCGATGATCATGGCGTCGAAGCTGGGCGAGGCGAGCTGCGACACCACGGAGCCGGGGCCCGCCGCCATCCGGTCCACCAGGTCGGCGGCGAACGGCGGCAGCCCCCGGTGCGGCACCGCGACGCCCTTGGGGCGGCCCGTCGAACCGGACGTGTAGATGACGTACGCCAGGGACAGCGGACGGTCCACCGGGTCCGGGGCGGTCACCGGCGCCGATGCGGCCTCGGCCAGCAGCTCGGGCAGCGACAGCTGGGTGGTTCCCGGGGTGTCGGGCAGCGCGGGAACCCCCGGCCCGGCGGTCAGCAGGAGACGGGGCGCGCTGTCCGCGCACATGAACGCGATCCGCTCGGCCGGGTGACGGACGTCCACCGGCAGGAACGCGCCCCCGGCCTTCCCGACCGCGAGCAGGGCGACGATGAGTTCCACCGAGCGGGGCAGCGCGAGCGCCACCACGTCCTCGGCGCCGATGCCACGACCGCGCAGCACGTGCGCCAGCCGATTGGCCCGGACGTCCAGCTCGGCGTAGCTCAGCTCGACCGGTCCGCAGCGCAGGGCCGGTGCGTCACCGCGCCGCGCCGCGTGCCCGGCCACCAGACCGTGCAAGGACTCGGACGGTTCGACAGCGGCCGACGGCAAGCGCTCCGGCGAAAACGGCATCGCGGCTCTCCATGATCGATGTGTGCCGGTGGTCCCATGAGGGCTGGCCCGTGACGAGTGGTCCATGAGGGCTGGCCCATGATGAGCGGGCGCCGAGCGGCCCGACAACCCCTAGAAGAGGCCGCCGGAACCCCAGGGGGCGGGGCCGTTTCGAGGCCGTCCGCCCTGCCCCGCGCCCCACCGGCCTATCGTGTGCGGCCGACGACCGTCGATGTCTCGCAGGCGCAGGAGGATCCGTGTTCCCGTTGTCTTTCGCGCAGCAACGCCTGTGGTTCCTCAACCGCCTCGACCCGGGCGCCTGGACCTACAACCTGCCGCTCGCGCTCCGGCTCGACGGCCCGCTCCACACCCCGGCCCTGCGCTCCGCCCTGGCCGATCTGGTGGCCCGGCACGAAAGCCTGCGCACGGTCTTCCCCGAGGTCCAGGGAGAGCCTCGGCAGCGGGTGCGGGACACCGTCGACGTCACCGAGTTCCTCACCGAACTCGACGTCCCGGCCGGGGAACTGCCCACGGCACTGGACCGGCTGGCCCGGCACGCCTTCGACCTCACCACGGACCTGCCGCTGAGGGTGTGGCTGCTGCGCGCCGACGAGCACGACCACACGCTGTACCTCGTGCTCCACCACATCGTCGGCGACGGCTGGTCCACGGCGCTGCTCGGCCGCGACCTGGCCACCGCCTACGCGGCCCGCCGCACCGGCGCCGCGCCGGACTGGGAGCCCCTGCCCGTCCAGTACGCCGACTACGCCCTCTGGCAGCGGGAACTCCTCCAGGGCCCGGACGGCGCGGACCTCCTCGCCCACTGGACCGCCCGGCTCGCCGGCCTGCCCGACGAACTCCCGCTGCCGCTCGACCGGCCCCGTCCGGAGATCTCCGGCGACGACGGCGGCGAAGTCCTCCTCGAACTCCCCCCGGAGCTGCACGAACGCCTGCTGCGGCTCGCCCGCGAGGCCGACGCCTCGCTGTTCATGGTCGTGCACGCGGCCCTCGCGGCGCTGCTGACCCGGCTCGGCGCGGGCACCGACATCCCGCTCGGCACGATGGACGCGGGCCGTGCCGAAGAGGACCTCGAAGACCTCATCGGCTTCTTCGTCAACACCCTGGTGCTACGGCTCGACACGGGCGGGGACCCCACGTTCCGCGAACTCCTGGCACGGGCCAGGGAGACCGACCTCGCCGCCCTCGCCCACCCCGAGATGCCCTTCGACCGGCTCGTCGAGGCCCTCAACCCGAGCCGGGCGCTCAACCGGCACCCGCTCTTCCAGGTCGCGCTCGTCCTGCAGAACAACGCCGCCGCGCACTACACGCTGGACGGCCTGACCGTCACCGAACTGCGGAACCGGACCATCGCGGCGCACTTCGACCTGTCGGTCGCCTTCACCGACCGGTACGCCCCCGACGGCACCCCCCTCGGGCTGTCCGCGCAACTCGTCCACCGCACCGAACTCTTCGACCGGGACACTGTCACGGCCCTCGGACACCGCCTGGTACGGCTCCTCGAAGAAGCCGTCCGGGACCCCGACCGGGCCCTGGGCGACATCGACCTCCTCGACGCCCGCGAACGCGACACCCTGCTGCGCGTCTGGAACGGCACGACCCGGCCGGAGACACCCACCGGACTCGCCGAGGCGTTCACCCGGCAGGCCGCCCTGACGCCCGGCGCCCCCGCCGTGTCCGACACGGACGGCACCCTCGACTACGCCGAACTGGACCGGCGCAGCGACCTGCTGGCCGGCCGTCTGCGCCGCCTGGGCGTCACGGCGGAGACCCGGGTCGCCCTCCTCCAGCAGCGCTCCGCCGACCTGATCGTGTCGATGCTCGCCGTGCTCAAGGCGGGCGGCTGCTTCGTACCGCTGCCGCTGACCGCGCCCACCGAACGGCTCCGGGACATGCTCCGGCAGGCCGGTGCGGAACTGCTCCTCGTCGACGACGCGCTGCGCGACCACGAAGCGGCGAGCGGCACACGCACGGGAACGGGCACAGACACGGGCACGGCCTCGGGCACAGGGACGGGCTCGGGCTCGGGCACGGGCATCGAGACCCTGACGGTGACCGGCTTCCGGGCCACCGAGGCCGACCGCGCCGCCGTCCCGGCCGCCGCCGCGCACCCCGAACAGGCCGCGTACATCATGTACACCTCGGGCTCGACCGGCGCGCCCAAGGGCGTCGTCACCACCCAGCGGGGCGTGCTCGCCTTCGCCCGCGACCGCTGCTGGCACGACGAACGGCCCCGCCGCGCCCTGCTCCACTCACCCCATGCCTTCGACGCGTCCACCTGCGAGATCTGGGTGCCGCTGCTGTCCGGAGGAGAAGTCGTCGTGGCACCCGTCGGCGACGTCGACGGAACCGTCGTACGGGCCGCCGGACTCACCGACGTCCTCCTCGTCTCCGGCCTCTTCCAGGTCATCGCCGAGGAGGACCCGGACTGCTTCACCGGACTGCGCGAGGTCATGACCGGCGGCGACGTCATCAGCCCCGCCGCGGTCCGCGCCGTCCTGCGCCGCCACCCCGGCCTGACCGTCCGCGCCACCTACGGCCCCACCGAACTGACCATGTGCTCCATCCAGATGCCGCTGCGCGACCCGGACACGGTGCCCGACAGCGTGCCCCTGGGCCTGCCCATGGACAACACCGCCGTGTACGTCCTCGACGACCGGCTGCGGCCCGTACCGGTCGGCGTGGTCGGCGAGCTGTACGCCTCCGGCGCCGGTCTGGCACGCGGCTACGACGGCCGCCCCGGCCAGAGTGCCGAACGCTTCCTCGCCGACCCGTTCGGCGCGCCCGGCACCCGTATGTACCGCACCGGCGACCTCGCCCGGTGGCGCGCCGACGGCACCCTCGAATTCGCGGGCCGGGCCGACACCCAGGTGAAGATCCGGGGCTTCCGGGTCGAACCCGGCGAGGTGGAGAGCGTCCTGGTCCGCCACCCGCACGTGGCACAGGCCCATGTGCACGCCCGTGAGGACCGGCCGGGCGACAAACGCCTCGTCGGCTATCTGGTGCCCGCCGTACCCTCCCCGGACCTCACCGGCATCCGCGCCGCCGCCGCCTCCGTACTGCCCCCGTACATGGTGCCCGCCGCCCTGGTCCCCCTCCGGCAGCTGCCGCTCACCCCCAACGGCAAGATCGACCGGAGACTGCTCCCCGCACCCGACGAGACCGCCTCCGGAACCGAGCACGTCGCCCCCCGCGACGACCGGGAACGCGCCCTGTGCGCCCTGTTCGCCGAAGTGCTCCAGATACCCCGCGTCGGCGTCCACGACGGCTTCTTCACCCTTGGCGGCCACTCGCTGCTCGCGATCCGGCTGATCAACCGCATCCGCACCACCCTCGGCGCGGACCTCGGCGTCGCCACCCTCTTCCAGGCCCCCACCGTCGCCGAACTCGCCACCCGCCTCGCCGAACCCGGCGCCACCCGGCGCATCCCCGCCGCCCCGCGCACCACCGCGCCGCCCCTCTCGTACCAGCAGGAGGGCCTCTGGTTCCTGCACCAGCTCGACCCCGCCTCCCCGGTCTACAACGTGCCGCTCGCCCTGCGCCTGCGCGGCCGCCTCGACGCGGACCGGCTCTCCCGCGCGCTGGGCCTGCTGGTCGCCCGGCACGAGAGCCTGCGCACCCGCTTCGTCGCCGTGGACGGCGTGCCCGTCCAGGTGACCGACCCCGCACCGGCGTCCTGGCCGCTCACGGTGACCCCGACGCACCCCGACGCGGTGACCGAGGCGCTCGAAGGGGCCGCCACCCGCCCCTTCGACCTGGCCGCCGACCGGCTCCTGCGCACCGAACTGCTCCGGCTGGGCCCGACCGAACACGTCCTGGTGCTGTGCACCCACCACATCATCGCCGACGGCTGGTCGGCCGGTGTCCTGCTCGACGAACTGTCCACCCTGTACACCGATCCGGACGGCTCCCTCCCCGCCCTCGACATCCAGCCGGCCGACCACGCCGTCTGGCAGCGCGCCCGGTTCGCCGACGACGTCCTGGACAAACAGCTCGGCTACTGGCGCGAACAGCTCCACGCCCTGCCCCAGCTCGACTTCCCCACCGACCGCCCGCGCGGCACCGGCGCCGGACACCCCGGAGCCACGGCGGAACTCGTCCTCCACGACGACCTCGGTACGGCACTGCGCCGACTGGCCGACACCGAACGCGGATCACTCCTGTCCGTCCTGATGGCCGGATTCCTCGTCGTCCTCTCCCGGCACACCGGACAGGACGACATCGGCATCGGATCGGTCTTCTACGGCCGCGACCGCCCCGAACTGGAACCGCTGGTCGGCTACTTCGCCAACACCGTCGTGCTCCGCGCCGACGTCGCGGGCAACCCCTCCTTCCGGGAACTGGTGAGCCGCTGCGAACTCGCCGTACGCGGCGCCGCCGAACACCAGGACCTCCCCTTCACCACCCTGGTCGAACGGCTCCGGCCGGCCCGCGAGCCCGGCCGCAACCCGCTCTTCCAGATCAGCCTCACCCTGCACGCCGACGAAGTCCCCGCAGCCGCAGCGGCGTTCGGACCGGTCACCGCCGAACCCCTGCCGGTCTCCGGCCGGGTCGCCCGCTTCGACCTGGCCGCCCACGCCACCGTCACCGCCGACGGCGGACTACGGCTCCAGGCCGAGTACGCCACCGGTCTCTTCGAAGACGACCGGATCACCCGGCTCCTCGAACACCTGGGCCGCGTCCTGACCCGGGCGGCCGCCGAACCCGACGCCACGGTCTGCGACTTCGAGCTCACCGGACCCGACGAGACCGCACTGCTGTACCAGTGGAGCGCGGCCCGGCGCGAGACACCGGCCGACGGCTCCCTGTGGGACCTGTTCGCCGAACAGGTCCGGCTGCGCCCCGACGCCGTCGCGGTGGTCGCGGGCGAGGAACGGACGACCTACCGGGAACTGGCCCGGCGCGCCGAACGCCTGGCCGCCCGGCTGGCCGCCCGGGACATCACCCGGGGCAGCCTGGTCGGACTCTGCACCCGCCGGGACACCGACCTCGTCGTCGGTGTCCTCGGCATCCTCCGTGCCGGAGCCGCGTACGTACCGCTCGATCCCGACCACCCGGCGCGGCGGCTCGCCGCCATGGCCGCCGACGCGGGCCTCTCGGTGGTCGTCACCCAGAGCGGACTGGAAGTGCCCGGTACCCCGCTGCTCCTGGACGCCGACACCGACGGCGACCTCCCCGTGCCGGACGCGACCGCGACAGCGGCGGACCTGGCCTACCTGATCTACACCTCCGGCTCGACCGGGACGCCCAAGGCGGTCACCGTCCCGCACGGCCAGGTCGTCCGGCTGATGCGGACCACCCAGGACCGGTACCGCTTCGACGAGCGGGACGTGTGGACGCTCTTCCACTCCTCCTCCTTCGACTTCTCCGTCTGGGAGATCTGGGGCGCCCTCGTCCACGGCGGCCGACTGGTCGTGGTGCCGTTCTGGCAGACCCGCTCGCCCGAGGACTTCCAGGGCCTGCTGGCCCGCGAGGGGGTCACGGTCCTCAACCAGACCCCGGCCGCCTTCCGCCAGCTCGTCGCCGCCGACGAGGAACGCCCGGTGCCGCTCTCCCTGCGGTACGTCATCTTCGGCGGCGACGCCCTGGACATCGACTCGGTGCGCCGCTGGTTCGACCGGCACGGCGAGGAACACCCCCGGCTGGTCAACATGTACGGGATCACCGAGACCACGGTCCACGTCACGCACTGCCCGCTGACCAGGGAACTCCTGGAGGACAACGCCAGCCCCATCGGCGAGCCGATCCCCGACCTCTCGCTGTGGGTCGTCGACCGGGCCGGGCGCCCGGCACCCATCGGCGTACCGGGCGAACTCCTCGTCGGCGGCGCCGGACTGTCCTGGGGCTATCTGCACCGGCCCGGCCTGAGCGCCCAGCGCTTCGTCGCGGACCGGTTCGGCGGCGCCCCTGGCGCCCGCCTCTACCGCTCCGGCGACCTGGCCCGCCGCCGCGCCGACGGCGGCCTGGAGTACCTGGGCCGCATCGACCAGCAGGTCAAGATCCGGGGGTTCCGCATCGAACTCGGGGAGATCGAGGCCGTCCTCGCCGCCCACCCGGGCGTCACCCACGCGTGCGTGACCGTACGCGACGACCGGCTCGTCGGCTACGTGGTCACCGGGGAGACGGGCGACCTCGCCGGGATCCGCACGCACCTGGCGGCCCGGCTGCCCGACTACATGGTGCCCTCCGCGCTGGTGCCGGTGGACCGCATCGCGCTGACCGGCAACGGCAAGGTGGACCGGGCCGCGCTGCCCGCGCCGGAGCCGAGCCGCGTCGGCGAGTTCGTCGCCCCCCGCTCCGACACCGAGCACGCGGTCGCCCGGATCTGGTCCGCCCTCCTGGGCACCGACCGGATCGGTGTCCTCGACAGCTTCTTCGACCTGGGCGGCACGTCCCTCGACCTGACCCGGCTGCGCGCCGAGATCCGCCGACAGCTCGGCGTCGAACTGGACATGCGCGACCTGTACGCCGCTCCGACCGTGGAGATGACCGCCGTGCTGCTCGACCCGTCCCGCCGTGACCGCCCCGAGGCGCCGCACGCGCCCAGCGGCGACCGCCCCCAGCCCTCGCCGCTCGTACCGATCAAACCCACTGGCGGCAGGCCGCCGCTCTTCCTGGTCCACGCCGTCGGCGGCTCCGTCGTCCCCTACCTTCCGCTGGCCCGTCTCGTCGACCCCGAACAGCCCCTCTACGGACTGGAGGACCCGGGACTCGACGGCGGACCGGTCACCACCTCCCTGACCGACCTGGCCGCGCGGTACGTCGAGGCGATCCGCGCCGTCCAGCCGCACGGCCCCTACCACCTCGGCGGCTGGTCCCTGGGCGGTGTGGTGGCCGCGGAGATGGCCGCGCTCCTGACCGCCGTCGGCGAGGAGACCGCGCTGGTCGTCATGCTGGACACCGGGATGCCCCCGTACCTCGGTGGGGAACTCCCCGACCGCGCGGTCCTCCTGGGCGGCTTCGTCCACGACCTGGCCGGTCTGGCGGGCGTGCCGGCGCCCCGGTACGACGAGGCCGCCCTGCGCGGCCTGTCGCCGGACCGCCAGGACGAGGCCCTCCTGGACCTTTTGGAACACGCCTCCCTCGTCCCGGCGGGCATCCGGGAGGACATGAGGGAACGCGTCCGGGTCTTCGAGGCCAACACCCGCGCGCTGCTGCGGCACCGGCCGGGCCCGGTCGACGGCCGCCTGGTGCTCCTCTCCGCGCGGGAGCAGCCGCACCGGCCCAGGACCCGCCCGTGGCGCGTCCTCGCCCAGGGCGGCTTCGAGTTCCACACGGTCCCGGGCGACCACCACACCATGCTCCAGCAGCCCCATCTGACCGCGCTGGCGGAGAGCCTGCGCGGTGTCCTGGACCGGCTCGTCCGCTCCTGACGCACGGCCGCCGCCCCGGCCCAGGCCTGCCCGCCCCGGACATCAGGACCGTCCGTGGCGGGCACCACCGGGCCGGGGCGGCGGCTGGTCACGGTCACGGACGGGACGCCGGTCGCCGATGCGGGACCTGGGCCGCAGGCCCGTACCGGACGGCGGTCGCGGAGCCCGTACGGGACGAGGGCGGGGACCCCGGACATCTGCCCGTACGGGACGGGGGCGGGCAACCCGGACATCTACCTGTACGGGACGGGGGCGGGCACCCCGGAATCCGCGCGTACGGGACAGGGGCGGTGGTCGGGTACGGGCCCGTTGGAGATCAGCCGGATGCGACGCGTACGGCACGGCGGCGGGGGCGCACCCCCGTCCCCGCACCCCGCCCCCACGACGGCGGGAGCCGCCCGCACGGGACGGCGGGTGCGGAGAGATCCGCACCCGCCGTCCCGTTTCCCGTGGACCGGCGCCTCAGGTCGGCCGAGGGTCCTCCCCGGACCGCACCGGGGGCACCTCCCGTGACCGCACCGGGGACGCTTCCCCGGAGCGGGCGAGCCGCTCGGCGAAGTCCGCGAGCACGGGGTGTTCCAGCAGGACCCGCACCCGGACCGTGATGCCGAGGCGTCGGCGCACCGCGGCCACCACCTCCATGGCCGCCAGTGACTGACCGCCCAGGGCGAAGAAGTCGTCGTCGTCCGCGACCGGGACGCCCAGGACCTCCTGCCAGATCTCGGCTATTTCGGTGGTGTCCATCGATCAGCTCCTTGACGGGCTCACGCCGGGCTCAGCCGCACCGGCAGACTGGTCAGTCCATGGATGAAGTTGGCGGTGCTCCACACCGGGGTGCCCGCCGGGGCCACCGTGCGGACGCGGCGGACCAGCGCGGTCAGCAGCGCGGTCAGCTCCAGCCTGGCGACCCGGGACCCCACGCAGACGTGCGGGCCCCAGCCGAAGGCCAGGTGCCGGTTGGGCGTCCGGTCCGGCCGGAAGGTGTCCGGGTCGGCGAAGACGGCCGGGTCGCGGTTGGCCGAGCAGATCCAGGCCGTCACCCGGTCGCCGGGGAGCAGTTCGGTCCCGGCGACGGTCACCGGGCGGGTCACCGTGCGCAGCGCGTGCAGTCCCGGGCTGGTCCAGCGCAGGATCTCCTCCACGGCGGTGGGCAGCAGTTCCGGTGACACGCGCAGCGCCGTCCACAGCTCGGGCCGTTCGCAGAAGACGAGGAGCGCTCCGGCCGCCGCGTACCGGACGGTCTCGCTGGCTCCGGTGAGCACACCGCTGCAGTTGAGGATCAGCTCCTCGTCGGTGAGGTCGCCGCCGGCCGCGAGCAGCGCGCTGAGGAGGTCGTCGCCGGGGCGGGCGCGCCGCCGGTCGAGCAGGTCGGCGAAGTAGCCGAAGATCTCGGCGTTGGCGTCCAGCCGGTCGATCGGGTCGGGGGAGTCCAGGCCGTCGGTGGTGAGTCTGCCGATCAGCGGCCAGTCCTCGCGGGGCAGGTTCATCATGGCGCAGATGACCTGGTTGGGCAGCCGCTGGGCCAGGTCGCCGACGGCGTCCCGGACCAGGGGCCCGGCGGCTCCGTCCGCCCGGTCGCCCGTCGGGCCGTCACCGATGCCGACCACCTCGTCCACCAGGTCGGTGACCCCGGCGACGATCCGGTCGTGCCAGCGGCGCAGCGCCGCCGGGGTGAACGGCGCTCCCACCACGCGGCGGATCCGGCCGTGCCGGGGCGGGTCGCTGACCACCATCATCCGGTCGGCGACCAGGTCGGCCGCCCCGTCCGAGCCGCCGAGCCTGATGCCGGAACGGGAGCTGAAGGTGGCCGGATCACCCAGTACGGTCTCGACGTCGTCGTAGCGGGCGGCGACCCAGAAGCCGGGACCGTCCGGCTCGGGATGCCGGGTCAGTCCCGGGCGGTCGCGCAGGGCCGCGAGCTGGTCGAGGAACCGGTACCCGGCGAAGACCTCCGGTGCGAGCAGGTCGATGTCCATCGCGGATCAGCGGGCCTCGATCACGGAGAACGGCGACTCCGGGATCGGCAGGACCCGGTGGGTGCGGAAACCGGCGGCCTCCAGGATGCGGGTGAACCCGGCCCGGTCGCGTTCCCGGCCCCCGGTGAGGACCATCATGCCGAGGTCGCTCCAGTGGCTGACGTGCTGGGTGCCGTCCTCCGGCACCAGCATCTCGATGACGAGGAGCCGGCCGCCGGACGCCAGCGAGCGACGGCTCGACCGCAGGATCTCCACGGCCTGCTCGTCGGTCCAGTCGTGCAGGACGCTGCACAGCAGATGGGTGTCGGCGCCGGTGGGCACCGAGACGAAGAAGTCGCCGGGCACCGCGCGGCAGCCGGGGACGCCGCCGCCCAGGTTCACCTCGTCGATCACCGTGGGGCGGTCGAACAGGATGCCGCCCGCGTGCGGGGCCACCGACAGGATCTCGCCGAGGAGGAAGCCGTCGGCGCCGCCGATGTCCAGGATGACCTCGGAGCCCGTCCAGTCGACGGCCCCGGCCGCCTGCCGGTACAGACGACCGGTCCGTTCCCGCATCCGGCGCAGGAACGCGAGGTTGGCGCCGCGCCGGGTGTTCTTGACCCCGAAGAAGCCGCCGTCGCCGCCGTCCCCGCCGTCGAAGGATGCCGTCCCGGTACGGAAGGTGTCCGTGGCGCGCAGCCAGGCGAATTGGCTCTCGGCGTTCACCAGCGACGCCGAGAGGCTGTCCGGGGCGTCCCGGCGCAGCCGGGCGCCGAGCGGGGTCAGCCGGAAGCCGGTGGTGGGGGTACCGGAGAAGAACCCGGCCGTGGTGAGGGCGGACAGCAGCCGTCCCAGGGCGTCGGGATCGGCGTCGATCAGGGCAGCCGTGGTCTCCACCGGCTGCGGGGCCGTCGGCTCCATCACATCGGCGACGCCGAGTTCGACGGCGATGCGCAGGGCGTGCGGCAGTACCGCGACCATGCTGTCGTCGACGAGCGTGAGGTAGTCCCGCACGATCCTGTCGGTGGCTTCCACCGCGCGGACGCCGTCGGCTCCGGTCTCCATGACGGAGGTCTCCACGACGGAGGTCTCGACGACGGAAGCCTCCACCACGGAGGCTTCCACGACGGAGGCCTCGACGGCACCCGCGTCGGCGGTGACGGCATCGGCGGCGGAGGTCTCGGCGGCGGTGATCCCGGCGTTCTTGGTGGTCTCGGTGTACGTGGTCATCGTCAGCCCCTTTCCTGGGGTCGGGACGCGCAGCAGTTCTGAAACGGCACGGTGGTCGACCTTGCCGTTGGCGTTGTGGGGGAGTTCGTCGAGGCGGCGCACCAGATCGGGCACCAGATGGCCGGGGAGCAGGCCGCGCAGCTCCGCGCGCACCCGGTCCGGGTCCGCGCCGCCGGTGAAGGCCAGTGCCAGCCGCTCGTACGCGCCGCTCCGGCCGGTCAGGGCCACCGCCACGCAGTCGCGGACTCCGGCGCGGTCCCCGGCGCGGCTCTCCACCTCGCCCAGTTCCACCCGGTAGCCGCGGATCTTCACCTGCCGGTCCGCGCGGCCCAGGAAGTGCAGGACGCCCTCGGCGTCGCGCTCCGCGCGGTCACCGGTGCGGTAGACCCTGGTCGGCACGCCCTCCACGTCGACCGTGACGAACCGCTCGGCGGTCCGTTCCGGGTCGTGGAGATAGCCCTGGGCGAGGCCCGCGCCCGCGACGCACAGTTCGCCGTCGATCAGATGGACGTCGGTGCCGGGCACCGGGCGCCCGATGGGCACGCCGTGCGGCAGGTCGCAGTCCTCGGGTCGGATGCGGTGCGTGGTGGCGAAGGCGAAGCTCTCCACCGGGCCGTAGCAGTTGTGGACGGTCGTGTCCGGATGCCCCGCAAGGAGTGCGCGGACCGGCTCGGGCGACAGCCGTTCACCGCCGATGAACATCAGGTCGATCCCGTGGAAGCAGTCGGGGTCCAGCCGCACCAGCAGGTTGACCACGGACGCGACCAGGACGAGGGTGTTCACGCCGTGCCGGGCGACCAGCTCGCGCAGGGTGTCCGGCAGCAGATGCTCCTCGTCCGGCAGTACCACGGTGCCGCCCCGGGACAGCATGCCCCACAGTTCGAGGCCGCAGGCGTCCCACCCGACCGGGGCGAGCTGGGGCAGCACCCGCCCGGGGGAGAAGGCGGCCAGCGGGCCGCTGTCGAAGAGCCGCAGGACCGCCCGGTGCGGAGTCACCACCCCCTTGGGGGTGCCCGTGCTGCCGGAGGTGAAGAAGACACAGGCGGGGTCGTCCGGCCCGAGGTCCGCGTGGACCGGAGGGGTCCCGGGGACGGGTTCGGCCGGTGGTGTCCAGCACGGGGCGCCGGCGAGCGGGACGTCCGTGACGAACAGCGGTGCCCGCAGCAGGCGCAGCAGTTCCCGCACCCGCTCGTCCGGCCACTTCACGTCGATGGGGCAGTACGCCGCGCCCGTCTTCAGGACGGCCAGCAGCAGGGTCGCCATACGGGCCGAGCGGGCGATGCGCACCGGCACCAGGCAGCCGGGCCCCACTCCTGCCGCGACCAGTGCGGCGGCATACGAATCGGCCGTTGAAACAAGTCGGGAATAGGTGACGGGACCGTTGTCGTCAATCAGCGCAATATGGTCGCCGTATTCTGCCGCGCGCTTGTCGAGTGCCTGATGAATCAGCACGTACCGCTCCTTGTCCGCAGCTTCGATCGCACGCATACTCACCTGTCACGATCGCGTGCGCAACCCCTATGAACCCCATAGCGGACACCCCGGTACCCAAGCGGGGGACGGGGTGTTCCGCACTGTTCGGCGGCTGGGGGCGGAATGCGTTGACATTCTTCCGGGCCCGTCCGTAGCGTTTTTCCGTCGCGGTACCGGGATCTGACAATTCGTGTTCCCGCCGTTGAAAACCGATTATCGAGCCTTGGGGGAATTCATGTCGTCCACACCCCAGACCAGAGATCAGCACGCCGTCGACGCCGGGATCGACCACATCACCCTCTCCGTCGGTGACGCCCGTGCCCGTGCGGCCGAGTTCGTCGAGCGCTACGGATTTCAGGTGATCGCCACCGGGGAGACCCCGGAGTTCACCGCCGTGGCGGTGGGACAGCGGGACATCGTCCTGCTGCTGCTCGAAGGCCGCGCCGACGACCATCCGGCCACCCTGTTCACGGCCCGGCACGGCGACGGCGTGAGCGACATCGCCCTGCGGGTGGCGGAGCCGGACCGCAGGGCGGCGCTCGAAGCCTTCGGCGACGTGACGCACACCTTCGTCACCCGGTCCCCCGGCGAACCCTGGTCGCTGCCCGGCATCGACCCGGTGCGCGGCGGGGAGCCGGCCCCGACCGGGGGACACCTGCTCCGCGTCGACCACATCGCGGTCTGCCTGGAGACCGGCGAACTGGAACCGACCGTCGAGTTCTACCGCCGGGAGCTGGGCTGGCGGGTGGTGTTCGAGGAGGACATCCACGTCGGCGCACAGGCCATGCAGTCCAAGGTGGTGCAGAGCCCGGACACCGGAGTGACGCTGACGCTGCTCCAGCCCATGAGCGGAGCCGTCCCCGGCCAGATCGACGACTTCCTGAAGAGGCACGGCGGCGGCGGAGTGCAGCACCTGGCCTTCGCGGTGCCGGGCATCGTGGCCGCGGTCGCCGAACTCGGCGCCGCCGGCGTACGGTTCCTGACCACTCCCGAGGCGTACTACGAGGACCTGGAGGAGCGGCTCGGTTCGTCCGGCTACCCGGTGGCGGAACTGCGCGCGCACCATGTGCTCGCCGACCGGGACCACGACGGCGAGCTGTTCCAGATCTTCACCCGGTCCGAGCACCCGCGCCGCACCCACTTCATGGAGATCATCGAACGCCGGGGCGCGACCACGTTCGGCAGCAACAACATCCGCAAGCTGTACGAGGCGGTCGAACGACAGGACGCGGAGTGACGGGCGGCCCGGGCGTCCTGGCGGCCGAGCCGCTCACCCTCGCCGACGTCGAGGACCGTGCCCGCGCCGTGCTGGCGCCCGAGGTGTACGACTTCGTGGCCGGCGGAAGCGGTGACGAGTCGACGCTGAACGCCAACCGGGCCGCGTTCGACCGGTGCCACCTCGTCCCCCGCGTCCTGTCCGGAGCGGCGACCGCCGACACCACGACGACCCTCCTCGGCGTCCCGGCGTCGATGCCCGTCGCGGTGGCGCCGATGGCGTTCCACTCGGTGGTCCACCCCGACGGCGAACCCGCGGTGTCCCGCGCGGCGGCGGCGGCCGGGATCCCCTTCACGGCGGCGACCCTGGCCAGCCGTCCGCTGGACGAACTGGCCGCCGCCGACGGCGCCCTGTTCCTCCAGCTGTACTGGCTGCGCGACCGGGCCCGCACCGAGTGGCTGATCGACGAGGCCGAGCGGCTCGGGGCCCGCGCCCTGATCCTCACCGTGGACGTGCCGTTCATGGGACGGCGGCTGCGCGATCTGCGCAACGGCTTCGCCGTACCGGCACACGCCGCCCCGGTGAACCTGCCCGACGCGCAGCGCGGCGCGGGACAGAGCGTCGGCGGTCACGCCGCCGCCGTGATCGACCCCACCCTGTCCTGGTCCGACCTGGAGGAGCTGCGGCGCAGGACCCGGCTGCCGCTGGTCCTCAAGGGGGTCCTCGACCCCGCGGACGCCCGGCGCGCGGTGGACCTCGGCGCGGACGGCCTGGTGGTGTCCAACCACGGCGGCCGGCAGCTGGACGGCGCCGTGCCCAGCCTCCTGGCCCTGCCCGCGATCCGGGCCGAGGTCGGCGACGCCTGCGAGGTGCTGCTCGACAGCGGCGTGCGCAGCGGCACCGACGTGCTGCGCGCGCTGGCCCTCGGCGCCTCCGGGGTGCTCCTCGGGCGGCCGGTCCTGTGGGGCCTGGCCTCCGCGGGCGAGGCCGGTGTGACCGGAGCGCTGGAACTGCTGCGCACCGAGATCGAAGTGGCGATGGCCCTGGCCGGAGCCCCGCACGTGGCCGCGGCCGGACGCCTCGGCGTCCGGTGGGCGTCCGCAACCCCTGAACGGGAGGACTCATGACCGAGGCGTCCCACGCCTCGACGGCACGGCCGGTGACGGCGCTCGACCTGGCGGACCTGCACGGCTCGCTGTCCGATCCGGCGCTGCTGTCGATGAACCTGCTGAACGAGGTGTCCGAGCGGTACCCGGACGCGGTCTCCTTCGCGCCCGGACGGCCGGACCCCGGCGGGTTCACGGTCGAGGACGTCCACCGGTACCTGCGCACCTGGACCGAGCACGTCGGCGGCGGCGCCGGGGGAGCGGGGACCGCCCGCGACCGGCTCTACCAGTACGGCAGGACGAAGGGCGTCATCCAGGACCTGGTGGCCCGCAACCTCGCCACCGACGAGGGCATCCGCGCCGACCCCGAGTCGATCCTGGTGACCGTCGGCTGCCAGGAGGCCATGCTCCTGGTGCTGCGCGCGCTGCGCGCCGACGAGCGTGATGTGCTCCTGGCCACCGAACCGTCCTATGTGGGCGTCACCGGCGCGGCCCGCCTGGTCGACCTGCCGGTCGTGCCGGTCGACAGCGGCACCGGCGGCATCGACCTGGACGACCTCGCGGCCAAGGTGCGGGGCGCGCGGGAGGCCGGTCTGCGCCCCCGGGCCTGCTACCTGGTGCCCGACTTCGCCAATCCGACCGGGCTCAGTCTCGACGTGCCGACCCGGCGCAGGCTCCTCGACCTGGCAGCCGAGCTGGACATCCTCGTCATCGAGGACAACCCGTACGGCTTCTTCGGCGGCGGTGCCTCCCCGAAACCGACGCTCAAGTCGCTGGACGAGGGCCGCCGGGTCGTCTACCTCGGTTCGTACGCCAAGACCGTGCTGCCCGGTGCCCGCATCGGGTTCGTGGTGGCCGACCAGCCGGTCCTGCGGGACGGCGAGACCGTCGGCACCCTCGCCGACGAGCTCTCGAAGATCAAGAGCATGATCACGGTCAACACCCCGCCGATCGCCCAGGCGGTCATCGGCGGAAAACTGCTGGAGAGCGACTTCGCGCTGCGCGACGCCAACCGGGACGCCACCGCGCGGTACGGGCAGCGGCTGCGTCATCTGCTCGACGGGCTGGCCGCACGGTTCCCGGCGCCGTCGCCGGTCGCCTGGAACCGACCGGACGGCGGATTCTTCCTGGTCGTCACGGTCCCGTTCGTCGCCGATGACGACCTGCTCGCCTACTCGGCCGAGCGGCATAAGGTCATCTGGACGCCGATGCACCACTTCTACGCGGCGGGCGGCGGACTGCGGCAGCTGCGACTGTCCTGCAGCTCGCTTCCGCCGGAGGAGATCGACCTCGGTCTGGACCGGTTCGCCGCGCTGGTGACCGACCTTCTGGAGAGGACCTGAGAACCATGAGAGCGCTGACCGTAAACGAGCGGATCGTGTCGGACGACACCGACGCCTATGTGATCGCGGAGATCGGCCACAACCACGAGGGCGACCTGGACAAGGCCGAGGAGCTGGTGCGCCAGGCGGCCGCGGCCGGAGCCAGCGCGGTCAAACTGCAGAAGCGGGACAACCGCTCGCTCTACACCAGGGAGATGTACGACTCCCCCTACACCGGACGCAACAGCTTCGGCCCGACGTACGGGGCGCACCGCGAGTTCCTGGAGTTCGGCACCAGCGAGTACACCCACCTCCAGCAGCTCTCCGCCGAACTGGGCGTGGACTTCTTCGCGACCGCCTTCGACTTCGCCAGCGTGGACTTCCTGGCCGAACTGGGCGTCCCCGCGATCAAGATCGCGTCCGGTGACATCAGGAACACCCCGCTGCTCGCCTACGCGGCGAAGGCGGGAAAACCGCTGATCGTGAGCACCGGCGGCGCCGACATGGAGTCGGTGCGGCGCGCCTGCGGCACCGTCCTGCCGATCAATCCGGACCTCGCGCTGCTCCAGTGCACGGCCACCTACCCGGCCGAGCCGGAGGAGCTGAACCTGGCCGTGGTCGGCACCTACCGGGCCGAGTTCCCCGACACGGTGATCGGCTTCTCCGGGCACGACCTCGGCCCGTGGGCCGCCTGGACCGCGTACGCGCTGGGCGCCCGGGTGGTCGAGAAGCACGTCACCCTCGACCGCACCCGGCCCGGCAGCGACCACAAGTTCTCGCTGGAACAGGCCGACATGGCCGAACTGGTCGACGGGCTGCGCCGGGTGCGCCGCTCGCTGGGCGGCCCGGACAAGCGGGTGCTGGAGCGCGAACGTCCCGCGATGGGCAAGATGGGCAAGAAGCTCGTCACCCACCGGGACCTGCCCGCCGGACACCGCCTCACCCTGGAGGACGTGGCGATCAAGTCGCCGGGCGACGGGCTGACCCCCGACCGGCTCGCCGACGTCGTGGGCCGACGCCTCGGCAGGCCCCTGACGGCCGACGCCGACATCACCCTGGACGACCTGGTGGACGGCGATGCCGGCCGCGACTGACCTGACCGGATCGGTCGCCGTGGTGACCGGTGTGTGCGGACGGCTCGGACCCGTGTGGGTGGACGCCCTCCTCGGCGCCGGTGCCCGGGTGGTGGGCCTGGACGTACGGGACACCGTCGGGCCGGAGCTGCGGGCGGTGGTGGACGCCCACGACCCGGAGCGGTTCCTGAACCTGGTCGCGGACGTCACCGACACCGGCGGTCTGCGCCGGGCGCTCGACGACTGCCTCGAACGGGCGGGGGAGCCGACCGTCCTCGTCAACAACGCCGGTGTCGACAGCCCGCCGTCGGCCCGGGGCGGCGGCTGGCTGTTCGAGGACATCCCGGACGAGGTGTCCGGCGGCGTCCTCGACGTCAACGCCCTCGGGACACTGCGGATGTGCCAGGTGTTCGGGGCCCGGATGGCCCGGAACGGCGGCGGCTCCGTCGTCAACATCGGCTCGATGTACGGCCGTCTCGCGCCCGACCCCCGGATGTACGAGCACCTGCCGGTGGACCCGCCGTTCCTGAAACCGCCCGCGTACGGCATGTCCAAGGCGGGCGTCGCCGCGCTCACCCGCTACCTCGCCGCCCTGTGGGGCCCGGCCGGGGTCCGGGTGAACACCCTGTCACCCGGTGGGGTGCTGGGCGCGCAGGACCCGGTGTTCCGGGAGAAGTTCGACGCCCGGGTGCCGCTGCGGCGGATGGCCCGCGCCGAGGACCTGACCGGCCCGCTGCTGTTCCTCGCCTCCGGCCTGAGCAGCTACGTCACCGGTACCGAACTCGCCGTGGACGGCGGGTTCGGCTGTTGGTGACACCGACCCCTCCACGAGGAGAAGCCATGGACAGCTCCCTGGCCTGGATACCGCGCGCCGAGTTCGAGCGCGTCCTGGCCGACGTAGCCGATCCGCACGACAGGGCCCGCGCCTTCGCGGCGATGTGCCGGATCAACACCCTCTACATGATCGCGCGGGCCGGTTCGGGCCACATCGGCTCCAGCTTCAGCGCCGCCGACGTGGTGAGCTGGCTGGTCCTCGAAGAACTCGACCGGCCGTTCGAAGCCGACGGAGACGTGTACTTCTCGTCGAAGGGCCACGACGCGCCCGGACTGTACGCGGCGATGATCGGGCTCGGACTCCTCGACGAGGACCTCCTGCACCGGCTGCGGCGGATCGACGGACTGCCGGGACACCCCGACGTCGGCACCCCCGGAATGCCCTTCAACACCGGCTCCCTCGGCATGGGCATCTCCAAGGCGAAGGGCCTGGTCCTCGCCCACCGGCTGTCCGGCCGGGTCTCCCGGGTGGTGGTGATGACCGGCGACGGCGAGCTCCAGGAGGGCCAGAACTGGGAGGCACTGCCCAGCGCCGCCCGGTACGGGATGGGCGAGCTGACCGTGGTCGTCGACCACAACCGCCTCCAGTCCGACACCTTCGTCACCGACGTCAGCGACCTCGGCGACCTGACCGGCAAGTTCACCGCCGCGGGCTGGGGCGTGCTCCGGTGCGACGGGCACGACCCCGGCCAGCTGGAGAAGGCGTTCGCCCAGCGCGCCGCCGACCACCCCGACCGGCCCGTGGTGATCATCGCGGACACCGTCAAGGGCGGCGGCTGCCCCACCTTCGCCGCCACCTCGATGGCACCCGGCGAATGGCGCTACCGCCACCACAGCGGCGCCCCGGGCCCCGAGGACCGCGAGCGCGCGTACCGGGAACTCACCGGCACCGCCGACGGGATACTGCGCGGGCGCGGCCTGCCCCCGCTCCGGCCGGTCGTGCGGACCGTGGACCTGCCGGTGAAACCGTCTGGTGTACGGCTGCCCGAGGTGTACGGGAGGCTGCTCACCGAGGCGGCCCGCGAGGACCCCCGGATCGTCGCGCTCGACGGCGACCTGATCCTCGACACCGGCCTCATCCCGTTCCGCGAGGCCCACCCGGACCGGTTCGTCGAATGCGGCATCGCCGAACAGGACATGGTCTCCATGGCCGGCGGACTCGCCGCGGGCGGAATGCGCCCCTTCGCGCACTCGTTCTCCTGCTTCCTGCACGCACGGCCCAACGAGCACATCTACAACAACGCCACCGAGCGGCGGCCGGTGGTCTACGTCGGTTCGCTCGCCGGACTGCTGCCCGCCGGACCCGGCCACTCCCACCAGGCGGTCCGCGACGTGTCGGCGCTCTGCGCCGTCCCCGGCCTGACCATCCTGGAACCGTCCCACCCCGCCCAGCTGGCCGCCGCCCTGGACCACTGCCGGTCCACCCCGGACAGCGTCTATCTGCGCCTGTCCAGCCAGCCGGTCCCCGCCGCACTCGCCGCACTGCCCCCGGCCCCCCTGGAGACCGGCAGGGGACAGGTCCTGCGGGACGGCGGCCGGGCGGTCGCCCTCGGCGCCGGACCGGTGGTCCTCGGACAACTCCTCGCCACCGCCGACCTGCTCGCCGCCCGGGGCGTCGCGCTGACCGTGGTGGACCTGCCCTGGCACAACCGGATCGACCCGGAGTGGCTGGCCGGACTGCTCACCGGCGTCCGGCACCTGTTCGTCGTCGAGCACCAGTACGACAGCGGCGGCCAGGCCGACCTGATCGCCCGGCACCTCATGGAGACGGGCACCGGGGACGGCATCGCCTTCCGCGGCCTCGGCCTCACCGAAGTACCGCGCTGCGGCACCGACGCGGAAGTCCTCGCCGCGCACGGCCTGGACGCGGCCCACCTCGCGGACCTCATCGGCGCGGACGTCCTGGACCGCACCCCCACCCGCACCCCCCGACCCGACGGAGACACCACGTGGAAACTGTCCGCAACGAACTGAACCGCCCGCCCCAGGAGACCGTCGACGGCTTCCGCGCGGTCCTCGCCGAGTACAGCCCGAGCTGCCTGGTCACCGACGCCCGGCGCCGGGTCGGCGCCATCGGCGGACTGCTCCCGGTCAAACACCACCACAAGATCGCCGGACCGGCGCTCACCGTCAACCTCTCCATCGACGACCTCGTCGACTGCATGCCCGTGCTCAGGCAGGCACAGCCGGGCGACGTGATCGTGGTCGCCTGCCACGGCACCACCCGCACCGCCATGTGGGGCGGCCTGATGTCCACCCTCTCCCGGCAGATCGGCATCGCCGCCGGAATCGTCGACGGCGCCGTCCGCGACGTCGACGAGATCCGCGACCTCGACTTCCCCGTCTGGTACCGCAGCACCGTCCCCAGGCCCTCCCCGACCGCCGTGCACGACCGCACCGAGCCCGTCCAGGTCAACGTCCCGGTGGTGATCGACGGCCAGGTCATCAACCCCGGGGACATCCTCGTCGCCGACGAGAACGGCATCGCCGTCGTACCGAAGGACGAGGCCGAGACCGTACTCGCCCGCACCCGGATGAACATCGACCGCGAACGGGTCATCCGCGAGAAGATCAGCTCCGGCCTGTCGGTCGCCGAACTGATCGCCGAGTTCGGACACCTGTGATGCGCGTCTACCTCACCGGCGCCGACGGGATGCTCGGCACCGCGCTCCGCCACGAACTCGCGGCGCGCCCGGAGACCGCCGACTGGCCCGTCCTCGGAGTGTCCCTCGCCGACTTCGACATCGGCGACGCGACGGCCGTCCGCGACTCGATCGACGCCTTCCGGCCCGACGTGGTCGTGCACACCGCCGCCAACGCGGTCGTCGACTCCTGCGAGCGGGACCCGGCCCCGGCCCTGCGCGTCAACGTCGGCGGCACCCACCACGTCGCGGAGGCCTGCCGACGGCACGGCAGCCGACTGATCTACATCTCCAGCGACTACGTCTTCGACGGCCGGACCCCCGGACCCGCCGGATACAACGAGGACGACATCCCCTCCCCGGTCAGCGTCTATGGACTGAGCAAACTCGCCGGGGAACGGATCGCCGAAGCCGTGCCGGACCACCTCGTGGTCCGCACGTCCTGGCTGTACGGCGGCACCGACCCACGCCTGGACCAGGTGCTCGCCGCCGCCCGGGAGTTCCTCGACGGCGGACGGCCGCGACTGATCGACGACCAGTTCAGCAGCCCGACCTACCTCCCCGACCTGGCGTCCGCACTGGTCAGGCTGCTCCCCGGCGCCCTGGCCGTCCGCGGCCTGCTGCACATCGCCAACCGGGGCCGGGCGAGCTGGTACCAGGTGGGCCTCGCCCTCGCCGAACGCCTCGGCACCGCCCACCCGGTACCCATGTCCATGGCGGAGGCGGGATTCGTCGGCGGCCGGCCGCGCGACTCCCGCCTCGACAGCACCCGCGCGGCCGCCTTCGTCCACGCGATGCCCCACTGGAGCGACGCCCTCGCCCGGTACTGCGCCCTGCTCACCGCGGGCGACCGGGGACCGGTGAGCCGCTGATGCCCCAGCCGTTCCTGCTGCTGGACTTCGACGGGGTGGTCTGCGACACCGAACGGGCCGCCCTGCTCGCCTGGCAGGACCTCTACGACCAGCTCGGCGTCCCCTTCGACGCCGGGACCCGCGCCGGGATGCTCGGCAACTCGGCCGGGGCGCACCTCGCCCTGGCCGACCTGGCCGCCCGGCTCGGCCGCCCGGTCGCCGACGACGAGTGGGACTGGCAGCGGGAACGGCGGGCCGCCCGGTGCGGGGCCGCACCGGCCCGGCCCGGCGTGGAGCGGCTGCTGCGCACCGCGCGGACGGCCGCGATCGTGTCCAGCAGCCCGGCCGCCTGGGTGGAGGGCCACCTGCGACGGCTCGGACTGCGGCACCACTTCGCCTTCCTGGTGACCGGCGACGACACCGACCGCCACAAACCACGACCGGACCTGTACCTGCTGGCGCTGGCACGCGCCGGGGTGGCGGCCGACGACGCCCTGGCCGTCGAGGACTCCCCGAGCGGGGTCACCGCCGCCCGCGCCGCCGGTCTACGCTGCGTGGCGGTCCCCTGGGAACCCTCCGGGGCCCCCGGCCTGGCCGACGCCGACGCGGTGCTGCCCAGCCTGGGCGACCTGGACCTGCGGCGCTATCAGCGCGACGAGGTGTGACATGGAGATCACGGCGGACACCGCCCTGGAAGAACTGTCCCGGCACGTCCTGATGGACGGCCTGGACCTCGTACTCGACCTGGAGCGCAGCCGGGGCAGCACCCTGATCGACGCGCGCGGCGGCGAGGAGTACCTGGACCTCCTCACCTTCTACGGTTCCCTGCCCCTGGGCATGAACCACCCCGGCATGACCGACGACCCGGCGTTCCTCGCCGAACTCACCCGGGCCGCCCTGCACAAGGTCACCAACTCCGACATCTACACCGTCCAGTACGCCCGGTTCGCGGCGACGTTCCGCCGGGTCCTCGGCGACCCGGCGCTGCCGCACCTCTTCTTCATCGACGGCGGCGCCCTGGCCGTCGAGAACGCCCTGAAGGTCGCCTTCGACTGGCGGGCGCAGCGGGCCGGGACCGACCCCACCGCACCCCTCGAAGTCCTCCACATGGAGGGCGCCTTCCACGGACGCAGCGGCTACACGCTGAGCCTCACCAACACCTCGCCGACGGTGACCGCGCGGTACCCGGGATGGGCCTGGCCGCGCGTGCCGGTACCCGGACCCGGCGACGGACGGGAGGCGGTCGAGGTCGCGCGACGGCACCTGGCCGAGCGCGGCCACCGGATCGCCTGCTTCATCGCCGAGCCGGTCCAGGGAGCGGGCGGCGACCGGCACCTCGGCGCGGAGTTCCTGCTGCGCATGCAGGACCTGTGCCACCGGTACGACGTGCTCTTCGTGCTCGACGAGGTGCAGACCGGCTGCGGCCTGTCCGGCGCCCCGTGGACGTACCAGCGGCTCGGACTCGCCCCCGACGTGGTGGCCTTCGGCAAGAAGACCCAGGTCTGCGGTCTGATGGCGGGCGGCCGGGTGGACCAGGTCCCCGAAGGGGCGCTGGCCGTGCCGGACCGGCTCGGCTCCACCTGGGGCGGCAATACCGCCGACATGGTACGGGCCACCCGCATCCTGGAGATCATCGAGCGGGACGGACTGGTGGCCGGGGCCGAGACCAGGGGCGCCCATCTGGGCCGCCTGCTCGCCGACCTGGCGGCGGCCCATCCCGCCCTGGTCCGCGACGTGCGCGGGCTCGGCCTGATGTGGGCCTTCGACCTCCCCGACACGGCCCTGCGCGACGAGGTCCTCGACCGGCTGCGCCGCTCCCACCGGGTCCTGCTGCTGCCCGGCGGCCCGCGCGCCGTGCGGTTCCGCCCGGCACTGACCATCGGGCTCGACGCACTCGACAAGGGCGTCGCCGCGCTGGACGCGGTGCTCACCGCGATGGGCCCGCGATGAACGGCCACGGGCCGTGCGTACGGGGATGTAGGGGTTGTCAGGAGTTTGCCGCGCGACCAGAATGCGGGCAGCTCTTCCATTCGACGCCGATAAAGGAGTGCGCTGGCTCATGAGCAATCCGTTCGAGGATGAAAATGCCTCATACCGCGTTCTGGTCAATGCGGAGGAGCAGTATTCCCTGTGGCCGGATTTCGCGGAGGTCCCGGCGGGCTGGACCGTCGCCCTGCCGAGCACGACCCGGCAGGAATGCCTGGACTACGTGAACGAACACTGGGTCGACATGCGCCCCAAGAGCCTCGTCGAGGCGATGCGCCGGGCCGACTGACACGCCCCCGCCCGTCACGGCCAGGGACCACGCCGCGAGAGCGCGTGGTCCCTGGCCGTTTCCCTGTCCCTGACGACCGTTCCCGCCCCCGGAATTCCCGCGCGGCGGAAACCGGCCCGCCGCGAACATTCCACGGCCCGCGCCGGCCGTTCCACGGGATTCTCCCGCACCCGTCCCGTCACGCGGGAAACTCCGGCCGCCGCGCGGGTCGATAGCGCGCCGATAGCCGGTCGATGAGCCCGGCGGCGAGCATGGGTCCCGTCGGCGACCGGAACACCCGGTCCGCGGGTGCTGACGGCGTGCGGCGAGAGGACGATCCCTCCCGGCCCGACCGCGACCTACTGCCTGGCCGAGGAACGGTATTCCCTCTTTCTCACCGACCCATGGGAGGAGTTCGCGGTGGAACTGGTGGAGCGCGAAGCACCGATGGCGCTGTTGACCACACTGGCCGAACGGGCGCGGGACGGACACGGACGCGCCGTGCTGGTCTCCGGACCGGTGGCGGCGGGCAAGAGCGTACTGGTGCACACCTTCGCCGATCACGCCCTGGGCCTGGGAATGCTTCCCCTGGCGGCGCTGGGATCGAAAGACGAGCGGCACCTGACCCTGGGCGTGATGCGCCAACTGGTCGACGACGCGCCGCTGGACACCGCGGACCGGGCGCGTGCCGTGGCCCTCATCGAGGAAGGCGTACGCGCCGCCCGGCACCGGGGCGCCGACGCGCAACCGGACGACGGCGTCGTGCGCGGACTGGCCACCGTCCTGCTGGAACTGGCCGAACGCTGCCCCCTGTACATCGCCGTCGACGACGTCGAACAGGCCGACCAGGCCTCCCTGACCTGCCTCGCCTATCTGGCACGACGCCTCAACAGCGCCCGGGTCCTCGCGGCGTTCACCCACAGCGGCCACGGCTGCGACACCGAGTTCCGCTTCGTGGCCGACCTGCTGCGACAGCCCAACTGCCACCGCGTCGAGGTCACCCAGCTCTCCCCGGCGGGCGTCCGGCAGCTGACGGCCCAGCACCTCGGAGAGACCGTCGCCGCCGAACGCTCCGCCGACTGGCACGCCTACAGCGGCGGCAGCCCCCTCCTGGTCGAAGCACTGGTCCGTGACCACCTGGGCGGCGGCGAGGCGGGCCCCCGCTACCGCGAGGCCGTCCTGTCCTGCCTGCGCCGCAGCTGCCCGGACATGGTCCGGACCCTGAGCGGCTACGTGGTCCTCGGCGAGCTGGACAACCTGGACGGACTGGTCGACCTGAGCCCGGTCCGGACCACCGAGGCGGTCCACGCGCTGATCGCTGGAGGACTGCTCACCATGGACGGATTCCGGCACGAGGCCGCCCGCGACGCGGTCACCGGAGCCGTCGACGCGGACGGTCTCGCCCGGCTCCACACCCGCGCCGCCGTCCTGGCCCACGAACGGGGCGCCGGTACCGAGGTGGTCGCCGACCACCTGCTGCGCGCCGGAGCGCCCGCCGACGCCGGAGTCCTGGAGGAGCCCTGGGCCCTGCCCGCCCTGGAGGACGCCGCCGCGCACGCCCTGCGCGACGGCGCGGCCGACCGCGCGGTCGACTGCCTCCGGCTCGCCCGGCACATCTGCGCGGACCCGCTCCGGCGGGCCCGTATCACCGCCGCCCTCATCCGGGCCGAGTGGAGCATCAACCCCGGTGTGTCCAGCGGCAGGCTCGGCGAACTCGTCGACGCGATGCGCAAGGGCCGCCTGCGCGGCGCCGACGCGCTCACCCTGGCCCGCGCGCTGCTCTGGCACGGCCGCTTCGAACAGGCACAGGAGGTCCTGCGCCACCTGGCCGCGACAGGACGGGCGACCGACCCCGAGACGGCCACCGAACTGCAGATCACCCGCCGCCGCCTGCGCCACACCTACCCCTCCCTGCTCGCCGCGCTCGGCCCGAGGCCCGCCGCCGGACGTCCCCCCACCCACTCGGTGAGCGCCGACCGCCGCCTCCAGGCGGTGTCCGCGCTGGCCGCCGTCCTCGGCGGCGGCCCCCACCAGGAAGCCGTCGGCGTGGCCCAGCGGGTGCTCCACGGCACCCGGCCGGACGAACTGTCCACCGAGACCGTCGAGAGCGCCCTCCTCGCCCTCGCCTACAGCGGGCGGGCCGAACGCGCGTCGGCCTGGTGCGACCTGTTCCTGGACCGGATGCGGACACGGCACACACCGAGCAGAAGGGCCAGGCTGGGCGCCGTACGGGCGGAGATCGCCCTGCGCCGGGGCGATCTCACCGACGCCCGGCGGTACGCGAGCGAGGCCCTCGCCCTCCTCCCGGCGATCAGCTGGGGCGTCACCGTCGGCGCGCCGCTGAGCACCCTGGTCCTGGCCACCACCGCGATGGGCCGCTACGACGAGGCACAGACCTATCTGGACCACCGCGTCCCCGAGCCGATGTCCGAGACCCGCTACGGGATGCACTACCTCTACGCGCGGGCACGGTTCGGACTGGCCACCGGCTATCTGGAGATGGCCCTGGAGGACCTGCGCCGGTGCGGCGCCACGCTGGGCCGGTGGGGGATGGACACGCCGGGACTCATCCCCTGGCGCACCGACGTCGCCGAGGTCTACCTGGGACTGGGCCGTCCCGCCGACGCCCGGCGGATGCTGGAGGAGCAGTCCGCCAGGTTCCCCGCCATGCCGAACCGGGTCCGTGGCAGCGCGAGCCGCGTCCTGGCCGGGGCCGGGACCCCGGCGCACCGGCCGGCACTGCTGCGCCAGGCCGCCGAACTGCTCCAGTCCGACGACGGAGACCGCTACGAACTCGCCCTCGCCTTCGCCGACCTGGCCCGCGCCTACCGGACCCTGGGGGAGTTCCGGCGGGCCGCGGCGGCCGAGCGCCGCGCGGTCATCGTGGCCGCCGACTGCCACGCGGAGGCACTGGTCCGGGGCCTGGCCGTGGAGAGCGCCACCGCACTGCCGACACCCGCCGACGGAGGCGACGGCCTCACCGAGGCCGAGCGCCGGGTGGCGGCGATGGCCGCCGTGGGCTGCTCCAACCGGGAGATCGCCGAGGGACTGCACGTCACGGTCAGCACGGTCGAGCAGCATCTGACCCGCACCTACCGCAAGCTCCGGATCAGCCGCCGCGCGGACCTGCCGTCCCTGCTGGGCGGACCGGTCACGGGAGACCTCACCGACGCGCGCCGTCGCTGAGCGCGCCTGCGCGCCCCGCATTTCCGTACGTCCCGCCGCGAAGGGGCCACATAGCCAGACGTGTTCGTAAGCTGAATTCAAGCCATATGGCCCGGCGTTCTTCTCGAAGCCCGTACTGAATCGGGGGCGCCGCTTCCCGCCGTCGAATCCCCGGCCCCCGCGGAAAACACCGCTCACTGGACAGAGCCGATCGGGTTAGGTAGATATGACGTTGGTGCATAGCTGACCGGCGGAAACTACGGCGTGGATGTGAAGGACGGTCATGCGCTTTCAATTACTGGGGCCGCTGGAAGTCGTCGGCCCCGGTGGCCCGGCGCTGATCACCGCCGAGCGCCAGCGCATCGTTCTGGCTGTCCTGCTGCTCGAACCGAACCGGATCGTTCCGGTCGGCCGGCTCGTCGACGCGGTCTGGGGCGCCTCCCCGCCGCCGACCGCGCGCGCCCAGATCCAGATCTGCGTCTCCATCGTCCGCGCCAGCATGGCGAAGGCCGGTCTGCCCGACATCATCAGGACCAGATCGCCCGGATACCTCGTCGAGGTCGGCGACGACGAACTGGACCTCCATGTCTTCGAGCGGGCCGCGGCGGCCGGACGCACCGCCGCGGAGGAGGGCCGCTTCGCGGAGGCGGCGGACGCCTTCGAGACCGCGCTGGGGCTCTGGCGAGGCTCGTCGTGCTTCGGCGGCGGCATCACCAGTACGGTGCTCCAGGCCCCGGCCGCGCGCCTCGACGAACAACGGCTCGCCGTCGTGGAGCAGTGGGTGGACGCGCGCCTCGCCCTCGGCCTGCACCAGCAGCTCGTCGCCCGACTGATCGACCTGGTCATGCAGAACCCGCTGCGCGAACACCTGCGCGCCCAGCTCATGGTGGCGCTGTCCCGGTCCGGGCGCCAGGCCGAGGCGCTGGAGGTCTACCGGCGGGGCCGGCGCGAACTGATCGACGAACTCGGCATCGAGCCGGGGGAGGAGCTCCGCCGCCTCCAGGAGTCGATCCTGTCCGGCCGCCTGGACGGCGCGCCACCGGCCGACGTGCCGTCCACGCGGACGCTGCCGCCGACCCCCACGGCACCGGCGGCGCAGGTGACCCCGGCGGCCCCGGCGGCGCCCGCCACGGTCGTCGACGCGCCCGCGGTGCCCCGCCTGCTGCCCGGCGCCATCGCCGACTTCAGCGGACGCGACGACCTGCTCGCCCGGCTCGAAGAGGCGCTGGAGGAGGATACGGAGACCTCGTACGCCCTGCGGATCGTCTCGATCACCGGCCGGGGAGGCGTCGGCAAGACCACCCTCGCGGTGCACTTCGGACACTCCCTGGCGAAACGATTCCCCGACGGCCAGATGTTCGCCAAGCTGCGCGGCCCCTCCGCCCAGCCGATCCTGCCGACCCGCATCCTGGAGCGCTTCCTGCGCAGCCTGGGCATCACGGGATCGGGTATGCCGTCCACCATCGAGGAACGGGCCGAGCTGTTCCGGAACCTGGTCGCCGACCGGCGGATGCTCATCGTCCTCGACGACGCGATCGACGAGGAACAGGTGCGCTGGCTGCTGCCGGGCTCGTCCAACTGCCCGGTCCTGATCACGAGCCGGTCCCGGCTGGCCGGTCTGGAGGGCGCGAGCTGCGTCCAGACCGACGTGTTCTCCACCGAGCAGGCCCTGCAACTGCTCAGCCGCATCCTCGGGCCCGAACGGGTCCACGGCGAACTGCCCAGCGCCCTGCAGCTGATAGAGCTCTGCGGCAACCTCGCGCTCGCCCTGCGGATCGTGGCGGCGCGGCTCGTCACCCGGCCCCACTGGCCCCTCAGCAAGCTGGTGGCCCGGCTCCGGGACGAACGCCAGCGCCTGGACGAACTCACCCATGGCGGGGTCGGCGTCCGGGCCGGTCTGGCCATGGTCTACGAGGGGCTGCCGCCCGACGCGCGGCGCCTCTTCCGGCGGCTGTCCATGCTGGAGGCGGCGGAGTTCGCCAGCTGGGTCGCGGCGCCCCTGCTCGACGTCGCCGTGACGGAGGCCGAGGACGTCCTGGAGTTCCTCGTGGACGCCCAGCTCGTCGACGTCGACGTGGTGAAGGGCCGCCGCCCCCGCTACCGGCTGCACGACCTGGTCCGGGTCTACTCCCAGGAATGCCTGGCCGAGCACGAGAGCACCGCCGAACGGTCCGTCGTCCTCGGCCGGGTGCTGAGCACCTGGCTGCTCCTGGTCGAGGAGGCGCACCGACGCGCGTACGGCGGCGACCACACGCTGATCCACGGAGAAGCGCCGCGCCTGGCCCTGGAGCAGTCCGTCGTGGACCGTGAACTGGCCGATCCGCTCAGATGGTTCGAGGACGAGCGGGCCAGTCTGATCACGGCCGTCAGACAGGCCGCCGGTGCCGGTCTCGACGAACTGTGCTGGGACTTGGCGCTGACCTCGGTCACGCTCTTCGAGATGTACGGCTACTTCGACGACTGGCGCACCACGCACGAGATCGCGCTCGACGTCACCCGGCGCAACGACAACCGCCGGGGGCAGGCGGCGATGCTGTACTCGCTGGGCGCCCTGCACATGTTCGAGTACCGGCTGGATGAGGCACGCGGCAGGCTGGGGCCCGCCCGCGAACTGTTCCGCCAGGTCGGGGACGTGCACGGCGAGGCGCTCGCGCTGCGCAACCTCGCGTTCGTCGACCGCATCCAGGGCCGTCTGGACGAGGCGATGGCGGGCTACGAGCAGGCGCTGCGCATGCTGGCCGACGTCAACGACTCGACCGCGCAGGCGCACGTCCTGAGCAACATGGCACAGATCCATCTGGACCGCGGCCTGATCGCGGAGGGCAAACGGACGATGGCGGCGGGCCTGGCCGCGGTGGAGCGCTCGGGCAACCGGCGGGTGCGCGCGCAGATCCTGTGCCGCCTGGGCGAGGCGCATCTGCAGATCGAGGAGGTGACCGAGGCCGAGTACGTGTTCAGCCAGGCGCTGGAGACCGTCCGCTCGGTCGGCGACCCGGTCGGCGAGTGCTACGCCCTGCGGGGTCTGGCCATTGTCCGGTCCCGCCAGGGGAGCCACGGCGCGGCCTACGAGATGCTGGAACAGGCCATCGGGATCGCCTCCCGGGCCCGTGAGTACCTCGCCATCGGCAGGATCCAGCTCTCGCTCGGCGAGGTGGCCGCGGACCGGGGCCACTACGAGCGGGCCAAGGAGCACATCGGCGCGGCACTGGACATCTTCGGGCGGATGCAGGCCGCCAGCTGGCAGAAACGGTCCGCGCGCCTCATGAGCGAGGTGTGCGAGGCCGCCGACGACGCGGCCGCGGCCGCCGCCTACGCGCGGGCGGGCTCGGGCTGACGCCGGGCCCGGAGCGACCGGCGGCGGACCGTGTTCGCGCCGTCCCGGCGTCCGGCGGTCCGGTACCGGAACCGGCCAGCCGGGTGCGGGACGTCCGTGTCCGCTCCGGCCGCGTGGCAGGATGCCCGCCTCGGCGGCAGGCTCCCGCCCGGCGTACGACGGGCGGTGAGAGAGAAGGAAGGCCCGGTCGTGATGGCGGCGGGGCTGATGCTCACAGACGGGACGCATCCGGTGTCCCGTCCCCCCAGGGATGCGATCGATGAGGCCGGTGTCACGTGAAACTCGGAGTGTGTGTCTCTGATGGAACCAATGGGCGGCCCGTCGACGGGCTGCTGATCCGTATCGAAAGGCCCCGACTGGACGAGTGGCAGACCGTGTGGCACGGGCTCACCGGCAGGGACGGGCGGCTCGACCGTCCGTCCCTGCCGGAGGACGCCACCGGTCCGTTCCGGCTGGTCCTGGAGACCGACCGGTACTTCACGACGCTCGGGATGCGGCCGTTCTACAGCCACATCGCGGTCGCGTTCGCCGAATGGGAGGCGGACCAGGAGATTCCCATCGTGATCGCGCCCCACGGGTACGCGGTGTGCGCCGTCGGCCAGTAGCCGTGGCACCCGGGTGACGCGCGGCGGACGCCCGAACGACGTACGACAAGAAGCGCGAACGACACACGGCAAGACGTACGACAAGACGTACGACAAGACGTACGAGAATACGACAAGACGTACGAGAAGAAGCACGACGACGGATGGCCCCACCCCGGTCATCTTCCCGCGGTGGCCAGGCCCCGCGGTCGCCCGGCCCCCGAGGTCCGGCGATGTCGTCGGAGGCGCGGACCGAGCCCGCGCCGATGCCGACGGGGCGGCGGCGGGCGAAGGCGATCCCTTCCCCCGTGCACCTCGCCGGACACGCGGGTCACCAGGACGGCTCCCCGCCCTACGGCGCCGAGGACGTGCCACAGGGGCGGTCGCCCTCCCGGACCGGGCGCTTAGCGAGGAGTTAGCGTTCTGGTAGGGGGACGAAAAGGGAACTCACTAGAACTGGAGTCGTCCACCCGGACCTCCGGGTCACGAGTTTCCGCATGGGAGATCGCTATGTTGGCTCTGCTGTACGCGCTGGCCGGATTCGCGGGCATCTGTACCCCCTCCGACACCATCTGGGGCTGAGCGTCGCCCGAGTGCCTTCACTCATGTGTGACGCGGAACGCGACGCGGTGTCGACGACTGACGGGGAGCGGACGGTGAACGGGACGTGCCGACCGGGAGGTGACGCCGGATGAGCATCTCGGTCCGGGTCATCGACTCCACCAACGGCTGTCCGGTCGCGGACCTGGCCGTCACCCTGCACGCCCGGGAGCACGGCACGTGGCCCGCGCTGACCCGGGCACGGACCGACAACGCGGGGCGGGTCGGCTCGCTGAGCGGCGAGGCCCTGCCCCACGGCCACTACCGGCTCGTCTTCGAGACCGGCGAGTACTTCGCCGAGCGGGCCGTCGACAGCCTGTACGCGGAGGTCATCGTCTCGCTCCACCATCAGGGTGATCCGAACCACCTGCACATTCCGTTGCTCCTGAGCCCGTTCTCGTACACCACCTACCGGGGCAACGTCCCCGGAGCGGTGACCGCGGGGACGGCCCGAGAGCGGGCGGACGGCGCCCGCGTGCCGAACTCCCCCGTCCCCCGCGGCCCGAGCGGCGATCCCGCGCGGCCGTGACACGGGTGGCGCGGTCCGCCGGCGGAGACGGTGCGGGGACCGCAAGCAGAAGGGGTGGAAAAGTTGTCCGACGCATCGCCATCGACGATCCTCACCGTGCCGGTCGCCTCCCTGCTGCCCGCGGACTCCCCGCGTCTCCTGGGGCTGGACGAGGGCCATGCGCGGGCACTGGCGGAGAGCGGGAGCGAGTTCGAGCCGATCCTCGTGCACCGGGACACCGGGCGCGTGGTCGACGGCATGCACCGGCTCCGGGCCGCCGTCCTGCGCGGGGAACACCGCATCGCGGTCCGCCACGTCGACGGCGCGTCGGCCGATCTCTTCATCCAGTCGGTGCGGGCCAACACCGGCCATGGCCTCCCCCTGACACCGGGGGACCGCAAGGCGGCCGTCCTGCGCATCCTCCTCACCCACCCCCACTGGTCGGACCGGGCCATCGCCGCCGTCACAGGGGTGTCGCCGAAGACGGTAGGGGTCGTACGGGGGAAGCGTTCGACTGAGGAATCTCCTCAGTCGAACGCCGAGGTCTCCCGGGTGGGCCGGGACGGCCGGGCCCGCCCCGCCGACATGCCGGAACGGCGGAGGAAAGCACGCTCCCTGCTCGCGGAGCGGCCCCGCGCGACCCTGCGCGAGGTCGCCCAGGAGGCCGGGGTCTCGGTCAGCACCGCCCACCGCCTGCGCCAGGAACTGCGGTCCTGCACGGACGGCCCCGACCCCGACGCGCGGACACCCGCCTCCGTGACCGTCCGCGAGGACCCCCCGTACCTCACCTCGCTCGTGGTCGCGGCACCCCCGTGCCGCTCCGGCCTGACCGCCGTCCCGGTCCCGGTGGACCCCGCCTCGCGGGGGGCCGCGCGGATGCGCGTACGGGCCATGGACGTGCTGTCCAACGACCCCTCGATCCGCTTCACGGACAGCGGCCGCGCCCTGCTGCGCTGGCTCAACGGGCAGGCCCAGGGCCTCGCGGCGGGCGAACAGCTGCTGGCGGCCGTCCCCCCGCACTGCGCCCACGCGCTCACCGAGGTGATGAGCCATTACGCCCGGGAGTGGGAGCGGCTGGCCGCCGGAATGCAGCGGACGGACCCGGTGAACGGCCCCTGGCGCGTGGTCCGCTGAGGCGTCCACCGCCGGTCCGCCACCCCGGGGACGCCGACCGCGCCCCCTGCGGCGGCCCGGGGCCGGACTCGCCGCCGGGCCGTCGTCCGACCACTGTTTGATCGCTGTCGGACCCTTCGCCGGACCCACCGCCGTAGCGCGCGCCCGTGTGCCCCGATGGAGCCCACCGCCCGCGTGCGCCGCCACGCAGGACCGCCGCCCGCCCGCTCGGTCGTCCGCCACGACCGCGACCCGCCCGTCGCCGCCGCCGGTCTCTCGCAACGACCGGCGGCGGACTCGTGTCCGCCGTACGGGAGCGCGCCCCGGAGCCGTGGCTGTGATCATCCGTGCCGCGCGACGACCCGGCACGGGCCCGCGCCCTCCCGCGCCTTCGACCGGTTCGTGCGCCAGCCAGCCAGCCAGCCAGCCAGCCAGCCAGCCAGCCAGCCAGCCAGCCAGCCAGCCAGCCAGCCGGCCGCGAGCCTGCCCGCGAACCTGGTCGCCCCGCTCAGGACCTTTTTCCGCACGCATTCCGTGCCCGTGCCTCCTCTCGACGCGCCCTGGCGCATTTCCATGGGCGGATGGCGCATATGGGAATTCCTCGGTGACGTAGCTCACGTTTGACGGGAGAATTACGTCCAGTTGACTCCCTTTACGGGGGAGACGGAACGGCGAATATGCTCAATTGCCGGACTCATAAGCATTGATGAAACCTTCTGCGCCGCCGCCTTCGTGGTTACCGTGAGACGCGAAACGAGGGGGCGGGCTCCGAGCCCCGGGCTTCGCGGCCGTGCTCCCCTCGCCCGGATCCGTTCCGCTGATCCGAGTGATCCGGTCCGCACGTCATGGACCCCGTGTTCCCGGGTGCCGGTGGCAGTCCGTCAGAGGCCGGCCGGTGCCATGGGTGACGCCGGAGCGTCGAGTACGGGACGGTCCGCGCACGGACGACCGGTGGGCCCGTGGCAGGTGCGACGCGTTCTGACAGGAGCAGAGTGAACATCTCGGTGGACGACGCCAGAGTCATGGCCAAGGCACTCTTCGAAGCACGTGCGACGGGCCGCCCGATCCCTCCCTTCACCGACGGGCGTCCGACGCTGGACGTGCACGACGGCTACGCCGTCCAGCACGAGCTGGTCGCGATGCTGACAGCGGCCGGCGACACCGTCGTGGGCTACAAGGCGGGACTCACCTCTGTCCCGATGCAGGAGCTGTTCGGCGTCAGCACCCCGGACTACGGACCGGTGCTCGGCTCGACCGTGTACGGGAACGGGGCCACCACCCCGGGCGACGCGTTCATCGCGCCCAAGGTCGAGGCGGAGATCGTCTTCCGGCTCGGCGCGCCCCTGAAAGGGCCCGGCGTCACCGTGACCGAGGCCCGCGAGGCGATCGCCGAGGTCATGGCGGGCCTGGAGATCGTCGACTCGCGGATCGAGGACTGGCGCATCCGGCTCGCCGACACCGTCGCCGACCTCGCGTCCAACGGCGCGGTGGTGCTCGGCCCGCCCGTCGCGCTGCCCGACGACTGCGACGTCCGGCTCATCGGCATGGCGTTCTCCCGCAACGGCGACCTCGTGGCGACCGGAGCCGGAGCCGCCGCCCTGGGAGACCCGGCCGCGGTGGTCGCCTGGCTGGCGAACGTCCTGGGCGAGCACGGCGTGACGCTCGAAGCGGGCCAGCTGATCATGACCGGCGCCCTCCACGCCGCGGTCCCGATGCGTCCCGGCGACAGCTTCGTGGCGGAGTTCGACCGACTGGGCACCGTCACCCTCCACATGGGCGGCATCGACGGCATCAACGGCATCGGTGACACCGGCAGTACCGGGGGCACCGGTGGTACCAGCGGCATCGTCAACAGCGCCGACAACAGCGATTCGTAGACCACCACTCTCGCGCCCCAAGGTGAATCTCTAGACAGGGAAGGGCGATGCAGCCATGAAGCGAAACGGGCGCCTGCCCGTGGCCGTCCTCGGCGCCGGCCTCATCGGAGTCGATCTGGCCGAGAAGATCATGCGTTCGGAGTTCCTCGACTGCGGTCTGGTCGTGGGACGCGACGAGAAGACGCCCGGCCTGCGGCAGGCGGCCGAACTCGGCCTTCCCATCGGGACACGGGGGATCGACTCCCTCCTGGACGCCCCCGAGCCGTTCGCCATCGTGTTCGACGCGACCAACGCCCTGGCCCACGCCGAACACGCGGAACGCCTGGGCCTGTCGGGCACCAAGCTCGTGGACCTGACCCCGAGCAAGGTGGGGCGGATGGTCATCCCGAGCGTGAACGCGGCGGAGGTCCTCGGCTGCGACGACATCAACATGATCAGCTGCGGCGGCCAGGCGTCGATACCGATCCTGCACGCGATCACCCAGACGCACCGGGTCGACTACGTCGAGGTCGTCACCACGGCCGCCAGCCCGAGCGTCGGACGCTCCACCCGGCTCAACCTCGACGAGTACATCGAGACCACGCAGGACGCGGTACGCGACTTCACCGGCGTCAAGGACGTCAAGGCGATCCTCAACATCAGCCCGGCCAAGCCCCCGGCGACCTTCCGGGTCGCCATGTCGATGCTGGGGGAGGGCTTCGGCGCGGCGTCCGTGGAAGCGGCCGTGACCACCGCGGCCGAGCAGGTCCGCTCCTTCGTCGGCGGCTACCGGATCACCGCGTGCGTCGTGGAGGAGGGCAAGGTGTTCGTCGCCGCCGAGGTCACGTCCTCCGGCGGACGCATCCCCCGGTACGCGGGCAACCTCGACATCATCAACTCCGCCGCGGTCCACGTCGCCGAACGGTGCGCGGCGGCCGGCCCGGCGCGCATCGGTACGGAGACGTCATGAGCGCGGCACCCCCTCCCGGCGGCACCGGGAAACCGGTCCTCATCCACGACGCGTCCCTGCGCGACGGCCACCACGCCGTCCGCCACCAACTGGACGGGGCACAACTGCGCGCCTACGCGCGGGCGGCGAACACCGCGGGCGTCCCCGTGGTCGAGGTGGGCCACGGCAACGGCCTGGGAGCCTCCTCCCTCCAGGTCGGGCAGGCCAGGACCGGCGACGACGAGATGCTGTCGATCGTGCGGGAGGCGCTCACGGACAGCAGGATGGCCGTCTTCATGCTGCCGGGCTGGGGCACCACCGCCGACCTGGAACGGGCCCTCGCCCACGAGGTGGACGTGGTGCGGATCGGCACCCACTGCACCGAGGGCGACCTCGCCGAACGGCACCTCGGCTTCCTCCGCGAGCAAGGGGCCGAGGCCCAGGCCGTCCTTCTGATGAGCCACATGGCGAGCCCCGAACGGCTGGGACGCGAATGCGCCCGGCTCGTGGAGTTCGGCGCGACCGCGGTGGGCATCATGGACTCCTCCGGCCACTACCTCCCGGCCGACGTCACCGAACGCGTCCGCGCCATGCGCGAGGCCGTCGACGTCCCGGTGATGTTCCACGCCCACAACAACCTCGGCATGGCGGTCGCCAACTCGATCGCCGCCGTGGAGGCGGGCGCGGGCATCCTGGACGCCTGCGCCCGGGGCTTCGGCGCGGGCGCGGGGAACACCCAGCTGGAAGTGCTGGTGCCCGTACTGGAACGGATGGGCTTCCCGACCGGGATCGACCTGTACGGACTCCTGGACGCGGCCGACATCGCCGAGCGCGAGCTCATGCCGGCGCCGCCCACCATCGACTCGGTGAGCGTCGTCAGCGGCCTGGCCGGAGTGTTCTCCGGGTTCAAGACCCGGGTCCTGGACATCTCGCGCCGTGAGGACGTCGATCCGCGCGACGTCTTCTTCGAGCTGGGCAGGAGACAGGCCGTGGCGGGGCAGGAGGACCTCATCGTCGAGGTGGCCCTCGCCCTCAAGGCGGCCCGAGGTGCGTGAGAGCCGCGAGCCCGTGGCTCCCGGCCGTGACGAAGACAGCGAGGGAGGAGCCGGCCGTGTACGACGTACTCAAGGACATCCTGGTCAGCGAACTGCACGTACGTGAGGAGGACCTCGCGCCCACCGCCACCCGTGAGGAGGTGGGCCTCGACTCCCTGGCGGTGCTGGAACTGTCCACCGCACTGAACGAGCGGCTCGGCATCGAGGTCCACGACTACGAACTCCTCGACGCCGACACCCTCGCCGACGTGGCCCGTCTGATGGCGGACCGGCGGCCGGGTGACTGAGCCCCACCGCCGACCCGGGCACCGCCCGCACGACCGGGCGAGGCGGTGCCCCCTCCACCGGGAGTCCCATGTCTCACCCGTCCCTGCGCGCGGTCCTCACGGCCCTCGCCCCCTACCGGCCCGCCGCGGGCCTTCACGGACCGGCCGCGACGCCCCGCCCCCTGTCGGCGAACGAATCGCCGCACACCCCGCTGCCCGGAGTCGTCGAGGCCGTCGCACGGGCCGGAGCCACCGTGAACCGCTACCCGGACCCCGGCTGCGGACCGTTGACACGCGCCCTCGCCCGGCTCCACGGGATCGCGGAGGACCGGATCGCGGTCGGCGCCGGATCCCTGGCCCTCCTGCAGGCGCTGTTCCAGTCGGTCGCCGACCCCGGCGCCGAAGCCGTCCACGCCTGGCCGTCGTTCGAGGTCTACCCCACGCTCGCCGCCCTCGCCGGAGTGGAATCCGTCCAGGTACCGCTGACCGGCCAGACCCATGACCTGCGGGCCATGGCCGACCGGATCTCCCCCCGCACCCGCCTGGTGATCGTCTGCAACCCGAACAACCCGACGGGCACGCTCGTCACCCACGACCAACTCCGCGCGTTCCTCACCGCCGTACCCCCCACCTGCCTGGTCGCCGTCGACGAGGCCTACCACGAGTACGCCCGGGGACCGGAGCACTCCACCGCCCTGGACCTCTGCGCCGAGCACCCCAACCTGGTCGTGCTGCGCACCTTCTCCAAGGCGTACGGCCTCGCGGGACTGCGCACCGGATACCTGGTGGGGGACGCCTCCCTCGTCGGGGAACTGCGCAAGGCGTGCCTCCCCTACGCGGTCAGCACCGTGGCGCAGCACGCGGCCGTCGCCGCCCTCGGACTCGCCGACCAGCTGCTGCGGCGCGTCGACAGCACGGTCGCGGAACGCGCCCGGGTCCGCGACGCCCTGATCCGTCAGGGCTGGGACGTCCCCGACAGCAGGACCAACTTCCTCTGGCTCCCGCTGGGTCCGCTCGCCGCCGACTTCGGCGCCTGGTGCGCCCGGAGGGGCATCGCGGTACGGGCGTTCCCCGGCACGGGCGTGCGCGTGTCGGTCGGAGCCGCCGAGGACGACGACCACTTCCTCGCCGCTGCCGGCGCGTGGCGCTCCGCCCGGCCGACGGCCACCCCCGGCACCGGACAGACACGGCAGTCCCGAACGACGGCGGAGGCATCATGACCACTCTTCACACCGAGCCCGGCGCACGGCTCCCCGACGGGTCCGGGCTCTCCCGCCACGTGGTCGTCGCACCGGGCATGTGCAGCGGCGGCTCCCTGCTGTTCGGCCGCATCGGGGACTGGACCTGGGAGGTGGTCAGCGAGTCCTGCCGGATCAACGTGCACGCCGCCCGGACCGCCGACGGAGACCCCGCCTATCTGTCCTTCTACTACTACCGCGTGCGCGGCGGGGACGTCGTCCATCCCCACGGGCTCACCTTCGGCGACGAACTCCGGGTCGACTCGCGGTCGTTCCAGTTCGGCAACCAGTCGGTCATCACCCTGCACCGGCTCGCCCCCGCCGGACTCGACCTCCCCGACGGACCGCTGGACCCGGCGGAGGTGTACGAACACCCGCACCCCGACTGCCTCTACGCCGAGAACTTCAACCGGTGGATCGCCCGCACCACCGCGGGCAGCAACCGGGGCCTCGCCCAGGTGACACCCCCGGACTTCGGCTACCAGGACCTGCCCCCGCTCCCCAACGCCTACTCCCCCCGGGCCTTCGTCGGCAGGGCCCGGTCCACCGGAAGCTTCCACCCCGACGGTCCCCCCGGCTTCCAGGAGACCGGCGAGCCCCGGACGTTCACGTACACACTCGACGTCGTGCGCGACCTCAACGGCGCCGGACTCATGTACTTCGCCTCGTACTTCTCCGTCTTCGACACGATGCTGCTGCGCCTGTGGCGCTCCCTGGGACGCACCGACGAACAGTTCCTGCGGCGCAAGGTGACCGACCAGAAGATCGGCTACTTCGGCAACGCCGACCCCGGCACCGTCTTCGAGGTCACGGTCCGCCACTGGCGGAGCGCCGCCTCCCCGGACGTCGAGATCGCCGACATGGCCCTGCGCGACACCGCCACCGGACACCTGGTCGCCGTCACCGCGATCGAGACCGGGACGGCGGGCGACCGCTCCCCGGGCAGTGGCTGACCCCGCCCCGCCGCCCGCGATCCTCCCGTACCGGACGCCCTCCCCGCCGAACCGCACCCCGGATGGAGCACATGACCGACGACCTCAGGCACGGCGGCGCCGTCGGCGCGACGGTATGGCTGACCGGCCTGCCCAGCGCGGGCAAGACCACCATCGCGCGGACCGCGTCCGACGCGCTGCGCACCGCCGGACGCCGGACCCACGTCCTGGACGGCGACGAACTGCGCGCCCGGCTGACGGCCGACCTCGGCTTCTCCCGCCGGGACCGGGAGGCGAACGTGCGCCGCGTCGGCTACGTCGCGCAGCTGCTCGCCTCCCACGGCGTGACGGTACTGGTGCCGGTCATCGCCCCCTACGCGGACGCCCGGCACGCCGTCCGCGCACACCACGAGGCCACGGGCACCGCCTACGTCGAGGTGCACGTGGCGACACCGGTCGAGGTGTGCGCGGCGCGCGACGTGAAGGGCCTGTACGCCCGGCAGGCGCGGGGCGAGCTGTCCGGCCTCACCGGGGTGGACGACCCCTACGAGCCGCCGGACACACCCGATCTGCGGATCCCGGCACACGAGCAGAGCAGCACCGAGTCGGCGGAGGCGCTGGTCGCGCTGCTGCGGGAGAAGGGGCTGGCATGACGACCGTGACCACACCGTACGAGAGCACCGACGACCCGTGCGCGCCGACCCACGCGGACCTGCTGGAGTCGGAGGCCGTGCACATCTTCCGCGAGGTGGCGGGCGAGTTCGAGCGGCCGGTGATCCTCTTCTCCGGCGGCAAGGACTCCATCGTCATGCTGCACCTGGCGCTGAAGGCCTTCGCCCCGGCGGCGGTCCCCTTCTCGCTGCTGCACGTCGACACCGGACACAACTTCCCCGAGGTCCTCGCCTACCGCGACCGGGTGGTGGCGGCCCACGGGCTGCGCCTCCACGTGGCCTCCGTCCAGGACTACATCGACCGGGGCGTGCTCAGGGAGCGCCCCGACGGCACCCGCAACCCGCTCCAGACCCTCCCGCTGACGGAGACGATCCGGACGCGGGGCTTCGACGCCGTCTTCGGCGGCGGACGGCGCGACGAGGAGAAGGCCCGCGCCAAGGAACGGGTGTTCAGCCTCCGGGACCAGTTCTCCCAGTGGGACCCGCGCCGCCAGCGCCCCGAACTGTGGCAGCTCTACAACGGCCGCCACGCCCCCGGCGAACACGTCCGGGTCTTCCCGCTCTCCGACTGGACCGAGCTGGACGTGTGGCAGTACATCGCCCGCGAGGGCATCGAACTGCCGGAGATCTACTTCGCCCATCAGCGCGAGGTCTTCCGGCGCTCCGGGATGTGGCTGCCCGTGGGCGACTGGGGCGACCCGGGGGACGGCGAGACCGTCGAGAAACGGCTCGTCCGCTACCGCACCGTCGGCGACATGTCCTGCACCGGCGCCGTCGACTCCGAGGCGGTGACCCTCGACCAGGTCATCGCGGAGATCGCCGCGTCCCGGCTCTCCGAGCGGGGCGCCACCCGCGCCGACGACAAACTCTCCGAAGCCTCCATGGAGGACCGCAAGCGCGAAGGGTACTTCTGAGCATGACCAGGACCACGGAACTCCCGTCCGCCACCCTGCTGCGGTTCGCCACCGCCGGCTCCGTCGACGACGGCAAGTCCACCCTGGTGGGCCGTCTCCTCCACGACTCCAAGTCGGTCCTGGCCGACCAACTGGAAGCCGTGGAAAGGGTGTCGGCGGACCGAGGGCAGGAGGCGCCCGACCTCGCCCTGCTCACCGACGGTCTGCGCGCGGAACGCGAACAGGGCATCACCATCGACGTCGCCTACCGCTACTTCGCCACCCCGAAACGGCGCTTCATCCTCGCCGACACCCCCGGCCACGTGCAGTACACCCGCAACATGGTCACCGGCGCCTCCACCGCCGAACTGACCGTCATCCTGGTCGACGCCCGCAACGGCGTCGTCGAACAGACCCGCCGTCACGCGGCCATCGCCGCCCTCCTCCGCGTCCCGCGGGTCGTCCTCGCGGTCAACAAGATGGACCTGGTCGGCCACAGCGAGCCGGTGTTCGCCACGATCGTCGCGGAGTTCACCGAGTACGCCGCCGGGCTCGGCGTCACCGGCGTCACCGCGATCCCGATCTCGGCGCTGGCCGGGGACAACGTGGTGCGGCCCTCGGCGGTCATGGACTGGTACAGCGGCCCGACGGTCCTCGAACACCTGGAGACGGTACGGGTCGCCCGGGACCAGGACCGGCACGGGGCCCGGCTGCCCGTCCAGTACGTCATCCGGCCCCGCACCGCCGAACACCCCGACTACCGGGGCTACGCGGGCCGCATCGCGGCCGGTTCCCTCCGCGTCGGCGAACCGGTCACGATCCTGCCGTCCGGCCGTACGACGACGATCTCCGGCATCGACCTCCTGGGCAGACCGGTCGGCGCCGCCCGGACCGGGCAGTCCGTCACCGTCCTCCTGGCGGACGACGTCGACGTCTCGCGCGGCGACCTGATCGTGCCGACCTCGGACGCCCCGGCGACCACCCACGACATCGAGGCGACCGTCTGCCACGTGGCCGACCAGGCACTGACCGTCGGCCACCGGGTGCTCCTCAAACACGGCACCCGTACGGTCAAGGCCATCGTCGAGGACATCCCCGCCCGGCTCACCCTGGACGACCTGACCCTGCGCCCCCACCGCGGACGGCTCGTGGCCAACGACATCGGCCGGGTCAGGATCCGCACCGCCGAGCCGCTGCCCGTCGACCCCTACGCGGACTCGCGCCGCACCGGCTCGTTCATCCTGATCGACCCCGGCGACGGCACCACCCTGACGGCGGGCATGGTCGGCGCGTCCTTCGCCGCCCCCGAACCGCCGCCGGACACCACCGAGGACGCCGGCTGGGACTTCTGAGCACCCGCTCCCGCGCGGGGCCGGTTCCGTAGTTCTACCGATGCCGGGGCGCGGCGATCCTGGAAGGATCACGTCCGCCCCCACGGCGGGCCCCGTCCCCGGGGTCCGGGCGCCGTGCGGGGCCCGTGGTCCGCGCCGACCCGCGCGGCCCGACCCGCCCCGACATGGAGGAACGCTCGCCGTGATGCCCGAGACGGCCCCGCCGACCGGCCCCGAAGACTGGGACACCGCGCTGGCCGGTGCCTTCGAGATACTGCTCGGCGGGCAGCCGCCCGCCGCCCCCGCCACCGGATACGGGGTGTACTACGCCTCGGACTCCCTCGACGAGTTCCTGTTCCCGAACTCCTGGATGACCGTCGGCACCCTGGCGGGCCGGGAGCCGACGACCCTGCCGGACCCGGACGGCCCGTACCCCTTCTCGCCCTGGGCCTGGCGCTTCGACCTCGGCGGGTCCCTGTTCCGCTTCGACGCCGACCTCCTGGCGGGCACGGGAGCGTGGGGCGCCGACGGGCACAAGGGCCCCCGCCCCTTCGACGAGTCCTTCGCGACCGCACTGCGGACCACGCACCCGTCCGACGAGGACGGCGGGGTCCTGGTGCGCGGCACGGACCTGGGACTGCTCCTCGCCCGCCACGGAGCCGACCTGACCGGCGAGGACTCCGAACCGCTGAACACCTGGCTGACCGTGCTGCTCAGAGTCGCCACCGACGGCACCCTCACCGACGCCATGCGGGCCGCCACCTTCACCGGACGCGGCCCCGCGCACCTGGTGTCGACGGATGACATCCGGTACGCCGACCGCGCCGCCGAGCCCTGGGAGGAGCGGCTGGGCGCGGTCGCGCACCCCGCGCTCCGCGACCACCTCCGCATGCTCTGCCTCACCAGGGAGCACGCGCGCAGCGAGGGCGGCTTCTACCGCGCCGCCGAGGGCTGGCCCTGGCCGACCGAGGCCCTGAAGACCGTCGGCTGTTCCCTGGTCGCCGGGTGGGGCTTCGGCGAGTCGCAGGCCGGTGCCGTCGTCGTACGTCTCCCGGAAGGATGAGACGAGCCGTCACCCGTGCCGGACGAGCCGTCACCAGTGCCGGACGGAGCCGATGACGTCCGGGCCCGGGGGCGTGCGCGCGGCCCGCACGCGACGGACTCCGGCCCGGCCACGCGGCGCGCCCCGCCCCCAGGAGTCCGGCGGCCGGGGCGCTCCCTTCGCCCCGGCCGGGCGCCCGGGCCGTTCACCACCCCGCCGTGCCTCCCCCGGCCCGGTCGGACAGGACCTCGCCGATCGTGCGGAGCGGAGCGGGGTCCAGCATCTCGTAGTGGCCGCAGGCGACGTCGAAGGACCAGAGACGCCCGCCGCCGTACGTCCGCCAGGCGTCCGGGTCCGCTCCCGGGCCGTCCGACGCGGCCCGGAAGTGGAGCACGTCCACCCCCTTCGTCCGCGCCGGAGCCGCCCGCAGCGCGTCCACCGCCGCCCGCACCGCGATCCGCGCGCCCTCCACCGCCCGCTCCCCGAGCAGCGCGATCTGCTCCGGCGGCGTCCCGTCCACGGCGAACCCGGCCGACCCGGCCACGTGCCGGTGCGTCTCCTCCCAGCCGGGCAGACCCTCCTCGGGAGCCGGGTACGAGTCCAGCAGCGCCACGAACTCCACCGCGTGCCCGCCCTCCACCAGCTCGGCGGCCACCCCGTGCGCGAGGGTCCCGCCGACCGACCAGCCGAGCAGCCGGTACGGCCCCTCCGGCTGCACCTCCCGCATCCGTCGCGCGTACTCCCGCACCAGCTCCTCCGGCTCGCGCGCACCGCCCTCCGGATCGGCGAGGCTCGGCGCCTGGAGCCCGTACAGCGGCACCTCGGGATCCAGGTGCGGCAGCAGCCGCGCGTACGGCCAGGCGAGCCCGCTCGCCGCGTGCACCGCGAACAGCGGCCTCAGCCGCCCCCCGGTCCGCAACGGAAGCAGCACGTCCAGACCGGAGCCCTCCCCCTCGCCGTCGAGCCGCCGCGCCAGGGCCGCCGGGCTCGGCGCCTCGAACAGGACCCGCACCGACAGCTCGGTGCCGAGGACCGCCCGCACCCGGCTCACCAGCCGGGTCGCCAGGAGCGAGTGCCCGCCCAGATCGAAGAAACCGTCGTCCGGGCCGACCCGCTCCACCCCGAGCACCTCGGCGAACAGCGCGCACAACGGCTCCTCGTGCGCGTGGGCCGCCCCCCGGCGGGCGGCGGAGCCGTACACGGGAGCGGGCAGCGCCGACCGGTCCAGCTTGCCGTTCGGCATCAGGGGAAACCGGTCCAGCGGCACCACCGCCGACGGCACCATGTGGTCCGGCAGCGCCTCGCGGAGGAACCGCCGCAGCTCCGCGCCGTCGAGCGCCGCCCCCGGGCCGCCCGCGACGGCGTACGCGACCAGCCGGGGATCGCCCGCCCGGTCCCGCCGCACCACCGCGACCGCCCGCGCCACGTCCTCGTGCCGCAGCAGGGCCGCCTCCACGTCGCCCAGTTCGATCCGGAACCCCCGGACCTTCACCTGTCCGTCGAGCCGCCCCAGATACTCCAGCTGCCCGTCCGGCCGCCACCGCACCTGATCGCCCGTCCGGTACATCCGGCCGCCGGACGCACCGAACGGGCAGGCCACGAACCGTTCCGAGGTGAGCGCCGGGCGGTGCAGATAGCCACGGGTGACACCCGCGCCCGCGATGTACAGCTCTCCCGGCCGCCCCTCCGCCACCGGCCGCAGCCACGGGTCCAGCACGTACACCCGGGCATTGGGCACCGGACGGCCGATCGGCGGATCACCGCCGGAGTCGTCGGCGCCCCCGCGCCACCAGGTCGAGTACGTCGTCGCCTCGGTGGGGCCGTAGATGTTGGTGACCGCGCAGCCCGGCACCCGCTCGCCCAGCTCGCGCAGCAGGGCGTGCGGCACCGCCTCCCCGCCCAGGACCACATGCGGCGCCGACACCTGGAAGGCGCCGCCCGCCAGCACGCTCGCCATCGCCGAGGGGACACCGCTGACCAGGCTCCCCTCCCAGCCGTCCCGTTCGAGCAGCGCGAACAGGTCGTCGACCAGCTCCAGACACCCGCCGAGCGCCAGCGTCGTCACGATCTCGAAGACCGACACGTCGAAGCTGAGCGAGGTGGACGCCAGCACCCGGGCCATGCCCCCGGGCCCGAAGTGGTCCTCGACGGTCGCCACGAAATTGACGGCGTTGGCGTGCTCGACGACCACGCCCTTGGGAACGCCGGTGGTGCCCGAGGTGTAGATCACGTAGGCGGGGTGCCGGGGCAGGAGCGGCCCCGGCCGCTCCCCGTCCACGACGTCCGCGTCCTCCCGCTCCCCGATCCGCCGCATCACCTCCGGATCGTCCAGGACGAGCGCGGCCGTCCCCTCGGGCAGTACGTCCCTGGTCGCCCCGGTGACCACCGCGAGCCGGGGCCGGGCGTCGCCGAGCATCCGCGCCACCCGGTCGGCCGGATAGCGCACGTCCACCGGCACGTACGCGGCCCCCGCCTTGAGCACGGCGAGCAGGGCGACGACCATGTCCGCGCTCCTCGGCAGCGCCAGGGCCACCCGGGTCTCCGGTCCCGCGCCCTCGGCGAGCAGCACCCGCGCCAGCCGGTTCGCCCGGCGGTTCAGCTCGCCGTGACCGAAGGTCCGCCCCCGGTACGTGAGGGCGGGCGCGTCCGGGACCAGCCGGGCCCGCGCCTCGATCAGGGCGGGCAGCGTGGTCGGCGGCACGGGCCGGTCCGTCGCGTTCCACTCCTCCAGGACCCTCCGGCGCTCGCCGTCCGCGAGGACCGGGAGCTCCCCGACCGTGCGGTACGGATCCTCGGCGACCGCCGTCAGGATGCGGGCGAAGAGCCCGGCGATCCCCTCCACCGTGCCGCGCCCCAGCAGATCGGGCCGGAAGTCCAGCCGGATGCCCAGCTCCTCGCCCGGCGCACAGATCAGGGAGAGCGGATAGTGGGTGGCGTCGAACCCCGACACGCCGACCAGCAGCGCCTCACCGAGACGGCGCTCCCCGGATCCCGTCGGATAGTTGTCGAAGACCGTCGTGGTGTCGAACAGGGACCCGAACCCCGCCCGCCGCTGGATCTCCGTCAGCCCCACGTGATGGTGCTCCAGAAGGTCGAGCTGTTCGTCCTGGACCCGTTCGACGAGGTCGAGCAGCGTGTCCCCGGGCTCCGCCCGCACCCGCGCCGGAACGGTGTTGATGAGCAGGCCGACCATCGTCTCGACACCCTCGACCTCGGCGGCCCGCCCCGACACCGTCGTCCCGAACACCACGTCGCCCCGCCCGGTGAGCTGCCGCAGCACCAGCCCCCAGGCCACCTGCGTCACCGTGCCGAGGGTCACCCCGGCCTCCCTCGCCCGGTCCGTCAGCGCGGCCGTCACCCCGGCGGGCAGCGCGCGCACCACCCGCTCGGGGACCACCGTGCCCGCGCCCCGCGCGTGGGGGGCCACCAGCGTCGGCCCCTCGATCCCGGCGAGCGCCTCCGCCCAGGCGTCCCCGGACCACCGCGCGTCCACCTCGCCGAGCCACTCCAGATAGGAGGTGTACGAGGGGGCCGCGGGCAGCGGACCCGCCCCGGCGCCACCGCTCCCCGCGCCGTACAGCCGGAACAGCTCGTCGAGGAGGACCGAGACGGACCAGCCGTCCAGAATGATGTGATGGTTCGTCAGCGCGAACCGCCACCGGGTGTCGTCCAGCCGGATCAGCAGGAACCGGAGCAGCGGCGGCCGGGCGGTGTCGAAGCGCCGGCGCCGCTCCTCCTCGACCAGCCGCACGGCCTCGGCCTCCCGCCCGTCGGCGGCCGTCCCGGTCAGGTCGGCCGTCCGCCAGTCCACTCCGACCCGGGAGCGCACGAACCGTACGGGGGCGCCCGAAGCGTCCGTACGGAACCCCGAACGCAGGCTGTCGTGCCGGTCCTGGAGCACCTGGCAGACGTCCCGCAGCAGCGCCGGGTCGAGCGGGCCCTCGAAGTCGAGTGCCAGTTGGGTGGTGTAGATGTCCTGGCCGTCCGCGTCGAACGCCGTGTGGAAGAACAGCCCCTGCTGGAGCGGGGACGGCCTCGGCGTCCCCCCGTGGGCGTACCCGGCGTGCTCGGGATATTCGGAGCACTCGGAGCACTCGGCGTGCTTGGCCTGCTCGGCGTGCTCGGAGTACGGGGGGGTCTGCTCGTGGATGCGGTCCGCTGTGGTCACGCCGTCTCTCCCGGTTCGCCGGTACGTGCGGTCAGGGTCTCCAGGGCCTCGAACCAGGCGTCCGCGAGGGCCTCCACGCGGGACCGTCCGAGAAGGGCCCGCGGATACGCCCAGCTGACGTGGAGCTCCGGCCGGTCCCCCCGGTCCAGGACGACCGCGGACACCTCCAGGAGGTGCGTCAGGGGCATCTCGGGGTCGCCGCCCCCGGAGACCGCCCCGGACTCCGCCGCCAGCGCCCAGTCGGACGCCTCGGGCCGGTCGAAGCGGCCCAGGTAGTTGAAGAGCAACTGTGCCCGGGGCCGGGCCGCGAGCACGGGCGCGGTCTCCGGATGCAGATGGCGCAGCAGACCGTGGCCGAGCCCCTTGTCCGGCATCCTCCCGAGCTGCTCGTCCACCGCCCGCACCGTGCCGTCCGGATCGCCCGGCCGCCCCGGGAGCCGTACGGGGAACATGCTGGTGAACCAGCCCACGGTCCCCGACAGGTCGAGGCCGTCGGCGATCTCCTCACGCCCGTGCCCCTCCACGTCCACGAGGAACGGCGGGCCGTCCCCGGAAGCACCGCCGTCCCCGGAAGCACCGACGTCGCCGGTCGCCGCACGCCACTGCCCCGCCGCCGTGCTCAGCGCGCCCAGCAGCACCGCGTTCACCCCGACTCCGAGACGGGCGGGCACCCGGGCAAGCAGCGGTTCCGTCCGCTCGGCGGGAAGGACCCGGGTCACCCGGTGCTTCGACTCCTCCACATCACGGCCGGCCACGAGCGCCGCGCCGGGCACCAGATCGCCCGCTCCCTCCACGACACCCAGCCAGAAGGGGAGTTCACCGGCTCGCCCCCGCGCCTCCCGCTCCAGACAGCGCCCCCAGTCGGCGAACGACACGGGAGTGACGCCCGGCCCGGCCGTGCGCGGGGCGCCGCCGCTGCTCAGGTCCTCCAGGAGGACGCGCCACGAAACCCCGTCCACCACCAGGTGGTTGATCATCAGCAGGAGCCGTCCTGGCCGTCCGGGACCCGTGTCGAACCACACCGCCTGGAGCATGTTCCCCTCGCCGGGCGCCAGCCGCCGCCGTGCCGCGTCCGTCTCGGTGCGGACCAGCTCCGCGAGCTCCCCGGCCCCGCGTCCGGCCGCGTCGATCCGTACGACGCGGTCGGCCCCGTCCACCGCGCCGCGCGGCAGCACGTCCAGGCGCCACCCGGGGGTGCGCCGCAGCCGTGTCCGCAGGGCGTCGTGCCGGTCGAGCAACGTCCGGACCAGCTCCCGCAGCCGCCGCAGGGACAGACCGGCCGGGGTCCGGACGAGCACGGACTGGTGGAAGCCGTCGACGGGGCCGCCCCGTTCGCGCTGCCAGTGCATGATCGGGGTGAGCGGCACCTCGACGGCCGCCGTGCCCTCGACGGCCGCCGCCACCGGGGCGGGCGCCGCCGCCGCGCCCGCCTTGGGCGGCCGTGCCTTCGCGTGGACGGCCAGCTCGGCGACGGTGCGGTACCGGAAGACGTCCCGCGTGGAGAGGGCGAGACCGCGTGAACGTGCCCGGGACACCAGCCGGATCGACACGATGCTGTCGCCGCCGAGCGCGAAGAAGTCGTCGTCGACGCCGACCCGGGGCCGTCCGAGGACGGCCGCGAACAGCTCGCAGAGGACCTCCTCGGCGGGAGTCCGCGGCTCCCGCGCCCCCGGGGCCGGGGCGGCGGGCTCCTCCGGCGGGGGCAGCGCGGACCGGTCGAGCTTCCCGTTCGGCGTGAGCGGCAGCCCGGCGGGAAGCACGACGACGGCGGCGGGAACCATGTACGGCGGCAGCGCCCGCCCCGCCCACCCGGTCAGCTCCGGAACGAGCCCCTCGGCCGTACCGGTGGACCCGGCGAGGGCGACGTAGGCGACGAGCCGCCGCTCGCCCGGCCGGTCCTCGCGCACCACCACGGCGCTGCGGGCGACCCGGTCGTGCCGGTCCAGGACGGCCTCGATCTCCCGGGGCTCGACGCGGAAACCGCGCAGTTTCACCTGGTCGTCGGCGCGCCCGAGGAAGTCGAGTTCGCCCCCGGACGTCCACCGGACCAGATCACCCGTGCGGTACAGACGGGCGCCGGGCGGACCGTACGGATCGGCGACGAACCGCTCGGCGGTCTGCCCCGGCCGCCCGAGGTAGCCCCGGGCCACCCCCGCACCCCCGATGTACAGCTCGCCCGGCACGCCCACGGGCACCGGCCCCAGCGTCCCGTCCAGGACGTACACCCGGGTGTCGCCCAGCGGGGAGCCGAGCGGCGGGCGGTGCGCGTTGTGCGGGCCGATCGGGGCCGCGAGGGACCAGATGGTCGTCTCGGTGGGCCCGTACACATTGGTGACCTCGGCGGCCAGGCCCACGAGACCGGCGGCCAGGGCCGGGGGCAGGGCCTCGCCGCCGACGAGGACGCGCAGGCCCCGGACCGCTTCGGGGACCTCGGCCACGAGCCCGGACCACAGGGAGGGGGTCGCCTGGACGGCGGTGACCCCGTGCCGTCCGGCCAGCTCGCCGAGGGCGTGCGGCGCGTGCACCTCGTCGGGCGAGGCGAGGACGACCGCGGCGCCGTGGACCAGGGGCAGGAGCAGCTCCAGATGGGCGATGTCGAAGGCGACGGTCGTCACGGCGAGCAGCCGGTCGGCGGGGCCCAGCGGCAGCCGCGCCCGCAGTGCGGCGAGCAGATGGGCCAGATTGCGGTGGGTGACCACGACCCCCTTCGGGCGGCCCGTCGAACCCGAGGTGTACAGGACGTACGCCGTGGCGTCGGCCGGGACCGGTTCGTCCGGGCCCGTACTCCCGGCCCCGGCGGGCAGGGGGCCGTCCAGGGCGAGCCAGTCGTCGGTGCCGAGCGCCTCGCGGGTGGCGCGGTCGGAGAGCACCAGGAGCGGTGCCGCCTCGGCGAGCACCGACGCCACCCGGTCCCGGGGGTGCCGCGGATCGACCGGGAGGTACGCGGCGCCGGTCCTGTGCACGGCGAGCAGCGCGACCAGGAGGTCGGGGGTGCGGCCCGTCGCCACGGCGACCAGCCGCTCGGGACCCGCGCCCAGTCCCCGCAGCAGTCCGGCCAGCCGGTCCACCCGGGCGTCGAGTTCCCCGTAGGTGATCCGGCCGGTGCCGTGGAGCACGGCCACCGCCTCGGGTGTCCTGGCGGCCTGTTCCCGGAACCACCGGGGCACCGAGCCGTCCGGCACCTCCCCACCGGCCCCGGGGCCGGACCACTCGGTGAGGACGGTGTGCCGTTCGGCGGGGGACAGCACGTCCAGTCGTCGCACCGGCAGGGTGGGGCGGGCGGACGCGTCGGCGAGGAGCCGGGTGAAGCACCCGGCGATCCGTCCCGCGGTGGCCGGGTCGAAGAGGTCGGGCGAGTGGACGAGGGTGCCGTCGAGGCCACCGTGGGACTCGGAGAGGTCGAAGAGGAGGTCGAAGGGGACGCTCCGGTAGCGGCCGTGGGGCAGCGGCTCGACCTGGAGACCGGGCAGTTCCACGGCGCCGGTCGCGTTGTTCTGCAGGCTCAGCATGACCTGGAAGAGCGGGTGCCGGGCCGCCGACCGCACCGGCGCGACGGCGTCCACGACCTGCTCGAAGGGCACGTCCTGGTTCTCCAGCGCGGCGAGGACCCCGGGACGGACGCGGTCGATCAGCTCGTCGAGGTCCGGGTCCCCGGAGACATCGGTGCGGACCACCACGGTGTTCACGAAGCAGCCGACCAGCTCGTCGAGACCGCTGTCGGTACGTCCGGCGACCGGGCTGCCGACCAGGACGTCCGTCCCGGCGCCGAGCCGCCTCAGCAGCGCCGCCAGGACGGCGTGCAGCACCATGAACACGCTCGCGCCGTGCGCGCGCGCCAGCGCGGTGAGACGCGCGTGCACCTCGGGGGTGATCCGGAACGGCACCGTCCCGGCGCGGTGGGTGGTGGCGGGCGGGCGCGGCCGGTCGGCGGGCAGCGCGATCTCGTCGGGGGCCCCGGCCAGCGCGCCCGTCCAGTGGGCGAGCTGCCGGGCGAAGGGGCTCCCGGGGTCGTCCGGCGCGCCCAGCTCCTCCCGCTGCCACAGGGTGAAGTCGGCGTACTGCAAGGGAAGTTCGGGGAGGTCGGGCGCCCGGCCCCGCAGCCGGGCGGCGTAGGCCCCGGAGAGGTCCCGGAGGAAGGGGGCGGCCGACCAGCCGTCGAAGGCGATGTGGTGGACCGTGACCACGAGGACGTGCTCCTCGGGTGAGCGGGCGAGGAGTTCCGCCCGCAGGGGTGTCTCCCGCGTCAGGTCGAAGTCGTGCTCCGAGGCCGCGAGGACCGCCGCCTCGACGTCGGCCTCCGGCACCGCCCGTGCCGGCAGGTCGAACCCGGCCGGATCCAGGACCAGTTGGCGGGGCACCCCGTCGGTGACGGGAAAGACGGTGCGCAGGCTCTCGTGCCGGGTCACCACGTCCCGGAGCGCCGCCGCGAGGGCCTCCGCATCCAGACGGCCCGTGAGGCGCAGGGCCGTCGTCACGGTGTGCGAGGCGGAGCCCTCCGTCAGCTCGCCCTGGAGCCAGAACCGTAGCTGGGAGAAGGACGGCGGCAGGACGTCCCCGCGCGGCCGGGGCCGCAGGGGGCCACGGCCGGTCCCGGAGGCCCCGAACCTCCCGGCGAGCCCGGCGGGCGTCGGCGCGTCGAAGACCGCGCGCGGGCCGATCCCGCCGTCCAGCACCTCCCGCAGCCGGTTCACCAGCCGGACGGCGAGCAGTGAATGCCCGCCGAGCGCGAAGAAGTCGTCGTCCGCGCCCACCTCCGGCACCCCGAGGACCTCGGCGAACAGCCCGCACACCAGACGCTCGGCGGGCGTGCGGGGCGTGCGGGAGCCGGTGCTCCGTACGGGCGCGGGCAGCGCCGCCCGGTCCAGCTTGCCGTGGGGGGTGAGGGGCAGTCCCCCGGGGAGCACGACGAGGACGGGCAGCATGTAGTCGGGCAGGTTCCGCCCGGCGTGCGCGGCGACGCCCGGCGCCCGATCGCCGACGACGCCCCCGGCGGGCACGAGGTAGGCGACCAGGACGCGCTCCCCGGGCCGGTCCTCCCGTACGAGGACGGCGGCGCGGCCGACGGCCGGATGACGCTCCAGGACCGCCTCGATCTCGCGGGGCTCGATGCGGAAGCCCCGTATCTTCACCTGGTCGTCGGCGCGGGCGAGGAAGTCGAGTTCGCCGTCGGCGGTCCACCGGACGACATCACCCGTGCGGTACATACGGGTGCCGGGCGCGCCGTGCGGATCGGCGACGAAGAGCCCCGAGGTGAGTCCCGGGCGGCCGAGGTAGCCGCGGGCCAGTCCGGCGCCCGCCAGGTACAGCTCGCCCGGCACTCCGACGGGCACCGGCCGGAGCCACCGGTCGAGGACGTACACCCGGGTGTTCGCCATGGGCCCGCCGATCGGCGGCCTGCCCCCGTCCGCGTCCCGGGCCGGGTCCAGGCGCCTGGACGTGGTGAACGTGGTGTTCTCCGTCGGCCCGTACACATGGGTCAGGGCGGTGCCGGGGAACTCCGTCAGCATCCGCCGCACGGCCCCGCCCGACGGCTGCTCGCCCCCCGTCCAGACGTGCCCGAGCCGCCCGAGCAGCGGACTTCCCTCCGCTACCAGCAGATTGAACAGGGCGGTGGTGAGGAACGCGCTGTCCGCGCCGCCCTCGGCCGCGGCACGCTCCAGCGCCCCGGGCGAGGAGTCGCCGGGCGGCACCAGCACGACGGTGCCGCCGCCGAGCAGCGGCACCCACAGCTCGTACGTCGAGGCGTCGAAGGAGTACGGGGAGTGGGCGAGCACCCGGGTGTGGCCACCGTCCGCCGCCCAGCGGGGATCGGTGGCGAGCGCGACGATGTTCCGGTGGGTCACCAGGACGCCCTTGGGGCGGCCGGTGGAGCCGGACGTGTACATCACGTACGCGGCCCGGTCGCCGGAGACGTCCGGCCATCCGCCCGCCGGGCCGGGGCTGTCCGGATCGCGGCCGTCCGGAAGGGTGTTGTCCGCAGCGCGGCCGTCCGGACCGGTGTCGTCCGGACCGGTGTCGTCGTCGGCCAGGACCAGCGGAGGGCCGGGCGGCGGGCCCCCGGACGGGGCGCCTTCCGGCTGCGGGACCGTGAGGGCCTCGGCCCGCTCCCGGTTGGCCTCGTCGGCCAGGAGCAGACAGGGCCGCGCCTCGGCCAGGACCGCGCGCTGCCGCTCGTCCGGGTTGCGCGGGTCCAGGGGAAGGTAGGCGGCCCCGGTCCGCAGGACGGCGAGCAGGGCGACGACGAGATCGGTGGAGCGGCTCATGGCCACGGCGACCAGCCGTTCGGGGCCCGCGCCCCGCGCGCGCAGACGCCGGGCGAGGCGTTCGGCCCGTGCGTCGAGTTCCGCGTAGCCGATCCGGGACGGGCCGCAGACCACCGCGACATCGTCGGGGGCCGAGGCCGCGCGCCGCCGGAACAGCTCCGGTACGGAGTCGGCCGGGAGCGGGACGTCCCGGCCGTTCCACGTCTCCAGCGTCGTACGCGCCTCGGCGGGGGAGAGGAGTTCCAGACGGCCCGTGGGCCGCTCGGGGGCGGCGACCGCCCGGGTGAGGAAGGCGGTGAAACAGCGGGCCAGTCGCTCGGCGCCGGACCGGTCGAAGAGGTCGTGGGCGTAGACCAGGGCGCCTTCGAGCGTCCCGTCGGTCTCCACGACGTCGAAGAGCAGGTCGAAGGCGGTCGTACGGTGGGGCACGGGGGCCAGGAGACGGGTGTCGAGGCGGGGGAGGCGCACGGCGGCGCCCGCGTCGTTGCGCAGGTTCAGCATGACCTGGAAGAGCGGGTGGCGGGCCGCCGACCGCGCCGGGTTCACCGCCTCCACGACCTGCTCGAAGGGCACGTCCTGGTGGTCGAGCGCGGCCATGACGGCCGCCCGCGCCTGGCGGAGCAGCCCGTGGAAGTCGGGGTCGCCGGAGGTGTCGGTCCGGATGACGACCGTGTTGACGAAGCAGCCGACGAGGTCGTCGAGACCCGCGTCGGTGCGTCCGGCGACCGGGCTGCCGACCAGGACGTCCGGACCGGCGCCGAGCCGCCGCAGGAACCCCGCGAGCGCCGCGTGCAGGACCATGAAGGTGCTGGCGCCGTGCTGACGGGCGAGCCGGGAGAGGTCCTGGAAGACGTCGGGCGGCAGGCCGAAGGGGACGGTTCCGGCCCGCTGGGTGGCGTCGGCGGGGCGCGGCCGGTCGGTGGGCGGCGCCGCCTCCGCCGGTGCGTCGGCGAGGACACCGGTCCAGTGGGCCAGTTGCTCGGCGAAGAGACTGCCGGGGTCGTCGGGCGCGCCCAGCTCCTTGCGCTGCCACAGGGTGAAGTCCGCGTACTGGAAGGGAAGTTCCTCCCAGGTCGGGGACCGGCCGTCGAGCCGCGCGGTGTAGGCGTCCGAGAGGTCGCGGAGGAAGGGCGCGACGGACCAGCCGTCGATGGCGATGTGGTGCACGGTGATCGCCAGCACATGGTGGCCGGGGGAGCCGACGGCGAGCAGCACGGCCCGCAGCGGGATCTCGCGCTCCAGGTCGAAGGGGTGCCCGGCCGCCTCGGCCACGGCAGCCTCGACGTCCTCCTCCGCGACCTGCCGCAGGGGCAGCCCGACCGTCACCGTCTCCAGGATCCGCTGCCCGGGTACTCCGTCGGCGACCGGGAAGACGGTGCGCAGGCTCTCGTGACGGTTCACCACGTCCCGTAGCGCCTCGCGCATCGCCGCCACGTCCAGCGGGCCCGTCAGCCGGAGCGCCATCGAGGCGTGGGGCGCCCGGCCGTCGCGGTCCATCTCTTCCTGGAACCAGAACCGCAGCTGTGAGAACGACAGGGGGATCACGGTGGTCTCGGCCTCTCGGGTCTCTCGGGTCTCTGGGATCAGTTCGTTGCGCATGCCGCGCGGAGCGCGTTCAGGTGCCGCAGCCCGTCCAGCACGGTCCTGGTGCCGATGCCGAAGTCGATCAGGCACGCGATCTCGTCCACGCCGGCGGCGCGCAGCCGCTCGACCGTCGCCGTCGCGTCCGCCACCGTCCCGAAGAGGCCACGCTGTGCGAAGTAGGCGTCGAAGGACCGGGCGACGAGGAAGTCGAGGTCCTCGTCCTCCAGCGCGTCGATGTCGAAGTCCGGGTCGAGGGCGCCGAACGAGCGGGCGATCAGATGGACCGAACTCCTGAGGTAGGCGGTCAGCGGTCCCTCGACGGTGGCCCGGACGTCCTCCCGGTCGGTGCCGAGGAAGCTGTGCAGCATCAGGACGACATGGCCCTCCCAGCCGTCGTGGGTCTCGCGCGCCGTCCGCCGGTACGCGGCGATCCTCGCGGCGAGCCCGTCGACGTCCTGGTGCAGCAGATGGGTGAGGACCCCGGCCCGTGCCGTCGCCGCCGTACGGAACGTCTCCGCATCGCCCGCGCTGGTCACCCAGAGCGGCAGCTCCCGCTGGACCGGGGGCGGGAAGATCCGTACCGTCGCCGGGGCGCCGTTGCCGTCCAGGACCTCGTGGTCGTCCCCGCGCCACAGCCCGCGGAGCTGCTCGACGCTGTCGGCCAGCAGGCGCTTGCGGTCCTCGTACGGTGTCCGGCTCAGCGCGAAGTCCACCGGGTGCCAGCCGGAGGCGAGGGACACCCCGGCCCGGCCGCCGGAGAGGTTGTCCACGACCGACCACTCCTCCGCGATCCTCAGCGGATGGTGGAGGGGGGCGACGACGCTCCCGGCGCGGATGGCGACGTTGCTCGTGATCATCGCCAGGGCGGCGCCCACCACGGACGGGTTCGGGTAGAGCCCGCCGAAGGGGTGGAAGTGGCGTTCGGGCGTCCACACCGCGCGGAAGCCGTGCCGGTCGGCGAAGCGGGCTCCTTCGAGGAGCAGCTCGTACCGTCCGGCGTCCCCGTCCTGCGTGCTGTCGTCGGCGAAGTAGAAGAGGCTGAAGTCCATCGGGGATCCTTCGGTGAGCCTTGTCGTCCATGATCCGGTCGTCCGCCGGGGTCCCGCGCCGCCGTCAGCCGGGGCGGGGCATCCTCCGCAGCGCGGGCCGTGCCTTGCGGGCGCCGGAGAGCCGGGACGCGAGCCCGGCCACCGTGGGCGCGTCGAAGACCGTGCCCACCTGGAGCTCCACGCCCAGCTCGGCGCGGACGCGGCTCACCAGCCGGGTGACGAGCAGCGAATGCCCGCCGAGCGCGAAGAAGTCGTCGTCGACGCCCACCGGGTACGCGGTGTCCGACCAGGCCCCGGTGTCGATTGCGCTCTCTGTGTCCGCCGTGCCCGCCGTGCCCACTATGCCCGCCGTGCCCTTCGAAGCTGCCGCGCCGGCGGGGGCGGTGTCGTCGGCGGCGCTCGTGCGCGGCCCGTCCGCCGGTTCCGTCGTGGCGAGGCCGAGGATCTCCGCGTACATCCGGCACAGGGCCGCCTCCCGCGCGTTCCGGGGCGGTCGCCCGGTGCCGCTCCGGACGGCGGGCGGAGCGGGCAGGGCGGCCCGGTCGAGCTTGCCGTGCGGGGTCAGAGGGAAGGCGTCGTGCACCACGATCGCGGACGGCATCATGTACCCGGGGAGGTACGCGGCCGCCCACGCGGTGACCGATCTGATCAGTTCGGTGTCGTCGGTCGCGGCGAAGGGCACGCTGACATGACGCTCGGGGTCCAGCCCTGTCCCTGTCCCTGTCCCGGTCGCGGCTCCGCTCCGGCCTCCGGTCTCCGGAGGGAAGTCCTCCTCCCCGGCGGAGAATTCGGCGTCGACGTGCTCGGGACCCGCCTTCGCGGACCAGCGCAACACGGCTCGGTAGCCGAGGCGTTCGCCGAGCCGCGCGAGATCCTCCGGGTCCGGACCGGAGTCCGGTGAACCGCCCGAGGCGCGCAGATCCTCGGCGAGGCGCGCGTTCGGCACACCGGACACCCGGACGGGCGAGGCGCCCCGGACACGGTCCCGCAGCGCGTCGGCGAGGCCGTCGAGCGTACGGACGTCCGCTCCCCACACCAGCTCCGTCACCGTGCCGGGGGCCGGCCGCGCACCGCCGGAGCCGGACGGTGCGGCCCCGGTGCCGGACCGCGTACCGCCGGTGGGGCGCGGCCCGTCTCCGGTGGGGCGCGGCCCGTCTCCGACGGGGGGTGCGGCTCCGGCGGAGGACACCGTGTCTGCGGCCGGGCGCAGGACGACGTCGTAGCGGTACCGGGTCAGTTCGTTGTGGTGGGTCCCCCGCTTCAGCCGGACGTCACAGCTCGCGAAGGGCTGCCCGGCGCTCCCGGCGGTGACCGTCGACGACCGGAAGAACTCCGGATCCACCAGCAGCTCCGGATCCCTCGCCAGACCGCGCGCCACCGCCCGGCGCTGCTCCGCGCCGCCCGGTGCGGCACCCGTGGAACGAGCCGCGACCGCGCCGTGGAAGGCCTCCGCGAGCCCCAGGTGCCGTACGTCGCCGACGAACACCGAACCGCCGGGCACCAGGGCGTCCGCCGCGAGCGCGAGGACCCGGGTGAGATGGCGTCCGCCGGGGAAGTACTGCACGACGGAGTTGAGGACGACCACGTCGAAGTACCCGCGCGGGACGCCTTCGTGGTCGTCGGCGGGCCGACAGTCCAGGACGACCCGCCCTGCCAGGTCCGGCCGCCCGTCCACCCGCCGCCGCAGCCGCTCGATCACCCGGGGCGAGAGATCGGTCCCCCAGTAACACTCCGCCCCGGGGGCGAGCTGTGACAGCAACAGGCCGTTGCCCACGCCGAGTTCGAGGACGCGCCGGGGCCTCAGCGCGCGGATGCTCCGCACGGTCTCGTCGCGCCACTCGCGCACCTGCTCCCACGGCAGCGCGCTGCCGTCGTAGGAGCTGTTCCACCCGGTGAAGTCCTCACCGAAGGCGGCTTGTTCGTCGACCGGAACGGCGTCGAGCACGCGCCGCCAGTCGGCCACCCGGTCCGCGTCCGCCAGGCGAGCCGCGTCCGCCCCACGGTCCGCATCCGTCCTACGGTCCGCATCCGTCCCACGGTCCGCATCCGTCCCACGGTCCGCGTCGGCCGGGTGGTCCGCTTCGGTGGTGCCGAGGTCCGCGTCACGCGGATGGTCGGCGTCCGACCGCGCGGGCGGCTCGCGGAGGACGTGGGCCACGAGCCTCCGGTCACCGTACCGGTCCTCGTGCACGGTCACCGCGGCGGCCGACACCCCGGGATGCCCGGCGAGCCGCGCCTCGATCTCGCCCGGCTCGATCCGGTGGCCACGTACCTTGACCTGGTCGTCCGCCCTTCCGACGAATTCCAGATCGCCCGCCGCACGCCACCGCACCAGGTCCCCGGTGCGGTACATCCGCGTCCCGGCCGGTCCGTACGGGTCGGCGACGAAGCGCCCCGCCGTCAGACCGGGCCGGCCGAGGTAGCCCCGGGCCAGATTGGCCCCCGCGACGTACAGCTCGCCCACCTCTCCGACGGACACCGGCCGCAGAGCGGTGTCGAGGACGTGGAGGCGCGTGCCCCGGATCGCCCCGCCGATCGGCGGTGTGCCGTCCCGCTCCGTCAGTGGTCGGCTCATGGTGGCGCAGACCGTCGTCTCCGTGGGCCCGTATCCGTTGACCAGAGTCCGCCCGGGAGCCCAGCGCCGTGGCTGTTCCGCGTCCAGGGCCTCACCGGCGGAGACAAGGAAGCGCACGTGCGGGAGGGCGTCGGTCGGCAGGACCCGCAGCACGGAAGGGGGCAGGGAGGCGTGGGTGACCCGCTGTCCGTCGAGGAGACGACGCAGTCCGGGACCCGGCAGCAGGTCCCGGGCGGGCGCCAGGACGAGCGCGGCCCCCGCGGACAGTGCCATCGCCAGCTCCCAGAAGAACGCGTCGAAGCCCGGTGACGCGAACTGCAGGACCCGGCTGTCGGCGTCCACCCCGATCGTCTCGTGCTGGTGGGCGACCAGGTTGGCGAGACCCGAGCGGGTGACGACCACGCCTTTGGGCAGACCGGTGGACCCGGAGGTGTAGATGACGTACGCGGGCAGCTCGCCCAGGGCGCGCCGGGTGCCCGGTGGCGGCCCGCCCGCCGGGGCGCGCCGCAGCGCCGTGCGGGTCTCCGGGTCGTCCAGGTCGGTACGGGGCACCACGACACCGGACGGCAGGACCGTTGCGGAGTCCGCGAGGAGCAGGGTGGGGGCCGCGTCACCCAGGACGTGGGCGATGCGCCGCGCCGGGTAGCCGGGGTCCACCGGGAGGTGGGCGGCGCCGCTCTTCAGCACCGCCAGGACCGCGACGACCAGATCCACCGAGCGGTCGAGCGCCGAGGCCACCACCGTCTCCGGTCCCGCGCCCCGCGCGGCCAGCACATGGGCCAGCCGGTTCGCGCGGGCGTCGAGTTCCCCGTAGGAGACCCGTTCCTCGCCGAGGACCAGGGCGACGGATTCCGGGGCGGCCCCGGCGTGTCCCTCGAAGAGGTCGATGAAGTGCCGGGCCGGGGCGTCCGTGACGCCATGCGGCCCGGGGCCGTATGGCGCGCTCTCGGCGGGTGGGGTCGCGCCCGTCACCTGGGTGCGGGGTACGTCCTCGGCGGGCAGCGCGATGAGTCGTCCGTCCTTGCCGGGCGGGGCCGTGCGACGGCCGTCCTCGGCCACCGGCTGCCGCGAGGCGTCCATGACATGGGTGTGGAGCGGGGGAACGGGCGAACCGCTCGGAGGCAAGGGGCCGGTGCCGGGCGCGGCGCTCGCGGCGCCCACGCGTTCCGTCGGTTCGCACAGCAGGACGGCGTCGACTCGTCCCCGACCGGCGAGGCGTTCCAGGTCCGCCCGGAGGGTTGAGGAGACAGGCTCCCCGGCGAGAAGCAGCCGCAGCGGAGGGATGTCCGCGGCCCCGGTCGCCAGGTGGGGGCGCAGCGCCTCCCAGCGGGACGGGGTGGTGTCCAGGTCGGTTGCCTCGCGCTCCCGGAGGAACCGGGCGAACAGCCGTGGATCGGCGCGCTGTTCGTCGTCCGGAAGGACCAGGGTGTCACCTCGGCAGACGCGGGCCCACTGCCGGAGTGAGACGTCGGTGTCGAGGTCCGCGTCCCACACCACCCGCGCCGGAGCCGGGAGGAACACACCGTGCTCCTCCCGGGCTGCCATGAGGCGCGCGGTGTCGCCCCGGCTGACCGTGACCGCCTCGGGTGACCCGTCGCCCCCCGGGACGTGGACGACGAACGCCGCCGCGTCATCGGCCACCTCACCCACCGGAACCGGCGCGCCCACGCCGAACGGTCCCAGGTCCGAAGGGAGGTGGAGGCACCGCGTGCCCTCCGGCCACCCGCTGTCACCGGGCCCGGTGACGACCACTCCGCCAGGACGTGTTGCGAAAGCCCCGCCTGCCTGGGGGTGTTCGGCACGCACGCTCGCCGTGTTGTCCCCGGCGGGCGGGCGCCGCCGGTACGCCGGACGGGCCGGGTCCAGCGGTACGCAGACCGCGCCGAGCCACCACACCGCGAGCATCGCCGCCACCGGGCCGACCCCACGGGGGAGGTCCAGGGCGACGGTCGTCCCGGTTTCCACGCCCGCCCCGCGCAACGCCCGCGTGGTCCGCTCCACCCGCTCGCCCAGTGCTCCAAAGGTCACCGACTCCGACGGCGTGACCACGGCGACGCGCTCGGGCCACCGGGCGGACACACGCCGGAAGCGGGTGAGGAGGTCGAGCGCACTGGTGACCACGGACAGCTCCTTGCGCGGGAAAGGGGGCGGTGCCGGTGTGAGTGGTGCGGGAGTGACCTGACGCGCCCGGGGTGTCCGTGGCGCGGCCCGTCGTCAGTGCGGCGCGGTGCCCGTCGCGCCCCGGGCCGTCGTCGGCCACCCGCCCGGGACACCGCCCGGCGAAGACCGGGGGGTGCGCTGGTCCTGACCTCTGACGAGGGCCGGGAGGACGCCGGTCTCCTTCTCGAACGGATCGCTCATCCGGGCTCGATCCTCCCCATGGGACACGGTGCGTTGGCGGTGGACGCCGTCGAGCCTAAGCGGCACCGGCGGGAAATGGCCACCCTGGTTTCCAGGGCGGAGAAAATCTATGATCCGGCCCCGAACTCGCTTGCGACGAACGTACTCTGAGGCCCGTTCAGGTCACTTCGCCATCGATGTCCGGAGGCCGCGCTGGAGTCCGTCACGCCGACTGCCGCGCAGTCCGCGAAAGACCGTGGCCGACGCCCGCACCGGAACTTCCGGCTGCTGCTGGTCGGCGAGACCACCAGCAAGCTGGGCACCAGTGTCACGTCCGTCCTGCTTCCGCTCGTGGCCGTGACCACCCTTCACGCCTCGCCGTTCACGATGGGCGTGCTCACCGCGGCGCCCTGGCTGCCGTGGCTGGTCATCGGACTGCCCGCAGGGGCGTGGGTCGACCGTCTCGCGCCGCGCCGCGTCATGCTCGTGTGCAACGTGGTCTCCGCGGCGGTGTTCGTGAGCGTTCCGGTCACCTGGTGGCTGGGAGCCCTGACCATCGGGCACGTCCTGGGCGCCGCCCTGGTCTCCGGCGCGGCCTCCGTCTTCTTCTCCACGGCCTACTCGTCCTATCTGCCGCGACTGGTGCCCACGGAAGACCTGATGAGCCGCAACGCGCAGCTCCAGGCGGGGGACCAGGCCGCCAGGATGGCGGGCCCCGGCCTCGGCGGACTGATCGCCCAGGCCCTGGGCAGCGCCCCGGGCCTGCTGCTCGACGCGGTCTCCTTCGTGGTGTCGTCGCTCTGCCTCACCGCCATCCGCTCCGACGGGCCGCGCCCGGCCCCGGCGCCCCGGCGACCGCTGGGCCGCGAGATCGCCGACGGTCTCCGCTTCGTCGTCGGAGACCCGCCGGTGCGGGCCGTCACCGCGTTCGGCGCGGGGGTGAACCTGGCGATGGCCGGATTCCAGGCCGTCCAGATCGTCTTCCTCGTACGGACCGTCGGCGTCGGCCCCGACACCCTCGGCTGGCTCGTCTCCTGCGGGGGGATCGGCGGAGTGCTCGGCGGGCTCATGGCCGGGCGGCTCGCCCGGCGCCTCGGCTCGGCACGCGCCCTGCTGGTCATCCACCTCGCCGCCGCGCCCTTCGGACTGCTGGCCGCGCTCGCCGCTCCCGGCGCGGGCCTCGCGTACTTCGTCCTCGGCACGGTCGTGATGTTCGCCGGGGTCGTGGCCTGCAACGTCATCATCGTCAGCTTCCGGCAGGCGTACTGCCCCGCCGAACTGCTGGGCCGGGTCACCGCGACCACGCTGTTCCTCAACTACAGCACCATCCCGCTCGGGGCCCTCCTGGGCGGCTCCCTCGCCTCCCTCCTCGGCGCCCGCGCCACGATGTGGGCCGTCACCGCCGCACTGCTGGCGGCGGGCTCCTTCCTGCTGATGGGGCCACTGCGCGGCCTCCGTGACCTGCCCGGCGCACCCACCGCCGACGCCTGAGGATTTCCGGCCACACCCCGGCCACGTCCCTGGGGGCCGTAAGACCTCCGGAGAAGGGTGTACGGGCCTCCAGAAGGGCCGCTGCCCGACGCCCTACGCCCGACACCTGCCCCCGATGCCCGGCACTCCGCCCGCCGCCAGAGGCCTGAGGTCCGACGCCCGCCGCCCGGCACTCCGCCCGCCCCCTCATACGACGATGCAGGTCAGGGCCGCCCACAGCAGCGGAGAGTCAGCGATCCGGCCTTCGGCGCGCCAGCGGTCGAGCCGCTCCCGCTGCCAGGCGCACAGCGCGCGCACCGGGTCGGTGTCCTCGTGGGCGGTGTCGACGGCGACGACCGCCTCCGACAGCGGCCGGACCGACTCCGGCACGCCCGCCAGGTAGTGGAACGCGAAACTGGTCGGCAGCGGCCAGCGGGTGGCGGTCACCAGGTCCGCGCCGTTGTGGAGCATCGCCGTGGCGAGTCCGAACGACTCCGCGAACCGCAGGTCGCCGCCGCTCTCACAGCCGATCAGGGCGACCCTCGGCGGCGCGGGCCAGATCAGCGCCCCCGGTTCACCGTCGCCGTGCAGGGGGAGCGTCCCCAGCAGGAGGTCCTTGGCCGACAGCGGCCGATGGGCACGGACCGGCTCGGCCAGCCCGGCCGTCCCCGGACCGCAGCACAGATGGAGCGTGCCCTCCTCGCTCTGGCCGCCCTCGACCGGTGCTCCGCTGACATGACCGACGTACAGCAGTCGGCGCGGGCCCGCGCGCAACGCACCACTCAGCCACTCCCGGTCCAGGTCGGTGCGCCGGAACGCCTCCGCCGGAGTGGCGGGAGACGGCACCACCGGGCCCGTGTCGAGATGTCTTCGGACCAGCGCGAGCAGTTCCGGGTCCGAGCCGGGCGGCCCCAGCACGGAGCCGAGCGGCGAGTCGGCCCGGAAGCCGGGCACACGGGGGTCGAGCACGAGCACCACCGGGCCGGACACCTCGGCCGACGGCTCCGCACCCGCCGCGCCGCTGCCCTTCGCCGCACCTCCATCCGCGCTCCGGCGCCGCAAGGACGTCGGCGCGGTGGTCACCACGTCCGCCAGGTCCAGGAGCCGGACATCCGTGTCGTCCACGGCCAGCAGCTCCCACGGGACCTGGGCAGTGCGGGGGGACGGCTGGAGCCGTATCAGCGGGCGGCCCGCACGGGTCGCCACCTGCCGGATCTGCTCGGTCAGGCCCTCCGGCCACAGCACCCCGCCCAGCGCCCGCGCGAGCCGCCGTTCGGCGCCGCGCTCGGCGAACGGGCCCGCGCCGAGAGCACGTCGTATCCCCGCCTCCCCCTCGCCCGAACCGGGCAGGGCGGTATTCAACTCGCCCACCACCCGATCCACTTCGGCGGCGGGCGCGTATCCCGTGCCGAACCCCCGGGCGCCCCCGGCCCACGTCCAGGTCATGAACAGATCGCCCGCGTCGGCGAACCGGACCTGGACCACCGGCCGCCCGGCCGCCGCACCGGTGTCCTGAAACGGAACCTCCACCTCGTCCACGATCCGCCGCCCGTAACGGAATTCGGCCGCCGCGATGTACTCCTGGAGCGCCACCCGGCCGGACTCCGCCGACATCCGTACCTTCGGCGGCGGTCCGACGCGCAGCCCGACGGAGGCGGCGGCCTCCGCGGCGACACCCCCGAGCGACACGGCCCCGCCTTCGCCGTACGTCTTCATCGCGGGGTCCGGGAAGACCGGCGTGCCACCGGACCGGGCAGCCCCCGACCGGCTCCCGAGGGACAGCGCCGCGCCCGCACCGCGGTGCTCCACCAGCTCGAAGAGGAGCCCCTGGTCCTGACGGCGCACGGCGAGGCGGAAGACCAACCACATCGCCTCGTCGGCCAGTTCCAGCCACTGGCCGCGCGCATGGGCCGTGACGAAGTCGTGACGGGCCGCGGCGAGCGTCAGCGCGGCGGGGAGGGCCAGGGAGAGCGCGGTGTCCACGGACATCCGCTCGTGCTCGCCGTGGTCCGACCGGTTCAGATCGTCCTCGAGGGTCCGTGCGAGCAGCAGGTCCACCTGCGCGCACCGCTCGTGGATCCGCCGGGCCTGATAGACGTCCCGGGCGTCCTGGGCCAGCCGTCTCATCTCCTCGATGTCGCCCCGCACATAGGCGTGCTGGGCGCCGAGCAGCATGCTGTCGGCGGCCGCCACGGACGCGCCGAGCCGGGTGAACCGGTCCAGGCTCGCCGCCATCAGGTCCCGCGCCCCCGTGGCGTCACCGCGCAGACCGGCCAGGTGACTGCGGGCCTGCTCACAGACCGCCAGGTCCCCGAACCGGCGCTGTCCCTCGAAGATGGCGGACACCTCTGTGAACAGCGTCTCCGCGCGGCCGAGTTCGCCCCGGCCCCAGGCGAGGAACGCGCGGTGTGTGAGCAGCGCCTGCCGTTCACCGCTGTCGCCCAGGGCCAGGAAGCCGTCCTCAGCCCGCGCGAAGTAGTCCTCTGCGGGGTCGTACCGTCCGGTGGCGGAGCAGATCGCGCCCAGTGCGGTCAGCAGGCGCGGGATCGTCTCCGCCGCGCTGCCCGGAGTGACGGACAGGAGGAGCGCGGCATGTTCCTCGGCGGCTCCCCATGAGCCGTGTGCCATCAGCAGGAGCACCCGGCCGAGGCCGATCTCGGCGGCCCGCAGCCCGTCGGGGTCCGTGAACTCGGGCAGGACGGCCGCCGCTTCGTCGAGACGGGCCAAGGCCTCGTTCGGGCGTCCCGTCGCGCTGAGTACGGCGGACCCGGCGATCAGTGTCCGCAGCAGGATCTCCAGCCACAACTGACGCCCCCGTGGCCCCATCGGCTCCGCCGCGACGCTGTCGAGGAGCGCGCGGGACCGCTCGTTGGCCCCTTCCGCGCGGGGCAGGTCCGAGGCGGAGAGGAGCACGCTCGCGAGGTCGGCGAGCACATGTGCCCGCAGGAACCGCACGTCGGGACTGTCGTCCAAGGAGCCCGCGAGATCGAGGAGTTCCTGGTGGACGGCGTGCGCGGCCCCGAACTCGGCGGCCATGTGATGCCCGTGGGCCTCGGCGAGACCACTGTCGAACGGCTCCCCGTACAGGCCCGTCGGCGCTCCGGTCCCGTCCGTCATCTCAGTAGTCCTCCCCGGTGGCGGTGGCCGCGAGGACCTCGGCGAGGAAGGGCCCCGCGACGCCGTCGAGCACCTCGTGCTCCACCCCCGCCGACTCGTCGAGCGCCCCGCCCGCCACGGACCGTGCCGCGCCGGCGAGGCGCCGCCGCGCCAGGGTACGGACGGCGGCGCGCCCGGCGCGCGCCCCGGCCCCGGCCCCGGCCCCGGGGTCGAAACCGGGCAGCAGGACGCCGACCTCGACGCGCGGCGCGCCCGGGCCCGCGCCGGACGGACCGGCGCCCAGGTCCACGTCCGCCAGGCCGGTCCACAGGTCGTCCCGCCGGGCGAGGGGCACCCGCAGCGGGCCGCCGCCGTTCGCCGAGACCTCCGCGACGAGAGGCGCACCGGTGGCCGGAGCCGCGACGTGCGCGACGACCTCGATCTCGACCAGCCGCCGCGCCCCGACCGCGCGTGCGGTCCAGGACACCGCCTCCTCGGCGGCGTCGACGAGACCGGGCGGGTAGCGGCACCAGTCGTTGACGCCGTACCCCCGGGCGATCACCCGGCTGCCGGGGAGGGGCGGACCGCCCGCCGCGAGGGCATAGCCGGACCGCCGCGCGAACAGCGCGCCGAGATCGGCCGGAGCGCCCGTACGACCCTGGGACGGCTCCCGCTCCAAGGTCGCACGCAGCAGGCGCAGTTCTGTCCCGTCCAGCCCGGCGCAGTCCGCCGCGTCCACGACCAGCCGCAGCACCCCGTCCAGGTGACGTGCGGTGGCCGTCGGCCGGGGCGCCGCACGCCACCACTGGAGCAACGGACCGAGAGCGTCCAGCCGCTCACCGATCAACTCCGCCGCGCAGTCGTCCGGTTGGTCACCCCCGTCGTCGAAGAGCTGCTGACAGCGGTGGGTGAGGGCCGCCGACTCCAGGGCGAGCACGCCCGGTTCGAGCACCGCGATGCCGTCCCCGTACGAGGCGGGCCACCAGCGGGCCGCCCAGTGCGCGAGACCGAGCCGGGCGGCGGCGCCCGCGAGGTCGGAGGGCTCCGCCGGGACACGTACGCCCGACGCTCCTTCCCACAGGGCAGCGGCATCGTGGATACCGCTCCCCGCCACGGCCCCCCGCACCCTTGCCCCGGGCGCACCCGCGCGCCCGGCCGCCGGACCGTGAGGGCTCCCCGCCCGTACGGTGTGCACGGCGGCGGCGACGCGCTCGCCGTAGAACGCCCACAACCACTGCTGCGCCCGCACCGGGTCATGGATCTCCGCCACCGGCGGCCCCGGCGTCCCGAGGACGGGCCAGACGAGAACCGCCCCGGCTACATCGAGCACAGCCTGAGCGAAGTCGGGAGCGGTGCCTCTCTCACCCGGACGGCCCCCGCCGCCCCCGGACCCGGACCCGCTCCCGGACCCGCTGCCGGGATCGGGAGCGACCAGGACCACGCCGTCCTCGCCCGGACCGACACGGACGACCGTCTCCGCCCCGGCCATCACACGTCCCCCTGCCCGGAGGGCTCCACCACGGCCGGGGGCGCCTCCGCCAGGGCGCGCAGGGCCGACCGGACCCGGGCACGATGGTCCATCATCACCGAGCGGGCGACCCCGTCGAGGACCGCCCAGGCCGAGGCGAGGTCCGTCAGCGGCGCGCCGCGCACGTCCCGCCCGTGCAGCCGCACCCACAGCCGCCGCGTATAGGCGGCCCACGGGGTACGGAGGTCCCGGGCGAGGGACTCCAGGGCGCCGCCGTCCGGGTCGGGCCGGGGCGAGACGGTCATCCTGCGGGCACGCAGCACCGAAGTCTCCCGCCGCCAGCGGCTGTTGACGGCCCGGTGCGCCGTGGTGCGGCCCGCCGGGGGCGTGCCGGTGCCCAGCGGATCGAGGCCGACGGCGAGACGCCCGCCGAGGACGGCGGCGACGCGCAGGCTCTCGTCGCGGAGACCGAGCGGAGCGCAACTGCGCCCGGCCTCCCGGGCGACGAGCTCCGGAACCGTCGGCAGTTCCTCACGCCGGGACGAACTCTGCAGGACGACGAAGAGCCGCTCGAAGAGCGTCCGGTCGAGGGGCGCGGGCAGTGTCGCGGTCGACGCGCCCCGGCCGACCTCGGGCCGGGGCGGCACCGGGAGGGCGGTGAGCCCCAGGGAGACCGGCGGCCCCTCGGTGCCCCACACCCCGTGCGTCCCCGCCCACAGGGCCCGGCCGAACAGCCCGCCGTGCCCCGCGTCGACCATGGCGGTGTACGCGGGGGCGCCGTCGGGCGCGGCGCAGGCGTCCAGGGCCTCGGCGGCCAGCGCGACCGCGACGGTCACCTCCGTGGCGGGGGCGCCCGTGCCACCCTCCCGCGCGGCGCCCGCGCGAGCCTGCCACCCGACGGCCAGTTCCGCTTCGAGCCGGTCGCGTCGACCGACGTCCGCGAGGTGCTCCCGGAGCGCTTCCACGGTCCGCCCGCCGCCCGACTCCGCCACCTCCGTGACGACGGCCCCCGCCATGTCCTCCGCGTCGGCCGGAGGAACCCCGTACTCGACGGCCAGCTCGAAGCACCGCTGGAAATAGAGGTCTTGGGGGTTTCCGGCCACGACACCCCGCGCCCGGCGGGCCTTCTTGAGCAGGGTGAACCAGCGTGCCGTCGCCGCGAGGAGCGGCGCGGACTCCCGGACCAGGGCGTCGAGGCGCGCGGCCTCCTCCGGTACGAGGAAGTCCGCCGCGAGTCCCGGCCGCAGCGCGGGCCTGACGACCAACGGCAGCACGATCAGCTTGACGGTCCTGGTCAAGGGGGCCCCGCCGGGGCCGCTCAGCGGTTCGAGCCCCGGCCCCAGGGCCCGCCAGGCACGGTCGATGACCATGGCCCGGGACCGGGGCCCTTCGGTCGGCTGGCGCGGCGACGACATGCGGGGAGCGTACGTCGTGCCCGCGTGGGCGGGCGAACCTGGGATCGGTAGGCGTCCCGGACCGCCTAGCGTCCGTCCCGCGTACCGCACGGGCTCACCACAAGGAGAAGCGGCCATGGGAATCTTCGGGAAGCGACGCCGGAACCGCGCGGAGCGGGCAGCGGGGATCGCCGACGAGGTGGCGAGCGGCAAGGGCTTCTACGGCCGCGCCACGCGCGCGTTCCTCGGTCAGGAGGACTTCGCCAGGGTCCAGCAGTCGATCGGCGCGTACCGCTCCGGCCACGAGGTCCAGCAGCTGCTCGCGGCGGGAGTGCCGACCGTGCCCGCGGTCGTCGTGTCGCTCGCGGACACCGGACAGCTCGTCAACTTCGACCCGGTCGTCGATCTGGTCCTCCAACTGTCCGGCGGCACCGCCCCCGTCGGGGTGCGGACCGTCGTCTCCAAGCTGCGGATCCCGCGCCCCGGTGACCCGGTGTTCCTGCTCGCCGATCCCGCCCGGCCGGGCTCCTACCTCTACGCGGGGGACGGCGTGGCCGGTGGCCTCCCGCCCGAAGCCCCGCACCACTGAGGTGCCCGGCCACGACGGCCCCCGGTGGACACGGGTGTCACGGGTCGGCCCCCGGAGCGCGGCCTTTCTGTACGGCGCCGCCGCGACGCTGTGCCTGTGCGGACCGTTCACGCTCGGCGCGGTTCTCGTCGCCGGTCGGGAACTGCTTCTCATCGGCGTCGTCTTCACCGTGGTCCTGCTGCCTCTCGGCCTGGCGCTCTGGGGCCACACCGCCGCCGAGCGCGGAGCGGGCCGGCGGCTCGACGCCCAGGGGATCCCGGCGACCGCCGAAGTCACCGCGCTGACCAGGTGGGAGGACGGAGAGGACTCCGGCGCGGACGTCGGCCTGTGGATCAGCGGGCCGGGGTTCCCGCCGTTCGAGACGACCTGGCGCCGCTCCTCCCACAGCGCCCTGCGCGTCGGCCTGCGGCTCCCGGCCGTCGTCGACCCGCCCCACGCCACGTACCGCGTGGAGATCTGACGGTTCGCCTCCGCCCCACCGCCGTCCGGCGGCGCCGGAGCCGCCCCGCGCACCCGCTCGACAGGAGGACGGCGAAGGCCCCGGGGCGGGCTCGGCGAGACCGTCATCGGCCCCGGCGTCGAGGAATCCCGCCTTCGACACGTCGGATTCCCGTAGAGCGCCGAGTTCCACTCTCCCGGAGGGAGTCCTTTCCCTTCGGGAGAGTGGAGCCACGGAGTCGCGGCGAGATCCCGGAATGAGCGCCGAAAGACCGAGGTGGAGAAAAATGCGTCGGCGCGGAGAAACGTATTGCCCTGGCTTCCCGATGGAACGGAAGCCAGGGCAATGCGCTGATTCTGAGGTGCTGAAGCCCCGTGGAAGGGGCGACTATCTCGTGACCTCGACGCGTTCGGTGGTGCCGGTGATCTGCGCCTCGACGCGTTCGGTGGTGTCGGGGGCCGGTGCCGTGACGGGTTCGGCAGTGGTGGCGCCGGACTTGCTGCGCAGGCCGAACGCGCTGATGAACGCGGCGACCAGGGCTGCGACCAGGGGCACCACGAGAGCGGCCTGGTAGCCGTCCAGGAGAGCGGCGGGAGAAGTCCCGTCGGTGGCCGCGATGTTGACCGCGGCGACACCGGACAGACCCAGCGCCGCACCGAACTGGAACGAGGTGTACAGCAGACCGCCCGCGACGCCCTGCTCCTCCTC
>NZ_JBIWNI010000029.1:0-79418 GCF_044767145.1 Streptomyces sp. NPDC101490
ATAGCTATCAGAAATAGCTACCAGGGAATCAGACGCAGTATCACCCCACCCACGTGCAACCACCTTGAAACCCACGTGAACACCCCCCACCCACACACCCAGACACCCACGCGGACACCCCCGACCAGACACAACCCGACCCCGACACACCAGAAGAACGCCAACAAGCAAGAACCGCAGCACACAGACCCTGGCCGGTTGAGCGGACGCGGGCACCGGACCCCGTCACGCACGTACCGCTCGGGGAAGCCCTCGTCACACCAGAGCCCCTCCAGCCCGTCGACCTGTCGGTGGTCATGCTGTCGGCTGCGCGACCCTCACTGGGTCCCGTGGGATTGGTGGTACCTCGTACGAAGGCCGGGTTCGTGGGCTGTCAGTTCTTCATTCCGGCGGGCCACAGGTACGCGTCGTGGGGGATGGTGGTTCCACGGGCCCAGGCGTCGAAGAAGCCGGTGAGGTTCTTGCCCGCGACTTCGGCAGCGAGCTGCTCGAACTCCGTCCAGGTGCGGTGGGAGTTCGCGTAGCGCGTCGTCCATTCCTTGAGCAGCCGGTCGAAGTCCGTGTCTCCGATGGACTTGCGCAGGGCGTGCAGGGCGTACGGCGCCTTGGTGTACATACCCATGCTTGAGGGGACGATGGTCTGCCGCCACCAGTCGGCGTCGTCGGCCAGCGTCTTGATCTCGTTGCGGTACCTGGTGTCCAGGTCGGTTCCACCGGACGCTTCGGCCCACTGCCATGGTGCGTACGAAGCCAGCCCTTCGCTGATGGCGGCGTCGTCGTTGGTGGCCGGGGCCACGGAGTTGCCGAACCACGAGTGTGCCAACTCGTGCACCAGGATGCTGGGGTCGAAGCCGTCGGTAGAGGTCCCTGAGATGACCGCACGGCCCTGTCCTGCGTAGTAGGGCGTATTACGGTCGACCGGGTCCACGAAGATTCCGCCGACCGAGTCGAAGGGGTAGGCGCCGTAGCTCTCGGTCAGGTGTTTCATCATCGAGGGCAACTGGTCCGCGGCGGGCTTGGCCCTGTCTTCTGCGCCCTTGCCGAAAGCGTTGACGACCGGGGTACCGTCGTCGAGCCTGGAGCGTTCCAGCTTCCACGGCCCGACACCGAGCGTCGCATTCGCCGGCCTCAGGGGTGCGGCCGTACGCCAGCGGAAGGAATTCCGCCCGGCCCGGTCTTCGGCGGGCAGTTCGAGGCCGTTCGAGATCGCCACCCAGTTGGCGGGCACGGTGGCGGTGACGTTCAGCTGTGCGCGGGCGGACTTGTCGGTGCTGGTGGGAAACCAACTGCTCGCGGTGTCGGTGACGGTGACGGCGCCACCGTCCTCGGTCCTGGCCCATGCGGGATTGTCCTTGCCCGGCTGTCCCGCGTAGCGGATGCGCACCTTGACGTTCTTCCCCGTGCCGATGCGCTGGGCTGGAGTCACGCGCAGTTTTCCGTCGGAGGCGCTGAACGACCTGGCGGCTTTGCCGTTGATCTCCACAGCCACAGCAGGCAGCGCCAGGTTCAGGGTGAGCTCGTCCAAAGGCTTCTTGGTGGTCAGTTTCACCGTGGTGTCGCCGGTCAGTACCTCGGTCTTCGGTTCGTACGCGACGCTGACGTCGTAACCGCTCACGGCATACCCCGCTCCAGATCCCGCCGCACCCGAGGCCGCCATCGCCGACTGCGGGGTGAAACCTGTCGCCAGCACGGTCAGTGCGCACGCGGACGCAAACTTCTTGCGCATTCGCTGATCTCCTTGAGTTCGACAGCGTCATGCCATACGAACACTTCACTTTGACCGTTCTATGACCGCACTTGAATGAACCAGTCACGGTGAACTGTTCCGGGTCCGGGAGCGATCTCAGATGGCGCGAGCACAAGGCCACCACGCTCGCTCTGTCCGCTCCGGCTGCCAGGGCTTGAGTCCGGCGGTGAGGCCGCGGAGGTATCCGTGGACAGCCATCGTGGGTCGGTTTCGGGGCGGGCGTGGCCGGGAGGTCCTCGGCCAGGGCAGGCGCGGATCCCGCCGCCCGCGCGTCCCCTGCCCGGCCGTGGGCGACAGGACTGGGCCGGCTCGGCGAAGGCCAGGACCCGCGTAGCGGCCCCGGCTCTGGCCCATTGGCCCACTGCCCCGGCCCCGGCTCCAGCCGCAGCCCCAGCCGTGGGCATCCCGTCCGTCGCTCGACGTGTGACACGGCCCCGCAGGCACTTCCGCGCGTGTTGAATCATTCGGGTTGTCGGCGGCGAGAAGCGGCGTGTACCGGTGTGACACCTTCCGCGCCGCCGCCAACATGATCACGAAAAGGGGCGGCGCGAGGGGCGCGGCCCCGCGACTGAAGGGCACTCCCTTGCGACTGTTCATGCGCGCCGCAGCGGTCTCCGTCTGCGCGGCCGGCCTCGCGTTCTCCCTCGCTCCGGCGGCCCAGGCAGCCCAGGCGTCCGGCTGCCGCTACTACTACACCAGTTGGTTCACCGGCCCGAACGGCCAGACGACCGGCAGTGGCGAGTACGCGGAAGGCGACCGGGACCCCGAGGGCCGGATCTGCGAGAACGGCTGGTGGGTGTCCCCCCAGGACGAGCGTGACGGCGGCCCCTTCGGGCTCTGACACTCCACCCGACAGCTCCGCCGTGTACGCCCCCGCCTCGCGAGGCAGCGCGGCGCGGGCGTATACGGGTGGGGGCCCGCCGACAGTGTCGGGCCCCCAGCCGGGGAAACAACAGGCTCTGCCGAGGGGGGCATGCTCGCCGGTGCCGACGTCTGGCCGTAGACCCGGCCATGCCACAGCTGCTCGCCGTCGGCGTTCATCCGGCCAGTCTCCCCGCCACCAGCCACCCAGCCACCACCGGCATCGCGGGCCCCGCGCCAGGTTGCTTCACCGGGCGTGGCCGACCTCGGGGAAGTCGGGAGAAGGACCGTCGAGCAGGCGCCCACGGTCGCGGAGGTGGAGGTCGAAGAAGGCTCGCGGATAGGCGCGTTGGAAGGCCTGCGCCCGATGGCCGGGAATTGTCCCGACATCCTGCTCCAGATCGTGCGGTGACATGCCCAGGAGAGGGGCGATCAGCGGCAGGATCAGCACGTCGTCGCCGAACGACTGGTGCGCGGCTCCCCGTACGGTCAGATGCAGACGCCAGCCGCGCAGATGCGACCAGAACGTGCGCAGGGCGGGGTTGTTCTCCATGCCGCCCTTGCCCGGGGTGTCCACGACCAGGAACGGGCGGTCGAGCCCGGCGTCCACCACCGGGCCCGCCGCGCCTCCGTCCAGACTCGCTCCCGCCGTGATCCGCCCGTCGGTGAGCATCGTCGCGGCGGTGGTGGCGCCGCCCAGGGAGTGGCCGAGCATCCCGACGCGCCGAAGGTCGAGCGCTCCGCTCAGGCCTGGGGGCAGCGGGGTTCGGTGGACGCCAGGGTGGCCGCCCGAGCGCAGGACGGCGAGCCGGTCCAGGACGAAGCGGATGTCGGCGGTGCGGACCGCGAGGGCCTTGGCGTAGTCGCTGATCCCGCCCGCCGGGTTCGTCTCGACGCGTCCACCGGGGAACGCGACCGCCGCCGCGTCGTAGGTGTGGTCGACGGTGACCACCACAAAGCCGTGACTGGCGAGGTCTTCCACGATGCCCGTGCCGAACGACCGTGACGCGTAGGCGCCGGGCGAGTAGAGAACGACGGGCAGGAGGCTTGATGGGCCGCCGACGGGAGCGCCTTCGCGGCCGTGGGTGTGTCCCAGTCGTACCCGGCCGGGCGGCAGGCCGAGCAGGCTCAGGTACCGGTCGGCCGCCTCCGGGGGCATCCAGGGAACGGAGGGGCGGGTCGCCTTTCCGCGGGCGGGGTACCAGATGCTGATCATGAGCTCGCGGCAGGGCCGGGAGGGCACCCAGGGGTCCGGCCGCGCGGTGTCGGTCAGGTGCAGCGAGATCGTGCCGAGCGGGTAGGGCCCGTTCGGGGCCGACAGTTGGAACCGCACGGGTTCCTCCCGCCGCGGTCGCGCGACGGCCGTCGGTGCGAGCGGACCCGGGATCATCGCGGCGGCCAGGCCGACGCCCGAGGACAGAAGTGTTCTCCGATTCATGGGCTCCACTGTTCCGCCGGACGGGCCCGGCGGCTTCGTCTCCGGGGAGGAACCCGGTGTCAGCCCAGGAAGGTAGGACGGGCATCAGCCGCGCGGATGACTCAGCCCGCGAGATGACGTCCTCCGGGCTGACCGGCTCGGGGCCCTCGTCTGGATAGCGTGGTCGGTATGGACGACGGGGAGTCACGGCCGCTGGTGGCCAGACGTCTACGGGACGCGCACTGGCACGGTGTGGACACGGTCGCGGCCGTGCTTCTCGCCCTGGTGTTCGGCGCGAGCGAGGCGCGGAGCGGTGGCTGGGGCGCGGCGGCCGTGGCGGCGGCGGTCTGGCTGCCGGTCGCGGTACGGCGTAGGTGGTCCGTCCCGGTGCTGTACACGGTCCTGGCCGGAGCCGTCTGCGCCCTGGCGTTCACCGGATGGGAGGAGTCATGGCTCCCCGTCGGGGCCGCCCTGTACACGGTGGCGGCGCGGGAACCACGGCTGCGGTCCGCGACGGCGCTCGGCTGCTCGCTGGGCGCCGTCGCGGTGGCCATGGCCCTCGTACCGCGACCGGTCACGGTCTCCGAGGTCGCGTCGGGCGTCGTCTTCGCGTCCTTGATGATGACCCTGCCGTGGCTGGTCGGCACGGCGTTGAGAGAGCAGCGGTCGTACGCGGCACTCGCCGCCCGGCAGGCCCTGACGGACGAGCGCCTGCGGATCGCCCGGGAGCTCCACGATGTGGTGGCCCATCATCTGACCGTCATCACGGTACGGGCCGAGGTCGCCCGTGCGGTGGCCTCCACCAGCCCCCAGGAGGCCGAGCAGACCCTCGCGCTGGTCGGGGCCTCGGGCCGGACGGCGCTCACCGAGATGCGTCGGATGCTCGGCGTTCTGCGATCACCTCATGAGGCTGCCGAGTTGGGGTCCGCCCCCGGTCTGGCGGACCTGCCCGCGCTCGCGGACGGGGCGGGCCCGCGCGTGGAACTGTCCGTCGACCCGGGTCCGCCACTCCCCCAGGGCGTGGAACTGGCGGTCTACCGGATCGTGCAGGAAGCCCTTACCAATGTCGTCCGGCACGCGGGATCGGCGGACTGCCGGGTGACCCTGTCCCGGACGGGCCCCGAAGCCGTCGAGGTGGAGGTCGTCAACGACGCGCCGTCCCACCTCCCGTCCCGGCGTCCTGGCGGCGGCCACGGACTCATGGGGATGCGGGAGCGGGCGGCGATGTGCGGCGGGACCCTCTCCGCAGGTCACCTGGCGACGGGCGGTTTCCGGGTACACGCGCGGCTGCCCTGCGGACCGGGGACGGCACGGTGAACCGGCCGGTCCGGGTTCTCATCGCCGATGACCAGGCGCTGTTGCGGACGGGCTTCCGGCTGCTCATCGAGAGCGTGCCCGACCTCACCGTCGCGGGCGAGGCCGTCAGCGGCGACCAGGCCGTCGAACTCGCGCTGCGGCTGCGGCCCGACGTCGTGCTGATGGACATCCGGATGCCGGGCACGGACGGCCTGGAGGCCACCCGGCGCATCTGCGCGGACCCGGGCGCCGCCGACACCCGTGTGCTGGTGCTCACCACGTTCGACCTGGACGAGTACGTGTACGCGGCACTGTGCGGCGGGGCCAGCGGATTCCTCCTGAAGGACATCCTCCCCGCCGATCTGCTGACCGCCTTGCGGGTGGTCGCCTCCGGTGACGCCCTGCTCGCGCCCACGGTCACCCGCCGTCTGATCCACGAGTTCGCCGCACGCAACGAGCCGCGCCCGCGACTCGCCCGGGAGCTGGCGGGCGTGACCCCACGGGAACGGGAAGTGCTCCGCCTGGTGGCCCGGGGCCTGCCCAACCCCGTGATCGCCGACCATCTCGGGCTGAGCATCGCGACCGTCAAGACACATGTACGGCGGCTGCTGAGCAAGCTTCAGGCCCATGACCGGGCCCAGCTGGTCGTCATCGCCTATGAGACGGGCCTGGTCACCGCAGGCGACATGCCTCCCGTCCACCGGCATTCCCCTGGGCTGGGACGGTTGGCCTGAAGGGGGACACCTGCGGCGCGCCGACATCGACGAGAGCGGTCCAGGACGCGGAGGGCGATGTTCCCCGGGCGTGGTGGCGGCGTATTTCCCCAGCCGCTGGGCGTCGGCTCAGTGGTCGACCGTGCGGGGCGAGCCTGCGGAAGGATACCGATCGCACCAATATCCCCGGACTTCCGCCGCGCTTGAGACGCAGAGGGGCTCAGCCGCACCGTGAAAGGCCGTCCTCTAGCCTCGGGTTCCATGAACCGTCCCGCTGTGCCCCCTCCCCTGACCGAGGCCGAGGTGATCGAAGCCGAAGCAGATCTCGGTGTCGCCTTCCCCGGCGAGTATCGCCGCTACTTGCTGCAGGTGAGTGCGGGCGGAGCCGTCGCACAGCTTGAGAAGACAGAGAACGGTTGGTGGTGGGCGGGCCAGAGCGCTGGGCGCCGCGACCTTCTGCCCCTGCCCTTCCCGCACCCGGACTCCTATGAGGATGCCGAACAGGAACTGGACCAGCGCGAACCGAGGGTCGAGGGCTTCCCGGCCGACGACTCGTTCTCGCGGGCCTGGGACGCCTGGGACGCCGAGTATGAGGAATTCGAGGATCGGAAGACCGCAGGGTCTGCCGTTGTGCGGGAGCACGGCTGTGGATTCGCCACGCTCATGGTGATCACGGGTCCACTCGTCGGCACCATGTGGTGGGACGGGCGGGCGACCTGCGGCCTGATCATCCCGCTGTCCCTCGACCACGCCGGCGGGGCCCGACCTGTCACTTTCGGCGAATGGCTCGGCCGTGACTCCTGGAACCTGCTTCCGCCCGGTTGGGGCTGAGGCCCGGCGTCATCGAGCCGGTTGGGGGAAGACGGGGGTGACCTGCTCTGTTCGAACGTCGCACGGTGGAGCCGTCGTTGGAGGACGGCTGCCTCACGGCGGGTGATCCCGTCCTGGTAGAGGACCTGGAGGAAGTCCAGATGCCCGAGCTCGCCACCGTGGGGCGGGCGAGGCAGGCGCCCGGGGGCTCCGGCATCCCCGTCCTGACGTACAAGGCCCGCACCGGCGTCGGCGGAACCTTCCGAGTCTCCTCCGAACACCACCTCGGACGCCCCCTCACACCACCCGGGCCCATCTCACCGTACTGACGCCGGTGCAGGCCGAACACCGTCGCCCACCCCCGCCTCCGCGACGGGCGGCGCCGATCTTCGGCCCGGTCCCGCGCGCATGCCGCACTGTCCGGAACCGGACATGTGCCGCGGAGCGGCTGGGTCGCCGTCGCGGTTGCGGTTGTGGTTGCGGCGAACCCCGCGCTCCGGCCGGTGGCCGAGATCGCGCCCCTTCGATCATTTCCGGCCATTGCGGTGCGACTGGCCAACCTGACGGCGGGGCCGCCCGGTTGGGGCCTCAGGGAGCGAGGTCCACTCCGGACCCGGTTCCGTCATCAGGAGGAAAGTTGCTCAGAAGACGCCAGGAAGTCGGCAGAACCGTTGTCGTCCTGTCGATCGCGGTCGTCCTCGCGGCCGTCTCGGTCACCGGGTCACCCGGTCACGCGACCGCCGCGCCCACCGGATCCGGCGTGGTCCCCACAGGCGATACAGCACGATCGGGTCCCGGTTCCGTGATCACCCTGATCACCGGCGACCGGGTCAGGGTCGACGCCGAGGGAGCCGTCACCGGTCTCCAGCGGGCGGCAGGGCGGGAACGCATACCCGTACAGACCCGCATACAGCACGGACGCACCCATGTCATCCCGTACGACGCCCGGGAGCTCATCGCCTCGGGCACGCTCGACCAGCGACTGTTCGACGTCACCGAACTCAGCCGTGCGCAGAGCCGCGTGTCCCACCGCGACGGCCTCAAGGTGATCGTCGGCTACACCGGCGGACCGACGGCCGCCGCGGCCCGCACCGATGTGCGGACCCTGCCCGGCACCCAGCTCCGGCGCACCCTGCGGACCCTGAACGCCGACGCGGTGACCGCCCCTGCCGAGGGCCCCGCCGCCCTGTGGAAGACCCTCACAGCGCCGAAGGGGGACAGCGCCCGGACCGTCGCCTCCGGGATCGCCCGTATCTGGCTCGACGGCGTCAACCGGGCCTCCCTCGACACCAGCGTCGGACAGGTCGGCACCCCCAAGGCCTGGGCGGCCGGATACGACGGCACCGGCGTGAAGATCGCCGTGCTGGACACCGGGATCGAGGCGGCGCACCCCGACCTCAAGGGCCAGGTGATCGGCGAGGCGAACTTCTCCGCCTCCCCCGACACCAAGGACCGCAACGGCCACGGCACCCATGTCGCCTCCACAGCCGCCGGTACGGGTGCCGGGTCGGCCGGAAAGTACAAGGGTGTCGCCCCCGGTGCGAAGGTCCTCAGCGGCAAGGTCCTCGACGACGACGGCAGCGGCGACGACTCCTCCATCGTGGCGGGCATGGAATGGGCCGTCGCCCAGGGCGCGGACATCGTCAACCTCAGCCTCGGCGGCTGGGACACTCCCGGGACCGACCCCAAGGAAGCCCAGGTCGAGAAGGCCTCGGCGGAGAGGGGCGTCCTGTTCGCCATAGCGGCCGGCAACGACGGACGGGCGGCGCGGACCGTCGGTTCGCCCGGCTCGGCGCCCTCCGCGCTGACCGTCGGCGGCGTCGACGACAACGACGCGATGTACGAGATGTCCAGCGGCGGCCCGATCCCCGACGGCAGCGTCAAACCCGACATCACCGCTCCCGGCGTGGGCATCACCGCGGCTTCCTCCCCCGGCAGCACCATCGAGCGGATGTTCGGACAGAACCCGCCGGGCTATGTCACGATCTCCGGCACCTCCATGGCGACGCCGCACGTGGCCGGGGCCGCCGCCCTTCTCAAGCAGAAGAACCCCGGCTGGACGTACAAAGAGCTGAAGAGCACCCTCACCGCCTCCGCGCAGGAGGGCCCGTACAGCCCCTTCGAGCAGGGCTCGGGCAGGCTCGCCGTCGACCGGGCCGTCGAGCAGACCGTGACCGCCGACGCGAACACCGTCAACTTCGGCCGTCAGAACTGGCCGCACACCGACAACACCCCGGTCACCAGGACGGTGACCTACCGCAACCAGGGGTCCAGGGACGCGGTCCTCCAGCTCAGCGCCAAGGGCGTCGGCCCCGACGGCACGGCCGTCCCGGCCGGGTTCTTCACTCTCGGCGCGGACCGGATCACCGTCCCGGCAGGCGGCACGGCCTCCGTGACCGTCACGGCCGACACCCGCCTCGCGGGCGGGAACTCCGTCCCCGGCGGCTCCGGTTCCGGCTCCTACGCGGCGGCCCTGACCGCCACCGGTGACGGCCACACCGTCCGTACCACCGCTTCCGTGGAACTGGAGACCGAGTCGTACGACGTCACCGTCCGGCACATCGCGCGCGACGGCTCACCCGGCGACGACTTCACCACGGAGCTGCTCGCCAACCATTCCACGACCGAGTTCCGCTGGACGGACCGCGCGGCCGGGCTCGCCGTCATCCGCGCGCCCAGGGGCAGTTATCTGCTCCAGTCCAGCGCCGCCGTCGACCCGCTGGACGCCGGAAAGGGCTTCGACCTGCTCTCCCAGCCTCGGCTGACCGTCGACAAGGACATCACCGTCACCGTCGACGCGCGCACGGCCGAACCGGTCGACGTCACCGTCCCTGACCCCGCCGCCAGGTCCACGCACGCCGTCACGGGCTACACCCTCGACGACCCGAGCGGCGGCTGGCTCGCCTCCTCCTACTCCCTGGAGTCGTTCGCGGGTCTGCGCACCGCGCACATCGGACCGCAGATCACCGACGGTTCGCTCGCCCAGACGTGGAGCACCCAGTGGAGGAAGCCGTCCGGCGAGGAGTACCGGACCGTCTCCGGGGGCAAGGTGAACCGGTTCGCGACCGGGTACACCAAGCACTTCACCGCCGGTGAGTTCGCCACGGTGCGGGTCGGCCTCGGCGGCTCCGTCAAGGGCAAGCGGGGCGATCTGGACCTCAGGGGCACGGCGGGCGTCCCCGAGTCCGGCCCCCGCCTGTTCTCCCCCGAGTCGCTGCCCGCCTCCCGGACCCTGCTGCTCTCCACCGCGGATCAGGCCACTTGGGACATGCAGTACCTCCAGATCGGCTCGGTGGTCCAGGGAACGGTGTTCCAGGACGCGATGTACCTCCTCGGCGGTGCGAAGACCTACCAGGCGGGGAAGGAGTACCGGGAGACCTTCAACACCGGGGTCGTCCAGCCGTCGCTGCGCCCGGGTTCCGGTGTCTTCCGGGAGGGCGACCTGCTGTGGGGCAGGCTGGGCCTGTTCGACGACGCCCAGGGCCACGAGGGCCTGACGAACATCGCCTCGTCCAGGACCACGCTGCACCGGGGCACCACGAAGATCGGTGAGTACGAGGGCGGGCTCTGGGGCGCGCAGGGCTTCGAGGTGGCGCCCGAGGCCGCCGAGTACACCCTGACCAGCACCTCGACCCGTGCCCCCGACGTGTCCCGGATCTCCAGCCGGACCGATGTGAGCTGGACCTTCCGCACCGAGCGCCCCACCGCCGGTGCCAGGACCGAACTGCCCGTCTCCCTGCCCCGCTTCGGCGCGGTCGGCGGCCTCGACGGCACCGTCCGGGCAGGTGCCACGACGACCCTCCCGGTGACCGTCCAGGGCCCGGCGGCGGGCCGCAACCTCGGATCACTCGCCGTGTCGGCGTCGTACGACAACGGCCTGACCTGGCGGAAGGTCCCCGTCACGAAGGGCAGGATCACCCTGCTGAACCCGGCGAAGGACAAGTCCGTCGCGCTGCGCGCCGAGGTCACGGACGTCAAGGGCGGCAAGGGGACGGTGACGGTGTACGACGCGTACTTCGGCAAGTGAGCGAGCCCGCCCGGCGGCCGTGGGCCGCCGGGCGGGGGGGCCAGGTGCCGTGGGCGTCACGGCCGATTCCGTACGGATCACCGCCGGGCGATCACTCGTCCTCCGACTGGTGGCACTCCTGGTCGGTCTCGGCCCGTGCGGTATCCGGGTGGGAGGGATTCCACAGCCGGTCGGCCTCGCCACGGGCGAGGTGATCTTCGTAGATCCTCACCTTGTACCGCATGACGTCCAAGGTCTCGCGCAGTTCCCGGATCTGTGCCCGCACATGGCTTTCGTGCCGACGCAGCAACTCGAGGCGCTCGTGTTCGTTGCCCGGGCCCTGGCGGGCCAGCTCGACGTACTGCCGGATCATCGCCAGTGACATGCCGGAGGAGCGCAGTCTCGTGCAGATGGCCAGCCACTCCAGATCTGCCTCGTGGTAGATCCGACGGCCGTTGGACAGGCGCCGTACCGGGTTGGCGAACAGGCCCTCCCGCTCGTAGAACCGCAGTGCGTGAACGCTGAGCCCGCTGCGCTCAGCCACTTCGCCGATGCTCAGGTCCATGAGCGCCCCCGTCAGACAGCTATTGATCTAGACCCGACTCTAGCTTCTACCGTCGAACCGATGGCCGATGGGGCGATCGGAACGAGGAGAGAACATGAGCGTGTGGTTCGTCACCGGTGCCTCGCGCGGGCTCGGCGCGGAGATCACCCGTGAGGCCCTGGACCGTGGGCACAGCGTGATCGCGACGGCGCGGGACCGGGCGGCGGTGCTCCGGGCGTACCCGGACAGGCCGGACGGCCTGCTGGCGGTGAGCGCGGACGTGAGGGAGCCCGGACACCTGACGGCCGCGGTGGAGGCGGGCCTGGCGGAGTTCGGCCGGATCGACGTCGTGGTCAACAACGCCGGATACGGACTCGTGGGCGCCGTCGAGGAGGTCTCCGACAAGGCTGCCCGGGCGCTGTTCGACGTCAACGTCTTCGGTGTGCTGAACACGTTGCGGGCGACCCTGCCGACGTTGCGCGCCCAGCGATCCGGGCATGTCCTGAACATCGGCTCCGTGGGCGGCTTCGCCACCGCTCCGGGCGTGGGCCTGTACGGTGCGTCGAAGTTCGCCCTGGAGGGCGTCTCCGAGGCGCTGCACGGTGAGCTGGCCCCACTCGGCGTCCGTGTCACGATCGTGGAGCCGGGCGGCTTCCGCACCGACTTCCTCAGCAGTTCGAGCATGGAGGTCGAACCGGCCTCCATCGCTGACTACACCGCCGGTGCGGGGCCCGTGCGCGAGGCGCTGGCCCGGAACGACGGCCGCCAGCCGGGTGATCCGGCGAAGGCGGCGAAGGCCGTCGTCGACATCACCGAAGCCGCCGAGCCGCCGCTGCGCCTGCAGTTGGGCGCGGACGCGGTCGAACGCGTCGAGGCGAAGCTGGACCTGGTACGTCGTGAACTCGACGACTGGCGCTCCGTGGCACTCTCCACCGGCATCTGAGCCGCGGCGTCCGTCCGCCAGGCGCCCGGTTCGGGAACGCCACCGATTACCAGGCCCTTTCCCGTGAGAGCCGGGATGGGACGGAAACCGCGTGGCGGGAATCGCACCGGTTGCCGCTCGTGCCACTTCCCCCGCCCCTCGCCCTCCCGCTGCTGCGGCCCCGCTCCATGGGTCCCCTCCCGCAGGCTCGGCCCTCGCCGAGGCTCCCCGTCTCATGGACGACCGATCCGGCTGGACCCTTGTCTGTCAGCGCCTGACGGGACACGGCCTGATCCGTCCCGCACGGCCAGCGCTTCCAACTGACCACGATGCAGAGGGAGCTGGGGTGAGTGAGGCGGCTGAGGCAGTCACATGGTTGCGAGTGCGGGGAGCGAGCCGGGATACTTCGCGGACTCCCGACGGAAGGACCCCCGTGCCACGGATACGCCCTGTCTCGCTCGGTCTCGCCCTGGCCAGTACCGCGCTCGTCCTCGGATCGCCGCCGGCGTCGGCCACCGACCCGATCACGGGCGCCGTCCCGGTCACCGTCGAGGAGGCTCGGCTCGACCGGGCCGCGCCCCGGGAGATCCTGCGCCGCAGCGGGTTCGACGCCGTGGCGCGGGAGTTCGCGGACGCGCTGGCGGACACGGACTCCTACCGGGAGGCCGAGCGGACCGTCGAACGCCAGGGCGCCCGGCTGTGGCAACGCGCTGTCGACCGGGCGCAGGGGCGGGGGCCCGCCCGTGGCGATCTCAGCCGGGACGACGACCGGCCGCTGTACTGGGCACGCCTCGGCATGACCCGCGAACTGCGCTCCTGGCAGCCCGGATTCGCCCTCGACGACGCCGCGCGGGCCCGTCTGTCCGAGCGGCTCGAACGGTCCTCGCGGGGTCAGGACTCGATCCGATACCCGGGGAAGGGGAAGAAGAACAAGGCCGTCAAGCGGGTTCTCATGACGGGCTTCGACCCCTTCACGCTGGACCGGGACACCCGGATCAGCAATCCTTCCGGCGCCACCGCGCTGGCCCTGGACGGCACCTTGATCCGCACGGCGGACGGTGGCCTCGCCCGGGTGGAGACGGCCGTTTTCCCGGTCCGCTGGCAGGACTTCGTCGACGGGAGCGTGGAGCGGACGCTGCGCGCGCACCTGCCGGAGGTGGACCTGTTCACGACGGTCAGTCAGGGGCGGGTCGGCCGGTTCGACATCGAGCGCCACAACGGGGCCTGGCGCGGCGGTTTCCCCGACAACGAGAACGTCTCGCGCACGGAGACGGTCCCGGTGGCCGACCCGGCCACGCAGCCCCAGTGGACGACGACGACCCTCCCGTACGCGGCGATCGTGGCGGCGGACACGGGGCGGTTCCCCGTCTACGACAACACCACGGTCACCGAGGTGCCGGCCGGGGCGAGCGCGCCGGTGAACCGTGCCGACGGACCCACCGCGGGCTCCGCCGCCCGCGCGGGCGGCGGCGGGAACTACCTCTCCAACGAGATCGCCTACCGCGCCACACTGCTGCGCGACCGGCTGGGCCTGCCGGGCCTGCCCGGCGGCCATGTCCACACCCCGGTACTCCAGTTCGGCGCGAACAACACCGACCCGGCGACGGGCACGGTCACCGACCCGGAGTTCGTCCACAACCGCCTGGACATCATCGCCCAGGTCCGTGCCGTGATCGGGGTGGCCGCCTCGTCCTGAGGACTGCCCCGGTCGGACGACGCGAAGGACGACGCCCGACCGGGGCCTCCTCCCCTCCCGGGGACACTCCTGATCACGTGAGCAGCACCTCGACGCCGGGCGCCGCCATGACGTCTCCTCGCGTGTGCCATCGCGAGGAGACACGGTCACGGGACCGCCGTACGCGAATTCATGTTCCGCGCTGACTACGACTGCGCGGGACGGCTCGTCGACGCACGATGAACCACACAGAGATACGACGTCCCATCAGTGCCTGGCCGAATCGACACCCACTCCCACCACGGGAGAACCAACGGTCAAGAGCGGTGGGACAGTTACACCTCCCAAGGGCCCAACTGCCCGACCCCACTGGCCGGGTGACGGTTCCTGGATGCCCTTCCCCCATGATGCGGGCAGCGAGTACTGCCCTCGGGAGTGCCCTGCGGGCCCTTCTCCCGCGTCGGCTGCTCGGCTGGTGTGAGGTGATCCCTCCCTGACCGAAAGGCCCGCACATGATCCATGAACACCACAGTGCTCCTGCCGTGGACCGGCAGAGGAGCGAGGCTCCCGCGCGGGCGCCGCTACCCCGGCAAGGCCTGCTGTCCCTTCAGCGCACCGCGGGGAACGCGGCGGTGCTTCGGATGCTTCAGCGGGCCGGGCATCCGTACGCCCAGCACCAGCACGACCCGGGGTGCGGTCCCCGGTCCGAGCCGGAGACCGGACCCCCGGTCCAGCGCTCCACCGTCCATGACGTGCTGCGCGCTCCAGGCCGCTCCCTGGACGAATCCACTCGTACGGACATGGAGGCACGGCTGGGCGCCGACTTCTCTGACGTCCGTATTCACGACGGCTCGGCCGCCAGGGAGTCAGCCGCCGAGGTAGGTGCTCGCGCCTACACCTCCGGCAGTCATGTCGTCATCGGGGAGGGTGGCGGCGACCGGCACACACTGGCGCATGAGCTGACCCATGTCATCCAGCAGCGCCAGGGGCCGGTGGCGGGCACCGACAACGGCGACGGTCTACGCGTCAGCGACCCCTCCGACCGTTTGCCAACGCGCACCACGTCCTCGAAGGTCCGGCCCCCGACCTCCGGCACGCCCCCGTCGGCGACGCACGGGGCACGACGGCCGCCGGGACAGCGCGGCACGCGGATACGCGCACGGGTGCCGTACAGCGCATGATGCCCGCCCCCGCCGGGCAGGCACCCGCAGCCGTACCCGCACAGCCTCCCTCGCTCCAAGCGGTCAACTTCGGCATCAACAGGGACATAGCCGACGACCCGCTGGTGGGAACCGGCTACAACGTCACGTATCTGAGGAACGAGACGCCCACGGCCCTGGTCGAGGTGCAGGGCCTCGACGGTCTCACGGGGATCTCGCTCATGGCCACGGACGGCACCAATTTCCTGGGCACCTCGATGCCGCAGAATCCTGTGGCCGGCATGATGATCTTCGACGTCCCCCTGACCGCGCTGCCCGGTGCGGGCACCGTCGGAAACACGTCACCCATGATCGACTGGGTGCTCGTCGACGCCAACAACACCATGGTGCCGCTGCATCAGACGATGCACACGTTCTACCGCCTGTTCGACAACCCGACCACCGGGATGCGCATGGACGCGGTCCACGAGGCCACGACCATGGCCGGGGGCCAGAACGACGGCCAGGGCGTGGCGACCGCGCTGCGCGGGGCGATCAAGGCCAGAGTTCCCTACAACGGCGCCCAGCTCCTCTGCCCCGACCCGCTGGCCCTGCTGAGCTCGGCTCCTGCCGGAGCTGTCTGCTCGGACTTCGCCAACCTGCACATCATGCTGGCCCAGACCCTCGGCCTCCAGGCCAACGCCGTCATGTTCTGGGGCGGGTTCCAGCACGGTGGCCACAGCGTATGGGCGTCCGATGCCGCCACCGCGAACACGCTGACCAATGTCCGCGCCACCGATCCCGCGAACAACCCCGGCGGAGGTCAGCAGGGCTGGGACTTCACCTATCACGCCATCGCCAACATCGGCGGCACATTGCATGACGCGGCGCTCAACCGGGAGGGCTACGCGGCCGAGGCGATCCACGAAGGACTCCTGGTCTTCCTGCCCGAGCTCCTCCCCACGCCCGCGACGCCGTTCGCGGCCACCACGCAGAGCGCCTTCTCGGCGTCCCTCGCGGCCGACTTCGCACTGGAGACCGTCGGTGTCACACGTCGGCAGCACGGCGACCAGATCACGAACGCCGACTTCGCCGCCAACGTCCTCAACATCATGCCCATCCCGCCGGGCACACAGGCCGCGCACCAGGATCCGGTGCAGTTGACCGGCGGCGCCCTGCCGCCGGGCCTCGTACTCGACCCGGACGGCACCCTCGCCGGAACCCCCACTACCCCGGGCCACTACGCCTTCACTGTGTCCAGCAGCCTGAACACTCCCGTCACCTACTCCCTGGTGGTGAGCTGAGGTGCTCCAGTTCCTCACTCCCGAAGAGGTGACCCTCGGCGACCATCCGACCGGCGGCTACTCGTTCGCGGGCCTGGTGCCCCCCACCTCCGTATCCGTGCCCTCCCGGTTGAGGCTCCTCGGCGGGGCCGGGCTGGTCGTGCCGCCTCCCCTGGGCTCACCGGTCGACGGTCCGGCCGTCCTGGACCAGGTCGCGGCCGAACTCGGCGACCTACTCGGCGGGGCTTTCGACGCGGGTGCGGTGCTTCCTCTCACCCTGCACGACGCCCTGATCTCCCCGGAGACCCGGGCACAGTACGAGGCGCCCGGCCGCGCCCCGGCCTGGGACCGGCCACGAGAGGGCTTCTACCGGCTCGCGGCCCGGCTGGGCGACTGGCGGGTGCAGGGCTGTGGCGAGCCCGGAGACCTGCACTGCGTCTCCTTCCACCGGCCGGTGGAAGGTCCGGCGTGGGGCGGTCCGCCCGATGACCCGTACGCCATGACCGCGGAGCTGGCCCCCGCCCTCGCCCCCCGGCTCGGCGGACAGTTCTCCCCCGAAGACCTGCGGGACGTCACCGCCGCCTTCTCACCAGGGCTCTTCGGTGTCGTCCTCTCCGCCCCCGAACTCCGCATCCGTACGGGAATCCGGCAGACCCTCGGGGCAGACGGAACACCCCTCGGCCTCGCGCGGGTCCTCCGGATCGACGCGGGACCGGGCTGCCGCGCCTGGCCGGGTCCCTGACCGCGATCGCTCCTCCGGTCGATGCCGGGCCGCGCGAGGACAGCCAACCGCGCCTGCGGCCCGGTCTCACGGGCCCGTATTCCTTGGGGTCGTCACATGACTGTTCTCCAACTCCCCATCCATCCAAGCCCTCCTGTCTCCCTACACTTCCAACTCCCTTTCCCCTGCTGCCGATGATCGAAGAAATCGAGCAGGAATCCGCCTCCTCCACCCGTTCATGGTTCCATCGGCCGGGCCATGGCAGGATCCTTCGTGGGCCGGGTCGATCGGTGCGGCTGTGCGGGCGCGGGGGCGCCCAGTCTCGGGGGGAGACGTTCGATGACGCTGTTCTTCACCGGCAGGTTCCAGGATGCGGGGGCTTCCCGGCAGACCAGGCCTGAACGGACCTTCGAGGACCCCAGGGAGGCGCAGCGGTACCAGAAGACCATGGAGGCGAGGGCCCTCCAGGAGGTCGAGACGGTGAGGGTCTTCCAGGAGGCCGCCGACCGTTTCAGGGACTGCGACCGGCCGGCCGAAGCGGCGGACGCCGGATGGGGACTCTGGCCCGCACCCTTGGGACCGACGGAAGCGCTGTTGCCCAAACTGGCCCGGGTGCCCCGCACCGATGTGGTCGTCATGGGCGCCCTGGACCGGCTGCCGGGCGGTTCGACCAGGCTGTACAAGGGCAAGCCGGGACCCACGAACCCGGATGATCTGACGGACCACTCGGCGGGCGAGTTGAGCGCCTGGCTCGCCGACCACCCCGACGAGGCCCTCACCCTGTACGTGACGGTGTCCATCACCCCGACCGCCTTGCAGGAGGGCACGGTCGTGGAGATCCTCAACCACGAACTGGCCGCGCATGGCGAACCGTTCGCGGACTTCCTCATCGCGGAGTCGCATGCCCCTGGTACGGGCGTCCTCGGCACCGCGGTGGAGCAGCACGGACTGCTGCACACGGGCAACCCGCGCTATCGGCTGATCGGAGCCCGGTACGTGACGCGGTACGCCGACGCCCAGTCCTACCGCAATCGGATGCGCATGGACACCTACGCCAGAGCGACACTCCCGCCCGGCGTCTGAAGCGCCCTCGGCCGACACAGGGGGGACAGGCTCAGGGGACTGCATCCTGATGATGTCGGACACGCCAGCCCGACGCACAGCCGTTCCCCCCGTTCCACGCCGGGGAGTCGGATCGATTCGGGGACGGCGACGGCTCCCGCCCGGGGGGGTCCCCGGCGCCTCGCGAACGACGCGCCGGGGACCCCGAGAGGCATCCCTTGACCCGGCCCCCTACCCGACTCCTACCGGAACTCCCGTCGAGGAACCGGCGGGTGTCAGCGCTTCCAGGCGGTCGCACGCCAGGTCGTCGCGTTGCCCGCGCCGTCGGTGCCGACGGCGAACCCGGCGATCACTCCGGCGTCGTTGATCGCGAACGCCGCGGCATAGGGACCGAGGGGCGATGCCGGCAGCGGGACGACCGTGCCGTCGGGCTTCCACAACAGGGCCTTGTCCAGAGCCCAGTTACCGGCCGGAGGCCACGCATACCCGACGGCCGCCCCCCGGTTGTTGATCGCCAGCACCTCTCCGGCCGCCTCCGCCGGGTTGGCGAGCACGGTCCTGGTGCCGTTCGCGTTCCAGCGGGCCGTGTCGCCGTTCGGGTTGTCCTCCAACGAGGCTCCCACGGCGGTACCTGCCCGGTTGACGTCGTATCCCCGCCCGCGCCCGGCGTCGCGGACAGTGCCGTCGGCCGCCCACACCAGGACCCGGTCGTACTCCGTGCTCCCGGCAAGCCGCCCGTGGCCGAGGACCACGCCGTTGTCGGTGATCTGGCTCGTCCGCGCGCCGACGAATCCCGCGGGGAGGGGCAGCGCGCTCACGGCACCCGTCCTGTTCCAGCGCACCGGGTGCGCGGGGCCACCGGTGCCGTCGCGCTGCTCGGTCCACCCGACCGCTGTGCCCGCGTCGTTGACCGAGGTCGCGGTGCCGCTGTCGTCGCCGGGCAGCAACGGCAGGTCGGTCCTGGTGCCGTCGGAGTGCCAACGCAAGGGGCGGGAGCGGTTGCTCCCCTCGGACGCGTCGCCGACCACGACCCCGGAGTTGTTGACGGCCGACGCGTTACCGCCACGAGAACCGCCCGGAAGCGTCAACCGCGTCGGGGTGGCGCCCGGTGTCCAGCGCACGGGGTTGGTGTCGGGCAGGCTGTCGTAGGACAGGCCGACCGCCCAGCCCCGGTCGCTGAGCGCGGTCGTGCGGCTGAACTTCTGTCCGGGCAGCGGCGCCAGCCGGGTGTAGCCGGGGCGGCCCGCGTTCCACCGGATCGCGAGCGGCCCGTCGGAGCCCTCCACGTAGTAGTCGCCGACGACCGTGCCGCTGCTGTTAAGGCCCCTGACGAAGCTGTGGACTCCTCCCGGCGGGATCGGGAGCAGCCGTGAGGTCAGCGGCCGTTCGGAGGGTTCGGCCACCGCCACGGGCGCCGAACCGAGGAGAAGTAAGGCTGTTGCCGCCGCGGCGGCGAAGGGCATGGGTCGAGGGACGCGCAAGCGGGCCATTCGGACACTCCTGATCTCGTCAATGACATCGACGTACACATGCATGGGTAAGCGGTCTGTTTCCAGGCCCGGCGGAGAGCCCGTACTCCAGTTCCCCTTTCCGATTCTGGTGCCCTCTTGGCGGTCCGGTCTCCGAAACGACTGGATTCGTACACCGTCCACGCTCCGTGCCACCCGCTGCCCCGCTGCCCAGCTCTCGAAGAGCACCGCGTGGCAGTGGGCGGGCTCGCCCCGCTCAAGATCGGCGCGCAGCACGTTCACGGCTGGCTCCGAGGCGTCGCCGCCGGATCGGCCCTCCCCGGAGGGGCGAAGGCATCGAAGCGGAGGCCTTGCTCACCGGCCTTCCGGGCGGGCTGAAAGACTGTCCCGGTCACGGGCTGTGACACAGCCTTCGGGAGGGGATCAGGATGAGCACGAACAGGCGCGGAGCACGGCGCGCGGTCTCGGCGGCCGCGGTGGTGGCGGCCCTGGTGGTCACGGCGGCCTGCGGGGCCGACTCCGATGCCGGGAAGGCCGACATCGGGCTCTCGGCCGCGCTCGGCGGCATCCCGCAGGAGCGGGGCGGCCAGACGCTCACCTACTGGAACGTGCCCGAGGTGCTGCGCCTGACACAGCGGGACGGACAGTTGTACGCGGCGCTGTCCGGCTTCGGCATCCCCGAGGTGTCGCAGGCTCGCTACGAGGAGGAGCCGGCGCGTGACGCGCTCGGCTTCGACGAGACCATGGTCGACACCTCCGTGCAGGTCGGATCGGATGCCGCCCGCCTGACCGGCCGTTTCGACGTCTCCGCGGTCACCGGGGCGATGAAGGGACGCGGCTGGACCGAGACGGAGAGCGACGGGGCGCCACTCCTCACCCAGGACGGCGCGCGCGTCTCCGTGTCGCCGTCGGTCCGTTCCTCGGTCGCTTCCCAGAACACGGCCCTTCTGCCGTTGACCGGCGCCAAGGCGTCGGTTGCGGCGGACCCGGCCTACCGGGCGGCGGCCGGCTGCATCGGCGAGGACGCCTACCACGCCACGTTCTACGGCAAGAATCGTCAGGGCCAGTTGTCCGGGCTGACGCTCTTCGCCATCGGCGCCCGCGCCGGGGACGACGGCACCTCGACGGAACGGCTGTGCGCCGTGACGCGCTCGGCCGAGGCGGCCCGCGCGGTCGCCGCCGCCCTGCGGCCCGAGACAGCCGCGGGTGAACGGTTCGCCGGAGCGCGCGTCGAGATCGGAGGCGGTTCCGCTCCGGTGGTCACGATGCAATGGACGAACTCCGCCTCCGGGCTGCGGCCCGGATCCCAGAACCAGACCGCCGAGCTGCCCCGTCTGCTGGCTCCCCTTCGCTGAACTCGTCCCGCAGCCACGGCGGATCGGGCTCCGGATTCCGGAGTCCCCAAGGCCCGGGAACGCCCGTGCCGTCGCAACCGGTACGCAGGTACGCACGTATCAGGCGGCGGCAGGCTCACAGGGCCCCGCGCCGACAAGGAGCGCCCGGGTAAGGATGGAGTCCTGGACGACTCCGCCATGCAGTACGGCTGCCCCGAGCGGGGCCTGACACCCGGCCGGTGGTCGCCGCCACCAGGTCGCGATCTGCCCGCCGCCGAACCCGGAGCCGCCCCGCCAGGTGCCGAAGGCTGTGGCTGGACGGCTCCGGGGGCGGCGCCGGGCAGAAAGGGATACGGAGCTCCTGGCGGACCCGAGTGGTCTCGGTCGAGAAGCCGTCCGCCAGGAGTTTCGTTGTGCCGCATGGCTCTCGCCCACCGGCACCCCGGCCATGCGGCCGGGCCGGAAAGAACTCATTTCTTTAGCGCATCCACCGAGATCCACAGAAGAAACAGTTCAATTTCACTCGATCGAGAATTTCGGCAATTCATGTTGACGTGAGGTCAACCGCATGAAAAACGTCTCCCGGCAATCGCTCCACCGTCCGTGACCTGGGTGAAGAGCGATACACGAGGGCGCCTTACAGGGGGACTTCGCTGTTCCACCACGATCTCATGTAAAGGGCCCTTAAGATTTTCATCGAGACGGTTCTCCGCATCTCTGTGTACTCCTCATGAGCCGGGCGAAAGCCCCTTCCAGCGCTGAGAGCAGGGGATGACATTCACACATGACGCCGCCAAGAGAGCCACGTCCGACCCGCGCGGAACGCGGTCGGGTGTACTCGGCCGCCGTATCGTCGGCGGCCTGGGCGTGCTCGCCTTGGGAATCGGCAGTGGCTCGTTGGCCATGGCGCCTGCCGCGTACTCACAGGCCGACACAACAGGTTCGGTGACGGTCCGGGTGGTCCGGGCCGTGGACGACAGCGGGACGTGGACACCCGCTCTCGAACCGGGCATCGCAGGTGTACGGGTGACCCTCACCGACGACGCCGGAACGGGCGTCGAGGGAGTCACGGCCTCCGACGGCACCGTGACCCTGACTCCCGCACAGGGCGGGAGCACCACCGGCAAGCACCGCGTCCAGGTGATCAACCCGAAACCGGGCGTGCTGCACCCGGCCTTCGCCTCCCGCCGAGGACTGGACGGCGCGCCGAACCAGCTCAGCAGCAACGAGGAGTTCGTCGACCTCTCCGGGAACAAGACCGTGGCGTACACCACCGGGCTGTGGAACCCCGGCGACTACTGCCAGAAGAACGCGCCCCTGGTGACGACCTGCCAGCCCGCGACCCGCGAGGGCGGGACACAGCGCACGCTGGTCTCCTTCCCCTACTCGGCCCGCGGCCAGGACGGCGTCGACGTGAACGTCACGAACGTCGCCACCAACGCCGACACCGGCACCCTCTACGGCATCGCCTGGAACAAGGCCGACAAGCGGGTGTTCTCCTCGGCGGTAGCCAAACGCACCACGGACTACGGTCCCGGCGGCGCCGGGGGAATCTACGTGACCGACCTCGCGTCGAAGAGGACCGCGCTGTTCGCGGTCGTACCCGACGCCGGGACGACCGCGCACGGCCCGGGCACCGACGACGCCTTCCTCGGGGCCCCCGGGAAGGAGAGCCTGGGCGGGCTCAAGATCACCGATGACGGCCGGTACCTGTTCGTCGTCAACCTCAACAACCGCAAGCTCTACCGGTACGACGCCACGGCGGTGACCGCTTCGGCGCCCGAGACCGTCACGGCCGTACCCGATCCGGGCTGTCCCTCGGCGGCGGACTGGCGGCCGTTCGGTCTCGGCCTGCACGACGGCGTCGGCTACGTCGGCGGGGTGTGCTCCGGCGAGTCCACCGGGAAGGCCTCGGACCTGCGTGCCGTGGTCCTTCCGTTCGACCTCGCCACCGGCGCGTTCCAGCGGCCGGTCCTGGACCAGCCGCTGGACTATCCGCGTCAGTCCACGGTCGGCGCGCCGCCGTGCGACGGGGCGGGCTGGTTCGCCTGGACGAACACGTTCCCGACCTCCCAGAACGGCCAGGCCTGCGCGACCTACCTCGCCCAGCCCGAACCGCAGGTGGGCGAGGTCGACTTCGAGACCGACGGCTCCATGCTGGTGGCGTTCCGCGACCGCTTCGGCGACCGCGCGCCCGCGGGTCCGACGCCGGGCTCGGTCGGCACCGTCCTGTCCGGAGGCGACCTGAACAAGGCGTGCCTGGCGGACGGCACGTACGTGCTGGACACCAACAACGGCTGCGGCCGTTCCCCCCGGGGCACCCGCTTCTTCGACACCAGCCGGATGGGTGCCCATCACAACGCCTCCTTCGCGGGGATGGCGTTCTCCAGGGTCGAGGACACCATCGCCACCTCGGGCTTCGACCCCAACAGCACGGCCTTCGGGTACGGCACCACGTTCAACAAGCGTGACGGCAGCCAGGACCCCCAGTCCGGTCTGCGCCTCAACCCGGCGGGAACCCCGGCCCCGTTCGGCAAGGGCGCCTCGATGGGCGACCTGGAGGTGCTCTGCGACCGGGCACCGCTCCAGATCGGCAACCGGGTCTGGTACGACCCCGAGCGATCGGGCCTCCAGAAACCGGGCCAGCGCCCGGTCGCGGGCGCGACCGTCCACCTGTACGACGGGACGGGCAGGCTCGTGGGGACGACGGTGACGTCGGCGCGCGGCGAGTACTACTTCGACGACTCCAACGTCACCGGCGGCCTTCAGCCGAAGACCAAGTACACCATCCGCCTCGACAACCCGGCCGACTACGCCAAGGACGGGCCGCTCCATCAGTGGGTGCCCACCGAGGCGGACGTGGGCGACAACCGCTTCATCGACTCCAAGGGCATCGTCCCGCGCGGGGGCACCTTCCCCGAAAGGGCGCTGACCACCGGCGGTCCGGGGCAGAACGACCACACGTACGACTTCGGCTTCCGGCAACAGGAGGGTGCGCTGCGCCTCATCAAGCACGACCAGGGCGGCAAGCCACTCGCCAAGGCCACGTTCCAGCTCTGGAAGGAGACCAACGGCACCGGGGGCCTGCAGATGTCCGGGGTGGCGCCGGACACCCGGGTCGGTGGGCCCTGTGTGACCCGGAGCAACGGGCGCTGCGGCGGGAGCGGCACGCCGGGCACCTACTACTGGCAGGAGGTCAAGGCGCCGGACGGTTACTCCCTTCCGCAGAACCCGGTGTTCGGTCCGCTGGTGCTCACCTCGGACAACCTCGACGACGGGGTCTCGGTGACGGCGGTCAACAAGCGGGCCCACAAGCCGACGCCCAAGCCGACGCCGACGTCGAAACCGACCACACCGGCGCCGGGACCCCCCGGGGCTCCGGGTGCCCCTGGAGAACCGGGCGGACCGGGAGCGCCGGGCCACGAGTCGGGTCCGGGTGGTCTCGCGGCCACCGGCTCCGGCCTGGCGGGGCCGCTGGCGGCAGGCTGCGGCGCGCTCGTCGTGCTCGGCTCGGCGCTGGTCCTGACGATGCGTCGCAAGCGCGGGAGCGAGCGGCCGTAGCCCCTGAGCGGGCCTGCCGGAACCGGTGACTCCCCGGTCCGGCCCGGGCGGGTTCGCGTACCCCTGGTGCGCGAGCCCGCCCTCGTGTGCGACCGACGACGCGAACCACGAGAGGACGTGAGTGCGTGAAGAGAGGGAAGAGACCGGACGGCGGCCGTGCACCGCGTCGCGCCTTCTGGCCGAGAACGCTCATCGCCGTCATGGCCTGCGGTGTCGTGATCGGTGGCCTGACGGCCTGGCGGGCCTTCTCCACGGACACGGTCACCGACCGGCCGGTCACGACGGAGGAGGCGTCCAGGCTGGCGCTGTCACGGCTGGGCCTCTACCAGGCCAGCCCCGTGGCCGTGCGGCTCACGGCCGCCGAGGGCGGCGACGTCGTGGTGCGGGTGCGGGGGGTCGTGGACTACCGGAACCACAGGGCCGTGGGCCGGTACCAGGTCAGCGGCGCCTCGGGGGCCTCACCACGGCCGGGAACCCAGGGACCGTCCTCGGGGCAGCTCGACCAGGGCCTGATCGTCTGGGACGGGGGTGGCCTGGGTCTGGCCCCCGCCCACCAGGACGACGGCAGCCCCTTCTGGGAGCAGGCCGAACGCATCCCTCGCTCCGGCTGGTCGGCGCGCTCCTACACGTCCGATCCCCTGGACGCCGGACTCCAGTTGATGATCGGCCTGGGCGCGGACCGCCCCGACAACCCGCTGCTGCTGGCGCAGTCCGGGGCGCGCTGGCTGGCGCGCGAGCGGGTCGACGGCCGTGACCACGACCGGTTCGCCGGGCCGCGCGCCCGGGGTGCCGCGCCGGGTCCGGGGTCCGACGGCGGCCGGTCGCCGCTGACGTACTGGGTCGACGGCGACGGCGGTCTGCGGCGGGTGACGATGCGGATGCCGGGCCTGGGCGTCCCGACCACCCTGGAGTTCCTGGGCCACGACAGCCGGGCCAGGCTCCCCGAGGCCCCCTGGGCCACCCGCTGATCCACCCCGGCTCCCGGGCCTGAGACCTCCCCCGGACCGGAAGGGGAGGCATCGGGTTCCTCAAGGGCCCGCCCGGTGGCCGTGCGACGGCCGGGGAATCCGCGCATGGCCTCCGGGAAGTGGTCAGCGGGTATCCGGACAGTGCTCAGCGGGGACGCGGTACGGCGTCCACCGTCTCCGGGAGCGGGTAGTCGGCCGGGGTGACGGTCCCGGGCAGACCGGTCGCGGGGCGGCCCGGGGCAGCCGGGTCCGGCAGGGACGGCTGGGCCGGCGGGGCCGGTACCTGGCTGAAGGGGATGCCGGGCGGCGCCTGCACGGGAGCCGTACGGCCCTCGGGCGGCGCCCCACGGCGGCGGGTGCCGCAGCCCGCGAGTCCCTCCAGGCCGTCCGGGCTCTGGGTGGCGGGCCGATTGCCCCTGAAGCAGTTGCCGGGGTCGGCCGATGCCAGGACGAGGTCGGTGCCGTTGCCGGTGGCTCGGTTGTCCTCGATCCGGTTTCCGCTCGCGGGGTGCCCCGGCGGGTCGGTCACCAGCATTCCGGCCGCCCGGTTGCCCCGTACCAGATTGCGCTGGACGCGGTTCCCGGTGCCACCTCCGATACCGATCCCGATCCCGTACCCCCCGTCCGCCTGCTCGGGCGTGTCGGCCGCGTTGTTGTCAACGACCGCGTTGCCCGCGATCACCGCCCCGCGCTGGGGGGCGAGGGCCTCCAGGTCATTGGAGTTGACCGTGATGCCGACCCGGTTGCGGAGGACGCGGTTGCCCAGCACGAACAACCGGTCGGAGGCGTTGGTCAGTTCGACGCCGACGGCGTTGCGTTCCACGGTGTTGCCCCGGACCACGGTGTGGCAGGGCTTGCACTGGCCGACGTAGATCCCGGAGTCGGCGTGCCCCGAGGCGTACGAGCCCTCGATCACCCCGTCGCGCGCGTCGAAGGCGTAGATGCCGTACAGGCCGTTGTTGTACGCCGTCACCGCGGTCGCGCGGAACCCCCGGAGCGCGGGGAAGCGCTCGGTGTCCAGCGGGTCGTACGCGGACCCGCCGCCGCCACGCTGTTGCAGCCGCTCGTCCGTGACACCCGTGAACAGCACGCCATTGGCCAGGTAGCGGCGCACGGTGAGGTTCTCGACCACGGAGCCCGCTCCGGTCACGGTGATGCCGTTGGCCAGCCGCACACCGCCGTCGAGGACCACCTTGTTCCGGTCCGTCCCGCGCAGCACCACACGGGGCGTGGTGACACGCACGCTCTCCCGGTAGGTGCCCGGGCCGATCAGCACCGTCTCGCCCTCACGAGCGGCGTCCGCGGCCTCCTGCACGGTGGGATAGTCCTGCGGGACGCGGAGCACGCTCCCCGGCGGGTGCCGTGCGTCCGGGGCTGTCGTCTCCGGGCCGGAGCAACCGGTGAGCGCCAGCGCGACCGCGACCGCCGGTACCGACAGTCTCCGTGCCGCCCGCGACCCCGCCGACGGGCCACTCGAACACATCAACACACCTTGTAAGGACAGGATTTGCATGCGTGTTGTTCTATCGTCTCCAATAGGCACATGCCCACCGAACAGGGATTAGAGCAGAATTCACCCCATGCCTCGGGGGCCGGGGTGGGACGGCGCAGGGCTCTGCTGACCGGAGGGGCGGTGCTCGCGGCCGGCATCGGCGCGGCCACCGGTGAACTGGCGCGAGGGGCCCGTACGGACGTCCGGGCGTCCGACAACGCCCCCGCCGCTCCGATCCCCTTCCACGGCGCACGTCAGGCGGGCGTCACGACGCCTCAGCAACCGGCCACACAGGTGGTGTCCTTCGACCTCCCCCGGACCTCCGCCGAAGCGGACCGGAAGACCCTGCGCGAGGTCCTCGGTGCGCTGACCGGCTCGCTCGCCGCGTCGGCGTCCGCCGCCCCGCCCGACGCGCGGCTCCAGGGTGGTGGCACGACCCGGCTGACCTCTCTGGTCGGGATCGGCCCGGCGCTCGCCGCGCGCCTGCGTCTCGACGTCCCCGCTTCCCTGACCGCGCTGTCCGCCTTCCCCGACGACCGTCTCGACCCGCTCCGCAGCGACGGTGACGTCCTGGTGCAGTTGTGCGCGGCCGACCGCTGGAGCCTCACCGTCGCGGCGGAACTCGTCGGAGCCGCCGCGCGTGCCGCCGGTGCCACGACACGCTGGACACAGTCCGGCTTCCTGCCCCACACGCCCCCGGGCAGCACCCCCCGGAACCTGTTCGGCTCCAAGGACGGCACCGCCAACCCCGACCGGGCGGCGGCCGACCGGTGGGTCTGGGGTCCGCCCGGAGCCCACCGCGACGGCACCGTGCTCGTCTACCGCAGGATCCACATGGACGTCGCGGGCTTCGCGGCCCTTCCCGAGGGTCACCGCGACCGGGCGATGGGGCGCCGTATGCGCGACGGATCCCCGCTCAGCGGCACGGCGGAACACGACGAGCCGGACATCTACGCGAAGAACCCGAACGGTTCCTACGTCGTTCCCGCCACCGCCCATGTGCGGCTCGCCAGCCCCCGCTTCGACGGCGGCGCCCGTATGCTCCGCCGGAGCTACAGCTACGACGACGGTCCGGACGACCGCGGGCTGCTCTTCTGCGCCTTCATGCGCGATCCGCGCCAGTTCACCCGTGTCCAGGAACGGCTGAGCGCACGCGACGCCCTGAACCCCTTCCTCGAACACCGGGCGTCGGCCGTGGCGTACGTCCTGCCCGGAGCGCCGAGTGCCGGAGTGCTCGGCGAGCGGCTCTGGACCTGAGGCGGCCCGCGCTCCCGGGGATCCGGGGCGACGGGGCCCCGCCCGGTCCGAGATGACCGGGCGGGGTCTCGCCACCGTGACCGGGCGAACCCGGGACGGTCTCGGCGGATCAGCTCGTCAGCGGGTGCACCTGAGCGCGGCGTAGCCGTCCCACCAGCCGTATCCGGCCCGGGAGGAGTAGGCGTAGAGCACCACGCACTGCTCGTTGGTGTAGCCGCTGATCAGCGCGTGCCGCCGGGTGGTGTTCTCCGCCTCCCGGGTCGCCTTGCCGGCGCTCTGCTCGTACGAGGTGGCCGTGAACACCTGTGTCTCCTGGATGCCGGCGTCGGCGTGGGCGACGGTCGGCGTGAGTACGGCGAGGGCCGCGAAGGCGAGGGCCACTCCCCCGCGGATGAGTGTCGAAGTCATGTCGTTATCCCCATTCTTGATGAACATTCGGTGTGGTTCAGCGCTGGCAGAACAACTCGGCGACGGCGGAGTACAGACCACCGCCGGTCGACCTGACGCTGGTGGCGCGGACGTGGCACTGGCTCGTCTGCCAGCCGGCCGACTGGGCGATCCGGTAGGTCGCCCGGACCGCGCTGTCCACCGCCTGGGACGGCGAGCCGCCGATGCCGGGGCCGGTGAACGTCCTCACCTCGGTCGCGGCCGAGTTCTGCCGGAGGTCACTCGTGCAGGTCTCCTGACAGGTGACGGTCACGAAGTCGCGGTACTGGTGAGCGGTTTCGGTCGCACCCGGCGCGGCTCGGGCGGCCGTCGCACCTCCGACGAGCGTCGCCGTGGCGGCGAGCGCCACGGCGGCGGACCGGAGGCGTAACGGGGACGGACTGGACACGGGTGCTCCTCGGTGGTCGCTTCGACGGGCGTGGAGGCGGTGAGCGCCGCTTCCTCCGGTGGGTTCCTCCGCTGGGCGCCGCACGGCGGACGTGGCCGGGTGGCCGATGCCGGGCAGCGGTACGCGCTCCTTTCTGCCGACGTGAGGGAGAGACCGCTGGGCCACTGGACCGCTGGACCGCGGTTCAGCGGTGAGGTGAGGGGGGCGAGCAGCCGCTCGGGCCGCTGCCCCCGTCGAGTGCTCGGCTCGACGGCCAACAGCTTCGGCGGCCGACACGGGCGGCGGCAAGCGTCGGAGGCGGGGGTGGAACGCTGGAACCGTTCCACCCCCGCCGACGTGGCATTACCCGACGGGGGTGGAACGCCGCCCCGGAACGCGGGGGGCTGGAACGATTGAGTGCGTCAGAGTCGGAGACCGAGGTGTTCGCGCGACGGCTGCGGGAGCTGCGGAAGGCATCGGGGCACAGTTTCGGAGCCCTGGCGCGCCGGGTGGGGGTCAGCGCCTCCACCCTGCACCGCTACTGCTCCGGCCACAGCGTGCCGCTGGAGTTCACCCCGGTCGAAAGGCTGGCGCGGCTGTGCGGCTGCCGGGGTGAGGAACTCGTCTCGCTGCACCGTCTGTGGGTGCTGGCGGACGGAGAGCGCCGCAGGCGCCAGGCGGCGGCTGACGCCGGGGCGCGAGGGCCGGGCGCGGCAGGGGCTCGGGGCTCGTTGCCGGGCCGGGACGGAGGCGGTGGTGGTGGCGGCGGTGGTCGTGCGGCTTCTCCCGAGACCCCGGAGACCGCAGGGGGCCCGGATGCCCCGGGGACACCGGGGAGCGGAGAGGCCTCAGGGACCCCGGAGATACTGGAGACGCTGGAGACCAGGGACGGCGCCGGGGCCGGGGCCGGGGAGACCGTAGAGGCTGCTACGGCTGTGGAGCCCCCTGAGGCCATCGGGACCACGATGAAGTCGGCCACCCCCACGGCGGATTCCCAGGATGACGCCGTGGGTCCGGAGAGGCCGCAGTCCGGCGCACGGTCGGAGGAGCGGCCGAGCGGCGCGTTACCGGAGGCGGCAGGGGCCGTGCCCTCGCGGAAGACGCCACGCCGCCGCCTGGTCTCCCGAGCCGCCGGGCTGGTCTCCGCCACGACCGTCCTCACCCTTCTCGTCCTGCTGGCCTCCGAGCGCTCGCTCTCCGCCCCGAAGGGCCCTGACGCCCGGGGGCGGGCCGCAGGTCCGCAGTACGCGGGTGCCGCCTCCCCCTCCGTACCGGCCTCCGGTCCCACGGCGACCTCATCCGTCTCGTCCGCCGGGCCCCGGGCGGCCGTTCCCGTACGTCCGAGCGGCACCTCGGCCTCCGTGGACGGGAACCGCACGGGACCCCGGGCATCGGCCACGGCCAGAAGGCCCGCCGCTGCCGCCCTGCCGTTCACCTGGCACGTCGACGGCCATGTCTGGCGGGGCGGCTGCGAACACGCCTATCTCGTCGACAGCGCGCCGCGAGCGGTCCCCCCGCCGCCCTCCGAGTCCGACGCCGAGCCCTGGGCCCGCGCGCTGGGGGCGGTGCACGGGGGCGAGACCCTGGTCAGGGTGACCGTTCAGGGCCGTGGTGAGCAGACGGTGGTGCTGCAGGCGCTGCGGGTCCGGGTGGCCGCCAAACGCTCTCCGGAGCCCGCGAACCTCTACCGGATGGGCATGAGCTGCGGAGGGACGCTGAGCCCCCGGAGCTTCGACGTCGACCTCGACGCCGCCCGCCCGGTCGCCCGTCCCGTGCCCGGCGACGACTCCGGGACGGAGATCCCCGCCGTGTCGTTCCCGTACCGGACATCGGTGCGGGACCCGGAGGTCCTGCTCGTCACCGGCCGTACCGTGACGTGCGACTGCGACTGGTACCTGGAACTGGAGTGGAGCAGCGGTGACCGCTCCGGCACCGTGCGGATCGACGACGACGGACGACCGTTCCGTACGAGCGGTGTACGGAACGCGCCCGTCCACCTGTACGACAGCGGCGCCCGGAGCTGGTTCCGGGCGGAACCGTCGGAAGAGGTCCCGCAGGGGGGAGGAGCCCCGGGTCCCCGGCCCCCGACGGAAGAACCGGTCGGCCCGCCTGCCGAACCCCGGGGCCTCCCTCCGTTCACGCCGGACGCGGCGGCGCCACGCATTCCAGGCGGTCGGGGACAGCCGGCCGGAGCGTCCGCCCCGTAGCCACCGGAGAACCGGACGACCGGGAATCCGTCATCAGCCGGCTGTCCGGGCGGAACTGTGGCACCGGACCCCCTGCCCGTGGCCGCCACAACGGCCGGGCACTCCTCGATGAGCGTCGTGGCTGAGATCCCGGGGCGAGGACGGCGGCGAGGGCCGCGAGGGGGTGGCGTTGTCCGTGGACAACGGGTTGTCCACCTCTCTCGGCTGCCTGACCTGCTCCGACAGTAGTGGGCGGGCCAGGACAATCCCGTTCACCCACACCGTCGTGACCTCACAGGCGGCCACGAGGGCCGCCACGACGAGGGGGAAGCATGTCCGCACGCCCATTTCGAGCTGTCCCGCGGAGGAGTCGCCGCGGCGGAACTCCGCGATCCGTGGCACGGCGCCTGACATCCGCCGTCATGGCGGGCACGATGGCGATCACCCTGCTGGTGGGGTCCGAGGCGGCGTTCGCGGCGCCCACGGAACCCGAACCGTCCGGGAAGACGCCTCAGCCGGTCTCCGCCGTCGACGACATGGCGTCCGCGCGGCTCGCGGCGAAGCTGTGGGGCAAGCCGGTCGAGGTCCTGGGCGCACGCACGGAGACGTCCACGACACGGGCGAACCCGGACGGGACGCTCACCACGGAGACGGCCGCCGGGCCGACCCGGTTCCGCCGCGGCGCGGCCTGGGTCGACGTCGATGTGACGTTCGCCGAACGGCCGGACGGGACGGTCGCGTCCGGGGCCCATCCGCGCGACCTGACCCTGTCCGGGGCGAAGGGGCGGACGGCGACATCGTTCGCGGCGGCATCGCGGGCCCCCGCGCAGGAACTGCTGTCGCTGTCGGCGGGCGACAAGAGCATGTCACTGAAGTGGAAGGGCGGCCTGCCCGCACCGACCCTCGACGGTGCCAAGGCGACGTACCGGAACGTCCTGCCGGACGCGGACCTGGTGATCGACGCGACGCGCACCGGCTACGAGCAGTCCCTGGTGCTGAGGAAGCGGCCCGACGGCCCGGCCGCGTTCACCCTGCAGATCCACGCCCCGGGGGTGACGGCCCGGCAGCGGGCGGACCGCTCGGTGCTGTTCACCGAGACCTCGACCGGCCGCAGGCTGTCGTGGATGCCCGCGCCGGTGATGTGGGACGACACCGTGGACGTCCGGTCGCTGGAGCACACCCGCAGGACGCCGGTGGGCCTGAAAGTGGTGCAGTCCGGTGATGACATAGAACTGCGCCTGACCCCCGACGCCGGATTCCTGGCGGACCCGGCGACGAAGTACCCCGTCACGGTGGACCCGTCGGACGCCGTCCTGTCGGACGTCTTCGACACCCTCGTCCAGCGGGGCGAGACGACCGACCAGTCGAACTCGACCGACCTGAAGATCGGCTGGCCGGGCGACTACGCCGATCCCGGTCCGAACACCAAACCCCGGGTGGCGCGCTCGTTCATCACCTGGGACATGGCTCCGATCAAGGACGCGCTGGTCTCCAGGGCGACGCTCTCGCTCTTCAACTACCACTCCTGGGACTGCACCAAGCCCACGTCCTGGGACGTGTGGGACACCGGCCCCGCGAACACCACCACGGTGTGGACCGCGCAGCCCAACTGGTACCAGAAGTACGGCACCTCGACCGAGACCAAGGGGCGTAACTGCTCCAACGGCGGATACGTGAACGCCGACGTGACGTCGCTGCTGCAGTACTGGGCCGGGCAGCCCACCGTGTCCCGACAGGGCCTCGGGATCCGCGCCGCCGACGAGTCCGGCACCCTGGGATGGAAGCGGTTCTACTCCGGCAACGCCGCCGCGACGCAGATCCCCAAGCTGTCGGTCACGTACAACTACCGGCCGAGGACGGGCGCCGACCTGCAGGCGGGTCCGCCGTTCTTCGCCCGTGACGGTGGCTACGTCGTCAACACGCTGACGCCGAACCTGCGGGACACCTTCACCGACGCGAACAACGACCAGATCAACGGCACCTTCCAGATATTCGACGGCACGGTGGACACGCAGATCGGAAACCTGCTGGTCTCCCCGTACGCGCCCAGCGGACAGCCGGTCTCGGTGACCGTACCGGCCGGTCTGCTCCAGAACGGCAGGACCTACCGGTTCCGCACCAACCCGTACGACGGCACGCACTACAACATGGCCTGGTCGGCGTGGAAGACGTTCACCGTCGACACCACGGCCCCGTCCGCGCCCGCCTCGGTGACGTCGACGGACTATCCGACGACCGGCTGGGTGAAGGGCATCGGGCAGACCGGCACGTTCACCGTCACTCCACCGGCCTCCGACCACCGGTGGATCGAGTGGTCCCTGGACGGTACGGCGTGGACCAGGGTCGCCACCGACGGCGGCTCCTCCCTGGTCGCCCTGCGGCTGACCCCGGACAGGGGCGGGACGAACACGCTGCAGGTCCGTGCCGTCGACAGGGCCGACAACACGTCCGAGCCGGTCCCGTACGTCTTCCACGTCGGCGCGGGCGGGATCAGCTCCGTCAGCGACGGGCAGCGCACCCCGGCCCGCCTGCCGCTCGCCGCGGAGGCCGACGCGTCCAGGTACGACAGGGCCACCTTCGTCTGGCGCCGTTCCGACGCGGACCCCTGGACGCCGATCCCGCCCGGCCATGTGACCCGGGCCAGCCAGCCGCTGGCCGCCTGGCCGGTCGCCCTCACCGACGGCGCGAGCCCGCACCTGGTGTGGAACGCCACCAGCACCGCCGACCCCGACGGCGCCGTCCAGATCAGGGCCGACTTCAGCGGACCCGGCGGCAACGGCAGCGCGGACGCGCTGCGCGTGGTCGTGGACCGCACCGCCGACGGCGCGGCCACGGCAGGCGTCGGCCCCGGCACCGTCAACCTCCTCACGGGCGGCTACGGCCTCGGCGGCAACGACGCCTCGGCGTTCGGCATGACGGTGACCCGCAGCGCGAACTCACGCACCCCGGACGCGGGAGCGAAACAGGACGGCCAGGCACCGATCTTCGGCAAGGAGTGGGTCTCGGGAGTCCAGACGGCCAGGACCAACCCCGACCACACCGCGGTGCGCAGGACCTCGGACACGTCACTCGACCTGGTGAAGAACGACGGGACCACGCTCGGATTCACCGCGAACACCGCGGGCACGGGATGGATCCCCGAACCCGGGGCGGAGAACCTCACCCTGACCGGCGCCTTCACGGGTGGGTTCACGCTCACCGACAACGACGGGGCCGTCACCACGTTCGCGAAGGCGTCCCCGGCCGCGACCGTGTGGACCGTGACCACATCGCTGTCGAACGGTCTGGCGAACTCGACGACCGAGGTGATCTCCGAGACCGTCACCGCACCCGACAACACGACCCTGGCCCGCCCCAAGCGGATCATCGCCGCCAGCAGCGCGGTCACCCTCGCCGACTGCGAGGCGAACCGGACCGTCCGGGGCTGCCGGATCCTGGAGTTCGGCTATGCCGACACCACCACCGCGACCGCTTCGACTCCGGGCGACTACGCGGGTCAGGTCCGCACGATCCGTCTCTGGGCCACCGCGCCGGGAGCCACCCAGTCCACCGCGACCGATGTGTCCCGGTACGCCTACGACAGTGCCGGAAGGCTGCGCGAAGTATGGGATCCGCGCATCAGCCCCGCGCTGAAGACCACGTACGCCTACGACACCGCGGGCCGCGTCACACAACTGACCCCGGCGGGCCAACTGCCGTGGACCTTCTCCTACGGTCAGGCCGGCGGATCGGCGACGGCCGGTGACGGCATGCTGCTGACCGTGGCCCGCCCCACCCTCGTCCCGGGCAGCGCCGACCAGAGCGACGGCACCGCGACCACCACGCTCGTCTACGGTGTCCCGGTCACCGGTACGTCCGCCCCGCAGAACCTCGGCGCCACGGCCGCCGCGCGCTGGGGCCAGGGCGATCTCGCCACCGACGCCACCGCGGTCTTCCCGGCCGACCAGATCCCGGTCTCCAGCAACGGGCCCCAACTCGGTGCCGGATCGTACGGGCGCGCGACCATCACCTACCTCAACGCCTCGGGCCGACCGGTGAACACCGTCCAGCCCGGCGGGAGCGTCACCACCACCGAGTACGACCGTACGGGCCACCCCGTCCGGGAGCTGACCGCGGGCAACCGGGACCTGGCCCTCGGCAGCGCGCCCGGGGCAGCGGCCACGCTCGACGCGCTGGGCATCAGCGGGCTCTCCACCGCCGAGCGCGCGCTGCAGCTGTCGACCCAGCGCGTCTACGGCCCTCAGGGCATCCGCGAGACGGAGGTCCGCGGACCCCTGCACATGGTCACCCTGGCCGGGGCCCTCGTCGACGGCGCCACCACCGTGGCGGCGGGTACCGCGCTCGCGGCCAGGACCCGTACCGTGAACGAGTTCGACACCGGCCGTCCGACCGACGGGACCGCGGTGTCCCGCGACGAGATCACCAAGACCGCTGTCGGCGCGCAACCGCGCGCGAACACGGCGCTGTTCGCGGACGTCCGTGAGACCGCCACCGGCTACGACTGGACCAAGGGCCTGGCCACCAGCACCACCCAGGACCCCGGCGGCCTCAACCTCACCAAGACCACCGCGTACGACTCCCAGGGCCGCGTCACCAGGACCACCCTGCCGGCCTCCGACGGCGCCGACGCGGGCGCCACCGTCACCACGTACTACAGCGGCGACGGCGCGGGTCCGTGCGGCGGCAAACCGGAATGGGCCGACCTGGTGTGCACCGTCGGGCCTGCCGGAAACATCACCGCGGGTGGCGCGAACCCCGCCCAACTGGTCACCAGGAAGAGCGAGTACGGTCTCTTCGGCCAGACCAGCAAGGTGACGGAGACCGCCAACGGCATCACCCGCACCACGACCACCGACCACGACCCGGCCGCCAGGCCCACCACCGTCACTGTCACCGGTGGCCTCGGCACCCCCACTCCGGCGACCACCACCGGATACGACCCGGCGACCGGCCTGCCCACCACCAGTGGCTCCCCGACAGCGGGCACCATCACCAAGGCCTACGACCGGCTCGGCCGTCTGATCTCCTACACCGACGCCGACGGGGGCCTGACCACCACCCGGTACGACGCGCTGAACCGACCGGCCGAGGTCACCGACACGGCGCCGTCCTCCACCAGCTACACCTACGACACGGCGATCGACCCCCGCGGCCTGGTCACCTCGACCAGCGACTCGGCGGCGGGCACCCTCACCGCGCGCTACGACGCCGACGGCGCACCCGTCAGCGGCGGTCTTCCCGGCGGCTACACCATGCGGCAGACCAAGGACCCCGCCGGAAACCTCACCGCCCGCACCTACACCCGGGACGCCGACAACGTCACCGTCATGAACGACAGTGTCACGGTCACCGCGCACGACGAGTGGGCCGCCCACACCGGGACCCCCGGACAGGCATCCAACCAGACGTACGTCTACGACGCGATCGGCAGACTGACCCAGGTCGCCGACAGCGCGAACGGTGTGTGCACGACACGCACCTACGCCTTCGACAGGAACACCAACCGCACGGCCCAGGCAACCGCCAAGGCCGCGCCGGGCGCCGCCTGCTCGACAGCCGGTGCGACCACCGCCACCCACACCTACGACACCGGCGACCGGCTCACCGACGCCGGGTACGGCTACGACGCGCTCGGCCGTACCGTCACACAGCCCGGCGCCACCACCGCCTACTTCACCAACGACCTCACCCAGCAGCAGACCGCGGGAAGCGACCGGCAGACGTGGACCCTGGACGCGGCGCTGCGCTTCCGCGGCTGGACCACCGAGACCGACAACGCCGGCACCTGGTCCCGGACCGCGAGCAGGCTCAACCACTACGGAACGGACGGCGACAACCCCCGTTGGATCGTCGAGAACACGACCACCGGTGACACCAGCCGTCAGGTGACCGCCCCCACCGGCTCCCTCGCCGCGATCACCACCAGCGGCGGCGCCACCGCACTGCAACTCACCGGTCTGCACGGCGACATCAACGTCAGCCTTCCCCTCGGCTCCACCCAGGCGCCCCAGGTCCTGGACTACGACGAGTACGGCGTTCCCAAGTCCGGCGGAACGGGCCGCTACGGCTGGCTCGGCGGCCATCAGCGGTCCGCCGAGACCCCCACCCGCAGCATCCTGATGGGCGTCCGTGTCTACAACCCGGCCACCGGACGCTTCCAGAGCACCGACCCGGTCCGCTACGGCAGCGCCAACGCCTACGACTACGCCGACCAGAACCCCGTCACCAACCAGGACCTGACCGGTCTGTGGCGGGTGCGGTTGTGCTGCGGCAACTGGTACAGCGTGGGCATCCGCTGGGATCGCGACTTCACCTTCGCCATCATGCTGAGCACCCTGTCCACGGCCTGGATCAGGTTCCTGGTCCCACCCCCGTGGGGCTGGCTCGTCTCGGGCGCCATCTACGTCGGGGCGTGGAACGCACGCCAGGCGATCAACAAACGCAAGTGCGCCTACAGCAGGGTCTATCTGTCCGGGTACGTGGCGTGGGGGAACACCCCCTGCTTCTGACGCCCGACCGACCCGGGGCGACGCCCCCGGGCATCTGACGTGATCCGGCCCGACCCACCGCGCGGCCCGCCGAACGACGAGCGGGCCGCGCGCGTGCCGGGGCCCGCTGACCACCGGGTGGGGAGCAGGACGGGGTCAGGGACGCCACAGCATCCAGGGGTCGTCGGAACAGGACGACTGGAGCGCCTGTTCCAGATCGGGGCCGCCCGGCCGGATCGCGACGCACTTGCCGCTGTTGCGGTTGACCAGTTGCCAGGCGCGGTGCGACGGACGGTAGTGGAAGGACCAGAACTGGTCGGGGAAGAGCCCCGATTCGTCACCGCAGGGGTACTGGGTGACGATCGCGTCGTCCGTCGTCCGCGCCGCGTCGACCGAAAGGCACAGGCCGCTGAACCGGTTGCGCATCGAGTACACCGCCCCACCGGGGCCTCCGGTCTCCGGCGTCAGTCGCCAGAACTGCTCTCCGTCCGGGGTGCATGTCGTCTGCACCATGCCGGCCGCGGGGATGTCGCTGCCCCGTGGCGCGGACAGACACATGCGGCTCGCCACGTCCGTCAGCCGGAACAGGCCGTCCGGCAGCGGAGGAGCGGAAGGGCGGCCCGGGCCGGGCCGGTCCGTGCTCACCGGGACGGAGGGGGATGCCTGGGTCGGCGCAGGCGCCGGGGTCCTGTCCGCGGGGGCGGTCCGGTTCGGCGTCCCGCCTCCTGCGAGAGGCATCCTCTTCCCAGGCCGCGGTGAACCGGGGGTCGGCGTGGCGGCGCTCGGCGGGCCGGCGCTCGTGCCGCTGGGCGGTACCCCGCCGGGGGTCGGCATCAGCAGGGTGATGTTCACCCGGGGCGGTGCACCGGCTGTCGCGTCACCGGCGGGCACGCGCCCCGCCGCCAGGAGCGTGCCCGCCGCCGCGGACACCAGGGCCAGACCCAGCGCCCCCGCCGCGTAGGGCCGCGTCGATCGGCGGTCCTTCGAGCCTCGGCCTCTCCACAGTGCTCGGTCCGACGGTTCCTGGCCCGCTGCGGGCGTCCGCGCCGCCGGTCCGGTCCAGGGCGCCAGCTCACCGACGTACGGTCCGAGGGCCTGACCGCTGATCCGGCACTGCAGCACCATCACCTGATCGCCGTGGTGCTGGAGCAGGCCCGACAGCCGTGCGAGTGCCAGGACATGGCCGGATGCGGCGGCGGGCTCTCCTCCCCGCACCATCAGCTCGATCTCGGCGACCAGCCGGGCAGCCATGACCTGCACCTCCCGCACAGCGGCGAGCCGAGCCAGCGCGTCGTCGGTCCGGACGGCGACCGCGGCCCGTGTCGCACCGGCGACGGCGGGCGGTCCGCCCGGGTCGCCGCCCGGGTCGTCCGCGCGGACCGTGGACTCCTCACCGGCCACCGCGGTCAGGAAGGGGCCCTGGAGCAGATGGATGATGGTGAGCAGCACCCCGACGAGCACGGCCGCGTCGGCGGCTGCGGTCTCGGCCCGCCGGAGCGTCTCCGCGGCGGACACCTCGACGTCGGCCACCGCCTGCCCGGTCAGCGCCGCTTCGTGCAGCAGACGGGCCCGCTCCAGCATGGCCGCCCTTCCCCGCGCGTCTCGGAATCGGTCGCGGACGACCGCGTTGAGCCTTCCAAGAGGCGCGAGACGGGTACCCGAGCGGTAGTCGCTCCACAGGGTCCGCCCTCCCCCGAAACGATCCGCCAGCTCGCGTACGGTGAGGTGCGAGGTGATGTCCCGCAAGAATCCGGCGAGTTCGTCCGCTGCCGGACTCGCTCCCCGCACCGGCCCCTGCCGCCGTCCCGCCCGCGCCATCGCACGACCTCCTCGGATCACGTCCCACGGATGGACCGACCAGAGACAACCGGCCCGCGCCACCTCCGTCCAGACCTCCGGGGCGAATTGGCGGAATGCCGTGAAGTGGCGTGATCCGCGGATCCGGCACGGCTGTCCGGAAGTGACGGGGTAGGGGCCGCCGACCTCCGATTGGCCCTCGACCCGCGGGGGTTCTGCTCCGAGACTGGTGATCTGACGCTGTCATCGGAGGAGTTGTGATGCAGGTAGCCGTGGTCACTTTCGACGGGTTCAACGAGTTGGACAGCTTCATCGCGTCCGCGCTGATCAACCGGTGCCGCAAGGACGGTCTGGAGGCCTTCATCACGACGCCGACTCCTGTGGTCACGTCGTTGAACGGCGTCGAGGTGACCGGGCAGCGCCCGATCGGGTTCGTGTCCGAGGCGGACGTCGTGCTGATCGGCAGCGGGGTGAGGACGCGCGATGTGGTCGCCGACGGCGAACTGCTCTCCATGCTGCCGCTCGACCCGTCGCGCCAGCTGATCGGTTCCCAGTGTTCGGGCGCTCTGGTACTGGCGCACCTCGGTCTGCTGGACGGGATGCCCGCCTGCGCCGACATGACGAGCAGGCCGTTCGTCGAGGCCCGTGGCATCACCGTGCTGGACGCGCCCTTCCACTCCCGGGGGAACGTCGCCACGGCGGGTGGCTGCCTGGCGTCCCAGTACCTCGCCACCTGGGTGATCACCCGGACGCTCGGCGAGGACGCCGCGCGGGGCGTCCTCGATTACGTGGCCCCGGTCGGGGAGCAGCGGGAGACCGTCGAGCGGGGTCTGCGGGCCGTCCGGGCGGGCGAGCTCGCACTGCGAGCCGGTGGCTGACAGCGGGGCGGCCTCCTGCCCGACCGGTCCGGTGCCTCACGCCCCGGCGCCGGGCCCCGAGCGCTGGGGCGGGTGGCTTCGGTATGCGCCGACACCAGGCCCTGCCTGGGGCTGTCCGGCATACGGCCGTCCGGGAGGCGCCGCGAGGGCGCCGGGGGACGTGGATCATCATTCCGCTGGATTCTCGGTAGCGTGGTCGTCCGCCGCATGGAGTGTCCATGAGTACGGCAGGGCCGTCGGGAGGTTCCGGCGGAGAGCGATGAGGCTGTGATGAGTGAACTGACGAAGCCCGAGGTCGTGGTGCCCGAGGGGGATGCTCCCACCGAGTTGGCGATTCGGGACCTGGTCGTCGGGGACGGTGCCGAGGCGAAGCCGGGCATGGTGGTCAGGGTCCACTATGTCGGAGTCACTTTCGAGTCCGGGAAGGAGTTCGACGCTTCCTGGGACCGGGGGCAGCCGTTCAAGTTCGCCCTGGGCGGGGGCAGGGTCATCAAGGGCTGGGACCGGGGAGTGAGAGGGATGAGGGTCGGTGGCCGACGCGAGATCGTGGTTCCCCCACGTCTCGGATACGGCAAGCAGTCACCCTCGCCGTTGATCCCGGCCCATTCGACGCTGGTCTTCGTGGTCGATCTGCTCTCGGTCTGAGCCGGGTCCGCTACCGGTCGGCCGGGGTGGGACAACCCGTCGAGGCGCCCGCCCGCGGTCGGCGGCGTCCTCGGCACGCTCCCGGCAGGGCTCGTCGGCGGCCCGGCTGTCGGCCGGGGCATGGGCCTGTTCGCCGTACGGGGGTGCGAGAAGGCCTGCCGACGGGGTTCGCGGTCACATCGCGGCCGGGGGGTTCGGACCGGTGCCCTGTGACCGGCCGGTCCTCGCCTGTTCGAGTGCGTCGGCGGGCGGCAGGCGGCGGGGGTGGTCCTGGTCCCCGTGTCCGTCGCCGGGTGCCGGTCCGTGGTCGAGCGGCCGCCGGTCCGTCCCCTCGGGCCCAGGAATCTCGGCCGCCACCAGTTCGGCCGCCCGTGCCGGGTCCCCACCGGCGCGGGCGAGCAGCGCGGCCACGTCGTAGCCCGTGCCGACCGTCTCCCGGTGGGTCACTCTCATCGAGTGCACCGACTCGTAGCGCGGTGAGCTGAGCGCCGCGCCGATGTCGGAGCACAGCCGTTCCAACTCCACGACGACCGACCAGGCGTCGTCCTCCATCCGGGCTCGCCGCGCCGGATCGCACGCCGCCACGGCCTCGTCGGATTCGGGAGTGCCGGGCTCGCAGGTGTCCAGTGCGGGCAGGAGTTCGGGGACGCCCAGGATCGCGGCCGCGTCGAGGGTGAAGCTCCGGGTCCGGTCGTCGGAGCCCAGCAGCCGAGCGATCAGCGGGACGGACCGTGGGTCGTGCCGTCTGGCCAGCCCTCGTGCGCCCTCGTGCCGGACCTCGCCGCTCTCGTCCGTGGTGCACCTCCACAGCGCTTCCCTGATGGCGGTCGTGTCCTGTTCCCGTTGGAATCCCAGCGTGAAGGCCGCCCAGTTGCGGACATCGGCGTCCTCGTCCCGGGTGAGCCGTATCAGGGCCCGGACATCGGGCCCGTCGGGCAGTCCGCTGCTGACGAAGGCGAGTTGCGAGGCGACCTGACACCGCAGCTCGGCGAGCTCGTGTCCCGCGCATGCCACCAGTACGGGAACCGCGCGCGGGTCCCGCGTCCAGCCCAGGCCGCACACGAGGGACACCAGGACGCCTGCCTCCGTCTCCACCTCGGACAGGGCCATGAGGGCGGTCGCCGCCTCGCTCCGCAGCGCTTCGTGCCCGCTGGCCGCGTTTCCCAGAAGATCGCAGCCCACCTTCCGCTCCAGGACATCGGCCGACTCCAGCAGCCTGGACCCACAGCGCAGGGCGGTCTCCCCGTTCCCCTCCTCCGCCATCTCCCAGACCAGGGACCCGTAGTCGTGCGCGTCGGCGTCCGACTCCGTGGCCGACGCCACGCGCGCCGCCGTCAGCAGGCGTCGGGTCAGCCCCGCCATGTTCTCCATGCGCGCATTCTTGCCCGGGGGGCCCGGTGCCGTGCACTGGTTTTCTCCGTCGGCCCCGCACCCGGCGCTTCCACCGGTCGAGGGCTCTCGCTCCGGCTCTCTCCCGAGCGGCGCCCTCCTCTGCTCGCGGATCCCGCCGTCGCTCCACCGCAGAGCCGTTGACCGACGTGTTCAGTGACCTCGGCCGTGGATCGCCCTCGCTGTCGGAAACCGCTGCGGGCCGAGCCCGATCAAGGGCGTTCGGGTCGTGTGGCCCCGGCCGGAGTGGTGGCTCGTGCGGTGAGGTCAGGTGGCTGGGGCGCGGGGTGGGGCCGCTCGGTGGACAGGACGGCGAAGACCCTTCGCCATGCGTCGCAGGACTCGGTGCCGCAGCTGACGACACCTTCGACGGAGGAGAGCTGGGCGAGGATCCGGTCGTCGGGCTCGGCGCCGTTGTGGCTGAGGACGGCGACGAGGAGCCGTCGGTCCTGGTCGGCGAGGTGGACGCTGATCCGCTTGCCGTCGTCGCGGACCGCCTCGGCGACCAGGAGACGTACGGCTTCCTCCAGCGACTCGCCGACGGGGTACGGGTAGCCCCACGCCCGCACGGTCGCCTCCACCTGCCGGGAGGCCTTCCCGGCCGTCCACCGGTTCGTCTCGAACGGCCAGGCAGCGGCACGCCGGTTCCTCACGACCATGCCGGGGCGCCGGGCCTCGGCCCGGGCCTGACCCGGGCCGGGCGGCGGAACGCTCTTGGTGACGGGCTTGGTCCTCGGCTCCGGCCGGGGTGCTTCGACGGGCTTCTTCTGCGGAGGAGGGGTTTTGGGAGGGTGGCTCGGTGGGACTTTCGGTCCCTTGCTCTCCATCGGATCGTTCACCGGTGCCCCTCACGCTCGACCAGCCGTTCCTACCCGTCGTGACACCGGTTCATCGCCCGTACGGGGGGAGAACTCACGTCCCCTCGCGGCCGACCCGGTGGTGCGTGACGGCACATGTCAGAACGAGGCGGGTGAACCGACCGCGCTTGACGGCTCCCTCCGGGATCTCGCCGACGGCACGCGGTCGGGTGCGGACCGGCGACCCGGCTCCGACCGGGCCCGTCCTCCGGGGCGCGGGGCCTCCCGCCGTCCCGGTGTCCGCCGCTGATGTCCTCGACGCTGCCCCTTGCCGAAGGCCGGTCGGCGCCTGCCGGACGGAGCCGACCCGAGCCCGCCCGAAGTCTCCTGCCGGGGCTTCACGTCCCGGACGACACAGCCGCACCCGGAGCCGTCGTCGGCATCGTCGTACGGGCCGTCCTCATGGAACCGGTTCAACGAGACCGCCTGGTCGTGCTGCTCGGTGAGCAGTTCCGCGACGGCCAGCATGGTCTCGTGCCGTCCGCCGGTACGAGGGCCGAGCCCGGCGCCGCGTGCAGGGCGCGCACGGCACCGGGGGCGTTGTGCTCCACCAGGGCGTGGGCCTGGTCCGCCGCCAGCCGCAGCGTCAGCAGGACGTCACCGAGGTTCTCCGGGGGTCCGGGCCCGGCCGGGGCGGGCACCCGGGTCTCGCCGCGCTCGGCGATCCGCCCGACCGGCCTCCACCAGGGTTTCGGCCGTGTGCTGGAGCTGGACGAAGAGCGCGGTGGCCCCGGCGGTGGCGCGGGCCGAGCCGGGGAACCGGCCGGGCATCAAGGGCAGGCGGAGCACCCGGGACCGGACTCCGATGGCGTTCTCGTACGGCACTGTCCTGATCGCCGGTCCCGACCGGACCCGTGCCGCGATCTCCCATCCGCTTAAAAGCCTTGACGCCACATAGGCGCAGTTCAGAGACTCGGATTTCTGGTTGACCCAGATTCCGGTACGGGTGATAGTTGCGCTCGCGGCCGCGTTCCGTCCGGCCTGCTGTACCAGGGTGGGGACTCTTGAACGACAACAGTGACGCTGTGCGTGATGACGTGCGAGGGCGGGTCGACACGCTTGTCGCCGCCGGTCGGGTGGCCGAGGCGCGGAGCGTCGCGCGGGACGCGCTGGATGCGGACGGGCCTGACGCCGGTCTCTTCCTCGCGCTCGCCCGCGCGCATATGTCCGAGGACGACGATGACCACGACGACGAGGCGGAGCAGGTGTTCCGTGAGGGGCTGGACTCCTTTCCGGACGACGTGGGTCTGCTCGGTGGGTACGCGGAGCTCTGTGTCCGCACCGATGCGCTGGACCGGCCGGGGCGGCATGCGCGGGGCCCCGCGCTGCTCGCGCGGCTGCGCGAAGTGGCCCCGTACGCGCCGGAGGTGCGGCGCGCCGAGGCCGCGGGCAGCTCGGTGTCCACGCACACCAGGAGCGGTGCCTCGGCGCGGCGGGTGCAGTCGTTCGACGCGGCCCGTGCCTTCGCCGGGGCGGCCACCCCGCAGGCCGCCGCCGCTCAGTGCGCGCGGTGGGCCGACTCGGCGCCGAGCGATCCGCGGCTCGCTGTCCTCGCCGAGACGACCGGGGCCCTCGCCGCCCCCGGCCGGACCGGGTCGCGCCTGCTGCTGCGCCGGGGCCTCGAATACCGATTCGCCGTCAGTGCGGCGGTCGCCGTGCTGGTGGCCTTGCGGATCACCGTCGCTCCAGCGGTGCCGTACGGCGTGCCGATCGCGTTGGGGCTGCTGGCGGGACTGCCGCTCCTCCGGCTCCGCAGTCGGCTGCGGGCCGCCCGCGAGCGGGCCGACGCCCGGCTGGCCACAGCCGTACCGGACGGCGAGGCCGTCGCCGGGTCTGACGCGTTCGGACCGCCGGAGCTGCCGCCCGTACCCCGGGCCACTCCGCGCGAGTACGTCTTCGCCGGTGGCGGGCTCGCGCTCCTGGTGATGGTCGGCGGCGCGGCGTACGCCTCTTCGCTCGCGTATCCCCGCTACGACATCGTCACCCACGAGTCCTACCTGGGCCTTGAAGGCCATGTCCTCCGGGAGGAGTACGGCCCGTTCACCGCCATTCCCGACGACAAGCGGGGGCAGTCGACCGTGCAGGTGTACGTCCCCGAGGGGGCCGCCCCGGACACCCCGGCCGAGTATCTGGTGGCTGTGACGACCGGTGACTTCCACGAGATGCGCGAGTCCTACCTGGGCGACGGGACCGATCTCATGGGCGTGGACACGCAAGGGGCCGGAAGCATCCACGACATCTGGCGGGCCGAGGGCGGTCCGCACGGCAGCTGGATGCGCTGCCTGCGCTACACCGAGACCGCCAGCGGCACGCTCCGCGGGATGTGCCTGTGGGCAGACAAGGGCAGCCTCGGCATGGTCCTGTTCACCGCCGAGGACAAGAACCGCGCCGCGATCGAGGAGACGGCACGGGCCGTCGGCGCCGACTTCCTCCAGCCCACGGAGGACTGACGGAAGACTGACCGGAGGCCGTGCGTGCGTGGTGCGTGCGTGGTGCGTGCGTGGTGCGTGCGTGCGTGGAGCTGGAACGCCATGCCCGGCACCCCGGCGAGCATCACCCCTATCCGTCTCGACCCGTGCCCGTCTCGGTTCGCCGGGGACCGGTCGGGCGGTGTCGGACTCCATGGCGGTCGGCTGACCGCAGGTGGCGGGGACACGCCATCGGGTGGTGGTGACGGGTTCCATGGCGGTGCCATCCGATCCGGCCGGAAAGGTGCGGTGGGGCGCGAGGTTCTCGAACGAGATGTCGACGCGACCCGCGGCGGCGGGGAGACCTTCGGGGCATTCGGTCCGGATTCTCCTTCGATCACCCCTTGCCCCTGTCGGCCTCACCGCGTTGTGCGGCAATGGCCGAACGCGTGAATACCGAACAAGCTGTTGAGCATTCGTCGCTGTGATTGATGGAGCTCGATATTCCCCTTCGACCGGGAGTGACGCCTGTTTGCACACCGGCATCAGGCGCCTCACCGATCGACCGGCCAGAAATGGCCATTCTCGGGATATCCCATCCGTCACTGCGGGCCCACTCTTCTCCTATGCGTCGCACCGGGCACTTACCGTGCTCGACACCGATTTTCAGGCGTGCGATAGTCATTTTCGGACGCGTCTCGTTGAACAACGGCAGACGTTGTCACTGGGTTTTGGGTCTGCGGACACACGCATCCGAGAATCTGGGCGAACCCTTGATCTTAAGGAGCACGAGTTGCTCGTTTCCAGGCGTTTGATCTCGCCCGAGGGGCGCATCTGGGAGACAGATGAAATCATGGCCCGTGTATTCGGCGCCATCGAAATCTTCGCACGCCGTGGTATCGAGCCCGGTTCACGGGTGATGATGAGCGGGTCGAATTCTCCGGAATGGGTCGTCGCTCTGCTCGCCCTCGTCCACCTCGACGCCTCGGTGGTCCTGACCGATCACCGGGCCACCCCGGCACAACGCTCGCAGATCCGTTCCCAGGCGCGCGTGGTCTTCGAGATCGGTGACGGTGCGGACGGCGACGCGGCCCCCCGTACCGCCTGGAACACGGCAGCCGTCCCCGATGTCGCGAGGTGGGCGCGGCGCCAGGACGCGGCGATCTCCTGGTCGTCGGGGACGACGGGGAGACCCAAGGGCATCGTCCGCTCGGGCCGCTCGATCCTGGACAACCTGACGCTCAGCGCGGACCGCATGGGATACCGGCCCGACGACGTCTTCCTGCCCGTCCTGCCGTACTCCCATCAGTACGGTCTGTCGCTCGTCCTCTGCTGGTGGCTGGGCGGCGGCACACTCGTGGTCTACGGGCCCGCGACCCGCCTGGACCGCGCCCTGGAGATCGGTGTGGACCACGGTCTGTCCATCGTCGACGGGGCCCCGCCGACCTACTACAGCCTCCTGAACCTGCTCGACCGCCGCCCTTCCCTCGCCACCGCGGTGGCGGGCGTACGGGCCTGGTGCGTGGGCGGCGCGCCACTGGGGCGCAGCCTGCGCGACCGGTTCCACGCCCGTACGGGCCGGCATCTGCTCGACGGGTACGGGGCCACTGAGACGGGGAACATCGCGCTGGCGCCCCCCGCCGATCCCGTGGGGTGCGGCACGCCGCTGCCCGGTGTGGTGGTCGAGGTCCACGACGAGCACGGAAGGCCGCTTCCCCCCGGTCGGCTGGGCGAACTCGTCGTACGCGGCGACGGCCTGATGACCGGCCGCCTCTCGGACGACGGGGAGGTCGTTCCGGTGACGGGTCCCGTCCACCGCACCGGCGACATCGGTCTGCTCGACGACGCCGGACGGGTCTTCCCGGTGGGGCGGAAGCGTGCCGTGCACCGGGACGGTCACACCCTCTACCCCGACCACCTCGCCGAGCGGGCCGAGTCGACCGGTGCGCGGACGGAGGTCGTCGCCGTCCCCGACGCGCGTGTCGGGTCTCGTCTCGTGTTCGTGATCGCGGACCCGGACGGGCATGAGCCCGGCCACTGGAAGCGGCTGCTGCGCCCTGTGCTGGCCCGCTACGAGCAGCCCGATCACATCGTCGTGCTTCCCGAACTGCCGCACACGAACACGGGGAAGCCGCACCAGGCCCTGCTGGAGAAGATCGCCATGACCTCGCTGTCCGCGTCGCGCAGGACGACCACCGATGTCACGTCCGGCCCGCCCGCCGGCGCCACCGGCCTCCACCCCTTCTTCGCCGAACGGGTGGAGGCCCTGCGCGCGGTGCGGCGGTACGTGGCGGACCATGAGGAGGCGGTGCTGGGCGTTCTCACCGAGATCTCGCCCCATCGCACCGCCAGTGCGGAGGTCCGTTCGTTCCTCACGACCCTCGACGGAGCGGAGGAGGAGATCCGCCGCGCCCGGCCGGGATTCGTCCCCCGGACGGCGGTCTTCATGCCCTCCAACATTCCGCTCTATTCCTACGCGCTGTACATCCTGGTGGCGTCTCTCTACAGCGACGCCATCACCTTCCGGCCGTCTTCCGAGATCAGCAGTCAGATCCAGCGCCTGCACGAAATGCTGGCACCGGTCCATGGATTACCCGTCACGCTTTCCGAACTGAGTCAGCGAAAGTTCGTGACCGGTCCCGTACGCGAAGCGGACCTCATCGTCTTCACCGGAAACTACGTCAATGCCGAGACCGTCAGGGAAGGCCTGGCGGAGGACCAGCTCTTCCTCTTCTTCGGCAACGGCATCAACCCCTTCGTACTGGCACCCGACGCCGACCTCACGCGCGCTGTGCGCGATGTCATGCGCATCCGGCTCTACAATTCTGGCCAGGACTGCTTCGGTCCCGATGTGGTGTTCGTACCGAAGGGCCGCACCGAGGAATTCGTCGACCTCCTGTCCGCCGAACTCGCCTCGCTCCGCTTCGGCCAGAACGGTGATCCTGTCGCCGACTACGGTCCGATCTTCTACGACTCCGCCCTGGTGAACTGCTCGGACTACCTGGTGCGCCATGCGCGCCGCATCCGGCACGGCGGGCGCATCGACCTGCCGTCCCGCAGTGTCGAACCGACCGTGCTGCTCTGGGGCTTCGACGAGAAGATCCCCCTCCAGGAGATGTTCGCCCCGGTGTTCAACGTCGTGTCCTACCCCAGTGCCCGGCTGCTGCGCGAACGCCTGTCCAGCCCCTACTTCAACGAACGCGCGCTGGGGGCGATGGTGTACGGGAACGACCCGGAGACGGTGAACGTCCTGTCCAGACGTCACCGGACCTGCGTCAACCACACCCTGCTCGACGCCGAGGACGGCAACCGTCCGTTCGGCGGGTTCGGGCTGCGGGCCAACTACCTCTCCTACGGCGGCGAGCGCCGCGCCGAGCCCCTGCTCATGTCCCTGGCCGTGGCACAGAACCTCCCGACGGCCGCCCCTGACACGGAGGACGAGACATGACGCGGACGACCGAGCGGTACGCCGACGCGTGGTGCGCCGTCGTCGACCTGCTGGTGGCGAACGGCGTGGACACCTGCTTCGGGCTGCCCGGCGACGACCTGGAGCTGCTGCGCGCCCTCGACGCCGCCGGACTGGACCTCGTGCCGTGCCGTGACCAGCGGAACGCGATGTACATGGCGACCGGCTACGCGCTGCAGTCGGGGCGGCTCGCCGTATGCCTCCTGGGCAAGGGCCCCGCCGTCACCCACGCGGCCACGGGGCTGCTGGAGGCGAGGGAGTCCGGCGCGCCCGTACTCGTGCTCGCCGCGGGTGCGCCCGAGCGGCGGCGGGGCAGCGGCGGATTCCAGGAACTCGACCAGGTCGCCGTCGTCGCGCCCCTCGTGCGGTGGGCGTACCGGATCGGGCATCCGGACCGGGTCGTCCCCGCGACGGTGACGGCGCTGACGCGAGCCGTCGGGCCGCCGTCGGGGCCCGTGTATCTGGAGGTGCCCGACGACGTCCGTACGGCGGAGGTGCTCGTCACGGGCCCCCTGCCGACACCCCCCGAGACGCTGACGCCGGAGTCCGCTCCCGTGCGTCGGGGACCCGCGTTCGCGGCGATCCGCGCGAGCCGACGGCCGGTGGTGCTGGTGGGCGGCGGGATGCGGCACCGCAACGGCGGCGGCGCGGTCGAGCGTTTCGCCGAGCGGCTGGGCGCGGCACTCCTCACCACCGCGTCCGGGCGGGGTGCCGTCGACGAGCGGCATCCGCTGTTCTGCGGCGTGGCGGGCCTCTACGCCTCGGCCCCCGCCCGGGAACTGCTGTCCTCCTGCGATCTGGTGGTCTCGCTCGCCGGACGGCTGGAGGAGACGGTCGTCGAGGGCGGCACGCCATGGCCCTCGGTCACGGTGGTGCAGGTCAACGTGGACGCGGCCGGGCTGTCCTCGGAGTTCTCCGGCCCTCGGGTGCTCGGGGACGCCCGGCACGCCGTGCTCGGCTGGTCGCAGGCGCTGGACGAGGACGGCGGGGCCGGACGCACGGAGGCGCCGGAGGTGTGGGCGGACAGGATCGCCGCCGCCCGCGAGGCCATGTCGCTCCAGGCGGAGGCGGAGCTGGCCCGTGCGGCGACGCTGCCGGGGATCCGTATCGCGGAGCTGCTGGCCGTGCTCGACGCCACCGCCGCCGAGCCCGGTGTGCTGGTCCAGGAGAACGGGCTGCAGGACATGTGGTCGTACGGCTTCCCCTTCCACGTCGGCGGCGGGTCGATCGTGCCGTCGGAGCAGACTCCCCTGGGCTTCGGGGCGGCGGCGGCCATCGGGGTCAAGCGGGCCGCCCCCGACCACCAGGTCACCGCGTTCGTCGGGGACGGCGCGTTCCTCTCCGCGCGCGCGGACATCGCCGTCACCGCCACGGCCCACGGCGGGGTGCTGTACGTGGTGCTGTGCAACGGTGGCTTCGGCTGGCTGGACGCCCAGCGTGCCCGTCTCGGTCTCGACGCCGACCGCTATCCCTTCGCCCGTCCGGGGGCGCCGCCTCCCGCGGTGGACGGCCCGGACATCCACTGCCGTGTGCTGCGCGACAAGGCCACGCTCACCGAGGAGGTCCTCGCCGCGCGGCGGTTCTGCTCCCGGGGAGGCACCGCGGTGCTCATGGTCCCCGTCGCCCCCGACGACATCCTCCCCGCCCTCCGTGACGCCGCGGTGGTTCCGCAATGACGGACGCGAGCGGGGGAGACGGTGCCGGACGGGCCAGGACGCGCCGCCGGGTGGTGGTCACCGGGTACGGGGCGGTGACGCCGCTCGGCCACAGCGCGGGCGAGACCTGGGCGGCGATGCTGGCCGGACGCAGCGGCATCGACACCGTGGAGGGGATGGACGTGACCGGCCTCGGCGTCCGGATCGGCGGGCAGGTCCGCGGCTTCGTACCGGGCGACCACATGCCGCCGGCGGTCAGCCGCCGCGCCGACCCGTACGCGCGGTTCGCCCTGGCGGCGGCGCTGGAGGCCTGCGAGCACGCCCGCCTCGTCGTCGACGCCCGGCTTGCCCCGAGGGTCGCGGTGATCATCGGCAGTGGTTACGGCCCGGTGGGGTCCATCTACCGCGCCGCGAACACGCTCCGCGACAAGGGGCCGCGGTCCATCAGCCCCTTCACCCAGGTCACCACGGCCATGGACAGCGCCGCCTGCGAGATCAGCATGCGCCTCGGCATCCAGGGCCCCAGCCGCGCCCAGAGCACGGCGTGCGCCAGCGGCGCGGACGCGGTGGGCGCGGGGATGCGCATGATCGGCGGCGGGGAGGCCGACATCGTCCTCGTGGGAGGCGCCGACGCCTGTGTCACCACCGTCGACCTCGCGGGCAGCGGCAACGCCCGCGCGCTGTCCCGGCGCAATGACGATCCGGCCGGGGCGTGCCGCCCGTTCGACGCGCACCGCGACGGGTTCGTGATGAGCGAGGGGGCCGCCGTGCTGGTCCTGGAGGCCGCCGGGGTCGCCGAGAGACGGGGTGCGACGGCCCTGGCCGAACTCGCTGGCTACGGCGCGAGTTCCGACGCCCATCACTGGACCGCCCCGCATCCGGAGGGCCGTGGCGCGTGCCTCGCGGTCGAGGCGGCGCTGCGCGACGCCGGGATCACGGGAGCCGACGTGGACTATGTGAACGCCCACGGCACCGGGACGCTCCTGAACGACACCATGGAGACGGCCGTCCTGCGCAGGGTGCTGGGTGAGCGAGTCACCCGTATCCCCGTCAGCTCCACCAAGTCGATGACCGGGCACATGATCGGCGCCGCCGGGGCGGTCGAGCTGGTGGCCTCGATCCTGGCCCTCCGCACAGGTGACGTGCCGCCGACCATCAACTGTGACGAGCCGATCGACCCGGACATCAACTTCGTGCCGCACCGGGCGCAGCACCACGAGGGCCTGCGGATCGCGCTCAGCAACTCCTTCGGTTTCGGCGGCCACAACGCCGCTCTCGTGGTCCGAGCGGTATGAGGTCCCGGCCATGAACCACCTTCCGGAGACGCCCCCGAGCCCCACCACCGTCGTCCGTGGCGGGCCCCTGACCTGGATCCAGCAGTGGCACTGGTTCGAGCGCGGCATTCCCTCGCCCCGGCGGGTGAACCCGACGCCGCTCGCCGACCACTGCCGTGTCCCGCCCCCGGCGACCGTCGCCGACGTCCACCGGGCGCTCGCGGACCTCACCGCCCGTCACGAGGCGCTGCGCACGACCGTGGACCCGCTCCGTACCCTTCAGCACGTCCACCGCGCGGACTGGTCCCCACTGCCGGTCGACCACGTCGAGGTCCCGTCGGCCGACGCCGCCACGCTGGAGGCCGCCACCGCGGCGCTGGCCCGCTGCCCGATCGATCCCGAGCGGAACCCTCCCTGGCTCGCCCGGGTGGTCCTTGAGGCGGGGAAGCCACGTGCGGTCCTGGTGGCCGTCCACCACGTGGTGATCGACGGCTGGGGGCTGGCCGTGCTGCTCGACCGACTGCATGGTCTGCTCCGCGGCGACAGCGCACCGGCGGGGCCCCTCACGCATCCGCTCGACGCCGTCGGCGCCCAGTCGCCGGTACGTGCCCGCGCGGCGGAGCACGAGTGGCTGACGCGGCTCGCGGGCAATCCGACCGGTGTGCTGGCTCCCTTCGGCGGGACCGAGGGCGGCGGCGGGCGCCATCGCCTCCAGTACCGCTCGGTGGGCGCGTACGACGACCTCGGTCGTGTCGCCCGGCGTCATCGGGCCAGCCGGGAGGTCGTGATGCTCGCGGCGCTGGCCCACGACGTCGCCGCCCGCACGGGCGAACACCGGTTCCTCGCGTCGGTGGTGGTGTCCAACCGGGCTCGGGTCGCGCTGCGGAACAGCGTGGACGTCCGGGCCCTGACGGTCCCGGTGCAGATCGATCTCCGCTCGGGCGCGGCGTTCGGCGAGGTGGTCGCCTCGGTGGCCGCCGCCTCCGCCGCCGCCTACCGGTACGGCGAGTGGCGGCCCTCGGAACTGGTCGCCGCCCAGGCGCGCGCGGATCGCCGCCGAGGCGCCGTGAGCGTCCCCACCCTTGAGTACAACTGCTACTCCTGGCCCCGTGACTACCTGGTCCCCGCGCGGAACGCCCCGCCGGGCGGGTCCACCGGCTGGATGCGCAGCACGCCCGACGCGCCCTGCGACACGCTCTACGTCGACCTCGCTCTCGACGCCGGGGTCCTCACCCTCGATGTCACCGTCGGGGACCATCTGCTCGACGCGGAGCAGACGGCGGCCCTGCCGGTCCGTCTCCGCGGCTTCCTGCGCGCCGTCGCCGACGGGGCCGAGTGCCCGGTTCCGGCCCGCTCGCTCACGCCGCCCGCCTCCGGGTGGTGGCGGGCGGCGCGGGGATGGGTGTGCCTTGCCGCGGTCGAGGAGGTGCTGCGCGGTCATCCCGGAGTGCTCGACGCGACGGTGACGCCCGGCGGGGACAGCGAAGGGGAGGGCCCTGAAGGGAAAGACCTCGAAGGGAGGGGCGGCGAAGTGAAGGCGGGGGAAGGGACGGACGCGGAAAGGTCGGACGCGGAAAGGTCGGACGCGGAAAGGACGGACGCGGAGCGGAAGGCCGGGGAGCGGAAAGCCGGGGAAGGGAAGGACAGGGCGCGGGAGGGCGGCGAGCGGCAGCTCGTCGCACGTGTCCGCGTCGCCCCTGGTGTCACCGTCGGCGACCTGCACCAGCATGTCCTGGACCGTCTCGACGAGGTACCCGGTGTCATGGCCCCGGGCCGCTACCTCCTGTCCCCCGAGGGTCCCGCGTCGGGCCGCCCGCCCGGTCGGACCCGCCCCAGCCGCGCGGACTCTCCGCGGGTCCCGGCCCGCCCGCCCGCGACGGACGCCGAACGGGCTCTGGCCGCCGCCGTGGCCGCCGTCATACCCGGCCGCCGGACGCCCGGCCCTGCCGACAGCCCCGGCCCCGGCCCTGTGGACATGAACCGTTGTCTCGCCGAACACGGGGTCACCCTCGTCGGTGTCCCCCGCCTGCTGGCGCTTCTCCGCCAGCGGGGCTTCACCGGGATCGCGTCGGACGAACTGACCGGAACGGCCTCACTCGGCCACCTCGCCACAGCTCTGGAGCCCCTGCCGCTCCGCTCCCCTCGTGCAGGAGGAACCCCACCATGACCGCGTCCCGCATCCCCGCACGGTCCACCGACCGCCTGGCCCCGTGGGCCTTCGCCTCGTTCGTCGAGGCGAACACCCACGACACGGCGTACCGCCCGCCGGTGGTGGACGGTCCCGTCGGCCCCACCATCGTCCGCGGCGACCGCGAGCTGGTGAACTTCGCCAGCATCAGCTTCCTCGACCTGGAGCGCCACCTGCCGGTACGCCAGCACTTCGCCGAAGGGGCGCTGGCCCACGGCCTGAGCACCAGCGGTTCCAGGATGACCCAGGGCATCTGCCGCCCGCACCAGATCCTTGAGGAGACGATCGCCCGCCACACCGGCAAGGAAAGGGCCATCACCTTCGCCACGGGCCTCCTGGCGAACATCGGGTTCGTCCATGCCATGAGCAGTTCCGCGCACTTCGACGCCGGGATCGAGGTGCGCAACCACGACACCGTCTTCGTCGTGGACCGTGACGTCCACTGGAGCATCTGGAAGGGCCTCGAAGGGCTCGCCTACGGCCGTAACGTCCATGCGTTCCGGCACAACGACGTCTCCGACCTGGCCCGTGTCCTGAACCGGGTGCACGCCCGCAAGACCGTGGTGATCGCCGAGAGCATCTACTCCGCCGACGGCACCATGGGGCCCATCGTGGAGATCCTCGACGCGTGCGAGCGGCACGGCGCCGTCAGCATGATCGACGACGCGAACGGCTTCATGGTCTACGGACCGGAGAACCGCCCGTACGCCAGGGAGGCGGCCGCGATCCGGGAGCGGGCCGACTTCGTGATGGTGTCCCTGTCGAAGGCCATCGGTCTGGAGGGCGGCGCGCTCGCCGGGCCCGCGGCGGCCGTCGACGCCTTCGAACTGCTCTCCGGCACCTCGATGTTCACCGCGGCCATCCAGCCGCCGACCGCCTACACCGCCGAGCGCACGATCGGCGTCCTCGCCGACAGCCCGGGGATCGTCGACGACTATCTCGCCCATGCCGCCCGCTTCCGCCGGCAGATGCACGAGGCCGGTACGCCGACGACCCCGACCGATTCGTACATGCTCTCGGTACCGATCGGAAGTGACGCCGCCGCCCTGCAGATGCGGGAGTGGTTCGTCGAGGACGGCTATCTCGTCCCCGTCTTCTCCTACCCGGCCGTCACCCGCAACCAGGCGCTGCTGCGCCTGTTCCCGCACGCGGGTCACACGGAGGAGCAGATGGACGGCTTGCTGCGCACCCTCCACACCTACCGTCGCCGCCTCGGACTCTGACGCCCGCCGCCCGGCAGCGGCACCGCCCGACCGCCGACGGGCGCGACCGTGCGCACCGGCCCGCCGAACCCGGTGCGGGCCCACGCGGAAACCACGCCGTGGCCGACTCTCACCGGCCCCACCCCCAGAAGGAGGAACCCGTGATGGACAACACCGACATTCTTCATGCCCTCGCCGAGATCGTCGAGGAGGTCACCGGCCTTGAATCCGCCGAGGTGACCGCCGAGAAGTCCTTCACCGAGGATCTCGACATCGACTCCCTGTCGATGGTGGAGATCACCGTGGTGATCGAGGACCGGTTCGAGGTGAGGATCCCGGACGACCAGGTCGCGGAGTTGCGGACCGTCGGCGACGCCGTGGACTACATCGCCGACCACCAGTGAGGGCCGAAGGGCGGCCCGGCACCGTCCGGCTCGTCGGGCAGCCATGAGCGTCCTCGACAGCTTCCGCCTCGACGGTCGTGTCGCCGTGGTGACCGGCGCCTCCTCCGGCCTCGGTGTCGCCTTCGCCCTCGCGCTGGCCGAGGCCGGTGCCGACGTCGTGCTCGGGGCCCGGCGCGCCGAGCGGCTGGAGGCCGTGTGCGCGGCCGTCACGAGGCTCGGTCGCCGGGCCGTCTGTCTCCGTACGGACGTCGCCAGGCCGGAGGACTGTCACGCGCTGGTCGACGCGGCCATGGGCGCCTTCGGGCGGGTGGACGTTCTGGTCAACAACGCCGGGATCAGCGGTGAGCGACCCGCGGCGGAGGAGACCCCCGGGCAGTTCCGCGAGGTCATCGACGTCAATCTCAACGGCGCCTACTGGATGGCCCAGGCCGCGGGCGCGGTGATGCCGCCCGGCAGTTCCATCGTCAATGTCTCCAGCGTCCTCGCGCTGGTCACCGGCGGTCTCCCCCAGGCCGCCTACTCGGCGTCGAAGGCCGGGCTCCTCGGCCTCACCCGGGATCTGGCGCAGCAGTGGACTCCCGGCAGGGGCATCCGCGTGAACGCCCTCGCACCGGGTCTCTTCGCCTCTCCGATGACCAGCGGTTACGCCGAGGGCTACCTTGAGGAGATGATGCCGCGGGTGCTGACGGGGCGGATCGGACGGCCCGAGGAACTCGCGGCGGCTCTGGTGTTCCTCGTCTCCGACGCGGCGTCCTACATCACCGGCACCACGCTGACGGTCGACGGGGGCACCCATATCGCGTAAGGCCGTCCGCCCGGAGGCCGTCGGCATGACCGGCCCAGGTCCCGTCTCGACCGGCGGGCGGGCGGTGAGCGGATGGGCGGGCGGGCGCTGGTGACGGTCCGTGCCACGCCCCGGCTTCACCCGGCCCGAGGACCGGTGGGGAAGACTCCTGTACCGGGGTCTTCCCCGGCCCGAGCAGCGCGTCCCACCGAAATCGGCGAGCGGATGTGGTCATGTTGACGATGAGTGAGCGGGACGGCCGGGCCCGGCCCGGCGTCGGCGGGCCCGACCGGGGCGGCACCGACGACACGGGTGCCGGGCTCGCGGTACGGCGTTCGGGCGGGCCCGACCGGTCCGCCCTCGGACGGCGCGCGGGGCATCCGGCCGTGCGGGCCACTCGGACGAACCCGGCGCGCGGGACCGGCCCGCTCGGCGTTCAGGGGAGGCAGCGATGACCACGGAACCGACCGCCCGTTCCGTCCCCCGCGCGTCGGAGGGCCATGCTCATGTGCGGCGCCTGATCGTGGGCCAGGGGCTGGCGGCCGTGGTCGACGCGCTGTTCCTCGTGTGGCTCACGCTCTTCGTGCTGGAACTGTCGGCACCGGGGGTGGGCACCGGGCTGGTCCTCGTGGCCGTGGCGCTGCCGAGAGCGCTTCTGCTGCTTCCCGCGGGAGTGCTGGTCGACCGCCTCGGGCCCGCCCCCGTCATGGTCGTCTCCGCGTGGCTCCGGGTCGCCGTGCTGCTCGGTCTCGGCGCCCTGGTCGTCTTCACCTCGCCGTCGCTGGCGACGGTCGCGCTGCTCGGCGGGCTGCTCGGCGTCGCGGACGCCGCGTACTTCCCGGCGGCCCTGGCGCTGCTGCCCGCCGTCGTGCCGGACGAGAAGCTCGCCCGGGTGAACGGCTTGGTGCAGGGCGCGGAGTCGGGCGGTGATCTGGTCGGTCCGGCGTTGGCGGCCGGGTGCGTCGCCGCGGTCGGTTTCGCGGCGACGCTCGGCGGGATCGTGGCGATGGCCGCGCTGGCCGCCGTCGCCCTCAGCACCCTCCTGCGTGTGGCACGGCGCGGCGCGGGCTCCGGTGCGGACGCCGGGGACGGTGAGCGGCTCAGCAGCGCGCGTGCCCTGGGCGCGGGCCTGAAGTACGCCTGGCGGGACCCGCTGGTGCGGGGGATGCTGGCGGCCATCGCCCTGATCAACATCGCGGTCGTGGGTCCCGTGCTCGTGGGGGGCGCGGTGCTCGCCGATCAACGGCTCGGCGGCGCGGGATCCCTGGGGGTCGTGCTCTCCGGTTTCGGCCTGGGCTCACTGGCCGGCTCGCTCGTGGCCGGGTGGCGACCGCCCGCCCGGCGCGGCTGGGCGGTGATCGGCGGGGTCGCGGCGATCGGCGCGGGCATGGCCGGGCTCGCGGCCGTCACCCATGTCGTGGCCGCGACGGCGGTCGTCTCGCTCATCGGTGTCGGATCCGCGTTCCTCGGGGTGGTCGTCGTGGCCACCTTGCAGGAGCGCGTACCCGAGGAGCTGCTGGGCCGTGTGCTCAGTCTCGTCGTGCTCGCGACGGTGGCGTTCGACCCGTTCTCCTACGTGCTCGCCGGATTCCTGCTCCCGTACGGTACGACGACGCTGTTCCTGCTGTGCGGCGGCGCGGTCCTGGCCTGCGCCTGCCTGGTCGCCACGAGCCCGGCGATCCGCGCTCTGCGCTGACAGCGTCGACGCCCGGCGTCCCGGCGGGCGTCACCGTCGGGCCCACGTGTACGGGGACGAAAGCGGATGGTCTCGTCCCCGGGTGTCCACTAGCCTCGTGAGGTTGTTCTTCGCACCCGCTGAAGGAGACCCCGTGGCCCAGCCGTTCCCGTCCGTCGAACCGTACGCGCACGGCCTGCTCGATGTCGGCGACGGAAACCGGATCTACTGGGAGACCAGCGGCGACCCCGAGGGGAAGGCCGCTCTGTGCGTGCACGGCGGCCCCGGCAGCGGAGGGCGTCGCGGCAGCCGCGCCATGTTCGATCCCGAAGTCTTCCGGATCATCCTGTTCGATCAGCGTGGCTGTGGTGAAAGCCTGCCGCACGCCTCCGATCCGTCCGTCGGCCTCGAACACAACACCACGGACCATCTGATCGCCGACATGGAGCGCCTGCGCGAGCACCTGGGGGTCGAACGCTGGCTCCTGTACGGCGGCTCCTGGGGCTCGACGCTGATCCTCGCCTACGCCGAGCGTCATCCCGAGCGTGTCTCGGAGGTCGTCCTCGTCGGTGTCACCACGACCCGTCCGGAGGAGACCGACTGGCTCTACCGCGGCGTCGGGCGCCTCCTGCCGGGTCCCTGGGAGACCTTCCGCGACTCGCTTCCGGAGCCGGACCGGGGAGGTGATCTCGTGGCCGCCTACGACCGGCTGATGAACAGCCCCGACGAGTCCGTGCGGGTCAAGGCGGTGCGGGCCTGGTGCGCTTGGGAGGACGCCGTCATCGCCCATGAGGCACTCGGGCACCCGGGGACCTACAGCGACAGGCCCGACGACGCCCTGGTGGCGTTCGTGCGCCTCTGCGCGCACTACTTCACGAACGACGCCTGGCTCGATGACGGACAACTGCTGCGCCACGCGCACCGGCTGGCCGGGATTCCGGCCGTGTTGATCCACGGCCGCCTCGATCTGGGCACTCCGTTGAAGACCGCGTGGGAGCTGGCCGCAGCATGGCCGGACGCGGATCTGCGCGTGATCGACGACTCCGGACACACGGGCAGTCCCGCGATGCGGGACGCGGCCCTGGAGGCCATCGCCCGGTTCGGCGCGAACGGACGGTGACGTGCGCGGCGCCATGTCCCCGCCTCGCCCGGGACATTCGCCAGCTATTACCCGCCTCTCATTCCGCCGATGAGGGGGACCCTCTGCGCGAAGCGCGTGCAGGATGAACGCATGCTTATGGGAATCGCGTTGCCACAATACGGAAGCCATGCCCGGGCCGTCGCGACAGCCGGGTTCGCCAGGGATGCCGAGGCCATGGGCTTCGACTCGCTCTGGGTCGGGGACCGCGCCCTGACGCCGGTCGCGCCGAGCGAGGTCTATCCGGGGTACACGGCGGAGAATCCGTATCCTCCGGGGTTCAGGACCTTCCTCGATCCCCTGCTGGTGCTGACGGTCGCGGCGTCGGTCACCACACGGGTGCGGCTCGGCACCAGCACCCTCAACGCCCCTTGGTATCCGCCCCTGTTGCTGGGGCGCTCGCTCACTTCGCTCGATCTCCTCAGCGAGGGCCGCCTGGACGTCGGGCTCGGCATCGGGTGGATGCGGGACGAATACTCCGCCCTGAACGTCGAGTTCTCCCGGCGCGGGGCGCGACTGGAGGAGATCCTCGACATCCTGGGCGCCATGTGGGCCGAGGAGGTCTTCGGCCATGAGGGGGCGCACTGGACCATTCCCCGTTCCCATGTCGGCCTCCGACCGGCCCAGAAGCCGGGCCCGCCGGTCTACTTGGGCGGCCTGTCCCCCGCCGCGATGAGCCGGATAGGCCGCCGCGCGGACGGATGGGTCGGGGTCGCCATGCCGCCCGCGGCGCTCGCGGGCCTGTGGGACGTGGCTCGTCGCGCCGCGGAGGAGGTGGGCCGTGATCCAGACGCGCTGCGGCGCGAGATCCGCCACAACCCCTCGCCGGGGGCGTCGGCCGAGGACATCGCGGCGGTGCTGACCGGTGTGCGGGAGTCGGGTGCCGACGGGTGTCTCATCGATCTCCAGCAGTGCGTGAGTGAGCCGGAGCAGATGCTGGAACTGGGTGCGGCGGTACTGGACCGGGTCCGTGCGGGCTGAGGTCCGCCCGCTGCCGGGCCGTCAGTCACGTACGGCCACCCATGACTCGGACGAGCGTGCGAAGATGCGCCGGTGGTGACAGATGCCGAGTGGGCCGAGACACGGAGAGGACTGCGTTTCGGCCAGGTGTACGAGGGCACGGTCGTGCTGGTTCCCCGGCCCGGCAACATCGGGATCTTCGTGGACATCGGCCTCCCCGTAGGAGGCTTCGTCGACGCCCTGATCCTTCCGCACGAGGAGGGCGACTGGCCGACGGAGGGCACGATCACGGACTTCGAGATCTGGTGGGCCGACGGCCGTCAGCAGATCCGGCTCAAGCCGTCCGATCCGCGCTACCTCGGGCACGGCTTCGCGGACTTCGTGAGGCGCTTCCGCCCCGACTGGCCGTCACAGATCGGCCGGCCCGTCCCTGATCCCGATCCTCCGGCCTTCGACGGACCGCCGCCCGGATCACCGTAGAGCCGGGCGATGCGGCCACCGGCAGCAGGGCCGGTCCCGGCGTTCCGCACCGGGACGGGCTCCCTCACAGGTGTCCGGCCGAACGGGCCGTGGCCCCTCCCGTCGGAGCACGGCCGCGCGCGGTGGAGTCACGGATCAGGACCTGGTTCCCGTCGGGAGAGCGTCCCCGGCAGGGGTCTCCCGTACGGGCGGCGTCGCGGACCTCCTCGGTACGGGAGGCCTCTCCGCCCGGAGGCGCGCCTGCCGGGCGGAGTGGCTGCGGGCCCGGGTCAGCGGGTCTCGATGAGGACCTTCTCGATGACCACGTCCTTGACCGGGCGGTCGTTGCGGGGGTTGGTCCGGGTCGTCGCGATGGCGTCGACGACCTTCTGGCTCGCCTCGTCGGCGACCTCGCCGAAGATGGTGTGCTTGCCGGTGAGCCAGGTGGTCGGTCCGACGGTGATGAAGAACTGGGACCCGTTGGTGCCCGGTCCCGCGTTGGCCATGGCCAACAGGTAGGGCTTGGTGAACGCCAGGTCGGGGTGGAACTCGTCCGCGAACTTGTACCCGGGTCCGCCGCTGCCGTTGCCCAGGGGGTCGCCGCCCTGGAGCATGAACCCTTCGATGACCCGGTGGAAGACCGTCCCGTCGTACAGCGGTTCGTTGCTCGGCTGACCGGTGTTCGGGTCGATCCACTGGCGTTCGCCCGTGGAGAGTTCGACGAAGTTCTTGACGGTCTTGGGGGCGTGGTTCGGCAGCAGCCGGATCACGATGTCCCCCTGGTTCGTCTTCAGTGTCGCGTACAGCTCTTCCGCCATGACGGTCCTTCATTGTTCGGCCTGCTGACCCGCCCAGCCTTCCCCGCCGGGCCGCCCGAAGGTGGCGATCCGACGCCATCTCACCCGTACGGGGCCCGCAGGCGGCGGCACTCGACGACCCGCCGGTCAGCTCGGACCGGCGCGCCGGGCTCTCACCGGCCGTGCGGTGACGTCCCCGGGCCTTGGAGCAGGGCGGCCGGATGGCAGTGGGCGGTGCCGATACGTGGCCGAAGGCCGTAGGGACGCCGCCGGGCGGCCTTCCCAGCCGACGGCGCCATGCGCTATGCCTGGCCCATCGGACTCTGGAGGACACGGATGACCGCTCGGAACAGCACGCATCGGACCCGCCCATGCCGATGACCCGCTTCGACGACATCTACGATCGGCCCGACCCCCGGTCGTACTTCAGCGCCTTGGGACCGCTGGGATATCAGACTCCCCATCACGCCCAGAGCGTCTTCCGTGGCCTCCTGCCCCTCGTCGGCCTTCCCGAGGCCTCCGCACGACGGTCCGACGACCCGGACGGCGGGCCGCCGGCATCGGTCCTGGACATCTGCTGCTCGTACGGCATCAACGCGGCCCTGCTCAACCACCATGTGTCACTGGAGGAGTTACGGGACCGCTACACCTCACCGGAGGCGGCCGCAATGACGGCCGCCGAACTGATCGCGTGGGACCGCGCGTACTTCGCGGCGCGGCGTCGCCCGGACGCCGTACCCGTCATCGGCCTCGACATCTCCGCCCCGGCCATCGCCTACGGCCGCGCGGTGGGCCTGCTCGACGACGGCTTCGCCGAGAACCTGGAGCTCGCCCCGCCCAGCCCCGACCTGTACCGGGCCACCCGGGGCACCCGGCTGATCACCGTGACCGGCGGAGCGAGCTTCCTCTCCGCCGACACCTTCCGGCCACTGTTGGAGAACCGGCGGGAGCAACCGTGGGTGGCCGTCTTCGTGCTGCGTACCGTGTCCTACCGGCACATCGCCGACGGCCTCGCCCTGCTGGGCATGACCACGGAGAAGGACACGTCCCGCACCTATCCGCAGCGGCGCTTCACCGACGCCGACGAGCAGCGTGACGCCATCACCTCGGTGTCCGCGCTCGGCGACGACCCCCGGGGCAAGGAGTCCGACGGCCACTTCCACGCGACGCTGCACCTCACCCGCCCCGCACCGCAGGCCGCCTCCCGTCCGCTGCGCACCTTGCCACGGGACGGCTGAGTCCCCGGCGGCACGGCCGAGGGGCCCCGGATCCGCCGCGTGACCGGTGGGCATGGGAGTGCCTCTTGGCTCCGGGCCCCCCGGGGGGACACTCACCGACGACTTCGGCCGGACATCGGAACTGCCCACCTGGCGAGGGCAGGCGGCCACCAGCAGCCACGGGCTCGTGGCAAGCTTCCCTGTCTGCGCGGGCGGTACGGTCGGCCGGTTCCCCCGCTCCCCTCCTGGATGTGCTCCACGGAGGTCACCCTCTGACCTGCCGTACGGCCGTCCACCGATGACGACCGTCCGGCACATCGTGGACCTACCCCGGGCGCAGCTCCAGCAGATCCTTCGAGGCGCCTCCGCCGCAGGTGGGGGCGCCTCCGGCGAAGTAGGCGCGGCCGTGTACCGTTCCCGCGCCGAAGCCGTGCCTGCTCTGCGGCAGGGGGCGTCCTGCGGACCACGTGTCCGTCCCCGGGTCGTAGACGGTCACCTCGCCGAAGGTGCCTCCGTCGGAGCCGCACTCGCCCCCGGCGTAGACGATCCGGCCGCCGAGGACGACCGCGGCCCCGGCCGACCGGGGGGCCGGAAGCGGTGCCGCCGTGCTCCAGCGGCCCGTGCCGGTGTGGTAGACGTCGTGGCGGGCCAGGTTGTCGGTCACGTCGGCCACCCTGCCGCCGAACACATGCAGGTCGCGGCCCAGGACCGCGATGCCCGCGTGGTCGCGGGGCTCACCGGGCAGCGGCCGCGCGGTGGACCATCGACACACCTCCGGGTCGTACACGAGGTGGCTGTTCACCGTGCCGAATCCCAGCGAGACCGGGGGTTCCGGGATCGTGACGACCGTCGTGGACGCGCGGCCGCCGAGCAGATGGAGCTTTCCTGCCACGGCCGACACGGCGACCGATCCGAGTCTCGCCGGCATGTCGGGCAGTCGGCTCCACCGGTCCCGGGCCGGGTGGTAGACGTAGGCCACCGCCTGCGGGTCCATGTGCACGATGTCGGTGAACCCGCCGAAGGCGTACAGCCTTCCGTCGAGCGCGGCGACCCCGACATGGGTGAGCGGGCGTGGCAGCGGCGCGTGCGAGGACCACCGGTCGGCGCGCGGATCGTAGCTGGTCACCGCGTCGGACGCCCATACCGGTGCCCCGCCGTCGGGCTGGAGGGTGCCGCCGACGACGTACAGTCGTCCGTCGAGCGTCGCGGCGCCGACTTCGGCGCGGGCCTGCGGCATCGGTGTCCCGGCCCGCCACCCGCCCCGGCCGTGGACGGCGGGCTCCATGGCGCTCGCGCTGTCGCGGGGCGCGGTCAGACCGACAGCGGTGATCGAGAGCCCCGCCAGTGCGCCCAGGGCGCTTCGTCGTGAGAGAGACATGACCCGAATGTGCGGGCCGCCCCGGTACGACGTCCAAGACCCGTTCCGGAGGTCCGATACCGGACGGGTATGACCGCTGGCCGGGGCCCGTCAGCCGCCGTCCACGTCCCCGGGTTCCGGCAGCCGCACAGGGCTCGTGGGGACAGCCCCGGACGCTCCAGCCACGCCGGTGGGCTCAGTCCCGGTAGGCGGCCGTCGCGATCCGGACGAACGACCGGACCAACGGGTTCGTGTCGTCCTCCTTCCACGCGGCTACGACCGGGCTCGGCGCCATGTCGGTCAGGGGGACCACGGTCAGTTCCCCTGACAGGTCGTGCCCGAGCGGAGCCATGCCGACCGTGCCGTTCCACAGCACGGCCTGTACGCACTCCTGCACGCCGCGCACCACCGGACCCTCACGGGTCTCGCCGCCGTTCCAGTACGCGCGCCAGAGCGGGTCGGTGCCGTCCGGGAACCGGAACCAGCGCCGGGACGCCAGGTCGGCCAGTTCCAGCCGGTCGCGGCGGGCCAGCGGGTCGTCGGCGCGCAGCACAGCGCCCACCGGGTCGGCGCGCAGCCGGTGGACCGTCAGACCGGTCTCGTCGAAGGGCGCGCGGGTCAGGGCGACGTCCACGAGTCCGGCGCGCAGCCCGCAGGTCGGGTCGGTGAGGTCGGTCTCACGGACCCGGACCTCGACGTCCGGGTGCCGCAGCCCGTACGCGACGGCCAGCCGTTGGGCGCCCCGGTCGGTGCCGTCGCCCAGGATCCCGACGGTGAGGACCGCGGCGCCTGCGGCGACGGCCACCCGTACCCGTATCCGCTCGGCGTGGTCGAGCAGCGCGCGGGCCTCGTCCAGCAGCGTCTCTCCGGCGGAGGTGAGCGAGACCCCGGCGGCGGAGCGGTGGAACAGGGCGGCGCCGAGATCGGACTCCAGCTGTCGGATCGCCCGGCTGAGGGGAGGCTGGCTCATGTGCAGCCGGACGGCGGCTCGCCCGAAGTGCAGTTCCTCGGCCACGGCCACGAAGTACCGCAGGGTACGCAGCTCCATGCCCGGCGACGATACCCGCCCACCGGACGGGCGGCGGAGCACCCCCGGAGCCTCGGGCGGCGGACCGTCCGGGCCGGACACTCCCCCCGGAGGTCATGTCGTCGCGCTGGGCGAGGCCCTCGCCGGAAGCGGGTCCGGGCTCGGCGACGTCCTCGCCGGAACCGGGTCCGGGCTGCTGATCCGGACCTCCACCCGGCCGTCCGGGGGTGCGGATGCCTCACCACTCGGTGCGCTGCCCGTACGCACTCCTCGCGAGGAGCGGTGTCGGTCCCGGCGACCGGGCGCCGACCTCCCGACCGGACGTCCACCGGGCCGACATGCCCGCGCCGAGGCGGAGTTCGGACCGTACGCGGGTGGAGCGGCCCGCCGCCGATACGCGCCCGCATCCGCGTACTGGCTAGTACTCCAGCCGTAGATCGCTGGTGTGCCGTCCGAACCGACCGCTCCTACGGGTGCGTTTCCGTGATCGCGATGACCTCGTCGAGGCGGTCCAAGGCGGCCTGTAGGTCGTCGACCTTGGCCTGGATGCGGTCGCGCTCGGCGCGCAGCATGGCTCGTTGCTCGGCGTCGGTGTGCCCGGAGTCCAAGCATGGAAGGAGTTCAGTGATCCTTCGGCTGGTCAGGCCGGCGGCGAACATCTGCTGGAAGAAGCGCACCAGGGTGACGGCGTCCTGCCGGTAGAGGCGCTGGCCGGATGGGCTGCGCTCCGCCATGAGCAGTCCCTGCTGCTCGTAGTAGCGCACGGCGCGTACCGAGACGCCGGCGCCCCGCGCCACCTCGCCGATGCGGACCAGCCGCTCAGCCGCGGGCTCCGTGACGGTCATGGTGATTCCTTTCACCCTGGTCCTGACGACCAGCACTTGCCTCTGACGTCAACGTCAGGTTTTAGCGTACCGGACATGGATATCAACAACTCAGTTGCCCTTGTCACCGGAGCCAACCGTGGCCTGGGCCGCGCCTTCGCCCAGGGCCTACTCGAACGGGGCGCACGCAAGGTCTACGCGACGGCCCGCCGGCCGGAGACCGTGGACCTGCCCGGGGTCGAGGTGCTGCCCCTCGACATCGCCGATCCCGCATCCGTGAGGGCCGCCGCCGAGGCCGCCCCAGACGTCTCGCTGCTCGTCAACAATGCGGGGATCCAGACGGGGACCGACCTGGTGACCGGTTCGCTGGACGCGGTGCGGCACGAGCTGGAGACCAACGTGTTCGGCCACCTGGGCATGATCCGGGAGTTCGCGCCAGCGCTCGCCAGGAACGGCGGGGGCGCGATCGTCAACGTCCTCTCCGCCATGTCGTGGTTCGGGGGCAAGGGCGCCAATGCCTACCACCTGACCAAGGCCGCCGCCTGGGCCATGACCAACGGTGTCCGCCTGGAGCTCGCCGAGCAGGGCACGCTCGTGACTGCGGTGCACCTCGGGCTGGCCGACACCGACATGGCCGCGGGCTGGCCCGTGGCCAAGATCGCGCCGTCGGACCTGGCCGACGCGGCGCTCGACGGTGTCGAGGCGGGCTCCGCCGAGGTCCTCGCCGACCAGTGGAGTCGGGACGTCAAGTCCCGGCTGCCGCTGACGCCGGAAGAGTTCAACGCCGCGATGGACCGAGCCCTGGCAGCGCTAACGGCGGGCTGAGGGGCCCTCGGGCAACGCTGGCTTCGGTCGGTTGCTTCTGAGGTCGGTCACTTGATACTCCATCCGCAATTGTGGATCTTCATGTTGTGGCCGCGCGTCGGCGGTAGTGGCACTCGCGGGCGCGTGCCTGGTGTCGGCGACGCCATAGGGACCAGCCCAGGCGATGGTCACGTTGGCCGTTCAGGGATGCGGAGGGCAGGGCGAATAGTCGCTGTATTTCGTTGCAGGTGAGGGCGATGAGTCCGTTGGGGGCCGGGTATTCGCGGTGCTCCCGGCCGCGGCTCGTCGCCCAGCCCGTCCAGACCGTGCTCGATGAAGCGACGCGGCCAGGTGCGGACCGTGTCCGGAGCGATCCGCAGTCGACAGGACACCTCCATGATCGAGTGCCCCTCCGCGCACTCCAGCACGATCCGCGACCGCCGGGCCGGAGCCTGAGCTGTCGAACGCCGACGCAACCAGCCCTCCAGCACCGCCCGCTGGGCATCAGTGACCGACAACAGCGGAATCCTCGGACCAGGACGACTCATGCCCACCAACGACGAATCTCCGACTCAGATCACTAGAACGTCTCGCCCGCCGAGTCGACGAGCCTGCGGCGCGCGGTCCTCACCGCCGGGGGCAGGGCGGCCACCGCTCCGGTCACGGCCGCCGTGGCGATCAGTGCCGTCAGGAGGAGCGGGGACGGCTGATGGGCGATGCCCGCGCCGATGCCGTCGGCGCGGGCCTCCATGTCCACGAGCCACCGGCCGACGACGGCGCCGACGGCCGTGCCCAGGAGCGCGGAGGCGAGTGAGGTGAGCACCGCCGCCGTCACGACGACCCCGCCGATCTGCCGGGGGGTGAGGCCGATGGCCCGCAGCGCGAGGAGGTCCCGGACCCGGTCCCGTACTCCCGCGCTGATCAGAGTGAACAGTTCGACGAGCGCGATGAGGGCCAGGACGGCGATGAGGGCCGCGATGATGCCGCGCGGGGTGTCGAGCCGGTCCGCCGGGGTGGGGGTCCGGCGGACCTCCGTCGCGTCTCCGGTGGCCGCGGAGACGGCGGCGGCCACCTTTCCCGGGTCGGCGCCGGGCTTCAGGACGAGGGCGTGGAAGGCGGGGCGGAGAGCGGGCGCGCTGTCCTTGAGGGTGTCGAGGGAGGTGGAGACGATCCGGCCGCCGTCGTCGGGTTCGATGCTGCGGCCGACGATGTGCAGGATCTGCGGGCGCCCTTCGAAGGTCATGCGGACCCATTCCCCCACGGGTACGCCGAGCAGGTCGAGGAGTCCCTGTCCGGCGACGGCCTCGTCGGGTCCGGCCGGGGCGCGCCCCTCGGCGAGGGTGTGCGGGTAGGGGTGTTCCCGGGTGCCGAGGCCCCGCAGGGTGATGGTGCCGGTCTGGCCGGGGACGAGGGCGGCGGACTCGACGCCGGGAAAGGCGTCCTGGACCCCGGGGACGCGCGCGAGCACGTGTCCGCGGTCCGCGCCGTCACCGGGAGCGGACGGCTCGGCCCGTACGGTCAGGGCGGCGGCGCGGCCCATCCGCGCGGGGTCGTCGCGGAACTGGTCCAGGGTCGACCAGCCGACGAGGGCGACCGTCATCAGGGCCACGGGAAGGCCCAGCCGGGTGACGGACACGAGGGCCTGGCGGCGGCCGGAGAAGGCGGAGCGCCAGCCGAGGACGAGGGCCGGGGAGACGTGGAGGCCGAGGGCCCGGCGGCCGAACGCGGTGAGGGGCGCGGCGGTGGGGAGCGCGGCTCTGGCCACGGGGACGGGCGGTACGCGCCCGGCCCGCCAGGCGGCGAGTCCGGTGGCGGCGGCAATGAGGAGGACGGCGGCGGCGGGCAGTCCGACGAGGATCGTGCGGTGTCCGGGCATCTCGGGCCACAGGCGTACGGCTTCGCCGATCCTGCCGGGTATCCGGCGTCCCAGAGTGACGGTGGCGGCGGTGGCGAGCGCGGCGCCGAGGACCGCGAATCCCAGGTGCTGGACGAGGAAGCCCCGGATGACCTGGCCGGGGGTGAAGCCGACGGCCTTCAGTACGGCGATGTCGCGGAGTTGGCCGCGCACCCGGGACCGGACCGCTCCGGACGCGGCGACGGCGGCGGCGAACAGGGCGGCCACGCCGAAGGCGGCGAACATCTGGCCGAGGAGCCGGTCGTCGCCGCCCGTGTCGGCCTTGGCCTGCTGCCATTTGGTCACCTGGTCGACCCGGTCGGCGCCGAGGAGGGTGACCGAGCGCTGGACGAGGTAGTCGGTGTCGTCCGGGTCCTTCAGGCGCAGTCCGATCCGCTGTCCGGCGGGGGCGGTCGCCGCGCCTTCCAGGGTGGCGGGGAGGACCCAGGCGGCGCCGGGGTCCTGGTCGGGCCGGTAGCGGGGCTCGGCGCTGTCCGCGACGCCGACGATCCGGAGGGTACGGGTCGCGCCGCCGGGTCCCGGGAGGGCGATCGTCTCGCCGGGCTCGGCCCACAGGGCGCGGGCCAGCGTGCTCTCCAGGACGATCTCGTCGGAGGTCCCGGCGGCGAGCCAGCGGCCCGACGTGATCAGGGGGCGGGCGACGCGCGGCGGTTGCGCCCCGGCGGCGCGCAGGACGACGCGGGCGCGTGCTCCGGGTGTCACCAGGGTGGCGTCGGTGGTGCGGAAGGGTCCGGAGATCGCGGCGACCTCGTCGAGGGAGGCGAGCGAGGCGAAGGCGGCGGGGTCGACGTCACCGCGCGCGTGGAGCCAGATGTGGGCGCCCTGGGACTGGTTGAAGACGCGCTGCCAGGGGTTGACGGCGTAGCTGAGGAGCGCCCCGGAGAGCAGCAGGGAGGCGATCACTCCGGCGCTGGCGAGCACCGCGAAGAGTGCTTCCACGCGGTGGGCGCGAAGGTCGGAGCGGGCCCATCGCAGTGTGGCACGCACTCCCTGCTCCCTTCGGTGGCCCGATCGTCCGGTCTTCGGGCGTCTCTGTCTTCGGATGTACCAGCGTTGGGAACACCCGGGCGCCGGTCCTGTCGTTCCTCCGGCCCGTCGGCCTGTCCGCTCTGTCGGCCGACGGGTCCGCCGTTCGTCCTACTCGGCTCGGGCCGGTCCTCGCCCGGTGGATCCGGGGCGCGGCCGGTGCGTCACCCGGCCGTCCGCCGCACGCCTCCCGCCTCCCCTCAGTCTCGGAGTTCGAGCACGCCGGACACGCCCGTCCTGGGCGCGCCCGCGTCGTCCAGGCTCGCGTCGTCGGCGATCCGTCCGTCGAAGAAGCTGATGACCCGGTCGGCGGCGCTGGCCATCCGGGCGTCGTGGGTGACCATGAGGATGCTCTGGCCGCGTGCGTGGCAGCGGGAGAGGAGCCGGAGCACGTCGCGGGTGCCCTTGCTGTCGAGGCTTCCGGCGGGTTCGTCGGCGAGGAGCAGCGCGGGGTGGTTGACGAGGGCCCTGGCCAGGGCGACGCGTTGCTGTTCGCCGCCGGAGAGTTCGCCGGGCATGGCCCGTTCCCGGCCTTCGAGGCCGAGTTCGGCGAGGAGTTCCCGGCGGCTCTGCCGGGCGGACGCGGCCGGGGCTCCGGCCAGCAGGGCGGGGAGTTCGATGTTGTCGGCGACGGTGAGGTTGGAGACCAGGTTGAAGAACTGGAAGACGACGCCGATCCGGCGGCGGCGCAGCACCGCCCAGCGGGCCTCGGTGTAGCCGTCGACCCGCTCCCCGCCGAGCCAGAGGCGTCCGCTGTCGGGCCGTTCGAGTCCGCCGACGAGATGCAGCAGGGTCGACTTGCCCGCTCCCGAGGGGCCGGTGACGGCGACGAACTCGCCGGGCATGACGGTCAGGTCCACCCCCCGGACCGCGTGGACGGGGGTGCTGTCGCCGCGATGGGTCTTGGTCAGGCCCTCGGCGTGGACGATGGCCTCCCGGGCGGACGGCGGGACGGGACCTGTGGTCATTCCAGCTCCTCCTGACAGCGCTCCAGCCAGTCGAGGTCGGCCTGCAGGTGCAGCATGGCGCCCTCGATCAGGAGGTGAGCGACCTTGTTCTCCCGGTCCTCGGTGGCGGCGAGCCTGGAGAGGCCACGCATGGTGTTCAGGTGCTGTCGCCGCTGTCGGTTGATGAGCACGATCGGGTCGGCCATTCCCGACAGGGGCGCGAGGGCGAGTTTCATGAAGAACTCGTCGCGCACGCGCGGCTCCTCCGTGGTCTCGTCGAACCACGCGGAGACGGCTTCCCGCCCGGCGTCGGTCAGTCGGTACGTCCGTTTGTTGGGCCGTCCCGTCTGTTCGACGTCCTCGCCCTCGATCAGGCCGCTCTTCTCCAGCCGCCCGAGCGTCACGTAGACCTGGCCGATGTTCGGCTGAGGGTATGCGGAGCCCAGCAGTTGTTCAAGGCCCTGCTTGAGCTCGTATCCGTGGGCGGGCCCACGGGTGAGGAGTGCCAGCAGCTGCTGCCGCACGCGCTCCCCCTTCTGTGTCGTTCCGGAAGTCCCGATGCCGGACCTGGGGCCCGGTGGACCAGGTGACGGCCGGGTCACCTGCGCCGTCAGTATCGCCGATTCCCCGCGCGCGACCTATGCCACGATGGTCGGCGTCACGTCCGGGACCATGTCCGGGAGGAACCTGTGCGGTGGATACGGGCCGTGGGGAGGGGCGTCCTCGTCGCGGCGGTCGTGCTGGCCGGGCACGCGGGGACGGCCCGGCCGCCCGGGGGGATACCGGCCGGTGGGCGGGGGCCGCTGACGTTCGTCACGGCCGGGGACCTCACCCACTATCTGCGGCCGTTGCTCGACGGCTGGAACCGGGAGCGCCCGGCCGAGCCGGTCACCCTCGTGGAGCTGCCCGACTCGGCGGACGAGACGCGGGCCCAGATGCTCAGCGAACTGCGGTCGGGAAGCGGCCGGTTCGACGTCCTCAACATCGACGTCGCCTGGACCTCGGAGTTCGCCGCCGCCGGTCTGATCACCCCGCTGGCCCGTGACCGGTTCGCCCTGGACGCCTTCCTGCCGCCGGTCGTCGACACGGCCACCTTCGAGGGACGTCTGTACGCCGTGCCCTACGTGACGAACGCGGGGCTCCTCTACTACCGCGCGGACGTCCTGCGGGCGGCGGGCGAGAAGCCGCCCCGGACCTGGTCCGAGCTGGCCCGCCAGGCCCGGACGCTCGCGCCCCGGAACGGTCTCGACGGGTACGCGGGACAGTTCCTGCCGTACGAGGGTCTGACCGTGAACCTCACGGAGGCGGTCCAGTCGGCGGGCGGCACGGTCCTGCGCGACGAGGGGACGCGGATCGCGGTGGACTCCGACGCGGCGCGCGCCGGGTTCGCGTTCCTGGCGGACGGGCTGCGGGAGGGCTGGATCCCCCGGGAGGCCCTGCGATACAAGGAGGAGGAGTCGCGGGCGGCGTTCGTGGAGGGCAGGCTGCTGTTCCTGCGGAACTGGCCGTACGTGTACACCGACGCCAACGGTCCGGGGTCGAAGGTCGCGGGGCGTTTCGGGGCCGTTCCGCTTCCGGGTGCGCACGGGCCCGGTACGAGCGTGCTCGGGGGGTCGAACCTCGCCGTGTCCGCCCGCTCCCGGCATCCCGCGACGGCCGCGGACTTCCTCTCCTATCTGACGAGCGAGCGGGTGCAACGGCAGGTGCTGACGGAGGGTGCGCTGCCGCCGGTCCTGGCGTCCCTCTACGACGATCCGGGGCTCGTCGCCTCCCATCCGTACCTCCCCATCCTCCGGGAGAGCGTGCTCGGCGCGGTGCCCCGGCCCAAGAGCCCCCGGTACGGGCAGGTGAGTCTGGCGGTGCAGGCCGTGGGGCAGGACCTGCTGGCGTTGCGGGACAGCCCGGAGGAGGCCGTACGCCGGCTGACGCGGGAGCTGGGCGACATCTCCGGCGGGGGCTGACGCGCGGGTCCCCGGGGCCTCCCCCGCAGCTCCCCCACCAGGCTCACCACCCATCCCTCTTACCTACATGTTAGGTAAGAGGGTTCTTCGTTGTCTGCCCAGCACGCTCAAATCACCATCAGGGAAGATCTGTTGCGCATTCTCATTGACACGATCACGTCACTGCTACTTAACATGCATGTATGCCCGAGGCTGCCGATGAGGTGCTCCCGCCGTCATCCCAGGGCAGGCCGACGCGAGCCGCCCCGTACTCCCGAAGCCCGTTCCGGACGCTCTCCCCACCTTCGCCCCGCCGCTGACCCCTCAGTTCCAGCGAGCCCCACCGCAGGAAGGAAGCACCGCCATGCGACGACCCGCCGCCCTGACCCTCCGTACCGCCGGTACCGTCTCCGCCGTCTTCGCCCTCGCCCTCGCCGTCACCGCCTGCGGAGGCGGCGACGGACCCGCCCCGGGAGGCGGAGGCTCCCTGAAGGGCCAGACCGTCACCGTGGCCGGTGTCTGGACCGGCAGCGAGCAGAAGAACTTCAAGAAGGTCCTCGACGCGTTCAGCGCGAAGACCGGCGCCAAGACCGTCTTCGTCCCGTCCGGCGACAACGTCTCCACCTTCGTCGGCAGCAAGATCGAGGGCGGCAACGCGCCCGACGTCGTCCTCGTTCCCCAGGTCGGCGTGCTCCAGCAGTTCGCCAAGGCGGGCTGGCTCACCCCGCTCTCCGAGAAGACCACCACCACCGCCACCGCGGGCCTCGCGCCCGTCTGGAAGAACTACGGGACGGTCGACGGCGCCTACTACGGGCTCTACTTCAAGGCCGCCCACAAGTCGACGATCTGGTACGCCCCCGAGGCCGTCGCCCAGGCGGGCGTGAGCGAGCCGAAGAGCTGGGACGAACTCCTCAAGGCGGGCCGGACGCTCGCCGACTCCGGCCGTCCCGCCTTCGCGATAGCCGGTGAGGACGGCTGGACCCTCACGGACTGGTTCGAGAACGTCTATCTGTCCCAGGCCGGGCCGGAGAAGTACGACCGGCTCGCCCAGCACAAGCTCAAGTGGACCGACGAGAGCGTCGTCACCGCCCTCACCACCCTCGCCGAGGTCTTCAAGGACAAGCAGCTCGTCGCCGGTGGCGCCCAGCTCGCCCTGCGGACCGACTTCCCCGGTTCCGTCGAGCAGGTCTTCGGCCCCGAGCCCAAGGCCGCCATGGTCTACGAGGGCGACTTCGTCGGCGGAGTCGCCAAGGACGAGTTCGGCAAGAAGCCCGGCGAGGACGCCAAGTTCTTCCCCTTCCCCCCGGTCGGGACCGGCACCGCCCCGGTGGTCAGCGGCGGCGACGCGGCCGTCGTCCTCAAGGACGCGGAGAACGCCGACGGCGCCATGAGGCTCGTCGAATTCCTCGCCACCCCCGAGGCGGCCGAGGTGTGGGCGGCGGCGGGCGGCTTCCTCTCCCCCAACAAGAACGTCAAGCCCGAGGCGTACGGCGACGACACCACACGTGCCACCGCCGCCTCGCTGGTCTCCGCGGGCGACTCGGTGCGCTTCGACATGTCCGACCAGGCGCCCGCCGCGTTCGGCGGCACCAAGGGCGCGGGCGAGTGGAAGCTCCTCCAGGACTTCCTGCGCGACCCGTCGAACCCCAAGGCTACCGCGGCGGCCCTGGAAGCCGCCGCGGCCAAGGCGTACGGGAACTGAGGCCGCCCCGTCATGGCCCCTCCCCCTCCTGCGAAGGCGCGCGCCTCGGCCGATCCGAGGCGCCTCGCCCTGCGCAGAAGACGTCTCCTGGGCGCGCTGTTCGCGCTGCCCGCGCTGCTGCTCCTCGGAGCGCTGGTCGTCTACCCCGTCCTGTTCTCGGTGGGTCGCAGCCTCTTCGACGCGAGCGGTGACCGGTTCGTCGGCGCCGCCAACTACGTGGAGATGTTCCGGGACCCGGCGACGCTCAAGGCCGTACGGAACAGCGCCGTCTGGGTCGTCGTCGCACCGGCCCTGCTCACCGGCGTCGGCCTGGTCCTCGCGGTCCTGACCGAACGGGTCCGCTGGGCGACCGCGTTCAAACTGGTCCTCTTCCTCCCCATGGCGGTGTCGTTCCTGGCCGCGGGCATCATCTTCCGGCTCTCCTACGACCAGGACCCGGACCGGGGCGTGATCAACGCCGTCGTCGTGGGCGTCCACGACGCCTTCGAGGAGCCCGCGCCCTACCCCACCGCCCGTGCCCGGCCGTCCGAGGCCCTGACCGGCAGCCCCGGCGACGGCTACACCACGGCACCGGGGACCGTTCGGCCCGGCACCGGCGTCCTGCTGCCCGTGGTCGGCGTCGCACCCGGGGCCGTACCGGCGACGGCGCTGACCGCGCGCGCACCCGCGCCGGAGCCCGACGGTCTCTCCGGCACCGTCTACCTCGACTTCACTCCCGGATCGGGCGGCCGGCAGGGCGTGATCGACCCGGCGGAGAAGGGCCTGCCCGGCATGACCGTCGAGGCGCTGCGCGGCGGCGAGGTCGTCGGCACCGCGACCACGGGCGACGACGGATCGTTCCGCTTCGACGGCCTCGGCTCCGGTGACGGCTACGCGCTGCGGCTGCCCGCCGCCAACTTCGCCGCCCCCTACAACGGCGTGAACTGGCTCGGCCCGTCCCTCATCACCCCCGCGATCATCGGGGCCTATCTGTGGGTGTGGACCGGTTTCTCCATGGTCCTGATCGGCGCGGGCCTCGCGGCGATCCCCCGCGACACCCTGGAGGCGGCCCGTGTGGACGGCGCCAGTGAGCGACAGATCTTCCGCCGGATCACCGTTCCGCTGCTCGCGCCCGTCCTGACCGTCGTCTTCGTGACCCTGGTCATCAACGTCATGAAGGTCTTCGACCTCGTCTACATCATCGCCCCCGGGCCCGTTCAGGAGGAAGCCGACGTGCTCGCCACCCGGATGTGGCTGGTCTCCTTCGGCGGCGGCAACGACCAGGGCCTCGGCAGCGCCCTCGCCGTGCTGCTGCTCCTGCTCGTCGTACCGGCGATGGTCTTCAACATCCGGCGCTTCCGGAAGGGCGGATCATGAGCACCCACACCGGACGGACCCGTTGGCTGGGCAGCTCACTGGTCCAGCTGCTCCTGGTCCTCGTCGCCCTCGTCTGGATCACTCCGCTCGCCGGGCTCTTCCTCTCCTCCCTGCGCTCGGAGCGGGACAACGCCTCCGACGGCTGGTGGACCGCGCTGGCCGACCCGGCCCGGCTCTCGATCGACAACTACCGTGCGCTGTTCGAGGATTCGGGAATCGTCCAGGCGTTCTGGAACACCGTCGTCATCTCCGTGCCCACGACCGTCCTCGTCGTCGGCGTCGCCGCCCTCGCGGGTTACGCCTTCGCCTGGCTGCGCTTCCCCGGCCGTGACACGGTCTTCCTCGTGGTGGTCGGCCTCCTGGTGGTCCCGGTGCAGATCGGCCTGCTTCCGGTGGCCAGGCTCTTCGGCGCGGTCGGCCTGTTCGGGACGGTCGCGGGCGTCATCCTCTTCCATGTCGCCTACGGGCTGCCCTTCGCCGTCTTCCTGCTGCGAAACTACTTCGCGGAGATCCCGAAGGAGATGCTGGAGGCGGCGCGTCTGGACGGCGGCAGCGAGTGGCGGATCTTCCTCCAGCTGGTGCTGCCCCTGGGCCGACCCGCCCTCGCCAGTCTGGCGATCTTCCAGTTCCTCTGGGTGTGGAACGACATGCTGGTGGCCCTGCTCTTCGCCGACAGCTCCTCGCAGCCGCTGACGGTGGCCCTCCAGTCGCAGATGCGGCAGTTCGGCAGCAACATCGGCGTCCTCGCGCCGGGCGCCTTCCTGTCGCTCGTCGTGCCGCTCGTGGTGTTCTTCGCCTTCCAGAAGCACTTCGTGCGGGGGGTGATGGCGGGATCCGTGAAGTAGCGCCGCCCGTGCCTGCCCCGGATCGGAACCCGACGACCCGAGGACCGGACGGCCCGGGATTCTCGCGTCGCGTCATGACGCTGTCCCGGGCCCTCCGGGTCATGGCTGGCGTCCCTGGTGCATCCAGGCGATGACGTCGAACACGCGCAGGACGCCGATGTCCTCCCCGATGCCCGCCTCGTCCCGGAGGCGGACCAGCCGAGCGTGCAGAGCACCGCCGTCCGCGCGCAGCGCCGCGGCCAGAGCCGCCCAGAAGGAGTGGTCCACCTTCGGCCGCCGGAAGAGCTGCTTGACACGGATGTCGTAGATCGGGACGAGGTGCGGACGTTTGCGCGCCAGCAGCTTTCCGGCGACGACCGGGCCGCTGCCGTCCGGCTTGCCGGGATACGTACCGCTGGCCAGTCGTTCCCACAACTCCCAGGCCGGGCCGCCCTTCTCCATGAGCGCGTCGCTTCCGGGGTCCTCCAGCCGCGCGTCACGGGGAATGCGCGACAGCAGGCGCGACCAGTGCCCCTCGGGATCGGTCAGCAACGTCATGGCCCCGTGCGGTGCGACGGACACACTGAGCATCGTGACGGCCACCAGGTCGGCGCTGTCGAAGCGGTTCGCGCCGTGCTCGGTGTCCCCGCCTCCGCCCAGACGCTCGAAGTGCGCACCGGAATAGAACAGATCACCGCTCATGCGTCGTCGGGTGAAGTACTCGACCAGCAGGCGCACCGCCTTCTCGTCGTCCCAGTAGATCTCGGGAATGCGCAGTTCCTCCACCGGCCGGCCCCTTCTGTGTTCGGTGACGTGTCCGTGGACGGTACCTCCGCCGGGACCACGCGCAGGCCCGCGCGAAGCCGGTCGGTGTTCTCCCCCGTGTGACCCGCCGTGACCGCTCGGGGAACTCGGAGGGACCGGCAACTCCCCCCACCGAAGCCGCTCTTCACAGGACCGGCAGCTCCCCCGACAATGACTGTCCAGCAGAACTTCGGGGGGATTCATGCCGGATCAGGGCACCGTCGTCGTACCGCCCGCGATGCGGGACGCCGCCCGGGACTGTGAACTGGGCGGGCGGCGCGGGGTCGTGCACACCGAGCCGAGGCGCCTCGTCTGGGCGGCTCTGACGCCTCTGCTGGTGGTGGGGCTGCTCATCCTGTGGTTCGGTGTGCGGTTCGCCGTCGAGGACCAGCGGACCAGCGGCGCCTGGTACTTCTCGCTGCCGATCCTCGTCCTGGGGATCGCGCCGCTGGCCCTGGCCGGATGGCTCGTCGTACGGGCCTGGACGCAGCCCCGGATCTGGGTCGGCCACTACGAGCGCGGGCTCGTGCGATGGGTCACCGGAAAGGTGCCCGAGGTCTACGAGTGGGACGAGATCGCGGGCATCACGCGCGCGGAGACCCACGTGACGAACGGACTCACCAGCGCCGCGCAGCGGACGCTCACCGTGTTCCCGGCGGGGGCGGAGCCGATCGTGGTGAGCGACTCGTGCGACGGCTTCGCCGGGTTCGCCGACGATGTCGACGCCGCTTTCACCCGGGTGCGGCTGCCCCAGGACGCGGCCCGTCTGGACGCGGGCGAGCGGGTCGGCTTCCTCCTCGTCGACCTCGACCACACGGGGATCGGACACCTGGACCTGCGCCTCGACTGGCAGCGGGTGGAACGGGTCGAGGCGAGGAACGGACTCCTGATCATCCGTCAAGTCGGCGTCCGGAAACCCTGGTTGTCCATCCCTTCGCACCCCGTATGGAATGTGCGGGTCTTCCTTGCCCTGGCCGAGGCGCTGCGCCGACAGCACGGTCCGAGATGACACGACCGCCCGCACCGGCTGCCGGAGCCGGCCCGGTAGCCCGGTATCCCCAGGAGGTGCGGAAGGGCGGACAGCGGAGTGCTCCACTCCGTACTTCTTCCCCAGCGCCGTATGCCCGGCCACTCGCCCGACCGGACGGCTCGGGCGCGCGTCGCAAGCCCCGAAGACCCCGCCGCCAAGGGGTGGTTCGTCCGGGCGTGGGGTCGGGCAGGCGCCTGACCCCCTGGCCCGTAGGGGTCAGTCGGCGGCCTCCTGGGACGCCAGTCGTGTGTCGTACGCGGCGCGGGCCGTGGCGATCTCCTCCTGGTGGTCCTCCGTCCAGTCCACCAGGGCCCGGATCGTGGTGTGGAGGGTCGCGCCGAGCGGGGTCAGCGCGTATTCCACACGTGGGGGGACGACCGGGTGGACCGTGCGCCGGACGATTCCGTCCCGTTCCAGCTGGCGCAGCGTCACGGTCAGCATCCGCTGGCTGACGCCGTCGATGCGGCGGCGCAGTTCGGAGAAGCGGAGTGTCTGGCGCTCCAGGTGCGCGATGGCCAGCAGTGACCACTTGTCCGCGACGCGGTCGAGGATCTGCCGGACCTCGCACCCCTCACGGACGTCCCACTGGAGCACGTCGTAGCTCTGCTCGGTTCCCGTGCAGTGACTCGGTGACTTCAAAGTGCCTACTTCCATGCCTCACCACCCTGCCGCAAGATTCGAGTGGTTACAAGAGGGAACCACGAAAGGCTCTCTCCACGTACCGCCCTGACGGGTTCTCACCCGTTCTCAGGGGAACTCCCGGTGTCTGCGGCGACAGCGACGCGACCGGCCTCCCCTCTTTTATTCCCTCGCGTGCAAGGAGAAATTCTGTGTCCACACTGCAATCCTCGAGCAGCGGCACGGACCGCATGAGCGGGCGCGCGTGGGGCGTGCTGTTCGTGCT
>NZ_JBIWNI010000030.1:0-77686 GCF_044767145.1 Streptomyces sp. NPDC101490
CACCCGCTACGACAAAACCCGCGAGTCCTACGAAGCGGCCCTCACCATCGCGTCACTCCTGATGTGGATATGACCCTTTGAAGACACGCCCTAGCGGACGAAGACGACCGAACGGAGCTTGAGGCGGTCGGTGGCCGGGCGGCCGTGGGGGCGGAGTCTCCAGGAGTCGCCCGTGCAGTCGGGCCCGGTGAAGACGATCGCGTAGTCGTCGGTGTCGTTGTGCGGGGCGAAGGCGGGCTCGGAGGAGTACGGGTCGGCCACCTCGGGGAGCGTGAGGCACCGGTCGCTCTCCGGGTCGTGGAGCGTGGCCGTCAGCGGGGAGCCGTCCGGTCCGGCGAACCGGTAGGTGAAGTCACCGCCGGCGGCATGGGCGGGGGCGGCCAGAGCCGCGGTGAGGGTGAGGGCACCGCAGACGGCGGCGACGGAGTGCCGGAGACGCACGGGGTTTCTCGTTTCGGGAGGAGGGGAGATTCACCCCCACCTCTACCTCCTGGCTCCCCCACGATGCGCCGGACCACCGCCGTAAGGTTTCGCCTTCACCCGTCCGGCGGAGCGGGCGGGTGCGGGCCCTGACTGCCGGGGGGCGGCCCGTCGCTCGCGCTCCCTACCCGGCCGGTGGCCGGGTGCGCAGGCCGGAGAGGAGGAGGTCCAGGGCGCGCTCGGTGTCGGCGAGGGCCGTCGGGGCGGTCGAGCGGGCCAGCCGGACGGTCGCCTCGTTCATCGCACCGGACAGCAGCCCGGCCAGCGGCGCCACCGGCTGGTCCGCGATGACCCCCAGGGCGACGAGCCCTTCGAGGGCCTCGGCCAGATGCCGGGCCGAGGCGTCCTCGTCCGTGGCGCGCCATTCGTCCCAGCCCAGCACCGTGGGCGCGTCCAGCAGCACGATGCGGCGGACCGCCGGATCGGCGCCCGCCGCGAGGAAGGCGTGGCAGCCCGCGCGCAGCTGCTCCCAGGGGTCGGCGTGCGCGTCCGCCACGGCCGCGACCCGCTCGCCCAGCTCGTGCTGGACCTCGGCGACGACGGCCCGGAAGAGGCCCTCCTTGCTGGCGAAGTGGTGGTAGGCCGCGCCCTTGGTGACGCCGACGGCGGCGGCCACCTCGGCGAGGACGACGTCGTGGTAGCCGTCGGCCGCGAACCGCCGCCGCCCCTCCGCCAGCAGCGCGCGTCGGGTCGCCGCCCGCTGTTCGGCCCGGCTGGTCGCCATGTCCGTACCGCCCTTCCCTCTTCACATACCCCGGGTATGCTAACCCTCCCCTTCACATACCCCAGGTATGTGAAGGGGAGACCCGCCTCGTACGCGAAGGGGCGGCCCGCCCGCTCCCCGTCACCGCACGGGCCCGCCATGACGAAGGAATCCGCCATGACCAGCACGCTCCGGGGCTTCTACCCGGTGATCTGCACCCGCGACGTCGCCGCCTCGCGCGACTTCTACACCCGCCACTTCGGCTTCGAGCCGACCTTCGAGGCCGACTGGTACGTGAGCCTGCGGCGCCCGGACGCATCTCAGTACGAGCTGGCGCTGCTCGACCCCGCCCACCCGAGCGTCCCGGCGGGCCACCGCGCCCCGATCACGGGCGGGCTCCTGCTGAACTTCGAGGTGGACGACGTGGACGCGGAGCACCGGCGGCTCGTCGGCGCGGCCGGACTGCGCGAGCTGCTGCCGCCGCGCACCGAGGAGTTCGGCCAGCGTCACTTCATCGTGGCCGCCCCGGACGGGGTGATGATCGACGTCATCACGATCGTCCCGGCGACCGGCACCTACGCGAACCAGTACGCGGAGGGCCTCGCGCCTTAGGACGTCCGGGCGGGGCGGGGAAGGCGGGGCGCGCGCCCGTACGGGCGGGGAGGGTGTGGCTCGCCGGAACGCGAAGAAGCCCCCGTCCGGCGGAGGAACCGCGGGCCGGGGGCTCTTTCGTGCGGGAGGGCTACTTCTTCTTGCCCTGGTTCTCACCAACCGGCATTTCGAGCTGGGATTTCACCAACGGACAACCATCTGACCTGCGGTTGAGCAGTGCCCCTTGAGGGATTCCGGTGCACGCTGGCGGCCCAGGTACTGCCCGGACCAGCCCCGCGTGGCATCACAGCGAAGAGCGCGAGAGACCACCCTTCCGGGCGGACGTCCCTGGGACCTCTGCGGCCGTTACGTGGAGGCGGTGGACGGGGACGTGACATCCCGGTCCGCGATGACGGACGCCATGGCGGTGCTGGAGGGCACCGCAGACGGCCGCGCCGCCACCGTGTCCGCCGGGAGCTGGCAGGTCGTACCGCGCTCGCCGCTGCTGTTCCGCCGCTCTGGGGCCATGTCGCCCATGCCCAACCCGACCCTCGAAGGCGACGGGCTGTCCATGCTCCAGAGCATGTTCGACATGGACGAGTCCGCCTTCCGGCAGCTCGTGGCGTGGCTGGTCGCAGCGTGGATGCCGAACATCCCCCACCCGGTCCTGACTCCTGGGCCCTGTGCCTGGACAACCCCTCCGCGATCCCGCCGTGGCTGTCGGACACCCTGTGCAAGGCCGTCACCGGCAACGGGTTCGTGGACCGCACCGTCCACAGCGACGACGCGCTGAACCCGGGCGTGGATGACGGGCATCTGGCAAAGAACCCCTGCGCCGCTCGATCGGTGAAGGCACCGACCGTGAAGCAGAAGAGGGTGACCCCCTGGACGCCGGAGCGGGTGTTCGCCGTGCGCGCGGGCCTCCCCTCCCGCTTCCAGGCCATGGTGGATGCAGGGGCAGGATGCGGGCTTCGCCAAGGGGAGATCTTGGGACTCTCCGTCGACGCCGTGGACTTCAAAACGAACACCGTCCATGTCGTACGGCAGCTCAAGCTCAGCCGCGGTAAGCCCGTCTTTGCGCCTCCGAAGGGTGGCAAGCTCAGGGACGTGCCGCTGGCGGCGCCCGTTGCTGCGGCCTTCCGGACCCACATGAAGCTCTACCCGCCCGTCGACATCACCCTGCCGTGGCTGACGCAGGCCGGAAACCCGGTCACCCATCAGATCCTCTTCACGGCACCTCAGGGCAACCATGTCTGGCGAGGGCAGTTCAACACCGACCAGTGGAAACCCGCTCTGGCTGCGGCTGGCGTCATCCCAGAGCGTGGGGAGGGCGAGGAGACGTACGCAGCGGCCCGCGAGCACGGGATGCACGCGCTTCGGCACTTCTATGCTTCGGTGCTCCTGGACTCCGGAGAGAACGTCAAGGCCCTAGCGGAGTACCTGGGCCACTCGGACCCCGGACTGACATTGCGGGTATACGCCCACCTGATGCCGAGCAGTCGCGAACGTACCAGAAGCGCAATCTCATCAATCTACCCGAACCAAAGTTCATAGCAATCCAAACCAATGACCCACCCATTGAATTTCCGGAGAGATTACCTCCGAAGCCCGCCGCCGCGCGGACATTCAAAATAGAAACATTACGCGATCCATGATTCACCCCTCCAGTGATACCAATTGGACCCCAAATGACGTCTTCCAAATGACACTATTTGGGGGACATCATTTGGAAGATGTCATTCGGAGTCGCATGCAGGATGCGCATGGAGTTGCCACCCAGGTTCAACTCCAGATGGCTCGATGACTCGATGGCCAGAGGGCTCGATAGGCCAATGACTCGATGACCAAAGGGCTTGATAGACCGATGACTCGATGGCCAGAGGGCTCGATAGGCCAATGACTCGATGGCTAGAGGGCAATAAGTTGACACTGGGGATCGGGGCAGGTGGAGGAATAGGCCGAGGAAGCAAGCGGAATGCATCACTCCGACCTCCCCATCTCGATATTTGCAGGAATCTCGCGATCATGCAAGGATTCCCCTCCGAATGGAAAGACCGCCCCTGCCAGGGGGCGGCCTTTGACTCCGTTCGTGCCCAGCCCTGCACCGGACGAGAACACATCAGGAGGTCTCGATGATACCGCCCATCGTTCGAATCGACATAGCCCCTCGGCGTTCCCCTGCCCCCATCACCGCCAGCGCACTCGGAGCCGTCGCTCTATGGGTCAACATGCCTTGGGAGTGCGTGGCCCCAGCTGCGCTCCTGATCGCCTTCCGCGTCAGGATCCGGGTCAGGCCTGAGGCCCGCCGCGCCACCTGACGGCCCAGCGACGGCCCACAGACACGAGCGAGGCCCCTACCTGCGGAGAATCCGCAGGTAGGGGCCTCGTGTGCGAGTGTCGTTACTTCTTGCCCTGGTTCTTGACCGCCTCGATGGCGGAGGCCGCGGCCTCCGGGTCGAGGTAGGTGCCGCCGGGGTTGAGGGGCTTGAAGTTCTCGTCGAGCTCGTACGAGAGCGGGATGCCCGTCGGGATGTTGAGGCCCGCGATGTCCGCGTCCGAGACGCCGTCGAGGTGCTTGACCAGGGCGCGGAGGCTGTTGCCGTGCGCGGCGATCAGGACCGTGCGGCCGGTGAGGAGGTCCGGGACGATCGAGTCGTACCAGTACGGGAGCATCCGCTCCACGACGTCCTTCAGGCACTCGGTGCGCGGGAGGCGCTCCGACGGGATGCCCGCGTAGCGCGGGTCGTGCACCTGCGAGAACTCGTTGTCGTCGGCGAGCACCGGCGGCGGGGTGTCGTACGAACGGCGCCACAGCATGAACTGCTCCTCGCCGAACTCGGCGAGCGTCTGGGCCTTGTCCTTGCCCTGGAGGGCGCCGTAGTGGCGCTCGTTGAGGCGCCAGGAGCGGTGGACCGGGATCCAGTGGCGGTCCGCGGACTCCAGCGCGAGCTGGGCGGTGCGGATGGCGCGCTTCTGGAGGGAGGTGTGGAGCACGTCGGGCAGCAGACCGGCGTCCTTGAGCAGCTCGCCGCCGCGCGTCGCCTCCTTCTCGCCCTTCGCGGTGAGGTTCACGTCCACCCAGCCGGTGAACAGATTCTTCTCGTTCCACTCGCTCTCGCCGTGGCGGAGGAGGATCAGCTTGTACGGTGCGTCGGCCATGTGTACGAGCCTAAACGACCTCGGACGATTGACACGCGTCGTCAATCCAGTGGCGTCCGCAAGCTGAGATACGTAAGTTACGACTGCCGCTAGAGGGACTTACATCAGCCAGGGGGCTCACCACACATGTCCATCGACTCGCTCAGACGATCGGCCACCGCCACGGTTTCGGGACTTCCGCAGGGCTTCTGGTGGCTCTGGCTGTCGACCTTGGTCAATCGCACCGGGGCCTTCGTCCTGACTTTCCTCTCCCTCTACCTGACGATCGAGCTCGGGCACTCCGCCTGGTTCGCCGGACTCGTCGTCGCCCTCCACGGTCTCGGCGGCGTCGCCGGCTCCCCGCTCGGCGGCGTGCTCACCGACCGCTGGGGCCGCCGCCCCACCATGGTCACGATGCACCTGGCGGCAGCCACCTGCGCCGCCGCCCTCGCGTTCGTCACCAGCCCCTGGGCCATCGCCGCCGTCGTGCTCCTGATGGGCGTCGCCATGCAGGCCGTCCGCCCTCCCATCAACGCGACCATCGCCGACATGGTCCCCGCCCATGACGTGCGCCGGGCGTACGCCCTCAACTACTGGGCCCTCAACCTCGGCTTCGCCATCGCCTCCCTCGGCGGCGGCGCCGCGCTCGTCCTCGGCTACCGGACCCTCTTCATCGCCGACGCCGTCGCCACCGTCCTGTGCGCCGTCATCGTCTTCCTCCGTCTCCCCGAGACCCGCCCCGAGACCAGGACCGACCCGACGGGCGCTCCCGTCGCCGCCGCGAAGGTCAGCATGATCACGGTGCTGCGGGACGCCCCCTTCCGCACCCTGGTCCTGCTCAACCTCCTCGTCTGCCTCGTCTTCACCGTCCCCTGGGTCGGGCTGCAGTTCACGATGACGGACCAGGGCTTCCCGCCCTCCGCCTACGGACGCGTCATCGCCGTCAACGGCATCGTGATCGTCGGCTTCCAGCTGCTCGTCAACAAGCTGACCGAGAAGCGTTCGCCGGTCGTCCTGCTGGTCCTCTCCTCGCTGCTCTTCGCCCTCGGCACCGGGGTCACCGGCCTCGCCGGATCGTCCCTCGTCTTCGCCATGACCGTCGCCGTCTGGACCGTCGGCGAGATGATCCACATCCCCACCAACGCCGCCGCCACCGCCCGGCTGGCCCCCGAGCACGCGCGCGGCCGGTACCAGGGGGTCATGGGCATGTCCTGGGCCGTCGCCGGCTTCGTTGCCCCGGTGAGCGCGGGCGCGATCGTCGACGGACCCGGTCCCGGCGTCCTGTGGGTCGCCACGGCCACCATCGGCGTCGTCGCCGCCCTCGGCTACGCCACCCTGCTGCGGCGCGCGCTCGCGGAGGACCCGGCGGACGCCGCCGAGCCGGACGCAGTCGAGCCGGACACAGTCGAGCCGGATGCCTCGGAGTCCGGCCCCGTGGAACCGGTCGCCGTCTCCGCCGGAACCACCGGCCCCGCCGGTACCACCGGCCCCACCAAGGCCTCCGACACCGCGCTCAGCGCCTGAGCCCCGGCCCGATCCCTGCCCGAGTCCCGGTACGAGCCCCCGCACGAACCCCGGCCGGATCCTCTCCGGGGAAGCGAGCAGGCCCGCCCCTCAGTTCGCGGGCCTGCTCGTCAGCTTCTTGAACGCGTCGAGGTTCCGTGTCGACTCCCCGCGCGCGATCCGCCACTCGTACTCCCGTCGGATCGCCGACGCGAAGCCCAGCTCCAGGAGCGTGTTGAAGTCGCCGTCCGCCGCCTCCAGGACCGAGCCGAACAGCCGGTCCAGTTCCTCGGGCGTGACGGCCGAGAGCGGCAGCTTGCCCGCGAGGTAGATGTCGCCGAGGCCGTCGATCGCGTACCCCACCCCGTACAGCTTCAGGTTCCGTTCGAGCAGCCAGCGGTGGACGGCCGCCTCGTTCTCGTCGGGGTGGCGGACGACGAAGGCGTTGAGGGAGAGCGAGTGGCGTCCGGCGCGCAGCGACAGCGTCGTGAACAGCTTGCGGGTGCCGGGGAGCTTGACGACGTACGCGCCGGGCTCGGGCGACTCCCACTCCAGCCCGGCGTCCCCGAGGACGGACTCGATGGTCCGTCGCGCGTCCCCGACCAGGTTCCCGACCACGTCCTCAGCCATGGTGGGAGCGTACGCGACGGCGGTTCTCCTTCAGCCGGTGGTCGAGGACGGCCGCCGTGTACACATCGGCCGTGGCCGCGGCCGCCCTGTCCCAGCCGAACGAGCCCGCGTGCCGCGCCGCCGCCGCCCCCATCCGGGCCGAGAGCGACGGATCGGCCACGAACCGGGCGAGCGCGCGCGTGTAGTCCGCCGGGTCGTGCCCCTGCACCAGGAAACCCGTCACACCGTCCCGTACGGCCACCGGCAGGCCGCCGACCGCCGCCGCGACGACCGGGGTCCCGGTCGCCTGCGCCTCGACCGCGACGAGACCGAAGGACTCGCTGTACGAGGGCATGACGAGGACGCTGGCCGCGCGGAACCAGTCCGCGAGCGTGTCCTGGCCCACCGGCGGATGGAAGCGCACGACGTCCGCGATGCCCAGCCGGGCGGCCAGCTTCTGCAGCCCCTCCGGCTTCGCGAGGCCGCTGCCGCTCGGGCCGCCGACCACCGGCACCACCATGCGCGAACGCAGCGACGGATCCTGGTCGACCAGGAGCGCGGCGGCCCGCAGCAGGATGTCGGGGGCCTTCAGCGGCTGTATCCGCCCGGCGAAGACCGGCACGAAGGCGTCCTGCGGCAGGCCGAGCCGGGCGCGGGCGGCGGCCCGGCCGTCGGCGGGGCGGAACCGGTCGAGGTTGACGCCCGGGTGGACGACCGCGATCTTGCCGGGGTCGGCCTCGTAGAAACGGGCCAGCTCGTCGGCCTCCTCGGCCGTGTTGGCGATCAGCCGGTCGGCGGCCGACACGATCTGCGTCTCGCCGATCACCCGCGCCGCGGGCTCGGGCGTGTCGCCCTCGGCGAGCGCCGCGTTCTTGACCTTCGCCATGGTGTGCATGGCGTGGACGAGGGGGACGCCCCAGCGTTCGGCGGCGAGCCAGCCGACGTGCCCGGAGAGCCAGTAGTGGGAGTGGACGAGGTCGTAGTGGCCGGGGCGGTGGCCCGCCCACGCCTGCATCACACCGTGCGTGAAGGCACAGAGCTGGGCAGGCAGCTCCTCCTTGGCCAGGCCCTCGTACGGGCCCGCGTCCACGTGCCGGACGAGCACGCCGGGGGCCAGCTCGACCACCGGCGGGAGGCCGCCGGTGGTGGCCCGGGTGAAGATCTCCACCTCGATGTCGATGGCGGCGAGGCGCTTCGCGAGCTCGACGATGTAGACGTTCATGCCGCCCGCGTCGCCGGTGCCGGGCTGGTGCAGGGGCGAGGTGTGGACGCTGAGCATGGCCACGCGGCGCGGGGTGCGGTTCCGGCCGGGCAGCCGGAGCCGGGTCGGTGCCGGGTGCCGGTGCCGGGTTCCGGCGAACCGGGACACGTACTGGCTCACGTCGGCGGTCCTTCCGCTGGGGGGCGTCGGGCATGACTGAGGCAGGGCAGGGGCTGCCCTCCGGCCCCGACAACACCGGAATGGGTGCTTTCATTTCCGCCGGTGGCGGCACTTTGCCAATTCATTGCCGGTGAGGTGAGTCCTTTCCCGGCCCGCACGCCCCTCACGTACGCCCCGTGTGCCCCATGCGCTCCGTGTGCCCCATGCGCTCCGTGTGCCCCATGCGCTCCGTGTGCCTCATGCGCTCTGTGTGCCCCATGCGCTCCGTGTGCCCCATGCACCCCTGCCTTCTATCGGGTACGCCTCTGACGCCTGAGGCTCTCGGGTCCCACGGGCCCCTGCCCTGGTACCCCTGCGCCCCTCCCCTCCCTTGAGGGACGGAGAGAACAAGGGGAATGGAGAACAAGGGGGAAGCACCCCACCCCGTACCCTCTTGGCATGGCCCCGCGCACCACCCGCCCCGTCGGCACCCCGACCCGCGGGACCACCAACCCCAACCGGCTGCGCCGCATGGACCGCTGGATCGCCGCCGTCCACGGACCCGCCCTGCGCCGCTCCCCCGAGCCTCCGCTCGCCGTCGACCTCGGTTACGGGGCCGCCCCCTGGACCGCCGTCGAACTCCTCGCCCGACTGCGCACCGCCGAACCCCGCACCCGCCTCTACGGCATCGAGATCGAACCCGCCCGCGTCGAGGCGGCGAAGCCGTACGAGCACGACGGGCTCGCCTTCCTGCACGGCGGCTTCGAGGTGCCGGTGCCCGGACCGGTCGCCCTGATCCGGGCGGCGAACGTACTGCGCCAGTACGACGAGGAGCAGGTCACGGACGTCTGGCGGCGCCTGTGCGGACGGCTCGCGCCCGGCGGACTCCTCGTCGAGGGCACCTGCGACGAGATCGGGCGCAGGCACGTGTGGGTCGCGCTCGACGGCACCGGCCCGCGCACGGTGACCTTCGCCACCCGGCTCGGCTCGCTCGACCGCCCCTCGGACCTGGCGGAACGGCTGCCGAAGGCGCTCATCCACCGCAACGTACCGGGCGAACCGGTGCACGCCTTCCTGCGGGACTTCGACCGGGCGTGGGCGGCGGCAGCCCCGTACGCCTCGCTCGGCGCCCGGCAGCGGTGGCTCCGCTCGGTCCGGGACCTGGCGGCGGACTGGCCCCTGGCGGACGGTCCCCGGCGGTGGCGCCAGGGCGAAGTGACGGTGCGGTGGGAGGCGCTGGCGCCCCGGGGGTGAAAATCCCTCCCGAAAGCATCCGGGAGCACGGATTCCCCCGTTCTCCCCAACTCCCGCTGAATTTCCGGTACGCCGGGAACGCCCCGCCCGTATCACTCGTCCCCCGTGGGGGAGAGTGGCCCGACGGGCCTCCGCCTCCCCTGTCGCTTTCCGGTCCCGCATGGCACCATCGCCAAGGTCACCAGTAAGTTACTGACGGTAAATCAGATTTGGTCATCCGAGGGGGAGCTCGTGAACCGACGCCGCCACGCCACCGCCGCGATCACCGTGATCTGCGCCCTGACCGTGCTGGCCTCTCCCGCGCTGACGCTCCAGGCCGCCGCCGCGCCGCTGCCTCCGCCGCCGCCGAAGAAGAGCCTGGCAGAGGTCCACCAAGAGATAGAGGGCCTCTACCGGCAGGCCGCCGCGGCCACCGACGCGTACAACCTCGCGGAGGAGCGCAGCGAGGAACAGTCCGCCGAGATCGTCAAGGTCGCCCGGATGATCGTGGAGGGCCGCGAGAAGATCGAGGACCTCAAGGCCAGGGCGGGCGCCGCCGCCCGCGCCCAGTACCGCAACGGCGGGCTGCCCGAAGACGCCCAGCTCGTCCTCACGAACGACCCGCAGCTCTTCCTCGACACCGCGGGCCGCCTCAAGGCCGGGGCCAAGGCCACCACGGACCTCCTCGGCGAGATGACCAGCACCCAGGCCCGCCTGGACCTGTACGCCAAGGAAGCGGGCGAGAACTGGACCAAGCTGGAGGCCCACCGGGTCCGGCAGGCCCAGGCCAAGAAGGAGATCAACGGCAAGATCGACGCCGCGAAGAAGCTGGAGTCCGAGCTCGCCGCCGAGGAGCGCGAGCGGCTGCGGCTCCTGGAGGCGCAGGCGCAGAAGCGGGCCCAGACGAGCTGGCTCGGCACCGGCGTCCTCGCCGGGCTGAAGGACGGCACGACGCCCGAGGCGAAGAAGGCGATCGAGTTCGCGACGGCGCAGATCGGCAAGCCGTACGAGTGGGGGGCCGAGGGCCCGTCCTCGTACGACTGCTCCGGGCTGACCCAGCTCGCCTGGGGCACGGCGGGACGGCCGATCCCGCGCACCTCGCAGGAGCAGTGGCGGCTGCTGCCGCGCGTGCAGATCAAGGACATGCGTCCGGGCGACCTGATCGTCTACTTCAAGGACGCCAGCCACATCGGGATGTACGTCGGGGACGGCACGATCGTCCACGCGCCCCGGCCCGGCCGGAACGTGACCCTCGCCGGCGCGGGCTCCATGGAGATCCTCGGGGTCGTCCGACCGAGCTGAGGACGGGACGGGGAGGGACGGCACCGCCGGGGTGGCCACCTAGGGGTGCCCGGACGGGGTTGCTCGGGGGTGCCCGCAAGGGGTTGCGGCCTGAGGGTCTTCCCTGAGGCCGCCCCCCATGGCCGGGCCCGGCCATGGGGCGCCCCGGGGGATGCGACTCGTGGGCCTTCCGAGGCGCCTTCCCCTCTGGTGCCTCCCCTGGGTGCTCCCTCGGGGAGGCACCAGAGGGCCGCCCGCGTGACCTTTCTCATTGCCCGGGCGAGGGTTCCGGCCACCGTACGGAGGCGAGTACCTCCCCTTCCGCGGCATATGCCAAGCCCGCGCGGGCGGCCGTCCGCCGATCGCCATTCCGCTGCGGACCGCCCTACCGCTAGGGTCCGGACGGGCGGAACGCCATCCGGCGCCCCGCGCACCCTCGGGGCAGGGGAAGGGAACCCGGACCGATGCCCGTATCCGTACAGCGTCAGAGAAACGTCTCTGCCGGCGCGGAACCCGGCGGCGGCACCCCCGCGGACGCCGCCGCCACGGACGCCACCGCTATGACAGGCACAGTCACCGGCACCGACCGTACCGATCTCACCCTCCTGGTCGTCGAGGACGACCCGGCGGGTGTCCTCGCCGTACCCGAACTGCTCGACACGGCCGACGCCGCCGGGACCCGCGTCCGCATCCGGACCGCCCGCAACCTCACCGAGGCCGAGCGGCTCCTCACCGACGACGTCCACTGCGTCCTCGTCGACCTCTCCCTGCCCGGCCCCCGGGCCGCCGCGGGCGACGACCCGCTCGCCCCGCTGCGGCACATCCTGCGCCTCGCGCCGCGCCACGCCGTCCTCGCGCTCGCCACCTCCGCCGACGCGGAACTGGCGGCCGAGGCGGTACGCGTCGGGGCCCAGGACCACCTCTTCCGCGAGGAACTCGACGGGCGGCTGCTCAGCCGGGCCATCCGGTACGCGGTGGAGCGCAAGCGCGCCGACGCCGTCCAGGTGAAGCTGGCCGAATCACGGCTCCGGGCGCAGGAGAACGCCCGCCTGGAGCGCGGGCTGCTGCCCACGCCCCTCCTGGAGGGCTCCGATCTGCGGTTCGCCGCCCACTACCGGCCGGGGCGTTCACGGGCCCTGCTCGGCGGTGACTTCTACGACGTGGTCCGTACGCCGGACGGCACCGTCCACGCCATGATCGGCGACGTGTGCGGCCACGGCCCCGACGAGGCGGCGCTCGGCGTCGAACTGCGGATCGCCTGGCGGGCCCTGACCTTCGCCGGCCTGTGCGGGGACGAACTGCTCTCGACGATGCAGCGGGTCCTGGAGCACGAGCGGGAGAGCGAGGAGATCTTCGCGACGCTCTGCACCGTCGACATCGCCCCCGACGGGCGCCGCGCGGGACTGTGCCTGGCCGGCCACCCGGCCCCGCTGATCGCCCGGAAGGGCAAGAGCGCGCGCCTGCTGCCGTACGAGGACGGCGGCCCGGCCCTGGGGCTGCTGCCGCGTGCCCGCTGGCCCCGTCGGCAGGTGGAGCTGGGCGGGACGTGGAGCCTGCTCATGTACACGGACGGCCTGATCGAGGGCCGCTCGGCGGGCCCCGGTTCGCCGCGGCTCGGCCAGGACGGGATGGTCGGCATGATCGACCGGCAGCTGGCGGCGGGGCTGCGGGGCGAGGAGCTGCTGGAGGCCGCGGTGACGGAGGTCAGGTCCCTGAACGGCGGGGAGCTGACGGACGACGTGGCGGTCCTGGCCCTGGAACGGCGGAAGACCCGGGGATGATCTCCCCGGGCCCTGCCCGCCCCTGACCGGCGACCGGTACATACGCGTCGCCCGCCCCCGGTACTCCGGGGGCGGGCGACGGTCGTCGTGCGGGGGGCGCCTAGCGCCCGCCGTTGTAGGGGCCGTACGGTCCGTCGCTGCTGGAGCCGCCGCCCCGGCGGCCACCCCCGCCGCCGCCCGAGACCCGCGCGAGCGCGGGGCGCACGTCCACCATGAAGACGATGGCCGCGACCAGGCCCGCGATCTGCAGGAACAGTATCGGCAGCAGCAGATCCAGGGCGAGGTTCACGCCCAGGAGGATCAGCCAGAACTTCTTCGTCTGCTTCTCGGCGGCGCGGTAGGCGTCCTCGCGCGCCATCGCGGCGAACACGAGCGAGGCGACGGCGAAGCCGGTGAAGACGAGGAACATCACCAGAGAGAGAAGGGAGTCGAATCCCGCGCGCAACATGCTGAGCACCGCCTAGAAAGAGGGGAAGAACGCCTCCCGGTCAAGGTACCCGGTTCAACGCACCGGCTACCGGAATTGGTACCCCGGCCTACTCCTTCCCGGCGGAAGTGCCGGTGGCGGCCTTCTTGGCGGGGGCCTTGCGGGCGGCGGCCTTCTTCGCGGGCGCCTCGGCGGCCGGGGCGGCGGACGCGTCGGTCCCGGGGTCCGAGGCGGTGACGTCGGCCGTGACCGTGGTGTCGTCGGGCGCGGCCGCGGCGTCCCCGGCCGTGACCGTCGTGTCCCCGGCCGTGACCGTGGTGTCGTCCTCGGCGGTCGCCGTCGCCAGGCCGTCCTCGGCCCTGGTCTCCTCGGGCTCGACGACGACGGTGATCTCGGTGATCTCCTCGCCGGTCTCGCCGCGCCACGCCTTGACGGCCTCCTCGCCGTGGGCGGCGACCTCCTCGTACTTCTCGCGGGCCCTGACCGCGTACTCGGCGGCGACGCCGACCCCGCGCAGGGCCAGGTCCTGGGCGGTCTCACCGAGCTTCTTGAAGTCCGTGTCGAGGTTGCCGACGACGTCGGCGAACTTGGCCTGGACGGTGGCCTGGGCCTCCTTGGCCTGCGCGGTCACCTTCTCCTGCACGGCCTTGGGGTCGGTCTTCCGTACGGCCTCGATACGGGCGGGCGCCTCGGCGGCGAGCTGCTCGATCAGGCCGGGCACCTTCCTGGCCTGGCGCGCGGCGAGGTCGGCGGTGCCGGCGGCGAAGAAGAGAGGGGTACGCAGTTCGTCGATGATGGCCATGCTGGTGGTCCTCCCGGAATGTGACGTACGAGCGGGCTGCTAGCCCGGGGGCGGTGGGGCATCGGCGGCGCCGGGACCGCTCCCGGCGTCGGCGCCCGACGCGGTGCCGTTCTCGGCGGCGGCGGCCTCGGCGGCGTTCTCCTTGCGGAAGGAGTCGTAGATCTGGAGCAGCACCTGCTTCTGGCGCTCGTTGATCGAGGGGTCGGCCAGGACGACGGCGCGCGTCTCCAGGTCGTCCCGCTCCTTCTCGTCGAGGATGCCCGCCCGCACGTACAGCGTCTCGGCGGAGATCCGCAGGGCCTTGGCGACCTGCTGGAGCACCTCGGCGCTGGGCTTGCGCAGCCCCCGCTCGATCTGACTCAGATACGGATTCGACACCCCGGCGGCGTCGGCGAGCTGCCGCAGCGACAACTGCGCGGTCCTCCGCTGCTCACGGAGGTACTCACCGAGATTGCCGACGTTGAGCGATGCCATGCTCCGACCATGCCACCCCGCGCTAACTATTGCAAGCAGGTGCTTGCAATAGTCGCGGCCCGGGCGGGGCGAGGGGCCGGGCGTGGGCGTCCGCTGCCTGGACAGTTTCTCGACGAGGAGCACCCGGGCACCTGAGCACCCGTCGAACCCCTCCGGGAAGCCCCGGAGGGGTTTGTCCGTAGGGATGGCGTCAGGGGCCGTACGGATGGCGTCAACGGGCCCGGGAACGCCGGATCCGCCGACCTAGCATCCAGCTCTCTTGAGAAAAGGATGCCCCTGACATGAAACCCCTGTCCCGCCTCAAACGTGCTCTGGCCTGCGGGATCGCGGCCGTCGCCGTCGTCGGTGGTCTGGCCGTACCCGCCCAGGCCGCACCGGCGCCCGGCTTCCCTGTGGACAAGACCTGCGGCACCCCGGCCGTGCCCGGCGGCGGCAACTGCATGACCTCGCTGATCACCTCCGCCTTCGACGTCATCAAGCTCATGCGCAGCGCCGCCAACAACAACAAGCTGGACAACGCCGAGTTCACCAAGAACACGGCGGCGAAGCTCAGCGAGAAGTTCCCCGGGTTCAACGTCCTGGTGTTCAAGACCGTCGGTACCGACCTGTACGAGACCGAGTGGTTCAGGAACGAGCACAAGGCCGACATGAAGGGGGTGCTGCTCGACACCACGTACAAGCTCAACCACTTCATGGACAAGGACAAGAAGGAGCCCTCCGGCTACGACACCTTCCGGATCTGGGTCTTCCAGGGCGACTCGACGTTCCGCAACCGGGGCGACGGCGGGTACATGAACTGGGCGTTCGTCGGCCACGACAGCGACACCGTCAAGAAGGAGCCGTGGACCTGCCGGTCGGGCACCGCCCGGCCGTACAAGTGCGACGGCGACGTCCGCACCCTGCACTTCCCCGCGCGGTCCGGCTACGCGGGCAGGACCGGCAGTCTGACCCCCGACTCCAGCAGGCCCGGCTACCACGCCTGTCTGGACGTCAGCGGCAACGGCACCGCGAACGGCACCCCCGTACAGATGTGGGAGTGCAACGGCGGCGACGCGCAGAAGTGGACCTACAACGGCTACAAGCTCCGCGCGGCCAACGGCAAGTGCCTCGACCTGGCGGGCAACAAGACCGCCAACGGGACCAAGCTCCAGGTCTGGGACTGTCTGGAGATCCCCGGCCAGCGCTGGCACATGTCGCCCAGCGGCGGCTTCCGGCACTTCACCGAGCTCGACGACCGCTCCAAGGACGTCTGCGTCGACAACGTGAACGCCCAGACCGGCAACGGCGGCACGGTCGCCGGCTGGTCCTGCGGCTCCGAGACCAACCGGGACGCCCCCAACCAGAACTGGGCCTGGGGCGGCACCCCGCCGACCACCGACCCGACGACACCCGGCAACGGCAACGGCACCTGGGCGTTCCTGAAGCTGTCCAACGGACTGGGCGCCGTCCCGGTCAACGGCTCCGCCGGAGCGTCGGTCGTCCCCGGCATCCGGGGCGGCAACGAGTCCAAGTGGAAGATCACCTCCGTGGGTGGTGGCCGCTACCGGATCACCAGCTCCTACGGCCTCGACCTCACCGAGAACACCAGCAGCTACATGGCCGAGCTCCAGCCGTGGAGCGGCTCCTCCAAGCAGAAGTGGGAGCTGTACGCGGTCGGCGGCGGCAAGTACCAGATCCGGATCTCCTCCGACGACTGCCTCGCCCACAGCTCCGACTTCAAGCAGCTCGGCGTGTGGACGTGCGAGCGCGGCTGGAAGCAGGAGTGGGAGCTGGAGTCCTCCTCCGGCGGCGTGATCACCCCGACCGACCCGACGACCCCGACGAACCCCCCTACGGGTGGCGGCGGTTCCGGCTCCTCCGTGCCGACCGACCGGCCGATGTTCCTGAAGCTCGCCAACGGCCTCGGCGCGACCGCGCCCAACGAGACCGCGAGCTGGGGCGCGCCGGTCCTGGGCGGCATCCTCGGGTACAAGGGGTCCACCTGGACGGCCAAGGCGCTGGGCGGGGGCCGCTACCGGATCGTCAACGACCTCGGCTACAACCTGACGATGAACCCCGACACCTATGTCGCCGAGCAGCAGGCGTGGGGTGACACCTCCAACCAGAAGTGGCAGTTCGTCAGCCTCGGCGGCGGCAAGTACCAGATCCGGATCTCCTCCGACGACTGCCTCACCCACGACTCCGACCACAAGCAGCTCGGCGTCTGGACCTGCGAGGGCGGCTGGAAGCAGGAGTGGTCCCTCCAGCAGCGCTGACGCCCGGCCCCGCACGACCCGCGCCCATCACGGGGCGCGGGGTGCGGAGGCCTGCCCTCCCGCACCCGGGGTTTCGTACGGGTTCCCCCGAGACAGCCCGCGCGCGCCCCTTACGGGCCGGGTCGGCCCGTAAGGGGTCGGCTTGGAGAGAAGCAGAGAACGGGGGGCGGCCTTGCGCAGGTCGCCCCCCGTACGGTCCGGGGCGCGTCCGGTGCGGGAGCACCGGCCCGGGGCAGGTGTACGTCTTCGGGCTTCGCTTACGTGTCCGGCGGCGCCGGGCCCGTGTCGTACCCCCGTGCCATCCTGGGGGTGTGACGCTGGAGGATCTCGTACGGCTGCGGCGGGCTCGGGACACGATGGACCGGGACTACGCGCTGCCGCTCGACGTGCCCGCGCTGGCCGCCGTCGCTCTGATGTCGACCGGGCACTTCGCCCGCAGTTTCCGCGCCGCCTACGGCGAGACGCCGTACGCCTATCTGATGACCCGGCGGGTCGAGCGGGCGAAGGCGCTGCTCCGGCGGGGCGATCTGAGCGTGACGGAGGTCTGCTTCGCCGTCGGGTGCACCTCGCTCGGCTCGTTCAGCTCCCGTTTCACCGAGCTGGTGGGCGAGTCGCCGTCCGCCTACCGGGCGCGCCCGCACGACGACGGGGCGGCCGTTCCCGCGTGCGTCGCCAAGGTCCACACCCGGCCCGTACGGAGCCGGTGACGGACCCTGCGGATCCGGTCAGGATCGGAGAAGCGAAATCTTCCGGCCCCCCGTAGCTTCGGAGGCATGGACATCAAGCTCTCGCAGTGTTTCATCGCCGTCGACGACCATGACAAGGCCCTCGCCTTCTACCGTGACGCCCTCGGTCTGGAGGTGCGCAACGACGTCGGTTTCGAGGGGATGCGCTGGGTGACCGTCGGGTCGCCCGAGCAGCCGGACGTGGAGATCGTCCTCGAACCGCCGCTCGCCGACCCCAACGCCGCTCCCGCCGACCGGCAGGCCATGGCAGAGCTGCTCGCCAAGGGGATGCTGCGGGGCGTGATCTTCTCCACCGAGGACGTCGACGCCACCTTCGAACGGGTCCGCGCGGCGGGCGGCGAAGTCCTCCAGGAGCCGGTCGACCAGCCGTACGGCGTCCGCGACTGCGCGTTCCGCGACCCGGCGGGCAACATGCTCCGCTTCACCCAGCCCCGCAGCTCCTGACGGACCCCGCCCGGCAGCCCGGCCAGTCCGCGAGCGCGGCGAAGTCCGTACGGGTGAGCCCCCGTCCGGGGTCCACCTGAAGGAGCAGCGCGGCACCCGGGTGGTGGTCGGCCACCCATTCCCGGTCCGCCGCGCCGATCTCGTCGTCGGCCCAGGCGAAGGGCCGCCCCGCCGCCCACGCGACCAGCCCCGGCGTCTTCCAGTGCACACCCCCGCCGGGTCCGGGGCCGTCGTCCGGCCACCGGACGACGGGCAGCGGGGGCAGCCCGAGCCGGGGCGCCACCCAGACGTTCGCGTCGTCCTCCCAGGTCGTCGCCCACACCAGCTCGTACGGAAGCGCCGCCAGCCTCGGCCCCTGCGCGGGATCGAGCCGGGCGAGGAGGGGGCTCACCGAGGCGGGCGGTACGGGTGGATACGTGGGATGAGGCGTGCCGCCCCTCTCCCCGAAGGGGATCAGCGGTCCGTCCACGTCCAGGAAGAGCAGGGGCGTCGGGGGCATCGCCCCATCCTGGCCCAGCGGTCCCCGGTTCCGGTTCCGGTTCCGGTTCCGGTTCCGGTTCCGATGGCGGTGGCGGTGGCGGGTTCCGGTGGCGGTTCTGGAGCCCGTGCCGATCCCGGCGGGGGCAGGCCCCTGCCCGTAAGGGGCCGATCGTCCCGTAGGGAGGCGGCCGTCCCGTAGGGGTTGCCCCGCCCGTAAGGGAGGCGGTCGTCCCGTAGGGGGTCGGCGGGTCCCGTAGAGGAATGTCCCCGGCAGGGCAGGGCCCGCCCCGCAAGGGGCACGTCCGCCCCTTACGGGCAGGGCCCGCCCCTCCGCTTCCCGATAATCCGTGACGGATCGATCGAGGCCGGTCCTGGCAGACTGGAACGCATGACTGCCATGGCGCCCGCACGCACCGAGCCCGATCTCTCCTATCTCCTCGACCACACCAGTCATGTGCTGCGGACGCGGATGGCGGCGGCGCTCGGGACGATCGGGCTGACCGCGCGGATGCACTGCGTCCTCGTGCACGCCTTGGCGGAGGAGCGGACGCAGGCGCAGCTCGCGGAGCTCGGGGACATGGACAAGACCACCATGGTCGTCACCGTGGACGCCCTGGAGAAGGCCGGGCTCGCCGAGCGGCGGCCGTCGAACACGGACCGGCGGGCCCGGATCATCGCCGTGACGGAGGCGGGCGCGAAGGTCGCCCACAAGAGCCAGAAGATCGTCGACGGCGTCCACGAGGAGGCCCTCGGCGCCCTCCCGGACGATGAGCGGGCGGTTCTGCTGCGGGCCATGAACCGGCTGGTCACCGGGCACCTGGCGAGCCCCGTCGAGAGCCCGACCCCGGCCCGCCGGGCCCGTCAGCGCGGCTAGGACGCGTTTCGAAAGTCCCGCCGACGTGGCCTCCGGGCAGACGGCGCCACTTCCGAAGCCCGCCCACCCTGGGCCACCCCCCTTCCGGGTCCTCCCTGACGACCCGCAGGGTCCGGAAGGCCCCCCGCAGGTGCCGAAAGGGCCCTGCGGCACCCCGGAGGCCCCGCCCGTACGAGCCCGCCTCCCCTCACACCCCGAGAGTGATCCCGTACCCCGATATTGATCCCGTAAAAAATAGTCTGCAACAAAACCTTCTGCTAGCGTCACTCCTGTCGGCCCGCCCGGAACAGGAGTGCCTCCATGCCCACGCCCGCCCCCGCACCCTCCCCCTCTCCCTCCCACAGGACCGCCCTCGGCGTCCTCGCCACCGGGATGCTCATGACCGTCCTGGACGGCAGCATCGTCACCGTGGCCATGCCCGCCATCCAGGACGACCTCGGCTTCACCCCCGCCGGTCTCAGCTGGATCGTCAACGCCTACCTCATCGCCTTCGGCTCGCTCCTCCTCCTCTCCGGCCGCCTCGGCGATCTCGTCGGGCGCAAGCGCCTGTTCCTCATCGGGACCGCGCTCTTCACCGGCGCCTCCCTCCTGGCCGGGGCCGCCACCTCCCCCGGGGTGCTCGTCGCCGCCCGCTTCCTCCAGGGCGTCGGCAGCGCGCTGTCCTCCGCCGTCGGCCTCGGCATCCTCGTCACCCTCTTCACCGCGCCCCGCGAACGCGCCCGCGCCATCGCCGTGTTCAGCTTCACCGGAGCCGCGGGCGCCTCCCTCGGCCAGGTCCTCGGCGGTGTCCTCACCGACGCCCTCACCTGGAACTGGATCTTCCTGATCAACCTGCCCATCGGCGTCGCCACCCTGTTCGTCGCCCTGCGCGCCCTCCCCGCCGACCGGGGTCTCGGACTCCGCGCCGGAGCCGACGTCCTCGGTGCGCTGCTCGTCACCGCCGGGCTCATGACCGGTATCTACGCGGTCGTCAAGATCGAGGAGTACGGGGCGGGTTCGGCGCACACGCTCGGTCTCGGCGCCCTCGCGCTCGCCCTCCTCACGGGTTTCCTGGTCCGCCAGGCACGGACCCCGCACCCGCTCATGCCGCTGCGCGTCCTGCGCTCCCGCAGCGTCGCCGGTGCCAACGCCGTCCAGATGCTGATGGTCGCCGCGCTCTTCTCCTTCCAGGTCCTCGTCGCCCTCTACCTGCAGAAGGTCCTCGGTTACGGAGCCACCGGCACCGGTCTGGCGATGCTGCCCGCCGCCGTCGTCATCGGCGTCGTCTCGCTCGGCGTCTCCGCCCGGCTCATCACCCGCTTCGGCGAACGGAACGTCCTGATCACCGGCCTCCTGATGCTCGTCGGGGTCCTCGGTCTGCTGGTCCGCGTCCCCGTCCACGCCTCGTACGTGACGGACCTCCTCCCCGTGATGCTGCTCGCCGCCGGGTTCGGCCTCGCGCTCCCCGCCCTCACCGGGCTCGCCATGTCCGGCGCCGAGGACGCCGACGCGGGCCTGGCCTCCGGGCTCTTCAACACCACCCAGCAGATCGGCATGGCCCTCGGCGTCGCCGTCCTCTCCACCCTGGCCGCGGGCCGCACCGAGTCCCTCGCCGAGGCGGGCCACTCCCCCGCCGAGGCCCTGACCGGCGGCTACCACCTCGCCTTCGGCACCGGCGCCGCACTCCTTCTGCTCGCCCTCGCCCTCGCCTTCACCGTCCTTCGCCACCCGCGCGCCGCACGGAAGAACGGACAGGAGGGCGGACAGGAAGGCGGACAGCGAGGCGGCCGGAAGGGCGGGCAGGGAGGCAGCAGCCGGGAGGCTCTCGCGGCAAAGGCTCCGTGACGGCGGGCCGGGGCTCCACCGGGACGGCCACGGAACGGGATTCGGACAGTGCCGGCACCCATGGCCTCTCGGAATCAGCCCTCAGGCCGCCCGGCGTCCCCCGCCGACGCCCGCGCTCCTTCCGGCGCTCCCGGGGAGCGCCTCCGCGAGGGCCGTCTCGTCCTCGTGGCCCCGCTCCAGGAAGAGCGTGACGGCCCCCTCCGACAGGGCCCGCCGGGTGCGCTCCTTCTTCCGCTCGCGCAGCCCGGAAGGCCGCGGGGAATCCGGACCGGACGGGGACGCCGGAGGCGGCGACAGGGTTCCGGGGGCTTCCCCACAAGCGGAGGCGGAGGCGGAGACAGCGGGCCCTAGGCGCGCTTCCCCCCGGGCGGCGACGACGGCGAGGGCGTCACGAGGCCCCGCCCTCCACGAGTACGGCGACCCCGTCGAGGATCCGGGCGAGACCGAAGCGGAACTCGAACTCCGGGTCGTCGGAGTCGTCCATCACCCCCGAGTCCAGCATCCGGGTCACCTGCGGGTACCGCTCGGGGTCGGTGAGCCGCCGCAGGGTGCGGCTGTACCGGGCGAGGACGTCCTCGGGGTCCCCGGCGCTCGCGGCGACCGCGTCCGCGAGGTCCGCCATGACCACGGCGTCGTTCCGGACGAAGCCGCCGACCAGCAGGGTCACCGAGATCTTGGCACCCTCGTCGAGGCCGGTGCTCTCCAGCGCGGCGAGCGCCGCCTCCCACCAGGCGACCACGTTCGGGGTCGCGGGCGGCCCCGAGACCGGGAGCCGCAGCATCCAGAGGTTCCGGTGGTAGACCTCGCGCATCGCCCAGGCCCAGGCCTCGACGCCCGCGCGCCAGTCCGCGCCGGGCGGGCCGAGTTCGGGCGGAGCGCCGGTGGCGGCCTCCTGCATGAGCACGTACAGCTCGTTCTTGGCGGAGACGTACCGGTAGAGCGACATCGTCGAGACGCCGAGCTCCTTGGCGATCCGGCCCATGGAGACGGCGCCGATGCCCTCCGTCGAAGCCAGGGAGACGGCCGCGCCCACGATCCGGTCCAGCGTCAGACCGGGCTTGGGGCCCTTGGAGGGACGCTCCCGGAGCCCCCAGGCCGCCTCGATGACCGGCGGCAGAAAGGTCCCCCCACCACTGGCACCGCCAGCAGCACCACTGACACCAGCACCTGCACGGTCACCTCTCACCCGACCAGCTTCACCGGCACCACCGGCACCACCGGCACCAAGGCGGCCGTCACCCCCGCCCTCGCCGCCGCCGCTCGTCCGCCGCTCGCCGTCCTTCACAACCCGCCGCCTCCCGGCCACCTCGCTCGCTTGACGTCCATCCTAGTAATGCGTAACCCTTACACAGTAACGCGTATGGCATACGCAGTACGCCGTTCCGTCCTGCCCGCGAGCCCAAGGAGCAGCCATGCCTCCGGCCGTAGAAGCCACCGGACTCACCAAGAACTACGGGGCCGTCCGCGTCCTCGACGCCCTCGACCTGCGGGTCGAGCACGGCACCGTCTTCGCCCTCCTCGGCCCCAACGGCGCCGGGAAGACCACCACCGTCCGCATCCTCGCCACGCTCACCGCGCCCGACACCGGGCACGCGCGCGTGGCCGGGCACGACGTCGTCACCGAGCGCCCCCGGGTCCGCCGGGCGATCAGCCTCACCGGGCAGTACGCGGCCGTCGACGAGACCCAGACCGGCGCCGAGAACCTGCGGACCGTGGCCCGGCTCTCCGGGCTCTCCCGCCGCGCCGCCGCGCGCCGCACCACCGAACTCCTCGAACGGTTCCGGCTCACGGACGCGGCCGGCCGGCTCGCGAAGACCTACTCGGGCGGGATGCGCCGACGCCTCGACCTGGCCGCCGGACTCGTCCGCGACCCCGGTACGACCCGGGTGATGTTCCTCGACGAGCCGACCACGGGGCTCGACCCGCGCAGCCGCCAGGAACTGTGGGAGGTGGTCCGCGAACTGTCCGGCACCGGTACGACGGTCTTCCTCACCACCCAGTACCTGGAGGAGGCCGACCGGCTCGCGGACCGCGTCGCGGTCCTCGGCGGGGGCCGCACCCTCGCCGAGGGCACCCCGGCGGAACTGAAGGACCGTTACGCCGCCCACCGGCTCGACCTGGTGGCACATGGAGAGGAGAGCTATCTACGACTCACCGCGTATCCGCACCCGGCGCCCGTCCTGCGCGACCCCGCGAACCGGACCCTCGGGCTGCGCACCGACGGCAGCGCCGCCCACGTCCGGGCGCTGCTCGACGCGTACGACCCCGGGCGGCGCGACATCGCCCGCTTCACCCTCCACACGGCGACGCTCGACGACGTCTTCCTGAACCTGACGGCGGAGACACCGGGTCCGGGCCGCGCGGGAAGCACCACCCGGACCACGGCCACCGCCACAACCGCCACCGCCACCGCCACCGGCGACGGCACCGCCACCGGCAAGGAGCACACCCGTGTCTGACAGCATCCCGGGCGCCTTCTCCGGCGGGTTCGCCGCCGCGCACACCCTCGCCGGGCGCGGCATCCGGCTCAGCCGCCGCAATCTGGACGCGGTCATCACCTCGTTGATGATGCCGATCATGCTGATGCTGGTCTTCGTCTACTTCTTCGGCGGAGCCATCGACACCGGCACCCGGTACGTCACCTACGTGGTGCCCGGCGTCCTCGTCCTCTGTGCCGGATTCGGCTCGGCGGGCACCGCCGTCTCCGTCAGCGAGGACATGCGGCGCGGGGTCGTGGACCGCTTCCGCACCCTCGACGTCGGCGGCACGCCGTTCCTCGCCGGGCACGTCGCCGCCGCCGTCACCCGGAACGCGCTGTCCACCGCCCTCGTCCTCGGCGTCGCCTTCCTCATCGGCTTCCGCCCCGCCGCCACGCCCGGCGGCTGGCTCGCCGCGATCGGGCTGCTGCTCGCCTACATCACGGCCGTCTCCTGGCTGTCGGCGGCGATCGGCCTGGTGACGAGGACGGCGGAGGCCGCCGGGGCGGTCACCTTCTTCATGATGTTCCTGCCGTACCCGAGCAGCGCGTTCGTCCCCATCGAGACGATGCCCGGCTGGCTGCGCGGCTTCGCGGAGCACCAGCCGGTAACCCCGCTGATCGAGTCCATGCGGGGGCTGCTGCTCGACCAGCCGGTGGGCGGCGCCCCCTGGGTCGCGCTGGCGTGGTGCGGCGGGCTGCTCGGTCTGGCGGTGGCCGCGTCGGGGCTCCTCTTCCGGCTCAGGACCCGCTGAACCCGGCTCAGAACCCGCTGACCCCGGCGCGGGACCCCCGCCGGACCCCGTACGGGACGGGGCCCCTCAGAAGATGTCGGGCGAGAAGGCCCGCAGCGGGGTGTGGAACAGCAGATCGGCGCGGGCGGCCGCGCCCGGCGTCAGCTCGTCGACGAGCCCGAGGCGGGCGAGCCGTACGGCGGACTCGTCGCCGAACGCGAACGCGCCGAGGTGCGCCACGTCGAAGGCGAGATCGGCGGACCGGGTCGTCCGGACGCAGGAGACCCCGTCGGGGGAGGCGTCCAGCAGGTACCGCCCGCCGGTGAAGCCGCCCGCCTCACCGGTCGCGTACCCGTCCCGCACATCGAGCACCAGACCGTCCGTGACGGGGTACGTACGGCCCTCCAGGACCCGTACGGCGTCCAGGACACGGACCCAGAGCATGTCCGCGTGCGTCAGGACGCGGGCGGCGCGCCGGTCCGGCAGCAGGGAGGGCAGCGGGTCGTCGGTCGCCCGGTAGCCGGAGCGGACCGTGGAGATCCAGTCGACGGAGCAGACGTACTCCCACAGGGCCCGCTCGGCGGCGGGGGTGGCGGCGATCAGGTCCCGCACCTTCGCCGTGTTCACGGGCTGCTTGGCGTCGTCCCACCGCTCGTCGACGGTGTAGGCGACGTACCCCTCGACCTCGCCGGACTCCGCCCGGTACACCGCGTAGTACGGCTCCTGCCAGGGCTCGCTCTGCACGGCCGCCCCGGTGCCGTTGTCCCAGTCGCGCGGGGTGCGCGCGGTGACGCCCGCCCGGACGCCCATGAGCGCGCGGTGCACGTCGGGGCCGACCTCGCGGATCTCGTCGGCGTCGGTCAGATCGATCCTGCCGCCGTCCTCCGGGCGGCCCGAGCGGCGCGGGTCGAGCCCGGCGACGCGCAGGTCCACGCTCCACTCGGCGATCGAGCTGGCCACGCCGAAACCGAAACGGCCGTAGATCGGGTACTCGGCGGCGATCAGGGTCGCCAGGGCGTCGCCCCGCTCCTTCGCGGCGGTCAGATCGGTGGACATCATCCGGCTCAGCAGCCCGCGCCTGCGGTGCGTCGGGGAGACCGTGACCTGGGTGATCGCGTCGGCGGTGAGGATCCCGCCGCCGACCGTGCTCACCTCCTGCCGGAACGAGCGGAAGGTGGCGACGGTCCGGCCCCGGTCGTAGGCGCCGAGCGTGCGGGTGAGATCGACGTGCGGGAGCCGGTCGACGACCTCCGCGTCGGAGACGACCGGCGGGCGGAGGAAACCGACCCGCAGGGCCCGCTGCCAGTCGGAGAACTCGGATTCCGCCACCGTGCGCACATCGACAGTCATGCCGCGACCCTACGCACGGCCCCCTCCCGGACGCACCCGGGTTTTCCCCGCCGGGCCCGACCCGTACGGGAAGACACCCACCGGACAGCCCGTACGGGACAGCACGTACGGGACAGCACGTACGGGAAAACACCCACCGGACAGCCTGTCCGGGACAACACCTACGGGAAGACACCCACGGGCCCGCCCGCACGGGAAGGCACCCACGGGCCCGCCCGCACGGGAAGGCACCCACGGGCCCGCCCGCACGGGAAGGCACCCACGAGGGCTCCCGCACGAGCACCCCCGCACGTACGAGGACTCCCGAGGGGCGGCTCCGGTCACGCGAGCAGGTCGTCGACCTGCGCCTCGCCCTCTCGGTAGCGGCGGGCGATCTCCGCGCTGCAGTCGTCGGCGGTCCGCTGGAGGCGCTGGCGGCACCGCGAGATCTGCTGCTCGTACCCGGCCAACCGGCCCATCGCCGCGTGCAGTTCGTCGTCCGTGCGGGCCGTCAGGTCCGACAGCTCGACCTCAGAGAGCATGTCGGCCGCGAGCCGCCGGTACTCCTCGTTGCGGGGCGTCGACATCGTCACGTGCCGGGCCGAGGTGCGGTGCCGCGAGGGCACGTCGGCGAGGATCTCGGACAGCCGGTCGAGGACCGGCGTCTCGGGGTCGGTCCGCCGCGCCAGTTCGGCCCGCAGGATGTCGATCCGGCCCTGGAGCATCCGGCGGACATAGCTCAGGTCGGCCTCGTCGCTCTGCGCGTCCCGGCGCAGCGCCCGCAGTTCGGGCAGCCGCAGCGCGCCGAGCTCCGGCTCGGGCCGCTCGGGCGGGGCGGGCTCGGTGCTCCGCTGGGCGGGCGGGCGGGTGGCCGGTCCCGGTCCACCGCCCCGGGTTCCGGCGCGGAACAGCGGTACGGGGCCGGACGGCGTCGGCCCGGTGCCAGGTGCACTCATGAGATTCGTTCCCCTCGACCGGTGCGGAGCGCACCGCCTGACACGCATGGTGCCACTCCTCCTCGTGCCCGTGCAGTCGCGCTGCACCCGTTCGGCCCCTCCTCCGCCGGACTCGGGACCGCTGGGTAGGTTGGGGCGTATGCGTGCAGTGGTACAGAGGGTGGACGGCGCGAGCGTCGTCGTCGCAGGGGAGACCGTCGGTGCGATCACCGGCGAGGGCTTGTGCGTGCTGGTGGGGGTGACCCATGACGACACCCCGGAGAAGGCCGCCCAATTGGCCAGAAAGCTCTGGTCCGTCCGGGTACTGGCCGACGAGAAGTCATGCTCCGACGTGAACGCGCCGCTGCTCGTGATCTCCCAGTTCACCCTCTACGGAGACGCCCGCAAGGGCCGCCGCCCCACCTGGAACGCGGCTGCCCCCGGCCCCGTCGCCGAACCCCTCGTGGACGAGGTCGTGGCCCGGCTGCGGGAACTGGGCGCGCACGTGGAGACGGGCCGCTTCGGAGCGGACATGCGCGTCTCGCTCACGAACGACGGCCCGTTCACGGTCCTGATCGAGGTCTGACACCCCGGGTCCGGGCGCCCCGGGTCCGGGCACCTCCGAAGGCGGGACGACCGACCCGGCCCGTACGACCGACCAGGGTCGGCCGTACGACCGGCCGACCCGTCGACGGCCCCCGCCGCCCCGCCTACGGCTCGACGACCGTCTCCTGCGCGGCGGCGGTCGTGCCCACGATCAGCGGGGCGTCGACCGGCACGTTCCGCTTGACCAGGGCCAGGGCGATCGGGCCCAGTTCGTGGTGGCGGACGGCGGTCGTCACGAAGCCGAGCTGACGCCCCTCCTCGCCGTCGGCGGCCAGCCGCACCGGGGCGCCGTGCCCCGGCAGCAGCACCTCGCTGCCGTCCAGGTGCAGGAAGACGAGACGGCGCGGCGGCTTCCCCAGGTTCTGCACCCGGGCGACGGTCTCCTGCCCCCGGTAGCAGCCCTTCTGGAGGTGGACGGCGCTGCCGATGAGGCCGATCTCGTGCGGGATGGTCCGGTGGTCCGTCTCGAAACCGAGCCGGGGCCGGTGCGCCTCGACCCGCAGCGCCTCGTACGCGAGGATCCCGGCGGCCGGACCGTGCGCGGCGGCGAAGGACTCCAGCCCGGCGCGGGGCAGGAACAGATCACGGCCGTACGGGGTCTCCCGTACGGCGACGCCCTCGGGGGTCGCGGCGACGGAACCGGCCGGGAGGTGGACGACCGCGATGTCGTCCGTGCGGTCGGCGACCTCCACCCGGTAGAAGAACTTCATCGACTCCAGGTACCGGACCAGTTCCTCCCGGGTCCCCGGCTCCACGTGCGCCCACAGCGTCTCGCCGTCGTCGACGAGGTACAGGGCGTGCTCGATGTGCCCGTTGGCGGAGAGGACCAGCGCCTCGGTGGCCCGGCCGGGCACCAGGTCCGTCATGTACTGGGTGACAAGCAGATGCAGCCAGCTCAGCCGGTCGTCACCGGTGACGGCGACGACACCCCGGTGCGAGAGGTCGACGAACCCGCGCCCGTCGGCGAGGGCGCGCTGCTCACGGAACAGGTCGCCGTAGTGCGCGGCGACCCCTGCGTCATGGCCCTCGGCCGCTACGGCGCCGGGCAGGGACAGCAGAGGACTGATCGGGGAAGGTCGCTCCATGGGAAAAGCCTACGACCCGGCGGCGGAGTCCTTCGCGGCGCAGTCCCCGCACCGCCCGAAGATCGCGAAGTGCTTCATGTCGGTCTCGAAACCGAAGGTCTTCCGGAGCTTCCCGGTGAACTCGGCGGCCACCTCGACGTCCGCCTCGATCACCCCGGAGCAGTCCCGGCACACCAGGTGCAGATGGTGGTGCCGGTCGGCGAGGTGGTACGTGGGAGCCCCGTGCCCCAGATGGGCGTGGCTCACCAGGCCCAGCTCCTCCAGGAGCTCCAGGGTCCGGTACACGGTGGAGATGTTCACCCCGGAGGCGGTCCTGCGGACCTCGACCAGGATGTCGTCCGGCGTCGCGTGTTCCAGCGCGTCGACCGCCTCCAGGACAAGCTGACGCTGCGGCGTCAGCCGATAGCCGCGCTGCCGCAGGTCGCTCTTCCAGTCGGTGCTCACCACGCCCCCAGTGTAGGAGGGCGCGGGGCCCGAGCCCAGGGCTCGGGCCCGGCGGGCGTCCGGTTCTAGCGGAAGAAGGCGATGCCGTCGTCCGGCAGGTCGCCGAGGTTGCGGGCCATCTCCGCGACCTCTTCCGGCGTGACGACCTTCTTCAGGTGCGCCGACATGTACGGGCGGAGCGGGACCTCGGGGGTCGCCTTCTCGCCCACCCACATGAGGTCGCTCTTGACGTAGCCGTAGAGGCGCTTTCCGCCGGCGTACGGGCCCGAGGCCGCCGTCCGGGCGACGGCGTCCGTCGCCAGGTCGATCTGCGGCTTCTGGTCGGCGAGCTCGCCGTACCAGATCTCGACGATGCCCTGGTCACGGACCATGACGATCTCGACCTTGCGGTCCTTGTCGATCCGCCAGTAGCCGCTCTCGCTCTCCAGCGGGCTGACCTTGTTGCCCTCGTTGTCCAGGACCCAGGAGTGGGAGTGGTATTCGAGGAAGTCCCGGCCGTCGTGGCTGAAGGTCACGGACTGGCCGAAGTTGCACTTCTCGGCGCCGGGGAAGTCCGCGACGCCCGCGCCCTCCCACGTACCGAGCAGGAACGCGAGGGGGACGAGGCCCGGGTTGAGGTCGGAAGGGATCTCGATCATGAGCAGCTCTGGCGTTCTCTCGGAGGGGTTAGCGCTGGCCCTGGTACAGCTTCTTCACGGCCAGACCGGTGAAGGCGAGGACGCCGACACAGACCAGGACCAGCAGAGCTTCGAAGAAAATGATCACGGGGTGCTCCTCGGACGAGCGGTGAAGGCTGAACGGGCCGGACCCCAGCTTAGTGGGCGGGGGCCCGGCCCACTCGGTGAGGTGGGTCTCGCGGGGATCGGCTAGCCGAGCAGCTGGTTCTGCAGGGTGGCGGTCTGCTGGAACGGCACCGCGAGCGACTCGCCCTTCCGGGTCTGGGTGATCAGCGCGAGGGTGTCCCCGGCCTGCACGTACGCCCAGCGGGTCTGCTCGGCGCCGTAGGGCTTCTTCTCCCGGTAGACGTACGCCCGCGTATCGGGGACCTCCACGTCGTCCGCGAGCTCCTCGGGGACGGGGGTCTCCACCCCGAGGGGCAGCGCCTTCGGGCCGCTCGTGCCGTCCACCTCCAGAGCCGTGTCCCCGTACGACTCTGCGTACGCGACGGAGCTGAACCGGAGCAGGTGGACGCTGGTGCGGGTGCCGTCCGGCATGGTCCACCCCCGGGCGACGACGTGCCGCAGGGTGGAGTCCGACAGGCTCTTGCGGAGCTCGTCACGGAACTCCTCGCCGTAGAGGGAGAGGTACGCCTCCGTGGACACGAACCCGCCGTCCAGCTTCGGATCGGGCGTCGCACCGGCGGGCGCGGGCAGCAGCAGGGCGCGCGGGTCCGCGTGGTGGATCTCGCCGTCGTTGCCCGCGGTGAAGGGGCGGGGCTTGTCCGCGGGCAGCGCCGGGAGGACGAGCCGGGGGTACTCCCAGCGCCCGTCGTCCTCGGTCGCGAGTCCGGGGACCTCGTCCCGGTCGAGAGCGGTGATCCCCAGGGCGGTCCCGGTGCCGACGCCGCCGCACACGACGACGGCGGCCGTCCAGCGGGCCACGGCCCACACCACCCGCCGGGTCCGCCGGGGAGCCACGGGCCCGGTCGGCTGCCCGTCCGACTGCCCGGACGACTGCTCGGCAGGCGTCCCGGCCACGGGGTCCGTCGGAGTCCCGGCCACAGGCCCGGCATTCGTCTCGGCCACAGGCCCGGCCGGACGTTCGGGCGCAGGCGCGGGCTCGGGCGTCGGTGCGGGCTCGGGCGTCGGCTCCCCGGCCGGTCGTTCCGGTGCCCGCTCGGTCGTCTGCTCGGTCGTCTGCTCGGTCATATGTACTCCCCCGGGGACTCGATGTGGCGGATCTGCTTCCCGAGGAGGTCCGCCACGGCCTTGGTCTCAAGAGGCGGGATGCCGTACGCCGTGACGGTGACCATGACCTCGCCCTCGTACGCCACGCAGAGCACCTTCCGGAGCTCGGGGGTCCGGAACTCGTCGTCCGGCCCCTTCTCGGGCTTGGTGGGCTCGGGGCCCAGATGACAGACGGCGTTCTTCGTGTGGCCCTCGATCTTCGGGCCCTTGTCCAGATCCAGGAGCTCGCCCAGGTCCTTCCGGATCTCGTAGAACTTCCGGACGGCCTTCCTGTCCTTCATCCTCAGGACGAGCACCTCCGCCTGGAGGCTGTTGTCCACCCGCGCGTACGAGCGCACGGCCATGCCCTGGACGCCGAGGGCGTCGACCGCCTTCTCGTAGGCACGGCGCTCCTTGCCGTAGACGGTCCTGCTCGTCCGCTTGAAGAGGGCGGCCGCCGCCTTCCCGTCGAGCTCGCCGTCGTTGCCGTACTCGTCGATGTCGGAGCCGAGCACATAGCCGTCCGGCACCGGCAGCAGGAGCTTGCTCATCGGAGTGGAGGCACGGCCCCTGCCGATGTCCGCGGCGGGGTCCCCGGGGGTGGCGGTCGCGGTCGGGCGCTCCCATGCCACGGTGGGCGCCGTGCGGTCGGCCCCGTCGACGGTGACGGCGGTGTAGGCGACTCCGCCGCCCACGGCGCCGAGCACGAGGACGGCGATCAGGGTGTTCTTCAGGAGGCGGCGTGCGCGGCCCCCGGTCTTCTCGGTCACAGACGCCCCAGCTGCCGCTCGGCCAGCGAGCGGATCTCGTTCTTGGTGATCTTCCGTGTGTCGAACACGAGGATGGTGATGGCGATGTCACCGTGCTGGATGAAGGCACGGGCCTGGTAGAAGTCGAGGTATCCGGCCTTCCGCTCCACCGGGTAGACGAAGTAGCGCCCGTTCTCCGAGCCCTTCACGGGCTCCCCGAGCGAACCGGACCTCGCCTCGTCGATGGCGATGGCCTGCTGCCCCCGCACGTGCTCGTACGCGCCCATCCCGGACGAAGGGCGGTACTGGGCGAGCTCGATCTTGACCCGTCGGTTCTCGCCCGCGGACCACGTGCGCACGGCGATCCGCCGGATCTTCTGTTCGAGGTCGGACTCCAGTGCCGCGTCGGGCTGCGTGAAGCTGTCGGCGTAGTCGGCGAGCGACATCCAGCCGCCCTCGCCGCCGCGCGCGCCCTCGGGCTTCGGGAGCAGCAGTTTCCGCAGGTCGCCCTCGGCCTTGAGCTGGAGGTCCTCCTTCGCCGACAGCGGCTCCGGCTCCTGGCCCTTCGGCAGCGGCTTCGCCGGGTACGCGAGGCCCGGCTGGTTGAGGGCGGCCAGCGGGACCGGCGGACGCTCCGCCTGCACCCCGTATCCGACGGCCGTGCCGCCGACCACGCCGAGGACCGCCGCGACGGCGATCAGTCCGAGCGTCCGGAGCGCGCGGCGGCGTGGCCGCGCGGGCCGCTCCGGCGGTGCCGGGGCGTCCACGTGCGGTGTCGGCGCGTCCGTACCGGGTGCCGGGGCGTCCGCGTGCGACGGCGGCGCGTCCGTACCGGGTGGCGGCGCGTCCGCGTGCGGTGCCGCCCCGTCCCGGTCCGGGATGTTCTCTTCGGTGTTCAAAAGTCCCCCCACGAGACCTGAAGCACGGATTCCGTTATCCGCGCACAGAGCAGACACACCAGGGGCGCGAGAGGTTGTGGTGGCGCGCATTACAGTTCGGCACATGGCGAAGAAGCTCGTGATCAAGGTGACCGCCGGGGCCGACGCCCCCGAACGCTGCTCGCAGGCCTTCACGGTGGCCGCCGTCGCGGTGGCCAGCGGCGTCGAGGTGTCGCTCTGGCTGACCGGCGAGTCCTCGTGGTTCGCCCTGCCGGGCCGGGCCGCCGAGTTCGAGCTGCCGCACGCCGCACCGCTGCCGGACCTGATCGACTCGGTCCTCGCGGCCGGGCGGGTCACGCTCTGCACCCAGTGCGCGACCCGGCGCGAGATCACCGAGGAGGACGTCCTGGACGGCGTCCGCATCGCCGGGGCGCAGGTCTTCGTGCAGGAGGCCATGGCCGACGGGACGCAAGCGCTCGTCTACTGACACGGCGGGGCGGGGCCCGGGGGCCCGGGGGGACGAAGCGGCTCCGGAGGGAAACCGGGCGGCTCCGGGGAATGGTCCGAGCGGCACCGGGGAGCGCCGAAGCGGCTCTCCCGAAGGGCTTCGGAGGAGCGACGAAGCGGCTCCGGCGGCCCGGCCCGGGTGCGGTCCCGGCTACTCCTCCGGCCGCTTCTTCCCGTCGTTCCCGCCGTGGCCCTTGCCGTCGAGTTCGTCCCACCACTCGTCCGACTTAGGGTCTCCCGAGGGGTCGTCCCACCAGCGGTCCTCGGGGCCCCTGCGGTTCGCGACGATCGCGGCGACCGGCGGGATGACCATGGCGACCACGCACATGCCGACGGCGGCGGGCACCGAGAAGAGCCGCACGACGGCCCAGGCGCCCACGAACAGGGCCAGGCAGGCGCCCATCATCCAGAAGTAGACGTGCCGACGGCGTGCGTACACAACTCCAGGGTACGACCGAAGGGCCGTGCCTCAAGTCCTGGAAATGGCGTCCAACCCCCCAGGAGGCACGGCCCTTCGGCCGGTTCGGTGTCGCGGGTCAGACCGCGATGGCGACCTCCGCGAGGCCACCCTTCTGCGCCACGACCTGGCGGTCGGCGGTGCCGCCGGGAACCAGGGCGCGGACGGTCCACGTGCCCTCGGCCGCGTAGAAACGGAACTGGCCGGTGGCGGAGGTCGGGACCTCGGCCGTGAACTCACCGGTCGAGTCGAGGAGGCGGACGTAACCGGTGACGGGCTCGCCGTCCTTGGTCACGAAGCCCTGGATGGTGGTCTCACCGGGCTTGATCGTCGAGGCGTCGGGGCCGCCGGGCTGCGCTCCACACATGTCGTTCTGTCCTTACGGTCGAGGGGTCCGGGTTACTTGCTGGGGCCGAGCTCGATCGGCACGCCGACGAGCGAGCCGTACTCGGTCCAGGAACCGTCGTAGTTCTTGACGTTCGTGACCTCGAGCAGCTCGTGCAGGACGAACCAGGTCAGCGCGGAGCGCTCGCCGATGCGGCAGTAGGCGATGGTGTCCTTCGCCAGGTCGACCTGCTCGTCCTCGTAGAGGGCCTTGAGCTCGTCGTCCGACTTGAAGGTGCCGTCGTCGTTGGCGTTCTTCGACCACGGGATGCTGCGGGCGCTCGGTACGTGGCCGGGGCGCTGCGACTGCTCCTGCGGGAGGTGCGCCGGGGCGAGCAGCTTGCCGGAGAACTCGTCGGGCGAGCGGACGTCGACCAGGTTCTGGACGCCGATCGCGGCCACGACGTCGTCGCGGAAGGCACGGATCGAGGCGTCCTGCGGCTTGGCCTTGTAGTCGGTGGCCGGGCGGGACGGGACGACGGAGCCGTCGACCAGGTCGCGGGAGTCGAGCTCCCACTTCTTGCGGCCGCCGTCGAGGAGCTTCACGTCCTGGTGGCCGTAGAGCTTGAAGTACCAGTAGGCGTAGGAGGCGAACCAGTTGTTGTTGCCGCCGTAGAGGACGACCGTCGTGTCGTTCCCGATGCCCTTGGCCGAGAGGAGCTTCTCGAAGCCCTCCTGGTCGATGAAGTCGCGGCGGACCGGGTCCTGGAGGTCCTGGGTCCAGTCGATCCGGACGGCGTTGCGGATGTGGTTCTTCTCGTAGGCCGAGGTGTCCTCGTCGACCTCGACGAGGGCGACCTGCGGGTTGTCGAGGTTGGCCTCGACCCAGTCCGCGTCGACCAGGACGTCGCTGCGAGCCATGTTCGTTCTCCTCCGGGGCAGTGTGCGGCGGTGTGGTGCGGGTGTGACGGCGGTACGCGTCGTCGCGTCGGGACGTGCGTTACGGGCTGCGTACGGCTGCACGGGGCGCCCCGACCTCGGTCGGAGGGCCTGAGGAATACGGGAGTGGTGGGTCCCGCTCAGAAGGAGCGACAGAGCATGGCGGCGACGCGGCACAGATCGACTGCCCGCCGCTTCGTGAGATCCGCCTGTCGCTTCATGCCCTCGATCGTAGGGACGGACAGGCGGCCGTGTCACCGCCGTGTCGTATTTTGAGACGCGATCGTCCGAAGAGTGAGATGTGATCACCACGGGAGTCGACTCCGGACGCCCCCGCACCGAGGGTTCAGGCGCCGTTTCTGCGGATCGGACAGCATCGTCTCAGCATGTGACCAATCGGTAGGTGCGAGGGGCAGCCGGGCACCCCGGGCCCGGTCGGGTCCCGGGACGGCACCGCCCCGACGCCCGCGAGCACCGTGCGGCGAGTGCCGTGGGGCGGACCGTGAGCGCCGTGCGGCGGATCAGCCCGCCAGAACGACGTTCCGGCCGGTCACCGTGACCGCCAGGCCCTCCGGGCGCGGCTCGACCTTCGTCACCTTCATCCCGGCTATCGCGCCGATCGGACGCTCGAAGTCGGTGCGCTGACGGACCAGGCCCTCGATGCCGGGAATGCCCTCGCCGGGCACCTCGTCGGCCCGGACCCTGATCGTGTCCCCGTTCACCACGGTCACCGTGGACACCACGGTGCGGGTCAGGGTGCGGCCCATCACCTCCACACCGCCGGTCACCTTCACCTTGCCGTCGCCGCCGTAGGCGACGGTGGCCTGCCGCTCGGAGGCGGCCGTGAGGTCCGCGTACGAGACCAGGGCGGTCCCGCTGGCGGAGCCCGCCTTCGCGCCGGACCAGTCGCCGGTCACGGTCACGTCCCGCAGGGACACGGTCAGCTCGCCGATCCGGAGGTGCCGGTCGCCCGCCGTCGTCCGCACTCCGGACACCTTGACGTCGATCTCGTCGAACCGCTTGTCCGCGACCTGGGTGAGGAAGGGGAAGCCCTTGATGTCGACGTCCAGGGAGTCGCTGGTCACGGCGGCGAGCTTCACCCGGCCCGCCGCCTCCGACTCCGCGTACGCCACGGCCAGCCGGTCGATCCCCACCAGGACCCCGCCCAGCACGACGGCCACGATCAACAGAATCCGCAGTGCTCGCATGGGTAGTGCGTCCCTCCGCATGGAAGTGGAAAACCGGCCCCCCGACACGAAGACCGACGTGCCGGAAGGCCGGTTGGTTCCCTCCGGGCGCCCGGTTCAGGGCCTGGTCAGGGTTGCGTCAGGGCCGTCTCAGGGGCGCCCTGGACCTGTCCGAGGGGCGCGCGGGGAGCGCCCGGGAGTCGCCCCGGGCGCCTTCCCCACGATCAGGCCAGGGCCCGGCCGAGCAGGTAGACGGCGGGCGCGGCGGCGGTCAGCGGCAGCGCGACCCCGGCCGTCATGTGCACGAAGCGGGACGGGTAGTCGTAGCTGGCCACCCGCAGGCCGATCAGGGCGCAGACCCCGGCGCCGAGGCCGAGCAGCGCGCCCGGGGTGCCCAGCCCGGTGAGTCCGCCGGCCGCGATCCCGGCGCCCGCGGAGGCGAGCAGCGCGACGACCGCGGAGACCGCGCCGGGCAGCGGCAGCGCCCGGGCGAGGACGGCGGCGGCCACCGCGGTCCCGCCGACGACCACCGCGTCGGGTTCGGCCCCGAGGTGTCCGGTGGCGACGACGGCGAGCGCCGCCGAGACCACGGTCGCCATCAGGCCGTACATCCGCTCGTCGGGGTCGGCGTGGCTGCGCAGCTGGAGGACCAGGCATAGCAGCACCCAGGCGCCGAGGGTGCCGAGGATCGCGGCGGCGGCGTGCTCCCGGCCGGTGGCGAGCAGGGCCGCGTCGGCGGCGAGGCCACCGGCGAAGGCGAGCGCGATGCCCTGCCGGGCGGGCCACATCCCGTTGAGCCGGAACCAGCCCGCGGCGGTGAGTCCCTGGAGCAGGACGAGCGGGAGGAGCAGCCCGTACGTGCCGAGGGCGGCGCCGCCCGCGAGGAGCAGTCCGAGGACGGCGGTCAGCGCGGCGGGCCGCATCCCGGGCTCGATGATCGGAGACCGGCCCTCGGCACGCGCGCGCTGGGCGTCGGTGATCCGGGTGTTCCCCGAGGTGGTGGGCGGGGACCAGGAGGACTCGCGGTCCGCCCCGGGCGCCGGATCGGCCTCCCGTACGGGTTCGGCCGTCGGGGCCCCGACGGCCTGCGGCGGGTACGCGCCGACCGGGGCCGGGGCTCCGTACGACTGCGGTGTCCCGTACGGCTGCTGGGCCCCGTACGACTGCTGCCCGGTCCCGTAGGGCTCCTGCGTCCCGTACGGTCCCGGCGCTCCGTACGGTGCCTGCTGAGCCCCGTGCGACGGCTGCGCCCCGTAGGGGTCCTGGCCGCCGCCGTACGACGGCGGGGCCGCGTAGGGGTTCTGCTCGGCGTACGGGTTCTGCTCGGCGTGGGGCACCTGGTCGGCGTAAGGGATCTGCTCGGCGTACGGCTGCTGCCCCCCGTACGAAGGCGCCGGAGCCCCGTACCCCTGGGGCGCGGGGGGCTCCTGCCCGGTCCGGGCGCGGGCCGCCCTGACCTGCTCGGGCGAGAGGGAGGGCTGGTACGTGGTGTCCCAGGTCTGGCCCTCCCACGTCTGCGCGGCATCGGCACTCTGCGGCGCCTGGGCCGGGAACCCGCCGTGCCCCTGGACCTGCCCGTTCGCGTACGGGTCGTACGGCTGGCCGCCGTGGTACTGGTCGTTGCTCATGCTGTGGGGTTCACCCTCCTGCGAACGGGGGGAGCACCTCGACCGTGCCGCCCTCCGCAAGCCGTACCGTCTCATGGCTCCGGGTCCCGACGGGGTCGCCGTCGACCAGGAACGAGCACCGCAGGAGGACCCGGGCCAGCTCCCCCCGGTGCTTCGCGCGGACCGCGTCGAGGGCCTCCGCCAGGTGTTCGGCGGCGTACGGCTCCTCCGCGACGCCCGCGGCTGCCTTGGCCGCGGCCCAGTAGCGGATGGTTCCCGCTGCCATAGCGGCGCTCCCTTCGTTCGTGTGCGCGCCGCCCCCCATGATGGGCTATGCGCGCGTGAGCCAGTCCCCGAGCCGGGCGAGCAGCTCCGCGTCGGCCGCGTTCTCCGCGTGCCCCATGCCGTGTTCCAGCCACAGTTCCGCGTCACCCGCCCCGGCGAGCGCCCTCGGATGGTCGAGCGGGAAGTACGGGTCCCGGTCACCGTGCACGACGAGCAGCGGCGTCGGCGCGATCAGCGACACCGCCGCCACCGGGGAGAGCGGCTCGGGGTCCCAGGGGCGGCTGTCGATCCGGGTGCGCAGCCCGTACCGTCCGACGACCCGGCCCGCCGGGCGGGTCACCACCCAGTGGAGGCGGCGCATCGGGGCCGTTCCCCGGTAGTACCAGCGGGCGGGCGCGGAGACGGCGGCCACCCGGTCGGCGCGCCCCTCCGGTGTCCGGTCCAGGGCCGCGTGGCGCAGCACCACGGAGCCCCCCATGGAGAAGCCGACCGTCGCCACGCGCGCGTGGCCGAGCCCGCGGGCCCAGCCGACGGCGGCGGACAGGTCGAGGACCTCCCGGTCGCCGACGGTGGAGCGGCCCTCCGAGCCGCCGTGGCCCCGGAAGGAGAAGGTCACGACGGCGGCGGCGCCGCGCTCCGCGAAGGCGCGGGCGGCCCGCCGGACGGCGGGCCGGTCGGCCGAGCCGGTGAACCCGTGCGCGACGACCACGGCCGTATCGGTGACACTGGCCGGGAAAGGTTCGTAGAACGCCTCGATCCGGACATCGTCCTTCGTACGCAACATGGCCCGCCGGGAGCCGGAAGTGATCAGGGAGACATCAGCCATATGAAATCCGCCCTCTCCCTCTGAACTCATGTGGGCTATTCTGCTGGGCGGAGGATCCGGGCGACGCAGCCCCCGGGTCCTTTTGCGTTTTCCGACCGTTGTTACGGACGGATGAACAAAAGCTCTCAGGGCGCTGGAGCAGGCAGTGACGTGTACGGAACGACGTACGAAGCAGTGCCACGTCCTCGCAGGCAGGGACCGAGGAGGAACCGAGTGATGCGCGAGCGAACGAAGCACGACCGACCGGTGCCGGGAGGAGTCCGATGAGTTCTCTGCTCCTTCTGACCAACGCCCTCCAGCCGTCCACCGAGGTGCTCCCCGCCCTCGGCCTGCTGCTGCACAGTGTCCGGGTGGCCCCGGCGGAGGGCCCGGCCCTCGTGGACACCCCCGGCGCGGACGTGATCCTCGTCGACGGGCGGCGCGATCTGCCGCAGGTCCGTTCCCTGTGCCAGCTGCTGCGCTCCACCGGGCTCGGCTGTCCGCTGATCCTGGTCGTCACCGAGGGCGGTCTCGCGGCCGTCACCGCCGACTGGGGCATCGACGACGTCCTCCTCGACACGGCGGGTCCCGCCGAGGTCGAGGCGCGGCTGCGGCTGGCGACGGGCCGTCGGCAGATCGTCGCGGACGACTGCCCGATGGAGATCCGCAACGGCGACCTGTCGGTGGACGAGGCGACGTACAGCGCGAAGCTCAAGGGCCGGGTCCTGGACCTGACGTTCAAGGAGTTCGAGCTGCTGAAGTACCTGGCGCAGCACCCGGGCCGGGTGTTCACGCGCGCGCAGCTCCTCCAGGAGGTGTGGGGGTACGACTACTTCGGCGGCACCCGGACGGTCGACGTCCACGTCCGGCGGCTGCGGGCCAAGCTGGGCCCGGAGCACGAGTCGCTCATCGGCACGGTCCGCAACGTCGGCTACCGCTTCGTCACCCCGGAGAAGGTCGAGCGGGCCGCCGAGGAGGCGCGCGCCCAGGAGAGCACCCGGGCGAAGGGCGCGGCCCGCGCGGGTGCGGGCGTCAAGGGCGCCACGGAGGACCTCACCCGGGCGGAGGACAGGAACGTGGCGGACGCCACAGTGCGACCTGCCGGTAGGTAGGTCCCCCCGCGTAGACTGCCGCGCGTGGCCAAGGTGACGCGGGATGACGTAGCTCGACTGGCGGGTACTTCGACCGCGGTCGTGAGCTACGTGATCAACAACGGACCCCGGCCGGTCGCCCCGGCCACGCGCGAGCGTGTCCTCGCCGCGATCAAGGAGTTGGGCTACCGCCCCGACCGGGTCGCGCAGGCCATGGCGTCCCGGCGCACCGACCTCATAGGCATGATCGTCCCGGACGCGCGGCAGCCGTTCTTCGCGGAGATGGCGCACGCGGTCGAACAGGCCGCCGCCGAGCGCGGGAAGATGGTCCTGGTCGGGAACTCCGACTACCGGACCGAGCGCGAGGTCCACTATCTGCGGGCCTTCCTCGGGATGCGCGTCTCCGGCCTGATCCTGGTCAGCCAGGGCATGAGCGAGCAGGCGGCGAGCGAGATCGAGGCCTGGGACGCGCGCGTGGTGCTGCTCCACGAGCGGCCCGAGGCGATGGACGACGTGGCCGTGGTGACCGACGACATCGGGGGCGCGCAGCTCGCCACCCGGCACCTCCTGGAGCACGGCCACCCGTACGTGGCGTGCCTCGGCGGCGTGCCGAGCACCCCGGCCGTGGGCGACCCGGTCGCCGACCACATCGAGGGCTGGCGGCGCGCGATGGTCGAGGCGGGCCGGCCGGTCGAGGGACGCCTCTTCGAGGCCCCGTACAACCGTTACGACGCCTACCAGGTGGCGCTGAAGCTGCTCGCCGGTCCCGACAGGCCGCCGGCCATCTTCTGCTCCACCGACGACCAGGCCTTCGGTGTGCTGAGGGCCGCCCGCGAACTGCGGATCGAGGTGCCGACGGAGCTGGCCGTCGCGGGCTTCGACGACGTGAAGGAGGCGGCGCTCACCGACCCGCCGCTGACCACCGTGCACTCGGACCGGCCCGCGATGGCACGGGCCGCCGTGGACCTGGTCCTGGACGACTCGATCCGGGTGTCGGGCTCCCGCCGCGAGCGCGTGAAGCTGTTCCCCTCGGCCCTGATCGTCCGCCGCTCCTGCGGCTGCGACGGCGGCTGACCCCTCCCGGGGGGCCGGTACGGAATCCCTTCCGGGGGGGGCCTTTCCGGACGGCCGGTACGGGATCCCCGGGGGTCCTTCCGGACGACCCGTACGGGATCTTCCCGGGGCCTTCCGGACAGCCCGTACCTGATCACTTCCCGGGGCCTTCCGGACAGCCCGTACGGGGCCACCGGCTCTTCCCTCCGGGGCCTCCACGGACCCCGGAGAGGGCCCTTTATATCGGGCATACAGGCTTCTGTCGGGCTTCTCAGCCGCTCCTCAGACACCTCTCATGTACGGCTCCGAGAGTCGTAGCCATGACGGACTTCCCGGAGCAGCAGCCGCAGCACCCCTCCTACCCGCCGCGCCCGCCGTACGACCCGGCGGGGCCCCTCACCCCCGAGCCCGGCACCACGATCTGGCCGTCCGGCGGGCACGTACCGCCCCCGGCACCGCCCGCCCCGGGGGCCGCCGCCACGTCCGCGCCGCGCCACCGGGCCAGGCGCGGGGTCGGTCTGATGGCCGCCGTGGCCATCGCCGCCGCCGCGATCGGCGGCGGCACCGCGACCGTCGTGGAGCGGCTCACCAGCGACAACACCGTCGCCGCCGCACCTTCCGCCGTGAACGGCACCACCGTCTCCTCCGGCACCACGGGCACGGTCACGGGGGTCGCCCAGGCGGTCTCCCCCTCGATCGTCGAGATCTCCGCGTCCTCGAACTCCGGGCAGTCCACCGGCTCCGGCGTGATCATCACCTCCGACGGTGAGATCGTCACCAACAACCACGTGATCTCCGGCGCCTCCCAGGTCACCGTGCGGCTCAGCGACGGCAAGACCTACCAGGCGTCCGTCGTCGGCACCGACCCCGCCAAGGACCTGGCGCTGATCAAGCTCCAGGGCGCCTCCGGCCTCAAGGCCGCCACGCTCGGCGACTCCGACGACCTCCGGGTCGGCGACCAGGTCGTCGCCATCGGCTCCCCCGAGGGCCTCACCGGGACCGTCACCAGCGGCATCGTCTCCGCCCTCGACCGGGACGTGACCGTCGCCAAGGACGACGGCGGACAGCAGCGGCAGCAGCAGTCCGACCCGCGCCAGGGCTGGCCGTTCGAGTTCGGCGGACAGCAGTTCAACGGCGACACCGGCTCGTCGAAGACCACGTACAAGGCGATCCAGACCGACGCCTCGCTCAATCCGGGGAATTCCGGCGGCGCCCTGATCAATATGAAGGGCCAGATCATCGGAATCAATTCGGCCATGTATTCGCCCAGTTCTTCGGGCGGTTCCGCCGCCGGAAGCGTCGGCCTCGGATTCGCGATCCCGGTGAACACCCTGAAGGCCGACCTGGACACCCTGCGCGCGGGCGGCGGAAGCTGACCGGTGAAGGGGCCGCGTGCGACGCTGAGTCCATGACTGGCCAACGACACGAAGCCGAACGCATCCTCGTCGTCGACGACGAACCCGCCGTCCGGGAGGCCCTGCGCCGCAGCCTCGCCTTCGAGGGGTACGGGACGCGGGACGCCGTCGACGGGCTGGACGCGCTCGCCCAGATGGACTCGTACGCCCCCGACCTCGTCGTCCTCGACGTGCAGATGCCCCGGATGGACGGACTGACCGCCGCCCGCCGCATCCGGGCCTCCGGCTCCACCGTGCCCATCCTGATGCTCACCGCCCGCGACACCGTCGGCGACCGTGTCACCGGGCTCGACGCGGGTGCCGACGACTACCTGGTGAAGCCCTTCGAACTGGACGAGCTGTTCGCCCGGATCAGGGCGCTGCTGCGGCGCAGCTCGTACGCCGCCGCCTCGGCGGGCGAACCCGCCGACGCCGACGTGCTGTCCTTCGAGGACCTGCGGATGGACCTGGCCACCCGCGAGGTGACCCGGGGCGGCCGGACCGTGGAGCTGACCAGGACCGAGTTCACGCTCCTGGAGATGTTCCTGGCCCACCCCCGGCAGGTCCTCACCCGCGAGCAGATCCTCAAGGCCGTCTGGGGCTTCGACTTCGAACCCAGCTCGAACTCGCTGGACGTGTACGTGATGTACCTGCGGCGCAAGACGGAGGCGGGCGGCGAGCCGCGCCTCGTGCACACGGTGCGGGGCGTCGGTTACGCGCTGCGCGGAGGAGGCGGGGAGTGAACGGACCGGGAGGCCCCGAGCCGGAACCGGGAAGCTCGGAGCCGGAGCCGGGAGGCGCGGAGCCGGAGCCGGCCGGACCCGTGGCGGCGGACCGGGCCGCCCCGGCGGGCCCCGGGCGGAAGGGGCCGCTGGCCTGGTTCCGCTCACGGCCGCTGCGCTCCCGGCTCGCCCTGCTCACCGCCGTGGCCGTCGCCGTGGCCGTCGCCGCGGTCTCCCTCGCCTGCTGGTTCGTGACCCGCGAACAGCTGGAGAACGAGATGGACTCCTCGCTGCGCGGCACCCGGCTGGACGCCAGCGGGGTGGAGAGCCTCCTCGCGCTGTGCCACCGGGGCACCACACCGCCGCCGCTGGCGGGCTCGTACACCGTGCAGGTGATCCTCGCCGGCGGGGGCGTCTGCACCTCCGGGAAGGCCCCGATCCCCGCCGGTCCCGGCGACCTCGCCGTGGCGCGCGGACAGCTCGGGGACGTCCTGCACACCGTGAAGGACGACGCCGGGCGCGAGATGCGCGTCTACACCTACCCGCAGGAGGGCCCGCCCGGGATCGCGGTCTCCCTCGCCCGCCCGCTCTCCGAGATCGACAACTCGATGTCCACCCTGCGCTGGGTGCTGCTCCTGGTCTCCGGGATCGGTGTCGTCGGCGCGGGCGCCGCCGGGCTCTGGGTGGCCCGCACGGGCCTGGAGCCGGTGAACCGGCTGACCGGGGCGGTCGAACACGTCGCCGCCACCGAAGACCTGACCGTCCGCATCCCGGTGGAGGGCAAGGACGAGATCGCCCGCCTCTCCCGCTCCTTCAACGCGATGACGGCGGCCCTGGCGACCTCCCAGGACCGGCAGGCCCAGCTCATCGCCGACGCAGGACACGAGCTGCGCACCCCGCTGACCTCGCTGCGCACCAACGTCGAACTGCTCGTCCGCAGCGAGGAGACCGGCCGGGCGATCCCGCCGGAGGACCGGCGGGCCCTGCTCGCCTCGGTGAAGGCGCAGATGACGGAGCTGGCCTCGCTGATCGGCGACCTCCAGGAGCTGGCCCGCCCGGACACCGAGCGGCCGGGGCCGCTCGCGGTGGTGCCGTTCCACACGATCCTGCGGACGGCCCTGGACCGGGCGCGGCTGCGCGGTCCGGAACTGACCTTCGTCACGGACCTGGCGCCGTGGTACGTACGGGCGGACGCGGCGGCCCTGGAACGGGCCCTGGTGAACGTCCTGGACAACGCGGTGAAGTTCTCGCCGCCCCGGGGCACGGTCGAGGTGCGGCTGATGCGCGGCGAGCTGACGGTCCGCGACGAGGGCCCCGGCATCCCGGCGGAGGAACTGCCGCACGTCTTCGACCGGTTCTGGCGCTCCCCCTCGGCGCGCAGCCTGCCGGGTTCGGGCCTCGGCCTGTCGATCGTGGCCCGTACGGTGGAGCACGCGGGCGGTACGGTCGCCGTCGCCCCGGCGGAGGGCGGCGGGACGGTGGCCACCGTACGACTGCCGGGGGCGCCGACACCCCCGCCGGACACGCTCCAGGGCCGTGCTTAGGCGTCGCCAGGCAGGCGGGACTCTCGAAGCACGGCCCTAGTTGTGCCGGAGCAGGGCCTCCACCAGGCCCGGCCGGGTGTTCGGGAAGTCCAGCGGGACGACGCCGAGGCCCTTGGTGCCGGACGCGGCGGCGCTGTCGAGCCAGCCGTGGACGCGCGGGTTGAGGCGGTCGGAGTTCCAGCGGGGCGGCAGGTACGCGGAGGTGCTGACGAAGTTCACGTAGAGCGGGCCCGGCCGTTCCACGGCGGCGCGGAAGTGGGCCTCGATCTTCGCGTACTTGGGGTCGGGCAGCGCGTTCCAGTCGTCCTGGAGGGCGAGGGCCGAGCGGTCCCCCCACTTCAGGCCCGGCAGTCCGCCGTTGTCGGCGATCAGCACGATCCGGCCGCGCGCCTCGCCGAGCAGCGGCACGGTGTCCCCGATGCGGAAGAGGGAGCGCCAGCCGCGTACGTCGAGGTAGTCGTCGAAGACGGCGCGGAAGGTGGCGTCGGACTCCTCGGAGTGCTCCTGCTTGACCCGCATCAGGACGGTCTCCGAGGGGTGGGCGGCGAGGAAGTCGCGGCAGGCGCCGAGGACGTCCCCGAACATCATGTTCTGGTAGGACGCGCCGTGGTGGATGGCGAAGGAACCGCCGGTCACCCGGCACCGGACGTCGAGGAACCGGACGCCGCTGTCGAGCTGCTGGGCGATCGTGGTGTTCTGGCACTCCGACCAGGCGCCGCCGAAGCGCGCGCCCGAGTCGTGCGTCCCGGGGATGGTGAGCCCTTGCAGCGGGGTCCCGTCCCCGTGCGCCGCCATCCACGCGCGGACGTCCACGGCGCCGGTGGCGGAGGAAGTGGCGGGGGCCGAAGTCGTGGTGAGGGCGGAGGCGGTGGGGGCGCCGAGCAGCACCGTGGCACCGGCCCCCAGGGACCCCGTGAGAAACCGTCGTCGCTCCATGCGCGCACTATGGCAGGCCCTCGGCGTGGCCCGCCAGAGGACTTACCGGCCGGTATCGGGGACGTACTCAGGCCGGTGTCGGGGGCTTGCCCGGGCCGGTGGCGGGGACGTACGTGCTCGGGCCGGTGGCGGAACGGGCTCCGGTCTGCGGTCGATGACGGGGGTGCGTGCTCCGGTTCGGTCCACGGGTGCGCGCCCCGGCCCCTCGGGAGCCGGAAAAGGGGCGGCGGGCCGTCGAAACGGTCCGCCGCCCCCTTCCGTTCAGGTGTTCCAGGGGCCCGTAGGGGCTACTTCACGACCGTGATCCGGTCCGCCGCCGGGACCGGCAGCGGGTTGGCCGCGGAGGACTTCGTCGCCAGGTAGGCGTTGAAGACGTCCAGGTCGGAGGCGCCGACCAGCTTGTTGGTGCCGGTGGCCAGGGCCGCGAAGCCGTCGCCGCCGCCCGCGAGGAACTCGTTCATCGCGACGCGGTAGGTCTTCGACGGGTCGATCGCCTCGCCGTTCAGCCTGACCGTGCCGTCGACGACGCGGTCCGCGCCCGTCTTGGTCATGTCGAGCGTGTAGGTGAGGCCCTTCGAGATCTGAAGGATCTTGACCGAGTTCAGGTTCGAGCCGCTGACCTGCTGCTTCAGCGCGTTGATCAGGTTCGCGCCGGTCAGGTCCACCACGTTCATCATGTTGGTGAAGGGCTGCACGGTGAAGGACTCGCCGTAGGTCACGACGCCGTCGCCCTCGGCGCCGGACGCCTTGTGGACCAGGTCCGCGCGGATGCCGCCCGGGTTCATCAGGGCTATCTGCGCCCCGCCCTTGTCCGCCGGGGCCAGGCCCTCCAGCTGCGCGTCGGCGATCAGGTCGCCGAGCGGCTTCTCGTACGCCGTGGAGCCGCGGCCGTTGATGTCGGCGGCGATGTAGCCCTGCGGGCGGTTGGCGACCGGGGCGGCCAGCGCCTGCCAGTCGGTGATCAGCTTGCTCAGGTCCGTGGCCTTCGGCACGTCGCGCGAGACGACGCGGTTGGCCGAGGCGACGGCCGTGCGCACGATGTCCTTGGTGGCGCGGTCGTACGTCAGCGTGGTGTCGGTGTAGAGCTTGCCGAACGAGGACGCCGAGGTGACCAGACGCGGCTTGCCCGCCGGGTCGGGGACGGTGCACACGTACGCCTGGTGCGTGTGGCCCGTGACGAGCGCGTCGACCTGCGGCGAGACGTTCTTGGCGATCTCGGTGATCGGGCCGGAGATGCCGTCGCCCGGACCGGGGCTGTCACAGTTGTAGTTGTACGAGGCGGAGGCCGGGGCCCCGCCCTCGTGGACCAGGGCGACGATGGACTTGACGCCCTTGCGCTCCAGGATCTTGGTGTACTTGTTGATCGTCTCGACCTCGTCGCCGAACTTGAGGCCCTTGACGCCCTCGGCGGTGACGATGTTCGGGGTGCCCTCCAGGGTCACGCCGATGAAGCCGATCCGGACGCCGTTCTTCTCCCAGATGAAGTACGGGTCGAGCAGCGGCTTGCCCGTCTTCTCCTTCGTCACGTTCGCGGCGAGGTACGGGAAGTCGGCGCCCTTGAACTTCTTGCCCTTGACGAAGCAGCCGGCGGTCGGGTGACAGCCGCCGTTCTGCATCCGGGCCAGCTCGACCGCGCCCTCGTCGAACTCGTGGTTGCCGACCGAGGTGACGTCCAGGTCCAGCTTGTTCAGGGCCCCGATGGTCGGCTCGTCGTGGAAGAGACCGGAGAGCAGGGGCGAACCGCCGATGAGGTCACCGGCCGCCGCCGTCACGGAGTAACGATTCCCCTTGCGCGCCTCACGCAGGTGCGTGGCCAGGTACTCGACACCGCCCGCGTCGATCTTCTCGGTGGTCCCGTCCTCCTTGGTCCGGGTGACCTGGCCGGACGAACCGGCCGGGGGCTCCAGGTTGCCGTGGAGGTCGTTGAAGGACAGCAGCTGGACATCGACCATCCGGCCCCAGCCCTGGCCGCCGCCGTGCTTCGCGGCGTACGGGTCGGAGCCCGCTCCGGCGGACGGCATCGCGGCGACGAGCGCGCCGACCGTCACGAGTCCCGCCCCGGCGGCGAGAACCCGCCGTCCGGTCTTCTTCTTCCGCTGGTCCCTCGATGTTCCTGCCATCGCTCCCACTCGTCCCCTTGGCCCGTTTTCGCGGTATTGACGTATCCCCCCGTCTGCGGCTGAAGCCTAGGGTCAACGCGCGTAGCGCAACAGGGGGTGGCGGGTTACAAGACAGTTGCCGTCGGCTTTCCCCGGGGCGGCGGCGCGTCGCCGTAGGCTCGGGCCCATGACTTCCGACGCGGCGCCGGCCCTCGAACCGGGACGACAGATCCAGACGTACGACAAGCTCACGCCCGAGCAGATCCAGGACGTTCAGGGCCTGCTGGGGGCAGCCGACACCGCCGACGGCGTGCACGCCGTCTCCGAACAGGGGCGGCTCTACCTCCGGGGCGGCCACCGCGAGGGCGTCCGCCACTTCCTCCTCACCGTCGGCGGGAAGCTCTACGGCTACGCCCAGCTGGAGGAGACCGACCCGATCGAGGCGCCCGCCGCCGAACTGGTCGTCCACCCGGACCGCCGTGGCCGGGGCCACGGGCGGGCCCTCGGCTCCGCCCTCCTGGACGCCTCCGGCAAGCGGCTGCGGGTGTGGGCGCACGGCGGCAAGCCGGCCGCCCGGCACCTCGCGCAGGTCCTCGGCCTGACGCTCTTCCGCGAACTGCGCCAGCTCCGGCGGCCCCTGGTCCCGCTGGACGTCCCCGAGCCGAAGCTGCCCGAGGGCGTCACCGTCCGCACCTTCGTACCGGGACAGGACGACACCGCCTGGCTGGCCGTCAACGCGGTCGCCTTCGCCCACCACCCAGAGCAGGGCTCGCTGACCCAGCGGGACCTGGACGACCGGATCGCCGAGCCGTGGTTCGACCCGGAGGGCTTCTTCCTCGCCGAGAAGGACGGCCGCCTCGTCGGCTTCCACTGGACGAAGACGCACGCCGAGGAGCAGCTCGGCGAGGTGTACGTGGTCGGCGTGCTGCCCGAGGCGCAGGGCGGCGGCCTCGGCAAGGCGCTCACGGCGACGGGCCTGCGGCACCTGGCGGCGCGGGGCCTGCCGACGGCGATGCTGTACGTGGACGCCGACAACACGGCGGCGGTGACGGTGTACGAGCGGCTGGGTTTCACCACCCATGAGGTGGACCTGATGTACCGCACGGAGTCGTAGGCACCAAGTCGCTTCAAGAAGGGGGCGGTTGACACCGCCCCCTTCTTCCGATCATGCTTCCACTACTTGACTAGTGAAAGGGTGGTGAAAGGGCATGGTCGAGTACCGCATCGACCGGCGCAGCGGCGTCGCCACCTACCTCCAGATCGTCCAGCAGACGAAACAGGCCCTCCGGATGGGCCTCCTGGAACCCGGCGACCGACTGCCCACCGCACGCGAGGTCGTCGAAGCGACCGCCATCAACCCCAACACGGTCCTCAAGGCCTACCGCGAACTCGAACGCGAAGGCCTCGTCGAGGCCCGCCGGGGCCTCGGCACCTTCGTCCGCCGCGGCCTCGGCACCGGCCCCGCCGACTCGCCCCTCCGCGGCGAACTCACCACCTGGGCCCTCCGCGCCAAGGAAGCGGGCCTGGACCGCGAGGACGTGGCGGCGCTCTTCACATCCGTACTGAAGGAACACTTCGAGGGGGACACATGACCGACCCGGTCATCACGGCGGAGGGCCTCGGCCTGCGCTACCGGCGGTCCGGCAGGAGCTGGGCGCTGAGAGACTGCACCTTCACCCTGCCCACGGGGACGGTCGTCGGCGTCGTCGGCCCCAACGGGGCCGGAAAGTCGACCCTCCTGGCGCTGGCCGCACGTCTGCTGCGCCCCACCGAGGGCCGGATCGAGGCACCCCCCGGGGACCGGGTCGGCTACGTGGCCCAGGACAAGCCCCTGTACGGCTCGCTCACCGTCGCCGAGACCCTGCGGCTGGGCCGCGAACTCAACCCGGACCGCTGGGACCCGGCCGTCGCCGAGAAGGTCGTCGCGGGCGGCCCGCTGGACCCGAAGGCCCGGGTCAACTCCCTCTCCGGAGGGCAGCGCAGCCGCCTCGCTCTCGCGCTCGCCCTCGGCAAGCGGCCCGAACTCCTCCTCCTGGACGAGCCGATGGCCGATCTCGACCCGCTCGCCCGGCACGAACTCATGGGCGCGCTCATGGCCGACGCCGCCGAACACGGCACGACCGTCGTCGTCTCCTCCCACATCCTCACCGAACTGGAGGGCACCTGCGACCACCTGCTGCTCGTACAGCACGGCCGCATCCGCCTCCACGGCCCGATCGACGAACTGATCGCCCGACACGCCCTGCTCACCGGACCGGTCGGCGACCTCTCCCCGCACACCGTCGTCGACTCCCGCACGACGGGCCGTCAATTCACCGCCCTGATCCGCCGCGAAGGCCCGGTCGAAGGCCCCTGGCGGGCATCGGAACCCTCCCTCGAAGAGCTCCTCCTCGCCCATCTGCGCGCCGGACGCCTCCCCGAGGGAGCCGCCGCATGAGCGCGCTCGCCCTGAAGGGCTCCTCCTGGGTGACCGTCCGCCAGCACCGCCGGTCGCTGTGGTGGGCCCTCGGCCTCGGCATCGCCGCGGTAGCTCTGATGGTCACGTCACGACTGTGGTCCGACAGCGCCGTGGAGGCACTGCGCGCGGCGGGCTGCACCGTCGACAGCCCGGACCGCTCCTGCTTCCAGCACGCCCGCGACTACACCGACGACCAGTGGTTCGCCCGGCAGCTGGTCGAGTACGCCGCTCTGGGGATGTTCCTCCTGCCCGTGCTCCTCGGAGCCTTCCTCGCGGGCCCGATGATCGCCCGCGAGCTGGAGTCGGGAACGTACAAACTGGCCTGGACACAGTCCGTCAGCCCGGCCCGCTGGCTCACCGTCAAACTGGCGGTGCCCGCCGCCCTGGTCGTCACCGGCGTCCCCGTGCTGAGCCTGGTCTTCCACTGGACCTGGTCGACGGGCCCCAGCAACGACTTCCCCACCTACTGGTACGACCCGAACATCTTCACCTCCTCCGGGACCGTCCCCGTGGCGAACGCCCTGATGGGCATCACCCTGGGTGTCCTCATCGGCCTCCTCGTGCGGCGCACCGTGGCGGCGATGGGCCTCGCCGTCGTGGCCACCTCCGCGGTCCTCGGAGCCCTGTACTGGCTGCGCCCCGGACTGTGGCCCCACCAGACCCTCACCGGCCGTGAGCTGTCCCTGCGGGTGTCCGACTCCTGGGTGCTGGCCAACGGCATGATCACCGAGTCCGGGGAGCGGGTCGGCTGGGAGTACTGCGACACGGGACCCGAGGTCGCACGCGCCTGCATGATCGGGCGGGGTGGCGCCAGCGACTTCGTCGACCACCACCCGGCCACCCACTTCTGGCCCCTCCAGCTCATCGAGACCGGCATCCTCCTCGCCCTCGCCACGCTGGCTCTCCTCGCCGCCTTCCGGGTCCTGCGCGCCCGGCACGCCTAGGGGAGCCACGGCACCCGTAAGGGCCCGGAGCCCGTGGGGGAGGCTCGGGGCCCGTAAGGGTCCGGAAGCCCGTAAGGGAGGCCGGCCCCCCGTAAGGGGCCCGCAACCCGTAAGGGCACCCCACACCCGTAAGGGACGACCAGCCCGTACGGGTCACCAGTCCCTTACGGGTCACCGGTCCCTTACGGGCCCCCAAGCCCCCCAGCACCATCCGTGTCCCTGAAGGGCGCCCCGCCCCACCCCCCTAAGAGACCCGGAACCCCCTCAAGACGTCCCGGAAAGCACCGGGGGCGGGGCCCGCGCACGGTCCCGCCCCCGATTCCCGTACGACATGTCGTCGTTACCGGCCATTCAGACGCGCTTGCGACGCTCACGCAATGAAGCGTTCCGTGTCCCCGCCCGGCGGGGCGGTCCTCCCCAAGGGGCGGCTCCCCGCCCCCACGGCCCGCTCCGACGCGCCCGACCACCCCTTCGCGCGGAAGAATGGGGCCATGAGCCAGCACCCCGCCGAGGTCCCGGTCCCCTCCTCCGCCACGCCGTCCGCCCCCTCGTCCACCGCGCCGTCCCTGGGGTCCGCCACCGCGCACCGCCCCCGGGCGGTGAACGGCTCACTCGTCACCGGGACCGACCCCGACCTGGACGCCGACCCCGACACCTACGAGGACGACGGCGCACTCGGCGACGAGCTGCCGCAGGGACGCTTCCTCGACCGGGAACGCAGTTGGCTCGCATTCAACGAACGCGTCCTCGAACTCGCCGAGGACCCCACGACCCCCCTCCTCGAACGGGCGAACTTCCTCGCGATCTTCGCGTCGAACCTCGACGAGTTCTTCATGGTCCGCGTCGCCGGGCTCAAGCGCCGCATCGCCACCGGCGTCGCCACCCGCTCCGCCTCCGGACTCCAGCCCCGCGAGGTCCTCGACCAGATCTGGACCCGCTCGCGCGAGCTCATGGCCCGGCACGCCGCCTGCTTCCAGCAGGACATCGCCCCCGCCCTGGCCGACGAGGGCATCCACCTCATCCGCTGGCCCGAGCTCACGGAGAAGGAGCAGGCCCGCCTCTTCACCCTGTTCCGCCAGCGGATCTTCCCCGTCCTCACCCCGCTCGCGGTGGACCCGGCGCACCCCTTCCCGTACATCTCCGGCCTCTCCCTCAACCTGGCCGTCGTCGTCCGCAACCCGGTGAGCGGCCACCGCCACTTCGCCCGGGTGAAGGTGCCCCCGCTGCTCTCCCGCTTCCTGGAGGCCTCCCCCCAGCGGTACGTCCCCCTGGAGGACGTCATAGCCGCCCACCTGGAGGAACTGTTCCCCGGCATGGAGGTGCTGGCGCACCACATGTTCCGGGTCACCAGGAACGAGGACCTGGAGGTCGAGGAGGACGACGCCGAGAACCTCCTCCAGGCCCTGGAGAAGGAGCTGATGCGGCGCCGCTTCGGCCCGCCGGTGCGCCTGGAGGTCGAGGAGTCCATCGACCCCTACGTGCTGGACCTGCTCGTCCGCGAACTGAAGATCTCCGCCGCCGAGGTCTACCCGCTGCCCGGCCCGCTGGACCTCACCGGGCTCTTCGGCATCGCCGGACAGGACCGGCCGGAGCTGAGGTACCCCACGTTCGTCGCGGGCACCCACCGCGACCTCGCCGAGGTCGAATCCGCCTCCGCGCCGGACATCTTCGCCGCGCTGCGCGAGCGGGACGTCCTCCTGCACCACCCGTACGACTCGTTCTCCACCTCCGTGCAGGCCTTCCTGGAGCAGGCCGCCGGCGACCCGGACGTCCTCGCGATCAAGCAGACGCTCTACCGCACCTCCGGCGACTCCCCGATAGTCGACGCCCTCATCGACGCAGCCGAGGCGGGCAAGCAGGTCCTCGTCCTCGTCGAGATCAAGGCCCGCTTCGACGAGCAGGCCAACATCAAGTGGGCGCGGAAGCTGGAGGAGGCGGGCTGCCACGTCGTGTACGGCCTCGTCGGCCTGAAGACCCACTGCAAGCTGTCGCTCGTCGTCCGGCAGGAGGGCGAACTGCTCCGCCGCTACTCGCACGTCGGCACCGGCAACTACCACCCCAAGACCGCCCGCCTCTACGAGGACCTGGGCCTGCTCACCGCCGACCCGCAGGTCGGCGCGGACCTGTCCGACCTGTTCAACCGGCTCTCCGGCTACTCCCGCCGCGAGACCTACCGGCGGCTCCTCACCGCCCCGAAGTCGCTGCGCGACGGACTGGTCTCCCGGATCACCAAGGAGATCGCCCACCACCGGGCGGGCCGCCCCGCGTACGTACGGATCAAGGTCAACTCGATGGTCGACGAAGCGATCATCGACGCCTGCTACCAGGCCTCCCGGGCCGGGGTCCCCGTGGACATCTGGGTACGCGGCATCTGCGCCGTGCGCCCCGGGGTCACCGGCCTCTCGGAGAACATCCGGGTCCGTTCGGTCCTCGGCCGCTTCCTGGAGCACTCCCGGGTCTTCGCCTTCGGCAACGGCGGCGAACCCGAGGTGTGGTTCGGCAGCGCCGACATGATGCACCGCAACCTGGACCGCCGCATCGAGGCCCTCGTACGGGTCTCGGACCCGGCGCACCGGGCCGCACTCACCCGGCTCCTGGAGACCGGGATGTCCGACACCACCTCCTCCTGGCACCTCGGCCCCGACGGCAACTGGACGCGGCACGCGACCGACCCCGAAGGGCGCCCCCTACGGCACGTCCAGGAGATGCTCATCGACGCGCGGAGGCGCCGGCGTGCACAACCCTGACCCTGCGCGGAACGTCACTGCGGGCGAGGTCCTGGCCCCCTACCTGCACGCACGGGCCGCGGACTTCCTCCGCGGACTCCGGCTCCACGGCGAGAGCGGCTCGGCCACGGCCGGGGCGGAGGAGGCGGCCCGCACCCTGCGCGGCGCCGCCCGCCGGATCGGCGGCACCCTCCACACCTTCCGGCCGCTCCTCGACACGGAATGGGCGGACCGGCTGCGCACCGAACTGGTCTGGCTCTCCGGCACCCTCGCCGTGGAACAGGCCTGCACCTCCCGGCTCGTCCGGCTGGTGGACGCGCTGTCCCGCCTCTCGAACGGTACGGGCGGCGGGCCCGCGGCCCCCGGCACCACCGCGCCCGGAACCCTCGGCGGCCACGGGGGAGGCGGCCACGGGGGAGGCGGCCCCGCCGCCCCCGTCCCGGCCGCCCGGGGCGGCGACTCCACCGGACTCACCGTGGGCGCGGCCCGCGCCGGAGCCCTCCTGGAACGGCAGCTCACCCTGGCCAGGACCCGCGCCCACTCGGCGGCCCTCCAGGCGCTGGGCTCGGCCCGCTTCCACGCCGTCGCCGACGCGGTCGCGCTGCTCGCCTCCGAGGTGCCGCTGGGCCCCGCGGGCTCGGCCCCGGCCGTCGACGTCCTGGACGGGCCCGCCGAACTGGCCGAGCGGCGCCTGGCCGAGGCGGTGGCCGCGCTGCCGCTGAGCCGCGCGGGCCACCCGTACAACGCGGACGCCCTCGCGCTCGCCGCCGGGGAGGGCCAGGACGCGCCCTGGCACCACACCCGGCTGCTGCTGCGGCTGCACCGGTACGCCACCGAGGCCCTGCACACCGGCGGCGGACCCGGCTCCGTCCTGTACGAGGCCGCCCGCGCCCTGGACCGGCACCGCGACGCCGCCGAAGCCGCCGCCGCCGCCTCGGCCGCGGCCCGCACCCCCCGGATCGCCCCGGCCACCGCGTACGCCCTGGGCGTCCTCCACGCCGACCAGCGCCACGAGGTCGAGGCGGCCCGCTTCGCCTTCCAGCACGCCTGGCGACGGACGACGGCCGCCGTCCCATGACGACGGAACGGCGCCGGGACACCGTACGGGCCGCCGGGTGCGTGCTCTGGCGCCCGGCGCCTTCCGGCCACGGCATCGAGGTGGCCCTGGTCCACCGGCCGAAGTACGACGACTGGTCGCATCCGAAGGGAAAGCGGAAGCGCGCCGAGTCCGCCGAGTCCTGCGCGCTGCGGGAGGTCCTGGAGGAGACGGGCCAGCGCTGCGCGCTCGGCTCCCGGCTGCCCACGGTCCGGTACGCGGTGGACGGGCGTCCCAAGGAGGTCGACTACTGGGCGGCCCGCGCGCTCGGCGGGGCGTTCGCCCCGAGCGACGAGGTCGACGCCCTGCGCTGGCTGCCGCCCGCACGCGCCCGCGCCCTGCTCACCCGGGACCGGGACCGCGAACTCCTGGACGCCCTGCCGAGCTCCACCGTCTGAGACGGCGCGAGGACCGGCCGGACGGCCCCGGGCGCGGCGCCGCCACGGCATCCGGGCTCCCGTGGGCGGCCCGCCCCGCATCCGTCCGGGCCTCCGCGCACGTCCAGCCACGGCATCCGGCCCGCCCCGGCATCCGGGCCGCCCCGCACGCCCCGACTCCGGCCCTCCGACGCGGCCCGCCCCGCCCCTCCCCGTAAAGCCCCCGATGACCCGTACGCCGACCCCCGCACCCCGTACGCCGACCGCGGCCCCGGCCCCCCGTGTCACCACCGCCGCGCGCACCCCCGCGACACCGCCCCGACCTCCCTCCTTCACCCGTTCGGACGCCGATCCGGAGCACCCGCACCCGGGCTTCCGGCACGGTTCACTTTCCGTTCACTCTCCTCCGTCGACCGCTTCACCTGATCTGCCTAATTTCGGCCTTACACGGTGCACGGAGCACAGCGGTGCACCACCAACCGACACACGCCGCCGTAGAACGGTCAGGACACACGGTCCGCGACAAGGCGGCTTCTGGAAGGAACACCCGAAAGTGAAGCTTTCGCGCAAGAACGGGCTTCGCGCCTCCGCGATCGGTGCCCTCGTCGTCTCCGGTGCGCTCGTCCTCTCGGCGTGTGGCTCGGACAACAACACGGAGACGCCGACCAAGGACGGCGGCACCAAGACCTCCGCCGCCGCGTCGAACATCGCCTGTGAGGGCGCCAAGGGCCAGCTCCTGGCCGCCGGCTCCAGCGCGCAGAAGAACGCGATGGACCTGTGGGTCAAGAACTTCCAGGCCGCGTGCGACGGTGTCGAGATCAACTACCAGGGCATCGGCTCCGGCGGCGGCATCACCAAGTTCAACCAGGGCCAGGTCGCCTTCGCGGGCTCCGACTCCGCCCTGAAGGACGAAGAGGTCGCCGCGTCGCAGAAGATCTGCAAGGGCGGCAAGGGCATCAACCTGCCCATGGTCGGCGGCCCCATCGCCATCGGCTACAAGCTGGACGGCGTGGACAACCTGGTCCTGGACGCCTCCACCATCGCCAAGATCTTCGACAACAAGATCACCAAGTGGAACGACCCGGCGATCGCCAAGCTGAACCCGGGTGCCAAGCTCCCCGACAGCACGATCCAGGCCTTCCACCGCTCCGACGAGTCGGGCACCACCCAGAACCTGGGCAAGTACCTCTCCACCGCCGCCCCGGCCGACTGGAAGTACGACCCGAAGTCGAAGTCGTGGCCCGCCAAGGACGGCCAGGCCGCCAACGGCTCCTCCGGCGTCGCCACCGCCGTCAAGGACGCCGAGGGCGCCATCGGCTACTTCGAGCTCTCGTACGCCACCGCGAACAAGATCTCCACCGTCAGCATCGACACCGGTGCCGCCGCCCCCGTCGCCGCCTCCTCCGAGAACGCGTCGAAGGCCATCGCCGCCGCCAAGGTCAAGGGCACGGGCAGCGACGTCGCCCTCTCCCTCGACTACGCGACCAAGGCCGACGGCGCCTACCCGATCGTCCTCGTCACCTACGAGATCGCCTGCGACAAGGGCAACAAGGCGGACACCCTGCCGACCCTGAAGGCCTTCCTCAACTACACCGCGAGCGAGGAGGGCCAGAAGGTCCTCGCCGACGCCGGCTACGCCCCGCTCCCGGCCGAGATCGCCGCCAAGGTCCGCGCGATCGTCCCCACCCTGTCCTGACCCCCGGCCGGGTCCGGCCCCCCTCCGGGGGCCGGACCCGGCATCCGGTGCACCGCCGCCAGGAGCCCGTACACCCGTAGGGGCACCGCAGACCGGAGAAGCAGATGGCTACCAGCACACCAGACATACAGAGGAGCCGGAGCGCCAAGAGCGCCGCCCGGCCCGGTGACCGCGTCTTCCGCGGTCTCTCCCGGGGCTCCGGCATCACCCTCCTCGTCATCATGGCCGCGATCGCGGTCTTCCTCAGCTACCGCGCCGTCCTCGCCGTCTCGAAGGACAGCACCAACTTCTTCACCACCTTCGAGTGGAACCCGGCGGGCAGCCCGCCGGTCTTCGGCATCGCCGTCCTCGCCTTCGGCACCGTCGTCTCCTCGGTCATCGCGATGGCCATCGCCGTGCCGGTAGCGATCGGGATCGCCCTCTTCATCTCCCACTACGCCCCGCGCAGGCTGGCCAAGCCGCTCGCGTACGTGGTGGACCTGCTCGCCGCCGTCCCCAGCATCATCTACGGCCTCTGGGGCGCGATCTTCCTCGTCCCGTACCTGGCCGGCCTGAACGAGTGGCTCGACCAGTACCTCGGCTGGACGTACATCTTCGACAAGTCCCAGGACGGCGTCGCCCGCAACCTCTTCACCGTGGGCATCCTGCTGGCGATCATGATCCTGCCGATCATCACCAACGTCACCCGCGAGGTCTTCCTCCAGGCCCCGAAGATGCACGAGGAGGCCGCCCTCGCCCTGGGCGCCACGCGCTGGGAGGTCATCCGCATGGCGGTGCTGCCCTTCGGGCGCTCCGGCATCATCTCCGCCTCCATGCTGGGCCTCGGCCGCGCGCTCGGCGAGACCATGGCCGTCGCCGTGGTCCTCTCCCCCAGCTTCGTCATCTCGGGCCATCTGCTCGACCCGGGCGGCGGCACCTTCGCGCAGAACATCGCCGCCAAGTTCAACGAGGCCGACGAGTTCGGCCGGGACGCGCTGATCGCCTCCGGTCTCGTCCTCTTCGCCATCACCCTGCTGGTCAACGGCGCCGCCCGCTGGATCATCGGCCGCCGCAAGGAGTACTCGGGGGCAGCGGCATGAGCCACGCCATACAGGAACGCCCGGTCACCGCGGCCCCGGCCGCCGGATCCCTCTCCCAGGCCCGGCTCCCCCGCTGGACCCCGGCCGCCGTCGCGGGCGGCTCGATCGCCGTGGCCGTCGGCCTCGGTCTCGCCGCCGGCTGGCACAGCCGCATCCAGTGGGGCATGATCGCCGCCCTGCTCTTCGTCGTCGTCACCTTCGCGCTCACCACCAAGGTGGAGGGCCGCCGCCAGGCCAGGGACCGCGTCGCCACCAGCCTCGTCTGGGTCTGCTTCGTCCTCGCCCTGGTCCCGCTGCTCTCCCTCGCCTGGGTCACGATCAGCAAGGGCGCCGCCGTCCTCGACGGCTACTTCCTGACCCACTCGATGAACGGCGTCCTCGACGCCGAGGCGGGCGGCGGTGTCTACCACGCACTGCTCGGCACCGTCGAGCAGGTCCTCATCGCGACCGTGATCGCCGCGCCGATCGGCCTGCTCACCGCCGTCTACCTCGTCGAGTACGGCGGCGGGAAGCTCGCCCAGGCCGTCACCTTCTTCGTCGACGTCATGACGGGCATCCCGTCGATCGTCGCCGGCCTCTTCGTCCTCGCCACCTGGAACCTGATGCTGGGCTTCGGCCCCTCCGGTTTCGCGGGCGCGATGGCCCTCGCCATCCTGATGATGCCGGTCGTGGTCCGCTCCACCGAGGAGATGCTCAAGCTCGTCCCGAACGAGCTCCGCGAGGCCTCCCTCGCCCTCGGCATCCCCAAGTGGCGCACCATCCTGAAGGTGGTCCTGCCCACCGCGATCGGCGGCATCACCACGGGCGTCATGCTCGCGGTCGCCCGTATCACCGGCGAGACGGCCCCGATCCTGCTCCTGGTGTTCGGTACGAAGCTGATCAACCCGAACCCCTTCGAAGGCGCCCAGTCCTCCCTGCCGCTCTACGTGTACGAGCAGTACGCCGTCGGCACCGACGCCGCCGTGTCCCGTGCCTGGGCCGCCGCGCTCGTCCTGATCGCCTTCGTCATGATCCTCAACATGGTGGCCCGCGGCATCGCCCGCTGGAAGGCCCCCAAGACCGGCCGCTGACCAGCGTCCACCTCTGGAAGTGAATTGATATGGCCAAGCGAATCGACGTCAGCGGCCTCTCCGCCTACTACGGCGCCCACAAGGCGATCGACGACATCTCGATGACCGTGGAGCCCCGCTCCGTGACGGCCTTCATCGGCCCCTCCGGCTGCGGGAAGTCCACCTTCCTGCGCACCCTGAACCGGATGCACGAGGTCACCCCCGGTGGCCGCGTCGAGGGCAAGGTGCTGCTGGACGACGAGAACCTGTACGGCGCGAACGTCGACCCGGTGGCCGTGCGCCGCACGGTCGGCATGGTCTTCCAGCGCCCCAACCCCTTCCCCACCATGTCGATCTTCGACAACGTGGCGGCGGGCCTGCGGCTGAACGGCAAGTACAAGAAGTCCGAGCTCGGCGACATCGTCGAGAAGTCCCTCAAGGGCGCCAACCTCTGGAACGAGGTCAAGGACCGCCTCAACAAGCCCGGCTCCGGCCTCTCCGGCGGTCAGCAGCAGCGCCTCTGCATCGCCCGCGCCATCGCGGTCGAGCCCGACGTCCTGCTGATGGACGAGCCCTGCTCGGCCCTCGACCCGATCTCGACCCTGGCGATCGAGGACCTCATCGGCGAGCTGAAGGAGCGCTTCACGATCGTCATCGTGACGCACAACATGCAGCAGGCGGCCCGCGTCTCGGACCGTACGGCCTTCTTCAACCTGGCGGCCGTCGGCCAGCCCGGCAAGCTGATCGAGCTGGACGACACCGAGCGCATCTTCTCCAACCCGAGCGTCCAGGCGACCGAGGACTACATCTCCGGCCGCTTCGGATAAAGACCGTCTGCGGTGCTGCATGGCGGTGCCACCGCATGACGAAGGGCCCGGCTCCCCCCGAGGGGGAGCCGGGCCCTACTACGTCCGCCGGACACCGGCCGGCCGGGGAAGGTCGCACAGCGACAGCATCGATTTTCAGCCGAAGAACATCCGCACCACGTACCGCGTTCTCCCGGGGGACGACCCCCGGACCCCGGCATCACGGACCCCCGGCACCGGCTCTCAGCCGAAGAACAACTGCACCACGTAGAAGCTCCCCGCCGCCACCAGAGCCGCCGCGGGCATCGTGATGAACCAGCCGAGGATGATGTTCTTGGCGACGCCCCAGCGCACGGCGTTCACGCGCTTGGTGGCGCCCACGCCCATGATCGCGGAGGTGATGACGTGGGTCGTCGAGATCGGGGCGTGGAACAGGAACGCCGAGCCGAACATGATCGAGGCGCCCGTGGTCTCCGCCGCGAAACCCTGCGGCGGGTCCAGCTCGATGATCTTCCGGCCGAGCGTCCGCATGATGCGCCAGCCGCCCGCGTACGTACCCAGCGACAGCATCACGGCACAGGCGATCTTCACCCAGACCGGGATGTCGTCACCGGACGACTGCACATCGGCGATGACCAGGGCCATCACCACGATGCCCATCGTCTTCTGGGCGTCCTGCAGACCGTGGCCGAGCGCCATGCCCGCCGCCGACACCGTCTGCGCGATCCGGAAACCGCGCTTCGCCTTGTGCGGGTTGGCGTTGCGGAACATCCACATGATCGCGCACATCACCAGGTAACCGGCCACGAGACCGACGACCGGCGAGATGAACATCGGGATGACGACCTTGTCGAGCACCCCGCCCCAGATGACCTCCGTGCCACCGGCGAGCGCCGCGCCCACCATGCCGCCGAAGAGCGCGTGCGAGGAGGAGGACGGCAGACCGAAGTACCAGGTGACCAGGTTCCAGATGATCGCGCCGACCAGCGCGGCGAAGAGGATGCCCATCCCCTTGTCGCCGTGCGGGGTCTCGATCAGGCCCTCACTGACCGTCTTGGCGACCCCGCTGCCCATGAAGGCACCGGCGAGGTTCATCACGGCCGCCATCGCGAGGGCCGCCCGCGGGGTCAGCGCCCGCGTCGACACCGAGGTCGCGATGGCGTTCGCGGAGTCGTGGAAGCCGTTCGTATACGTGAAACCGAGCGCGACACCGATGGTCACGATCAGAGCGAAGGTGTCCACGAAGCTCAGGACTCCTTGACCGCGATGGTCTCCACCGTGTTGGCCACGTGCTCGAAGGCGTCGGCCGCCTCTTCCAGGACGTCCACGACCTGCTTCAGCTTCAGCACCTCGATGGCGTCGTACTTGCCGTTGAAGAGCTGGGCGAGCAGCTTGCGGTGGATCTGGTCCGCCTGGTTCTCCAGCCGGTTGACCTCGATCCAGTACTCGGTGAGGTTGGCCATCGTCCGCAGGTTCGGCATCGCCTCCGCGGTCAGCTCCGCCGCCCGCGCCAGCACCTCGATCTGCTGCTCGACACCCTTGGGGAGCTCTTCGATGTTGTAGAGGACGACCAGGTCGACGGCCTCTTCCATGAAGTCCATGATGTCGTCGAGGGAGGACGCGAGGGAGTAGATGTCCTCACGGTCGAACGGCGTGATGAACGAGGAGTTCAGCTGGTGGAAGATGGCGTGGGTCGCGTCGTCGCCGGCGTGCTCCGCTGCCCGCATCCGCTCCGCGATCTCGGCCCGGGCGGAAGGCTCCGCCCCGAGCAGTTCCATCAGGAGTTTCGAGCCAGTGACGATGTTGTCCGCGGACGCGGCGAACATGTCGTAGAAACTCGTCTCCCTGGGGGTCAGACGAAATCGCACGTGAGGTCCTCAGGTGTGCTGGGTTTCGGTCAGGCTGATGCTAGGCGCATCATCCGGCCACGGCTAACCGGCGTCTCTCAGTGTCGCCCATCAGGCACAGTGAACTGCACGGGCCCCCGCCCGGATCGGCGGGGATCGGTACCATATACCCACGAGGGGTATACACCCCCTTATTGGACAACGGGAGGACGCGATGACGACCACCGAGGCGGACCAGGTGACCCCCGAGGCCGTCGGGGCCGTCGAGCCGGCCGACCACGCGCACGGCGTGCACGGCTACCACAATCAGAAGGACGAGCACCTCAAGCGGCTCCGCCGCATCGAGGGGCAGATCCGCGGCCTCCAGCGGATGGTCGACGAGGACGTCTACTGCATCGACATACTCACGCAGGTCTCCGCCTCCACGAAGGCCCTCCAGTCCTTCGCCCTCCAGCTCCTCCAGGAACACCTGAGGCACTGCGTCGCGGACGCGGCCACCAAGGGCGGCGAAGGCATCGACGCCAAGGTCGAGGAGGCCACCAAGGCCATCGCCCGGATGCTGCGCACCTGAGCCGCGCGCGGCGGGGGCGGGGCCGCCCTCAGCGGTCCTCCCCCGCCCGTTCCGCCGCCACCCGGAGGATCTCGTCGATCCGGGCGGCACTGAGCCGTTCCCCGTCCGCCGCGGAGGCCGCGATGATCAGCTCGCCGCACAGCTCGATCTCGGCGAGGGCGACGCAGTCCGGGTCTGCGGGCACGGTTGCTGTACCGGGCGGGGCCACGCGCATCCACCTCTTCCTGCCGGCGTCGTCTCCCTGCGGTCTCCCAGCGTAGGGACGGGCCCACGCACCGCGCATGACACGTCCGGACCATTTGCCGATGGCCCCGGCGGCGACCGTGAGGGTCAGGACTCGATCTTCCCGTCGTAGAGGTCCCGGCGGTCCGGCAGCGTCACCTCGACGGGGACCCCGAAGCCGTACAGCAGGGTGGTCGAGGCGACCGCGACCGTACGTCCCTGATTGCTGAAGCTGAACCGGTGCCGGACCTTCCGCAGCAGCCCCTCCGCGTCGAGGTACGCGTCGAAGGGCACGGTGTCCACGGTGAACCCCTTCGCCGCCGCGGCGAGCGCGCCCCGCAGGTACGGGGAGGCGAGCGCGGCGGCGCGGCCGATGTCCGCGACCCCCCGGTAGTGGCTGACCCTCACCCCCGCCAGCTCGACCTCGCCGAGGTACGCGACCTCCCGGACTCCCCGCAGCAGCTCGGCGGCGGCGGCCGGGTCGGTGGCCCCGCCGGTGACCAGGTTCCCGTCGTCGAGGGCGGTGGTGTCGACCCGGACCCACTTGTCGGCGGGCACCCCGGCCCCCCGGTTCTTCATGTAGAGGGCGCCGGGGGTGAGCAGCTCGGTGATCGGCCGGTGCTCGTCCGTCCCCGCCGGGTCCTTCGGCAGCACCACCTGGAGCCTGCCGGTGCGGCGCCGGAAGTCGTAGCCGCCCTCGCCCCTGATGGTGACCCGGGTGCCGCCCGAGGCCATCTCCATGGAGGTGCTGGTCTTCGCGGAACCGGCGCGGGCGAGCACCTCGGCCGCGTCCCGCACGGCGCGCGTCGGATCGGCCCTCGGCTTCGGGTCCTCGGGGGCCGCGCACCCGGCGACCGCCCCGGTCCCCACGAGTGAGCCGACCAGCACGGCGGTGACGGCGAGCGCCCCGCCGCCCCGGCCCTGCGGCCGTCCGTCGCTCCGCGTCACCATCGTCCGTCGACCCCCAAGAACCGCGCCGCCGCTCGCCCGTGCCCGGGCCCGCGGGCCCGGGGGCACCCGAACCCCTAACGACGGTCCGGGCGTGCCGTCACGCGCAGTACGGTGGTGGGGTGTACGCGCCCTCCCCCCACACCATCACGACGACGGAGCGCGGTTCGTTCGCGCTGGCCCGGTGCAGCTGCGGCTGGACGGGCCCGGCGAGGAGGTCCCGCGACCGCGCCCGCACCGACGCGACGGACCACCTGCGCACGACCGGGGGAGAAGCCGCCTAGGGCGTGCTTCAAAAGTGGCGTCGTCTGCCCGGAGGGCAGGCCTGGCGGCGTCTGGTGCGTGCGATCGCAAGGCGGAGGGTCGCCCCGATACTGGATGTATCGGGGTGATCCCGACAACGCGGCGAGCGTGCGTGCCAGGCGTCGCCAGGCAGGCGGGACTTTCGAAGCACGCCCTAAGCCGCGAGGTCGTTGTGCCCCGGGCCGACGCCCGTGCCGCCCAGGCGCGGTTCGGGGATGCCGACGGTCCCGGCGCACCGGAGTCCGGGGGCCCGGCGGGAGCGGACCAGCCGGGCGCAGCGCCGCGAGCGGGCGACGGCGGAGAGCAGCGGGGTCAGCAGCGCGAGGGCGGGCGGGGCGAGGAGCAGCGCGATCGCGGTGCCGAGGGCGAGGCCGCCGATGACGTCGGTCGGGTAGTGGACGCCCAGGTAGACGCGGGTGAAGCCCTCGGCGAGGGCGAGGCCGATGGCGGCGAGGCCGAATCCCCGGTGGGCGACGAAGACTCCGACGGCGAGGGCCATGGCCAGGGTGGCGTGGTCGCTGACGAAGGAGAAGTCCGTCTTGCCCGCGACGAGGACCTCCAGACCCTCGTGGTCCTTGAAGGGGCGGGGGCGTTCGACGAAGTCACGGATGGGGATGTTGACCAGGAGGGCGATCCCGGCGGCCAGCGGGGCCCAGACGAGCCCGGCGGCGGCGGAGACGGAGTCGGCGGGGGTGCCGCGCCGGCGGACGCTCCACCAGCACCACAGCACCACGAGCACCAGCGCGAGCAGGATGCCGTACTCGCCGACGAACGCCATGACCCGGTCGGACCACGGCGGGGCCGCCCTGGTCAGCCCGTTGATGTCGTAGAGCAGCCCGACATCGGGGTTCGAACCGTCCGATGCGCGTACAGCCATCTGCCGCGGACCCCTTGCTCTCGTGTGTGTCGTCCACCCCCGTGGTCAGAGCGGTCGGATCAGGGAACGAGTCGCCTGAGGCGCGCGTTCCGCTCTCTCCGGTGGATCATGAGGACGTTACCGAAGAGTGACGGTCCACCGCAGCTCAGGGCCAGCGCATGACGGAGAGTTCCGGCCATCTCGGGGCGGGATCCGACGCCCCGTCTCCTCCGGTCAGGCTCCCGGGAGATGGGTCGGCAGCGCCGCCGCCCCCTCCTTGGTGACCCGGGTCGCGCCGAAGTAGTCCGGGGTGTCGATCCGGTCGAAGCGGATCACCGCCCCGGTGCGCGGCGCGTCGATCATGTACCCGCCGCCGACGTAGATGCCGACGTGCCGGATGGCCCGGGAATTGGTCAGGTCGTCGGAGAAGAAGACCAGGTCCCCCGGGAGCAGTTCTTCCCGCGAGGGGTGCGGCCCCGCGTTGTACTGGTCGTTGGCCACGCGCGGCAGCCGGATGCCGACGCTGTCGAACGCGGCCTGGGTGAGCCCGGAGCAGTCGAACCGGCCGTTCTGCGCGGCCGTTCCCGTACCGCCCCACAGATAGGGGGTGCCGAGCTTCCGCTGCGCCCACCCGATGGCGTCCGCCGCCTGCCGGGACGGGTCCACCCGGCCCACCGGCCGGGCGAAGCTCTTCTCCAGGGACTGGATGATCCGCACGTAGTTCTGGGTCTCGCTGATCGGCGGGACGCCGCCGTGCCGGATCACCCGGTACGCGCCCGCGTTGTACGCGGCCAGCATGTTGCTCGTCGGGTCGCCGGGAACGTCCTTGACGTACCCCGCGAGTTCGCAGTCGTACGAGGCCGCCGACGGGATCGCGTCCGCCGGGTCCCAGATGTCCCGGTCCCCGTCCCCGTCCCCGTCCAGCCCGTGCCCGGCCCAGGTGCTGGGGATGAACTGGGCGATGCCCCGGGCGTCGGCCGAGGAGACCGCCCTCGGGTTCCAGCCGCTCTCCTGGTACAGCTGGGCGGCGAGCAGGGCCGGGTTGATGGCGGGGCAGAGGTTCCCCCAGCGCTGGACGAGCCCCTGGTAGAGCGCGGGCACCGAACCCTTGGCCAGGGCCACCGGGCCGTTCGCACCGCCCGTGGCGCCCGCGATCCCGGCCGCCGCCGAGTACGTACCGATGACGAGCAGCGCGAGGAAGCCGAGACAGACCCCGACGGCCCCGCCGGCCACCGCCCACGCCTTGCCCGCCCTACGCACCGTCAACCACCCCTCGGCCCATGCCAGTACGCCCCGGGTGCCAGTCTAGGCCGCGAGGCCCTCCCGCGGGCCGTTTGCGCGACCCCCGATCACCCCGGTCCCGGCGCCGCCCCAAGAGTGCAACAACGACAATCATTGCCCGGAGTCACCCCCCGTGATACACAGAGTGACCATACGCTTCTTTGCATGGAAACCGGCCACACCACCGCAGGTCAAGGCGGTCGAGCCGGTCACATGTGCGGGGATCGGGTAAAGAGAGCCGTCAAGCCGTCACACGCGAGCGGTTTCATCAGCGAAGATAGGGCGATGACCCATGCCGTTCGGCAGGGGTGAAACAACTACCCCACACGGGCGGTGAGTTACATGTACCTGGCGGCTGAGAAGGGCGACATCACCACCATCATCGGTGGAATCGCCCCCAACTGGGGCCCTTTCGGGAGCCTGGGCAACGAGGCGAAGATCATGATCGAGGTGGTGATGGCCGTGGCCATCCTGCTCTGCCTCGGCATCGCCATCTGGGGAGCGGCCAAGCAGCGCATCGGCGCGACCGCCCTGCGCGACACGTTCAGCGCGGAACAGGGCAAGGGCCTCATCGTGGCCGGACTGACCGGAGTCTTCATCATCGGCTCCCTGGGAACGCTCTTCACCATCGTGTACGGGATGGCCGTCTGACTCCCCGTCGGACCCGTCCCCCTGAGATTGCGTTCCCTGATGTCCAGTCACGTTGCAGCACTGCCCGTACCGCGAACCAGTGAGGGGGCGTTCCCGGCATGAGTCCCGGTGACGAGCACGACAGCTTCGGCGGCGTGGGCGGCTCGGGCCAGACCCGGACCCGCCTGCCCGAGGGCAACGGCGGCGACTTCCACGGCGGCGCCCGCAGGCCCCCGCGCGGCTCCCGCTCCCTCCTCACGGTCGTCGGCGTGGTGGTCCTCCTCGTGGCCGCCATCGCCTTCGCCAACCGCGGCGGCGGCGAACCGGCCGCCACCGCGGGCCCCGTCTCCGACCGCCCCGGCCGCGCCGCCCCCACCACGGCCACCGGCGTCCGCCCCGTCACCGGCAAGAACGGCCAGATCCCGACCGGCCACACCCAGGACACCCAGGGCGCCCAGAGCGCGGCCACGAACTACGCCGTCGCCCTGGGCTCGGTGGACATGTTCCAGCGGGGCCCCCGCACGGACATCGTCCGCGCCACCCACGACCCCGCCGTCACCGACGCCCTGCTGAAGCGGCTCGACGCCTCCTACACGGCCGACTTCCTCACCAGCATCGGACTCGACGCGAACGGCCTCGCGCCCAGCGGCCTGACCTTCGTCTCCCGCACCGTCCCGGTCGGCTCCAAGGTCCGCGACCACACCGCCACCACCGCGACGGTCGACGTCTGGTGCACCGGCCTCGTCGGCCTCGCGGGCACCGGCTCCACCAAGCCCGTCACCTCCACCTGGTTCACGCTCACACAGAAGCTCACCTGGGTCGACGGCGACTGGCGCATCAGCTCGTCCAGCCAGACCGAGGGCCCCACCCCGGTCAACGGGGACAACCGGGCGTCCGTCGCCGACGAGATCGCCGAGGCCGTCGAGGAATACGGAGGCTTCACCTATGCCCGCTAGCCGCAGCCTCGCGGGCCGTACGACGGCCACGCTGACCGCCGCGTTCCTCGCCGTCCCCCTCATCCTCTCCTCGTACGCCCAGGCGGCCCCCACCCCGACCCCCTCGGGCCCCACCCCCAGCCCCACCGACAGCCGCTGCGCCCTCATCGTGGGCCAGGCCAGGGAACTGTGCGAGCGCGGCCAGTCCGGCGGCGCCACACCCCCCACCGAACCCACGGCGGCCCTCGACCCGCTGTCCTCGCTCGCGCGCGGCTGCGCCGACGCCGCCGTCGCCACCATCGACTACCTCTCCAAAGCCGTGAAGGAGACCGCCGACGTCGACTTCACCAACATGCAGTTCCTCGGCCGCTACGCCATCGTCTTCGCCGCCGCCACCTTCCTCACCCTCCTCCTCTGGCTGCTCGCCGTCGCCAAGCGCGCCATCCGCGGCGTGCCCCTGGCCACCGCGCTCTCCGAGGCCATCGGGTTCCTCTGGCTGACGGTCCTGGCCTCCGCGTTCACCCCGCTGATCCTCTACACCGTGGTCAACGCCACCGACGCCGTCACCGAGGTCATCGCCTCCGGCACCGGCCAGCAGACCGACATCTTCTTCGGCAGCTTCAAGGAGGCCCTCCAGAAGGGCGACAGCATCGGTGGCGGCCCCATCATGCTGATCATCGTCTCCCTGGTGACCGTCCTCGCCGCGGGCGTCCTGTACCTGGAACTGTTCCTCCGAGCCGTCCTGCTGTACGTCGGCGCCCTCCTCGGCGTCGTCGTCTACTCCGGGCTCGTCGACAAGAACATGTGGGGCCACGTCCGCCGCTGGGCGGGCATCATGATCGCCGTCATCCTGGTGAAGCCGATCATCGTGATCGTCCTCGGCCTGGCCGGCGCGCTCTCCTCCGGCACCGGACCCGACTCCTTCTCCGCCGTCGTCTCCGGCCTCGCGATCATCCTCCTCGCGATCTTCGCCTCCGCGATGATCTACCGCTTCGTCCCCGGCTTCGGCGACGAGATCGCCGCCTCCCGCAACAACCGCCTGCACCGCGCGGGCGAGAACAGCGCGGCGGCCGTCATCTCATCCCCCGCCTCCCTCGTCTCCCAGGGCATCAAGACCCACAGCTCCCGCGGCGACGGCGGCGGCCAGGGCGGCCAGCCCGCCCGCGCGGCCAACCCCATGTCCGGCGGCATGGCCGCCCACAGCAGCCGCGGCGGCGCGGCGACACCCCCGCCCCCGCCCCGTAGCGGCAGCCCCACCGCGGGCACCCCGCACAGCAACCGCAAGAACTCTGGAGGTGCAGGGCGTTGACGACCCAGTCCCCACCGGTCACGCCCCGCCGTACGTATCTCGTGGGCCGCGCCCGGCCGAACGCGATCGTCGGCAAGAACCGCGAGACCGGCGAGATCGCCCTGATCATCGTCGGCGCCTTCCTCGGCATGATGAGCGGACTCCTCGTCCCCGTCCTCCCCCTGCGGATCGCCCTCCTCGCCGGTCTGCCCATGATCGCCATCGCCGCCGTGTACCTCCCGTACAAGCACCGCACGTTCTACAAGTGGTTCGAGATCAACCGCAGCTACAAGCGGATGCTGAAGCGCGGCACCGCCTACCGTTCCGTCACCGTCGAGGCGGGCACCCGGCTCGACGGCCGCGAGGTCGAGGTCGGCCCGCCGCCCGGCATCGGCGGCATCGGCTGGCTCGCCGCCCCCTTCGGCCCCGACGAGATCGCCGTTCTCCTGCACGCCGACCGGCGCACCGTCACCGCCGCCATCGAGATCGAGGGCCCCGGCGTCGGCCTCCGCGACAGCGAGGACCAGGAAGCCCTCGTCGACCGCTTCGGCACCCTCCTCAAGCACGTCGCCAACGGCGACGGCTTCGTGACCCGCATCCAGATGCTGGCCCGCACCCTGCCCGCCGACCCCGACGCGCACGCGAAGGACGTCGGCCAGCGCGGCGACCCGCACGCCCCCGCCTGGCTCCAGGAGTCCTACGACCAGCTCCAGTCGATGGTCTCCACCTCCAGCGAGCAGCACCGCGCCTACCTCGTCGCCTGTATGCACTACACCCGGGAACTCGCCGCCGAGGGCAACGCCATGGCCCGCGCCGCCCGGCACGCCTCCGGCGCCCGCAGGCTCGACCGGGACGCCGGACTCGCCGTCGTCATGGCCCGCGAACTCACCGACATCTGCGCCCGCCTCGCCGAGGCCGACATCCGCGTCCGCCAGCCCCTCGGCCAGTCCCGCCTCGCCTCCCTCGTGCACTCCATGTACGACCCCGACCACCCCATCGACCACATCCAGGCCATGACCAAGCGCAACGCCTGGCCCGCCGAGCTGGACGCGATGGAACCGACGTACCTCCAGGCCAAGACCCGCGAGTCCTCCACCCGCGCCCCCTGGTGCCACGCCACCGCCTGGGTGAAGGAGTGGCCGATGACCCCCGTCGGCGTCAACTTCCTCGCCCCGCTGCTCGTCCACACCCCGGACGTGATCCGCACGGTCGCCGTCACCATGGACCTGGAGCCCACCGAGGTCGCCATCGAGCGGATGCTCACCGAGAAGACCAACGACGAGGCCGACGCGAGCCGCGCCGCCAAGATGAACCGCACGGTCGACCCGCGCGACATCGCGGCCCACGGCAGGCTCGACCAGCGGGGCGAGGACCTCGCCAGTGGCGCCGCCGGAGTGAACCTCGTCGGGTACATCACGGTGTCGTCGCGCTCCCCCGAAGCCCTGGCACGCGACAAGCGCACGATCAGAGCCTCCGCCGGCAAGTCCTATCTGAAGCTGGAGTGGTGCGACCGCGAGCACCACCGGGCCTTTGTGAACACCTTGCCGTTCGCGACCGGCATCCGCCGCTAGGGCCGAAGGGGCACAGACCGATGCGAGATCCGCTGTCCGTCCTCACCGAAGCCTTCACCTCCTTCCTCTTCGGGAAGGTGGAGACCACCCGGCTGCCCGTCCGCACCTCCACCGGACAGGCCCAGGCCGTCTACCTGCCGACCGCCGCGCCCGGCCTCGGCGACTCCGGCGTCATCATCGGCCGCGAGGTCTACAGCGGCAAGGGGTACATCTACGACCCCTTCCAGCTGTACGGGCAGCAGCTCCCGGCCCCGCACTGGCTGGTCCTCGGCGAGTCCGGCAACGGCAAGTCCGCGCTGGAGAAGACGTACGTGCTCCGCCAGCTGCGCTTCCGGGACCGGCAGGTCGTGGTCCTCGACGCACAGGGCGAGGACGGCGTCGGCGAATGGAACCTCATCGCGCAGGAGCTGGGGATAACCCCCATCCGCCTGGACCCGATGGTCGCCAACGACTCCGGCATCCGTCTGAACCCGCTCGACCCGTCGATCACCACGACCGGACAGCTCGCCCTGCTCCGTACGATCATCGAGGTGGCGATGGGACACGGCCTCGACGAGCGCGCGGGCTTCGCGCTCAAGGTCGCCCACGCCCATGTCATCGAGCACACCACCCACCGGCAGCCGATCCTCACCGACATCGTCGAACGGCTCCGCCACCCCGAGGCGCAGTCGGCCGAGGCGATGAACGTCGACATAGACGACGTACGGGCCTGGGGACTGGACGTCGCCCTCGTCCTGGACCGGCTGGTCGACGGCGACCTGCGGGGCATGTTCGACGGCCCGACGACCGTCGGCATCGACCTCGACGCCCCCCTGATCGTCTTCGACCTCTCCCACATCGACCGCAACTCCATCGCGATGCCGATCCTCATGGCGATCGTCGGCGTCTGGCTGGAGCACACCTGGATCCGCCCCGACCGGAAGAAGCGCATCTTCCTCGTCGAGGAGGCCTGGCACATCATCAACAGCCCGTTCGTCGCCCAGCTGTTCCAGCGGCTGCTGAAGTTCGGCCGCCGACTGGGCCTGAGCTTCGTCGCCGTCGTCCACCACCTCTCCGACGTCGTCGACGGAGCGGCGGCCAAGGAGGCGGCGGCGATCCTCAAGATGGCCTCCACCCGGACCATCTACGCCCAGAAGGCCGACGAAGCACGCGGCACGGGACGGGTCCTCGGCCTGCCCCGCTGGGCGGTGGAGATCATCCCCACGCTCACCCCCGGCATCGCGGTCTGGGACGTCAACGGCAATGTGCAGGTGGTCAAACACCTCATCACCGAGCGGGAACGCCCCCTGGTCTACACCGACCGCGCGATGACCGAGTCGTCCGTCACCGACCCGGAGCTGGAGTGGGAGACGGAGCAACGGGCGATCCTCGTCGAGCAGCAGATGAACGGCACCTCGCAGTCGACGGTGGCGTAGATGGAGCAGCCGAGGAAGAGCGGGGGAGGAGTCTCCGACGGGCTGCTGCTCGGCCTGTTCGGACTCCTCCTCTGCCTCACGGTCCTGGTGTGGACGGCGACCGGTCTGGCCGGGCTCCTCTCCCACGGGGCCTGGCCCCGCGGGGTCGGCTTCATGGGCACGCCCTCGGCCCTGCGTTCCCTGGCGACGGCCCCGACGGACCTCGCGGCGGCCTGGCCGGGAACCCCGCAGGACCAGCTGTCGGGGCACGGCCTGTTCTGGGGCCTGCTGATCGGCGAGGCGATGGTCCTCCTCGTCCTCACGGTCTTCGCCCTGGGCACCCTGGCCCGCTGGCGCGCGGTCAGGGCGAACCGGAGGACGGGCGCCCACCAGAGCCCGCCGCCCCACAGGACCCCCGAGCCCGTACGGGACTTCCCGGGGCCGTCCGGGGCCCCGGAGACCCGCTGGGAGAAGCCCGTACGGGAGACCAGGCCCCCGGCACCCGTAGGGGACGCCCGGAGCCCGGCGCCGGACCGCTCCCGGCCCGCGGGGGACACCACGAGGACCCCGGACCCCCTACGGGACACCCGGCGGCCCGCACCCGGCCACCCGGCACCGGAACAGCCCGCGGCACACCGTCCCGGGCCCGGACCCGTACGGCGGCACCCCGAGGAGACCCCGCCCTTCGCGGGGACCGCGACCCCGGCCCCCCGGAGCCCGGCGGCCGGACACGGGCCGTCGGCCGCCCCTCCGGCCCTTCCACCCACCACGGCCCCGGCCGCCGTCCCCCCGGGCTCCTCGCGGACGTTCTACGGGCCTCCGGAAGCCCGCCGCCCCGCCGCCGTCCAGGCGGTCCTGGACGCGGAGGGCGCCGTCCTGGTCGTCACCTCCGACCCCGCCGTCTGGTCCGCCACCAAGGACGCCCGAGGCAAGCTCGGCCCGGTCCTCGTCCACGACCCCGAACACCTCTGCGACACTCCGGCGCGGCTGCGCTGGTCGCCGTCCGAGCACTGCGAGGACCCGGCCACCGCCCATCTGCGGGCGACCGCCCTGCTGGCCCCGGTCCGCCCGCACGCGCGGCTCGACGCGGCCACCGCGGAGACCGCCGAGACCCTCCTGCGCTGCTGGCTGCACGCGGCGGCCGTCGACGGACGCCCGTTCCGCCAGGTCCACCGCTGGGCCCAGGGCGCGGGCGCCCATGAACCGGTCCGCATCCTCCGCAGCCATCCCAAGGCCGCCTCCGGCCACGCGGGGCTCCTCGAATCCGCCCTCACGGCCCACCCGGAAAGCCGCCGCCTGGCACAGGAACTGACGGCCCGTGCGCTCGCCGCGCTGTCCTCGGTGCACATCAGGGACGCCTGCACGTCCAATCGAACGGACTCCCTGTCCCTGGCATCTTTCCTCCCCGAAGGGGGCACCCTCTACGTGGTGGGGGAAGCCATCGAGGATCCCCGCACCCACCCCGGTGCGATGCCGCTCCTCACGGCCCTCGCCGCAAGCGTGGTCGAGCACGGCCGCCGCATGGCCGCACGGTCATCCGACGGTCGGCTCGACCCACCACTGACGCTCGTCCTGGACGACGTCGCCGCCGTGGCGCCGATCCCCCAGCTCCCCGAGCTCCTCGCGGCCGGCCACGACCAGGGCCTCCCGACCCTGGCCCTGCTCCGCTCCCGCGAACAGGCCCGCGCCCGCTGGCCGGAGACCTCCCCCACCCGCTGACGGCCGAACCGCCGCCACCGCCCGCCGAAGCGTCCGCCCGTCTGAAGGGTGTGTTTCAAAAGTCCCGCCTGCCTGCCGGGCAGACGGCACTCCTCTTGAAACACGCCCTAGACCTCCGCCCCCCGCCGCAGCTCGTACTCGTTCTCCATGGCCGTGTCGTGCCCCGGCACGGCCACCCGGTCGCCGGTCGACACGAAGCCGAAGCGACGGTAGAAGGCCGCGGCCCGCGCGTTGTCCTCGTGGACGTACAGCCGTACCCGCTCGACCGGCTCCACGAGCGCCCAGGACCACTCCACGGCCGTCCGGAACAACGCGTCGATCACACCCGTCCCACGGGCCTCGGGCCGCACATAGACCCCCACGAGATGCGTCTGGTCGGCCTTCGCGGGCTCACCGAAACGCAGCTCGTCCGCGCGCCGCTCCACCAGGACCGTCACCGTGCCGACCCACCGCCCGTCCGGAGCCTCGGCCACGAACTGCCGCGTCTTCCCGTCCCCGCTCCCGGACGCCCCCTCGGCCCGGTCCCGCCAGAAGGCGTCCGGCCGCTCGACGGCCGCCTCGTACGTGTCGAGGAACGCCAGGTGCGCGATCGGGTCCCGGAGCGCCGCCAGCCGGATCTCGCGGCCCTGCTCCCACTCGTCGGCACGGATGCCACGTATTGAAAGGTCCATGACTTGATCCTCCGTCGCCCACCCCCCTCTGACAAGGCTTTTTCCCCCGCCTGACACCCCACCCCGTACCGACCCGCCCCCTCCGGGACACCCCTGGAGAACACCCGGCCGACACCCTGCGGGGCGACCCTCCCGACACCCCGCGGGACCCCCGCCCGACACCACCCGGTACGCCCACCAGCCACCCCACGACCACCCGCAGACCACCCGGTCAGCCAGCCGGCCCGGCACCCCACGACCACCCGACGCCCGCCCCCACCTGGTACCCCGGTACCACTCCCGCCCCGGACCGCCCGCCCCCGGTCGGACGCCCGGCACCCGGCCGCTCCCTAGCGTCGGACCCATGATCCGAGCAGAGAACCTCACCAAGCGGTACGGGGACACCACCGTCGTCCGGGACCTCAGTTTCACCGTCCGGCCGGGCACGGTCACCGGCTTCCTCGGCCCCAACGGCGCGGGCAAGTCCACCACCCTCCGCATGATCCTGGGCCTCGACGCCCCCACCTCCGGACGCGCCACCGTCGACGGCCGCCCCTACGCCCGGCACAGCGCCCCGCTCACCCGCGTCGGCGCCCTCCTCGAAGCCCGCTCCGCACACCCCGGCCGCACCGCCCGCCAGCACCTCACGGCCCTCGCCCTCACCCACGGCATCCCCCGCGCGCGCGTGGCACGGGTCCTCGGCCTCAGCGGCCTCACCCGGGTCGCCGACCGCCGCGTCAAGGGCTTCTCCCTCGGCATGGGACAGCGCCTCGGCATCGCCGCAGCCCTCCTCGGCGACCCCGCCACCGTCGTCCTCGACGAACCGGTCAACGGCCTCGACCCCGAGGGCGTCCTCTGGATCCGCACCCTCCTCAGGTCCCTCGCCGCCGAAGGCCGTACCGTCCTCGTCTCCTCCCACCTCATGAGCGAGACGGCCCTCACCGCCGACCACCTGATCATCATCGGCAAGGGCCGTCTCCTCGCCGACACCACCGTCGACGCGCTCGTCCGCGGCTCCGGCACCGCCTCCGTCCGGGTCGTCACCCCCGAGGCCGACCGGCTGCGCACCCTGCTGCCCGGCGCCACGGTCACCACGGAGGCCCCCGACACCCTCGTGGTCACCGGGCCGGACGCCCCGGAGATCGGCCGCACGGCCGCCGCCCACGGACTCGCCCTCCATGAACTCACCCCCAGGGCCCCCTCCCTGGAGCAGGCGTTCATGGCCCTCACCCACGATTCCGTCGAGTACCAGGGAGCCCCCTCATGACGGCGAGCACCACGGACACCCTGAACGCGACGCCCACCACGGACACCACCACCCCCGCCCTCACCCAGGCGCGCGTGATCCGCTCCGAGTGGTACAAACTCTCCACCCTGCGCTCCAGTCGGGCCGCCGTCGGCACCGCCGTCGCGCTCCTGCTGGGCGTCGGCCTCCTCATGGGCGCCACGTACACCTCCGGCGGCGGCGACTCCGACGTCGACACCGTCGTCCTCACCCTGTACGGCTCCCAGCTCGGCGCCGTGGCCCTCGCCGTCCTCGGCATCCTCCTGACCGCGGGCGAGTACGCGACGGGCACGATCCGCGCCACCCTCACCGCCGTCCCCACCCGGCTGCCGGTCCTGTGGGCGAAGGCCGCCGTCTTCACCGGCAGCGTCCTCACCGTCTCGTTCCTGGCGAACCTGCTGACCTTCAGCGCCGCGCAGATCTTCCTCGGCTACCGACGACGGCGTCCTCACCGCCCTCGCGGGCAACGCGACCGGCGTCACCCTCCTCGGTCTGATCGCCCTCGGTCTCGGTGCCGCCCTCCGCTCGGTGCCGGGTGCGATCGGCGCCTTCGTCGGCGGGGTCCTGATCGTCCCCGGCATCCTCGGGGCACTCCCCTACGGGACGACGGCCGTGATCGTCCGGTACTTCCCCGCTCAGGCCGCCGACGCCCTCGGTACGGCCACCCCGGCCCCCGGCACCGCCTCCCCCGGGGCCGCGCTCCTCGCCCTGCTCCTCTGGTCGGCCGCCGCCCTCGCGGTGCCCGCCCTGTTGCTCAAGCACCGGGACGTATGAGGAAGATGACGGCGTGACCACGGACACCGGTACCGGAGCGACGGGCCTCAGCGGGCACGTCCACCGTCTGACCACCCTCGTCAGGGCGGCCGACGCCCGCCACCCCTGGCCCTGGGACGCCCTGCCGACGCTCGTCTGGACGGTGGCGGCGCTCGTGGACGCGTCCGGCGGCTGGCGCACCACCGCCCTCGATCGGACCGTCCCCGTCTGGGCGGTCGTCACCCTGAGCCTGGCCCTGAGCCTCCCCCTGTACGGGCGTCGCCGCCACCCCGTGGCCATGCTCGCCGTGATGTCCTGCGCGGCCCTCGTCAGTGCCGCCTCGGGCGCCTTCCTCCAGTCCTCCTACCTGCAACTGCTGCCGCTCTTCCACCTCGCGCTGGTCCGCCCGCCCCGCGCCCTCCTGTGGGCCCCGGTCCTGCTCCTGCCGCCGCTCCTGACCGGCGCGGTCCTCCACCCCCGGGGCGGCTGGGAGCAGCACGCGGTCCCCGCCCTGTGGGCGTACGCCCTGGTCGCGCTCCTCGGCATCACGGTCCGCTCCCGCCGCGACCACACGGCGGCGCTCGTCGACCGGGCCCGCCGCCTGGAGACCGAACGCGACCAGGAGGTCCGGCTCGCCGCGGCCGCCGAACGCACCCGGATCGCCCGGGAGATGCACGACATCGTCGGCCACCACCTGTCCGTCGTCACCGGTCTCGCGGACGGCGGCCGGTACGCGGCGGCCAGGAACCCCGAGCGGGCCGCCCAGGCCCTCGACGCCATCGGCACGACGAGCCGTGAGGCCCTCGCCGAGCTCCGCCGTCTCCTCGGCGTCCTGCGCGACGACGGCCCGGAGGCCGACCGCGCTCCCCAGCCCACCCTGGCCGACCTGGACGCACTGCTCACCGGCGTACGGAAGGCGGGCCTGCCGGTACGGTTCGACCTCCGCGGCGAACCGGCCGCGCCCCCGCTCACCCCGGGCGCCCAGCTGACGGTCTACCGGATCGTCCAGGAGTCCCTGACCAACGCCCTCAAGCACGCGGGCGAGGGCGCGCGGGCGACCGTCGTCCTGTCCCACACCGCGCACGAGGTGCGGGTGGAGGTCACGGACACCGACGGCACCGCCCCGCCGCCCGCCGGGCCATCGCACCGGGGGCAGGGGCTCACCGGAATGCGGGAGCGCGCCGCGCTCTACGACGGCACACTCGACTCCGGCCCCCTGCCGACCGGCGGCTGGCGGACCGCCCTGCGACTTCCCCGGGAGGACTCCCCCTCGTGACGACCGTTCTCATCGCCGACGACCAGCCGATGCAGCGCTTCGGCTTCCGGATGCTGCTGGAGAGCCAGGACGACATGACGGTCGTCGGGGAGGCGGCGAACGGCACCGAGGCGGTCCGTCTGACCGACCGGCACCGCCCGGACGTCGTCCTCATGGACATCAGGATGCCCGGTCTGGACGGCATCGAGGCCACCCGCCGGATCGTCGCCTCGGGCGACCGCACCCGCGTCCTGATCGTCACGACCTTCGACCTCGACGCGTACGCGTACGACGGCCTCCGTGCCGGCGCCAGCGGCTTCCTGGTGAAGGACGCCCACCCGGAGGAGCTGCTCGCGGGCGTCCGGGCGGTCGCGAGCGGTGACGCGGTCGTCGCCCCGAGCCTGACCCGCCGGCTCCTGGACGCGTACGTCCATCATCTGCCGCAGCCCTCGACGACGGACGACCCGCGCCCGGAGGATCCGCGCCTCTCGGCCCTCACCGAACGGGAACGGGAGATCCTCACCGTCATCGGTCAGGGCTGGACGAACACGGAGATAGCCGAACGTCTCCACCTCGCGGAATCGACGGTGAAGACCCATGTCGGCCGGGTCCTCGCCAAGACGGGAGCGAGGGACCGCATCCAGGCGGTCATCCTGGCGTACGACACCCAGCTGGTCACCCCGGCCTGAAGGGAGTGGCCCGGGGTTCCGTCGTTTCGTCCTGCGCGCCTTTATCCGGTCCCGGCCGGTGAACACAGAAAAGCCCCGCACCTCGTGGTGCGGGGCTTTCCCGATAGTTTAGAACGCGGAAATGCCTCAGCCCCCGGACAGAGTCCAGGGGCTGAGGCTAAAAATTGTTCGGCGGCGTCCT